>CABXUS010000007.1 GCA_902515405.1 uncultured Bacteroidota bacterium | reverse complement strand
CAGACATTGAGAAAGCAGGTAAATTACTTCCATCTGAATATATCAAACAAGTACAACAATATGATATTGCTGAAAAATTAAACCCTCCACAGGAGAAGAGGAATAAGAGAATAGAGTTAAGTGAGCTAAAGAAATCTAATCTAAATTTTAAACAAGAAATGCACAATAAATTTAAAATTTTAGACAAAAATATTCCTGAGATTGAAACAAAAATCATTGAAAAGTATTCAGGACAAAAGAATAGTGATTAAATTAAAATAAGGATGCTTTTTAAAAACTAAAGGTTTTTTAGCTATCTAATTACCATAAAGCATTTCGAGAATAATTTTTAATTAATGTTTATACTATTTATTCAGGCAATGTGATTCCTAATTAATTTTAAGTGAGATATATTTTTTCTCAAAAAATTTTAGAGATAGTTTTGCTGATAAAGAATAAAATAAATCACCAGCTAAAGTCCATCCAAAAAAAGGTATTGCAGCAACATAACATGCAATAAAACCCTCCAAAGTATTCGGGTAACCAATTAACCATACTCCAAAGTTTGTAACAATAAAGAAAATTAAACTAGATAGAAGAATTGATTTTAAATTTATTTTACCGAAAATATAACCAACTCCGCTAATTACAATAAATGATAAGTATACAAACAAGTTAATTAAAGAAATACCTATCATTAAATCTGATATAAATAAGCATACAATTGGAACTGAAAGACCTGTATACTTGTTTTTAAAATTAATTATTGAAAATAATGCAACAGCTGTAATTGGTGTAAAATTAGGTGGATGAGGAATTAGTCTTGAAAGAATTGCAATAACAATGATTGTAATAACAAAATGTAATTTCTTTAATTTCAAATACCTGTATAATTAAATGGACTAATTTTCTTTAGTTCTTTTTTTGTTTCATCACTAATTTCCAATTTTTCAATAAAGTCGATAAATGTTTTTTTATTAATTTCTCGATTGTTCCTGGTTAATTCTTTTAATGCCTCGTATGGCTTTGGAAACCCTTCTCTTCTTAGAATTGTTTGAATACCTTCAGCTATAACAATCCAGTTCTTTTCCAGGTCTGAATTAATTTTTTCAGTATTTACTAAAATTTTATTTATCCCTTTTATTGTAGAGTTTATTCCAATCACAGTATGAGCTATAGGCACACCAATATTTCTTAAAACTGTACTGTCAGTAAGATCTCTCTGTAATCTAGATATAGGTAATTTTGATGATAAATGATTAAATATTGAGTTGGCGAAACCTAAATTACCTTCTGAGTTTTCAAAGTCAATTGGATTGACTTTGTGTGGCATGGCAGACGATCCAATTTCACCTGTTTTAATTTTTTGTTTGAAATAATCCATTGATATATATATCCACATATCTTTATTTAAATCAATTATGATTGAATTAATTCTTTTTAGGTTATCAAATATTGCAGCTAAATTATCGTAATGCTCTATTTGAGTAGTTGGGTAAGACAATTCCAAACCTAAATTACCAACAAGTGATTGAGCAAATTTTTTCCAATCAATTTTTGGATATGCTAGATGGTGTGCATTAAAATTCCCCGTTGCACCTCCAAATTTAGAGCAAAAAGGAATCTTTTCTAAATGTTTTATTTGATTTTCCAAACGAACTATAAACACTTCAAATTCTTTACCAAGTTTTGTTGGAGATGCAGGTTGACCATGTGTTCTAGCCAACATTGCAATATCTTTGTATTTGTTAGCCTTATCTTTAAGTTTTTCTATGAGATTCCCTAATAATTTAGAATAGTTATTAAAATATTCTTTTAATGAAAGAGGTATAGCCGTATTGTTTATGTCTTGAGATGTCAGGCCAAAATGGATAAATTCAGAATATTTTTCAAAACCTAATAATTCAAACTTTTCTTTTAAAAAATATTCTACTGCCTTTACATCATGATTTGTTGTTTTTTCAATTTCTTTTACTTTGATAGCATCTGAATCGTCAAAATTGATATGAATATCTCTTAATTTGGAATTGTTGTTTTTATTCCAATCCTTAAGCTGATTAATATCTGTCTCTGTTAGTTTGATAAAATATTCAATCTCAACCCTTAATCTATACTTAATTAATGCTTTTTCTGAAAAAAATTCATCAAGAAAATGAGTTTGACTGTAATATCTACCATCAATTGGGGATATAGCGTTAATATAATTATTATTCATGAATTTAAAAATGCAAAGATAATGTTAAAAAATTACAAGTGTTATTTTCTATTTAACAACTTAAATTCTTCATAGCATTGACTAATAGCTTCCAAGATTTGTAAATCATTAGCATTAACAATAAAACTTTCAGAATAACTACAGTTTCTTAAAATTTCATCTATATCAAACTTTTCAATTTGTAAAAGCTCAACTAATGTTTCTCTGTCAAATTTTGAACTTAATAACTCTCTTATCCTAAAATCATTTTTCATTAATTGAATTTTTTTGAGTTGTTTTGGTTTTTTTCCAAAAAGATTATATAAAAAATCAACTGGATTAAATATTGCTCCAAAAACTTTACTTAGAGCGCCTGGATTTCTTGAGCCTGCTTCATATCCTTTAGATGGTAGCCCAGGAATATTATACCTGTATGATTTACTAATTGGAACATTTTTAGCATCAATTTCAAGGTACCCTGTTAATTTATAAGGTGTAACAATTATTTCCTCTAAAGCATATGCCAGTTCAGTTAATTTAATTTTAGAATTTTTAAATTTTATCAAATCATTTGTAACTCTAACTTTAATTGATTTAAAACCTAAATATGAGAAGAATAATGTATCATTAACATTAGCATTAATCACAAAAACTCCATCATTATTACTTATTGCGCCACTTACAGAATTTAGATTAATAACGTGAACATTAGAAATTGGCTTGGAATCTGCATCGTTTTCAATAACACCAATTACTTTTTCTTGACTACTTATTAACTGAGAAAACATAATAAAACACGAGGTATAAAAGATTTTAAATTTCATTACAGTGTAAACTTACATTAAATTAATTTTTCTTTAGAAAATCAATTAATTTATTTATTGCTAATGCCCTATGACTAATTTTATTTTTTTTATTCATTGAGAGTTGTGCAAATGTTTTTTTATATCCGTCAGGTTTAAAAATTGAATCATAACCAAATCCATTATCACCAATAGGATTTTCTGTTATACTTCCATTTACAATTCCTTCAAAACAATATTCTTTACCATAATAAATCAAAGATATAACAGTCCTGAACCTAGCTTTTCTATTCATTAATCCTTCCATTTTTTTTAGAACTAATTGAATATTTTTTTTTATATCTCTTTTTTCTCCTGAATATCTAGCTGATTTTACACCTGGCTCATTGTTAAGAGCTTCAATTTCTAGGCCTGTGTCATCAGAAAAAACATTACACTTAAAGATTTTATAAATAAAATTTGACTTGTAAACAGCATTTTTTTTAATTGTATTCTTATTTTCTGGAATTTCATCTTTAAAATTTAAATCATTTAAGCTTTTAATTAAAAATTTATCTCCTAATATATTTTTAAATTCTAAAACTTTATTTTCGTTATGAGATGCAACAATTAAATCCATAAATTACATTATAATTGAAAATGCTAATTTAAATAAACTTACACTATATATTGACTGGAATAAATTCTATTGAAGTTGTTTTGCCACTCCCTATTGACAAAACTTTTGATTACGCATTATCGATTAATGAGTTTAAAAGTATTTCAATTGGATCAAGAGTTGTTGTTAGTTTTGGAAAGAAAAAACTGTACACTGCAATTGTAATAGGTAAATCTTCAAATAAAACTTTTGATTATGAGCTCAAAGAAATTGAATACATCGTTGATGATAAACCTTGTATCAATAAAAATCAAATTAAATTTTTTGAATGGATAAGTAATTATTATATGTGTCCAATTGGAAAGATTTATGAAACAGCATTGCCAAAATTATTGCTAATAAAAAGTGAAACTATTATCGAAGTTTTAAATGAAGGTACAGAAAATAATTTATCTGAAAAAGCCAATAATTTATTTGCATCTATTTCTAGTTTTAATGAAATATCATTCATTGATATAATAAAATTATTTGGAAAAGAATCAGTTAAATTAATTGATGAATTAGTTTTAAATAATTATTTAAAAGTTAAAGAAGAGATCTATGATGGCTACATTCCCAAAACTGAAAATATTTATGAATTAAACCATTTTTTATTTAAAAATTCAAATTCATTTTCTTTGTTGAGAAGTCAAAATCATAAGAATATTGTTAGTTATTTTAGGAATCAAAAAAAGAACTTTAGTTTATCAAAGAATAAGTTAAAAGAAAAATTTAAAATATCAGACGCTATCTTAAATACACTAGTAAAAAAAAATATACTATTAAAATCAAAATCAAAAATAGATAGATTTATTCATTCTAATGTTGATATTAATAAATCAATTGAATTATCAAAAAATCAAAAAATCTCGTTCAATAAAATTAAAAGTGAAGTTGATAAAAAAAGAGTTGTATTATTTAAGGGAGTAACATCATCTGGAAAAACAGAAATTTATATTGAGTTAATAAAAGAGGTAATTCATAAAAAATTAGATGTTTTATTCCTTGTTCCTGAAATTGCTTTAACAACACAACTTGTTACCAGATTAGAAAAATTCTTTCCGAATAACCTACATGTATATCATTCATGGATAAATCCAAATAAAAGATATGAGATTTGGAATGATTTAATTGATTCAAAAATGCCAAAAGTAGTATTAGGTGCTCGATCTTCAATTTTCTTACCTCTTACAAACTTAGGATTAATAATAGTTGATGAAGAGAATGAAGTCTCATACAAGCAATTTGAGTCAAGACCACTATATAACGCTAGAGATTTAGCAGTTTTTGTTTCAAAACAATATAAAACAGGCTGTGTATTGGCCTCTGCAACACCAAGTATTGAAAGCTTTAATAATGCGATTAATAATAAATATTCTTTGATTGAGTTAAACTCTAGATTTGGAGATTTTAAATCTCCTGAATTGATTTTTGTTGACTCCAAGAATGAAGATTCTATTATTTTGTCTGATTTAATGATTAAAGAAATCAAATTAACATTATCTGAAAACAAACAGGTTATAATTTTTAGAAATAGAAGGGGATATTCAACTTACTTACAATGTTCAGCTTGCTTAAGTGTTGAACAGTGCCCAAATTGTGATGTTAGTCTAACTCTTCATATAAATCAAAAAAAATTAAAATGTCATTACTGCGGATTTTCAAAAAATGAATCACAATCTTGTAATTCATGTGGTCTTAATGCTTTACAAAGAAAGGGTATTGGAACTCAACTTGTTGAAAATGAAATAAAATCAATATTTCCAGACGTTAGAGTTGCTAGACTCGATTATGATTCAACTAGAAGAAAATCAAGCTTTAAGAATTTGATAAATGATTTTGAAAATAATGAATATCAAATTTTAGTTGGAACTCAAATGATTACTAAAGGTTTAGACTTTGGCAATGTATCTTTAGTATGTGTTATAGAATCAGATTTTCTACTGAATTATCCTGATTTTAGATCTCATGAAAGATATTTTCAATTAATTAAACAGGTTTCAGGAAGGGCAGGTAGATCAGGGAGCAGAGGCAAGGTTATTATTCAAACTAAAAACATCAATCATTATGTAAATAGAAGAATAGTTGAAAATGATGATGAAAACTTTTATAAAAATCAGCTTATTCAAAGAAGAGACTTTAATTATCCTCCTTTTACTAGGTTAATTAAGATAGTTTTAAAAAGTAAGAAAAAGGAAAAATTAAATATTAGTTCAAAATGGTTAGCAAATTCACTAACTAATATTTCAAATTTTGACGTCTTAGGTCCAGAATATCCGTTGGTAAGTAGAATAAATAACTTTTATATCACTAATATTTTATTAAAAATAGACCTGAAAACAAATTTATCTTTTCAAAAATCATTGATAAAAAAAATCTTAAAGAAATTTAATAATTATCCTGACTTTAGATCTGTAAAAGTATTAATTGACGTTGATCCATATAATTAAATTTCTTTTTTTTTGTTTGTTAAAAGATAAACAGTATTTTTGCCACCTAATTTTATGAGTCACTACGAGTCAGTTTTTATATTAAATCCCGCATTATCTGAAGAACAGGTCAAAGATGCTATTAAAAAGTATGAAAAATTTTTAAAAGATAATGGTTGTAAAATTATTGATATTGAGAATTGGGGCTTAAAAAAACTTGCATACTCAATTCAGAAAAAACTCAGTGGTTTTTATGCTTTAATAGATTTTGAATACGATTCTGATTTAAATGTTATCGATTTATATGAGACGGAGTTAAAGAGAGATGAAAGAATTATGAGATATTTAAATGTTACTTTAGATAAAGATGCCAATAATTGGGCTGTTAAAAGAAGAAATAAACTTAAAAAGCAAAAAGCATAATGGCTGAAATAAATATAAATTCAAATCAAGGTGAGATTAGATATTTGACACCTCTTGATATATCTACTAAAAACAGAAAAAAGTATTGTAGATTTAAAAGATTAGGTATCAAATATATTGATTATAAAGACCCTGATTACTTATTAAAATTTATTAATGAACAGGGTAAAATACTTCCAAGAAGACTAACAGGAACCTCTCTAAAATTTCAAAGAAAAGTATCCTCAGCAATTAAAAGAGCTAGACATTTAGCCCTACTCCCATATCAGGCTGATTTATTAAAATAATTATGGAATTGATTTTAAAACAAGATGTTGAAAACTTAGGCTTTAAGGATGATATCGTTAAAGTTAAAAATGGTTTTGGAAGAAACTTTTTAATTCCTAACGGGCTTGCAATGCTTGCAACTGACTCTAATAAAAAGGTTTTAACAGAAAAAATTAAACAATCACAAAATAAACAAAAAGAAGCTATTAGTGATGCTAACAAAATTGTTAAAAAACTTGAAAAATTAGACCTGAAACTAAAAGCTAAATCTGTTGAGGGAGAAAAACTTTTTGGTTCAATTACTAATTCTGATATCTCAAAAAGCTTGAGTGATAATGGAATAGAAGTTGAAAAAAAATATATTCAGTTATCTTCAAATATTAAAAAAACTGGTAGCTATTCTGCTATAATAAGATTACACAGAGAAGTTAGCTTTGATTTCCCATTTGAGGTTATCAAAGAACAAAAATAATCTCTTAATTTTTTATTTTTTTCAAAAAGGGTGATATTTGATACAATAATGTCAAATAAACCTACAAATCCAAAAGGTACTAGAGATTTTAATCCTCTAACATTACAAAGAAGAAGATATATAATCAATATTATTAGATCAGTTTTCTTAAGCTACGGCTATAATGAAATAGAAACACCCTCAATTGAAAATAGATCAACTTTATATCAAAAGTATGGTTCAGATGGTGATAAATTCATTTTTAATATTATTAATTCTGGTGAAAAGATTAGAAAAGCTGATATAAGTTCTTTTAATAATAAAAAATTTAATGACTTTATATCATCTATCTCTGAAAAAGGTCTAAGATTTGATTTAACAGTTCCACTTGCTAGGTATGTTTCTCAACATCAAAACGAAATTTCATTTCCATTCAAAAGATTTCAAATTCAGAATGTATGGAGAGCAGATCGACCTCAAAAAGGAAGATTTCAAGAGTTTACTCAATGTGATGCTGATGTTGTTGGTTCCAATTCTATTCTACTTGAATATGAAATGCTTCAACTTTTTTCAGATGTTTTCAAAAAGTTAAAATTAGATAATGTAAGAGTTAGAATTAATCACAGAAAAGTATTAAATGCAATTGCTAAGAAAATAGGAATTAAAGATAATTTTCATGAATTTATAATTCTTTTAGACAAAATTGATAAGATTGGAATTGAGAACGTTAAAAATGAGTTTAAATCTAAATTTCAAATAAATAATGAAATTGATAAACTATTCGAATTAATAATTAATAAATCATCAGCTAACAATTATTTAGAAGTTTTAAAAAATGATTATTTAAGTGAAAATGATAAGGATTTAATTAATGAATTAGAATTACTTATTGATATGACTGAAAAGAACAAAGATTTATTAGAAATAGATTATGATTTATCTCTTGCAAGGGGATTAGAATATTATACAGGATTAATTTATGAAGTTTCAATGGATTCTATGTCCGAAATTGGATCTATTGGAGCAGGTGGCAGATACAAAGATTTAACTGAAGCTTTTAACCTGAAAGATAATTCTGGTATTGGCATTTCATTTGGCCTTGAAAGAATATATTTAATTCTTGAAAAGAATGGTTTGTTTCCTAAAAATATTACTATTGGAAATGATATTATGGTAATTAATTTTGGCAATAAATACATTTCTAATATTGCTAAGAATATTAATCAATTAAGATTAGCTGGCAGAAAGATATTTGTTTATCCTGATAATATTAAACTTTCTAAACAATTTACATACTCAGATAAAAATGATTTTAAGTATGTAATAATTTATGGTGAGTCAGAAAATGAAAAAAATATTGTAAAAGTTAGAAATATGTTTTCTGGAAAAGAAGAGATTTTTGAAATTGAGAATTTTACAAAAAGTTTTTTAAAAAAGTAGCGAGGGGGAGACTTGAACTCCCGACCTCCGGGTTATGAATCCGACGCTCTAACCACCTGAGCTACCTCGCCAAAATGCGCGTCAAATATATAAACTAAATAACTAGGGACAAACTTGATAGAAAAAAAAAATAATTTTCTTTTTCAGATCGATTTTAATATATATATTGTTCAGAGATGGCAGATAAAGTCAAATACGAATTAGAATTTCCTATCCAAGCTTCACCAAATATGTTATATCAATATATTTCTAGTGCTTCAAGTTTAACTGAATGGTTTGCTGATGATGTAAACTCCAGAGGAAAAATTTTCTCATTTTTTTGGGATGGTTCAGAGGAACAAGCGGAATTAATTTCATCAAAAAATAATCAATTTGTTAAGTTTAAATGGTTAGAAAATGAAGACAACTCATTCTTTGAAATAAGAATTGTTGTTGATGAACTTACTAAAGATGCATCTCTAATTATTACTGATTTTTCAGATGAGGATGAAGTAGATGAATCAAAAATGCTATGGGAAAGCCAAATAGCTGATTTAAAACAGGTTCTTGGATCTTCCTAAATTAAATAATGATTAATTTTAACGGAAAAATTCTACATGAATCAGATCAACTTTCAAATAATCGTGGATTTCTTTACGGAGATGCAGTTTTTGAAACACTTAAAGTAGTTAATAATAAAATTCTATTCTGGGAGGACCATTATTTTAGACTAATGTCATCAATGAGGATAATTAGGTTAGATATTCCCAAAATTTATACTCCTGAATTTTTAAAAGAAAATATTATTAAAATTCATCAAAAAAATTCCTCAACTGAAAATTCAAGAGTTAGAATTACAGTTTTTAGGTCTTCATCTGGAAAATATAGACCTGAGTCTAATAATTCATCTTTTATTATTTCATCCGAAGAAGTTAGAGAATCAAACTATATTTTAAACATTGGAGATTACAAGGTTGATTTGTTTAAAGACTTCTATTTAGATAATCAATTGATTTCATCAATAAAATCTAATAACAAAATTATTAATGTTGTTGCCTCTATTTTTTCGAATGAAAACGGATTAGAAAACTGTATTCTTCTAAATAAGGATAAAATGGTTGTAGAGTTTATAAATTCTAATATTTTCACAGTTAATCAGGGTAAAATTTATACACCTAAGTTAAGTTCTGGATGTTTAAATGGAGTAATGAGAAAAAATTTAATAAATATTTTAAAGCTAAATTCATTTGAAGTTTTTGAGGAAGACGTATCTACTTTTGATTTAACTAAATCAGACGAAATTTTTGGAACAAATATAATTCAAGGATTATTTTCAATTACAAATTATAGAAATAAATGTTATTCAAATTCAATATCAATAAAAATATTAAAGCTGTTAAATAATCACATTAATTTAAATTAGGATTATCTGGTGAATTTGACCAGATTTTATAGTACTCTCCAAATTCATTTAATTTTGATTTCCAGAACTCATTCTCAGTGTTTAGAACATCTTTGTTTTTAAATTTAGAAGATATCAGCCATGAGTTTTCCTCTTTTTCAGATTTTAATTGGTTTTTTCCCCATCCTGAATAGCCAATAAAAAATTTAATTTCAGATTTCTTAATTTTCTTTTGTTTTAATAAATTAATCGCATTATTAAAATTTATTCCCCAGTGTAAATCTTGAGTAATTTTAATGCTATCATTTAATAGCTTAGTTTTCATGTGAATAAAATGTAATGAATCCTTCATAACAGGCCCACCCTCATAAACTGGAATTTCTAAACCCTTACAAGATTCATTTAAGTCTGAAAGTAAATATTGGGTTTTTTTATTCAAAACAAATCCAATTGACCCCTCATAGTCATCCTTAACCATAATTATTACAGCTTTATTAAATTCAAGATCATTTAACAAAGTAAAATTTGAAACTAGTATTTTGCCTTTATACAACTAATTAAGTTTTATAGTTTTTTCTTTCATTCCATTAATAAAATCATATGCATTAATTTTTTTCTTTCCTTCAATTTGTAACTTCTTTATTTCAATTAATCCATCATTAACAATGACCATTAATTTATCTTCATCAAATACAAACATTTCACCATAATCTTTATTCTTGACTGATTTATGAAATATAGCATCATAAATTTTAATATTCCTTTTAGATTTTTTCAATGTAGTCCATGCACCTGGAATCGGGGATAATCCTTTAATTTGATTACAAATATCAATTCCGCTATTAGACCAATTTATCCTAGTATTCTTTTTATTTAATTTTGGGGCACTTAAGAGCTTGGTTGTAACTAATTGCGACTTTCTAAACCCTTTATTAATACATTCTAAAGTTGTTAAAATAAAATTTCCTGTTTTTTTCTTTAACTTTTCATACAGGCTTCCAAAATTATCATCTTCTTTTATTTCAATCTCAGATTGAAGGATTATATCTCCAGTATCAATGCCTTGATTGATATAAAAACTAGTTAAACCTGTTTTTTTTAATCCGTTAATTATAGCCCAATTAATTGGTGCTGCTCCTCTTAAGTTAGGTAATAGCGAGGCATGGATATTAACTGTGCCAATTGAGGGAATTGACCAGACTTCCTTTGGTAAGATTTTAAAAGCTACAACAACAATTATATCTGTTTCATATTCTTTAATTTGATTTAAAAAATCATTGCTTTTAAAATCATTTGGTTGAATAAAATCAATCTTATTGTTAATACAATAATCTTTAACCGGACTTGAATTGTATTTTAGACCTCTCCCAGACCTTTTATCTTCTGAAGTTACAACACAACATAAATTATGTTTAGATCTGTAAATTGAGTCTAAACTGTCAACTGCAAAATCAGGTGTTCCCATGAATAATATGTTTAATGGACTATTCATTTAATCTAAAAATTTTTTTATGAACCTGACCCTTTCGATAATTGTTGCGTTAGGAACAACTATTAGTTTAATTTTAAATTTTTCATATTCTTTTATTAAAAATTCATGTATTAATAAACATTCTTCATATGATTCATATCGAATACTATCCTGAGTATAAATATCTTTCCATGGATTTAAAATGAAAGAATATTTATAATTAATTCTTTTTGAATTATTAATTAAATCTTTTGGTATTTCAATTGATTTAAAATTTAAATAGGCTAAAACATCGATTGGTCCTCTATCGTATATAATTAAATTCGAATTAAAGCTTTTATTATATTCTTTCAACCTTAAATTAAATAATTTAATACTGAAAGCTAATGGATCTTTTAAAAAGTATTGATCAATACCTTCATCTCTTTTCACGAGGGTTAAATCTCTAACTATTTCCTCAGAACATAAATATCCATTCTTTTGTAATTTGTTAACCAATGAGGTTTTCCCAGTTCCAGGACCGCCAGTTACTAATATTTTTTTCATTGATTATAGAAATAATTAATACAAAAATATAACTATAATTTGTTAGTATATTTGAAATGTGAATTATTCATCGAAAAAAGACTATGAAAAATTAAGTGATGATCTCAAAAAATATCAAAAATGGCCCTCTGATTATATTTTTAAATTTATAATTCTTAATGAATTAAATAAAATAGAAGATTTATTATCAAAATTCGATCTAAAAAGGTGTAGGGTTTCGAAAAAAGAGTCTTCAAATAAAAAATACATTAGCATTACCATAATTAAACATATGAAAAACCCCGATGAAGTAATTAATAAGTATATGGATGTGTCTAAAATTGATGGAATAATTTCTTTGTAGTAAAAAAATCTTTAATTTTAGCACCAAATAAATAATTTTGATAGATTCCTTAGAATATAATACAGAAAGAACAGGCTTAATTATTCCTGAGTATGGTAGACATATTCAAAAAATGGTTGATCAAGCTGTAAGTTGCCCAAATAAGAATGAAAGAAATAAAATGGCTAAAGCTATTATAGGTGTTATGGGTAATTTAAATCCTCATCTTAGAGATGTACCTGACTTTCAACATAAATTGTGGGATCAGCTCTTTATAATGGCTGACTTTGATTTAGATGTAGATTCTCCTTTTACTAAACCTTCTAGAGAAATTTATGAAGAAAAACCTGAAAAATTAAATTATCCACAAAATCATCCTAAATATAGATTTTACGGAAATAATATAAAAAAAATGATAGATGTTGCTTCAGCTTGGAAAGAAGGTGATATGAAAACTGAGTTGATTTATGTTATTGCTAACCATATGAAGAAATGTTTCTTAAAATGGAATAAAGATTCTGTTGATGATTCAATTATTTTTAATCACATTTTGGAGCTTTCTGATGGAAAAGTTCAAATTAATAAAGACAGTAAACCACTGACTGATTCAAAAGATCTTATTTCTCTTTCTGCTAAAAAGTTTTCTAAATCCTCAAGAAAAGGAAAAAAACCTTTCAGAAAATTTAAAAGAAAATAATGGAAGCTTTTAAAGTTAAAGGTGGAAAAAAATTATCCGGAAAAATAAAACCTCAGGGTGCTAAAAATGAAGCCCTTCAAGTAATTTGTGCTGTTTTATTAACCGATAAAAAAGTTATAATTGATAATGTTCCTGATATTATTGACGTAAATCGTCTAATAGATTTATTAATTGGATTAGGAGTTTATGTAAAGAAAATAAACCAACATAAATATTCCTTTGAAGCTAAAGATATTGACTTAAACTATCTTAATACAAACGATTTTGAGGAAATGGCTAAAGGACTTAGAGGTTCCATTATGATAATTGGCCCATTATTATCTAGATTTGGAAATGCTTCAGTCCCTAAGCCAGGCGGTGATAAGATTGGTAGAAGAAAACTCGACACTCATTTTGAAGGTTTAGTAAAATTGGGTGCTAAATTTCAATATGATAGAGAAAATTATAGATATAATGTTAGTGGTAAATTAAAAGCCTCATATATTTTACTTGATCAACCCTCTGTAACTGGTACTGCTAACATTATCATGACTGCTTCATTAATTGAGGGTGAGACAACCATATATAATGCTGCTTGTGAACCATATATTCAGCAATTATGTCTAATGATTAATAATATGGGCGGAAATATTAGTGGTATAGGATCAAATCTTTTAAAAGTTAATGGTGTAAAATATTTAGAGGGATGTAATCACAAAATTCAATCTGATATTATTGAAATTGGAAGCTGGATAGGTTTAGCTGCATTAACTAAAAGTGATATTACAATAGAGGGTGTTGAATTAAAATCATTGGATCAAATGCTTAATGTTTTTTTTAAACTTGGAATTCAAATTGAGAAAAAAAATAATAGTATTAGAATTCCTGCTCATGATAATGGTTATGAAATACAAAATAATATAGATGGCAGTGTGTTAACTATTTCAGACGGTCCATGGCCTCTTTTTACACCTGATTTAATTAGCATTGTATTAGTTGTAGCAACCCAAGCTAAGGGAAGTGTATTGATTCATCAAAAAATGTTTGAAAGTAGATTATTCTTTGTAGATAAACTAATTGATATGGGTGCTAAAATCATATTATGTGATCCGCATAGAGCAGTTGTAATTGGACATGCTTTTAAATCCAAACTTAAAGCAACAAAAATGACATCACCAGATATAAGAGCAGGTATATCATTGTTAATTGCAGCTTTATCAGCAAATGGAACAAGCACTATACATAATATTGAGCAAATCGATAGGGGCTATGAAAATATTGATAAGAGGCTCAAATCTATTGGAGCATCAATTGAAAGATTTAAGTAATCTTATTATTTGATATATTTTTCTGTCTAGAACATTTAAATCTTAAAGTTTTAATATTATGTTTTTCTAAAACTTTTAAATGTTTTGTTTTTCTTGCGCTGACCCTTTTTCTCCATAGTTTAAAGCTTGAGTTTTTGAGATTTTTTCTCATTATTTTTATTACATCTTTTTCTGTAATTCCAAATTGATTTTTTATTGCATCAAAAGTTGTTCTATCTTCCCAGGCCATCTCAATTACTCTATCTATTTCAATATTATTTAAGCTCATAAATTAGATATAAATTTATTTGCTGTATTAATTAATTTTTCCTTTTTTTCAATATCCATTCTGTCAAATGAACTTACAAGCATTCTCATTCTTGGATTTGTTAAAAAGAACTCTCTTTGTTTATCAATAAAATTCCAAAATAAAGAATCCCATATCATACACCATTCACCTCTCTTATAATTACTCATTTTTAAAATATAACTACTTCCACTTATATATGGTTTAGTAGACATCAATCCACCATCACCAAATTGACTCATTCCATAAACATTAGGAACCATTACCCAATCATATGAATCTATAAATAATTCCATAAACCATCTATACACTTCATTTGGATCAAATTCGCATAACAACATAAAATTTCCAATAATCATAAGTCTTTCAATGTGGTTTGCATAACCAGATTTATTTATCTTATTAATTGTGTCATCAATGGGATCAATACCTGTATTAGCACTATAAAATGAACTAGGAATTTTTCTACTGAAATTCCAAAAATTTTTATTTCTTTCCTCGGTTCCTTTGCATACATATACGCCACGTATAAACTCTCTCCAGCCAATAATTTGCCTTATAAATCCCTCAGTTGAATTGATTGGTATTTTATTTTCATAATGATAATTAATGGTTCTTTTAATCAATTCTTTAGGGTTGATTAATCCAGTGTTTAAAAGTGGTGATAAAACACTATGGTTTAATATTGATTTTTCTTTAACCACAGCATCTTCGTAGGGTCCAAATTCATAAAATCTCGTTATAAAAAAATCGTCTAACCATTTTTTAGCTAACTGAAAATTATATGGATAGATATTCTCATCATCAATTAAACCATAATTATTTTTATAATTATTATTTAAATAGTTTAAGGCTTCATTATAATTATCGTCTTTTTTTGGATAATCTATTTCGGGTGGAATTTTGTTTTTTGGATATTTTTCTCTGTTTTGATCATCATAAGTCCACTTTCCGCCCTCAGGCTTATCTCCAATCATCATAATGTCTAATTTTACTCTTTGTTTTTTATAAAATGATGTTTGAAAAAACTTCTTCTTATCACTTCTAAAAAATATTTCCAAATCTTCATTATTATTTATAAAAAGTGGATTATTATAATTTTCTATTTTAATATTTTTTTCTTCACAAGAATCATTTATTCTCTGAGACAACCAATTATCAACAGGATCATAAATTTTTATTGATTGGATTTTTTTATCTAAGTTTCTAATAAATTCTCTTATATCAGAAATATTTTCTGTGGAATCAATGTAGACAACATCTAATTTCTTTTTTTTCAAGAATTTTTCATAAGATTTCATTGTCATTCTATGAAACAGAATTTTTTGTTTATGAAAATTAAATTGATTGAAAAATAAATACTCTTCAATTAGAAATATTTTTGAGGATTCGTCTAACAATTTAGAATTTTCAAAAATTTGGTTTGGAAAAATAATTGAAATATCCATTATTTATTTAATGCCTTTCTATATGTATTTAAACATCTTTCTCTAGCAAATTTATGTTCAACAATTTTATTAATATAATTGTTTTCTTCGAAGTTTGGTATCCACTTTTTAATATATAATAAATCCTTATCAAACTTTTTTTGTTGAGATTCTGGATTAAAAATCCTAAAGTATGGAGCAGCGTCTACTCCACAACCAGCAACCCATTGCCAATTTCCAACATTGCTTGCTTGTTCGTAATCAAAAAGTTTATCTGCAAAATATTTTTCACCAAGCCTCCAGTCAATTAATAAATGCTTACATAAAAAACTACCAACAACCATTCTTAATCTATTGTGCATGAAACCAGTTTCATTTAACTGATTCATACCTGCATCAACTATTGGATATCCTGTCTTACCATCACACCACAATTTAAAGTCTTCCATATCATTTCTCCATTCAATCCTTTCATACTTATCTTTAAATGATCTTTTAGTTGTATGTGGAAAATGCCATAAAATTTGCATAAAAAATTCTCTCCAAATCAACTCTTTTAAATATGTATTATTTAATCTACTAGAAGATTTTCTAACAATTTTCCTTATGCTAACGTTGCCAAATCTTAGATTGACACCAATTCTTGATGTACTGTCCAGCGCTGGAAAATTTCTTGTATCCTCATACTTATCGATTAAATCATTATTTAGAGTATAATTCTCAGGTAAAATAATCTTTTCTTTAAAAATTTTCTTAAAATTATCAATCTCAATTGTATTAAAATCCACTAAATTTTCAAGATATTTTTCTGAGTTATATGTCTTAGTTTGAGTTGAGTTATATTTTTCAATCCATTTTTTAGAATAAGGGGTGTATACTACATAAGGTGTGCCATCCGATTTTACTATTTCATCTTCTTCAAAAATTACATGGTCTTTAAACGAATTATAAGTAACATTATTTTTTTCGCAAATTTCTTTTATTTCATTATCTCTTTCATGTGCATAAGGTTCATAATCTTTATTTACATAAATCTCCTTAATTTTTAATTTTTTTATAAGTTTCTTAATGATGTCTTTTGGTTTTCCAGTAAAAGTATTAATCTTCTTTTTTTTAGTTAGAAGCTTATCATTTAATTCATTTATAACTTTATTAATATAATTTATGCGATGATCATTTTTATTCAATTTATTAGTTATATCAGTATCAAATATAAAAATGGGTAAAACATCGAATCCAGATTTTAACGCTCTAAATAACGCATGATTATCATCAATCCTGAGATCTCTCCTAAACCAAAAGATAACCATGTAATTAATTTTTGATTAAAGTAGATAAACCACCATCAACTGAAAGTATTTGTCCAGTCATCCATGAAGATTTATCAGAAAGTAAAAATTTTATTATTTCAGCAATATCTTCCTTGTTTCCAACTCTGTTAAGTGGGTGTTTTTCTGCAGACTTCTGAATTTTTATTTCATTATTTAAGAATCTGTTTGCAAGTGGAGTGTCTACAATGGATGGAGCTATAACATTAACTCTCATTTTTGGAGCATATTCTGCAGCTAAAGATTTTGCAAGTCCCTCAATTGCTCCTTTGGCAGTTGCAACACTTGAATGAAATGGCATTCCTTGCGAGACAGCAACTGTGCTTAAAAAAACGAGACTTGAATTATTAGATAAACTAAGTCTAGGTAAAATAGATTTTAAAACTTTAATTAGAGATAAAACATTTATCTCTAAATCTTGTTTGAATGAATCAATACTTAAGCCTTTAAATGGTCTTAAATTTATACTGCCTGGAAAATATACGAATCCATCAATGTTTTCAGGAAGTTCATTCTGATCAATTTCGTCATTTAATGCATCAAAGGATAAGTATTTAACATTGTTTATTTCATCTTGAGGCTTAGTTCTTGAAGCTACGATAACATTATTATCATTTGCTATAATTTTAGTAAGTGAGGCACCTATTCCGTAGGAACCACCAATAAGTAAGATATTTTTCATTTTAAATCACCAAATAGTTCAATTAACTTTTTTCTTCTATGGACAAATATCGAGCCAAGTTTTTTTTGAACAAAAAGGTAATTTGCAAGAACACCAAGTGGGCCGAAAGGTATTTTATAATGTATAATATCCTCCATTTCGATACCACCTTCAATTTCTCTTATAAAGTGTTTGTGGTGCCATAATTCATAAGGGCCAAATCTCTGCTCATCAACAAAGTATTTTTTATCAACTACATGAGTAATTTCTGTAACCCACTTAATTGGAATATTTAATATTGGTGTTACAATATATATAATAATCTGACCTGGATAAACTTTTTTAAAATCACAATCGATAATATTAAAATTCATTTCACTTGGTGTGATAGTTTTTAGGTTTTTAGGGTTTGATAAAAAACTCCAGGCTTCATCAACAGAAATTGGTAGTTTTTGTTTGGTGTGAATTTTAAAAATTTTCATAATATTTGTAAAAGTAAATCTTAAAATTAAAAATCATGAAAAAAATTACTTCTTTATTTTTTACATTTTTATTATTTCAATTTTCTTATGCACAATTGCAATCTCCAGTTGCAAGTCCAAGAGCTAAAGTTTCTCAAAAAGTTGGACTAGTTAATATAAATCTAGATTATTCGAGACCATCCAAAAAAGGTAGGACTATATTTGGAAATTTAGTTCCATTTAATCAGATTTGGAGAACGGGAGCAAATCAGGCAACAACTATTTCTTTTTCTGATGATGTGAAGATTAACAATCAACTTGTAGAAAAAGGAGAATATCACGTATATTCTGTTCCTAGAGAATCAAAATTAGACCTTGTAATTTATGAAAAAACAGATGCTTGGGGATCATTAAAAAGTTTTGATGAATCACTTATAAAAGCAAGAGTTTCTAGTGATTTTTATGATTTACCTTTTGCTGTAGAAACATTTACAATTTCATTTGGAGATATTTCTAATGCAGGTGCTAGTTTTAATTTAAGCTGGGATAATAAAATTGCCATTTATGTGATAGATGTTTTAACTAAAGAAAAAATGCTTAATAATATTAATGAAATCATGGATGGTAACCCTAGTATTGCAGACTACAGAAAAGCTGCTATATATTTTTTTGAAGAAAATATAAATATTGATAAAGCATTAAAATGGATTGATATTGCATTTAAAGACTCAGATGACTTACCATATTGGCAATTAAGATATAAAGCTTTAATCTATGAAAAAGCAGGGAAGATAAATAAAGCTAAGAAATATGCTAAAAAGGGCTATGATTTAGCCTTAAAAGGTAATATTCCAGATGGTATCAACACTTTAAGAATTATAAACGAAAGGCTAAACAATTAATTTAAAACGCTCAATAATATTTGATAAAACAACAGTAATAAAAGCTCCAATAAAGTTTAACCATAAATAACTTATGTCTGTTGTAAAAAATATAATAAATATTATAATTTGCGATAAGCAGGCTGACCAAAACACAGAGTTTGATGTTATTTTTTTAAAGAAAAATGCCACAAGAAATATACCCAAAATTGTTCCATAGAAAATAGAGCCAATAATATTAACAAGTTGTATTAAATTTTCAAATAAAGTCCCAAAACTTGCAAAGACAATAGCTATAATACCCCACATTACAGTAAAGAATTTTGAGGCACTCAAGTAATGTCTTTCAGATTTCTTTATTTGATGATTCCTTTTATATAAATCAATAGTTGTAGTTGCTGCTAATGCATTTAATTCAGATGCTGTTGATGACATAGCAGCACAAATTATTACTGCTATTAATAGTCCGATTAATCCTTTTGGTAAGTAATTTAAAATAAAATGAAGAAATACATAATCTTTATCATTTTCCTCAATAGAATTATTATTTGTTGACACTAATTCCTTTACATTTGTCCTCAACTCTTTTTCCTTCTTTTGTATTGAGTTTAGTTGAATTGGAAAATCTCCAATATTTGATAAAAAACCTTGTTGAAGCTTTCTTTTTTCAAACGTTAAGTCTTCATATTCATTTAAGATTTTATTGAAATCGCTTGAATAGTTTTTTTGTGCATAAGATATTACTTGTGGGTTGTAGTTCACTGGTGATTTATTAAATTCGAAAAAAACGAATACCATAACACCAAGTAAAAGAATGAAAAATTGCATTGGTATTTTAAAGATTCCATTAAAAATTAAACCTAGTCTAATTTCTTTTACAGATTTACCTGAAATATATCTTTGAACTTGGCTTTGATCAGTCCCAAAATATGATAGAGCCAAAAATAATCCTCCTGTGATACCGCTCCAAAAGGTATATCTGTTATTTGGATCAATAGAAAAATCTAGTATTTTAAATTTTTCACTTGATCTTGAGTATTCTAAAAATTTGGAAACTGTTAAATTCTCAGGATACCTCTCAATTAAAAAGAAGAAAACAAAAAATAGACCCAAAAAAATAACAAACATTTGCTGTTTTTGAGTAATATTAACAGCTTTTGTACCTCCTGTTACAGTATATACTATTACCAAAAATCCAACTAAAAAATTTAAAATTTTTAGATCAATTCCAAGAACAGTTGAAAGAATTATTGATGGAGCAAAAATTGTTATACCTGCTGCTAAACCTCTTTGAATTAAGAATAAAATTGCCCCTAATGTCCTAGTTTTTCTATCAAATCTATTTTCCAAAAACTCATATGCTGTGTAAACTTTAAGTTTGTGGTATAAAGGAACAAAAAACATACAGATTATTATCATTGCAAGTGGGAGACCTAAATAAAACTGTAAGAATCCCATTCCATCATAATAAGCTTGTCCAGGTGTTGATAAAAATGTAATTGCACTAGCTTGCGTTGCCATTACAGAAATCCCAATTGTGAACCAATTTGAAGTATTATTCCCTTTTAAAAAAGATTGAATATTTTTATTTTTTCTAGTCTTATATGCACCATATATAACTATAAATAAAATTGTAGAAATTAGTATAATCCAGTCATCTTGATGCATATCTTAAATAATCAATAAAAAGATAATGAGATAAAGCAGATTTAATAAAAGTACAATTGAGTATTCTTTTTTCCAGCTATTCATTATATAATCAATTTAAATTCCATTCCCCATGTATTGTTAAAACTTGTTCAATAATATCTCTTACACATCCATCACCACCTTTTTTATTTGATATATAATCTACAACACCTCTTACTTCAGGAGCAGCATCATTAGGACAACAAGATAATCCAACCATTTTGAGGATTTTAATATCAGGAAGATCGTCCCCCATGAAGGTTGTTTCATCTAATTTTAGATTATTTTTATTTAAATAATTATTAAATACTTTTATTTTATCATCAACTCCTAAAAAAACATTTTTTACACCAAGTCTATTTAATCTTTTTCTTACTCCTTCATTTTTCCCACCGCTTATTATACAAATATTATATCCTTTATCACTAGCTAGTTTTACAGCAATACCATCTCTTGTACTAAAAATTCTTAGTTCATTTCCATCTGAATCAACAACAATTGATCCATCTGTAAAAACACCATCCACATCAAAAACAAAATTTTTTATCTCGTTTAATTTTTCTTTATAACTCATTGGATTTAATATTTTTTGTTACTTCTTTATATAAATCTAAAAAATCACTTTTAACTAATTGTTTCAAGTGCTTTTCAATTGTAATATAATCATTTCTTAATGCAGGTCCGGTTTGAGCATCTTTCGCAGACATTTTATTTAATTTATTGAAAGTTTCAAAAATAAGTGGTTTTATTATTGATTTATTAATTTTATTTTCTTCAAGTATTTTTTCGGCACTAACTATCATATGATTTGAAAAATTATTTGCAATAGTTGCAGATATGTGACAGACTAGTCTTTTGCTAGAATTCATCTTGTATACTTTTTTTGAAAAAATATCAGCTAGTTTTTTAATTTTTGAAAGATTAATCTTTGAATTTGCCTCAATTAATATTGGTATTTGCTTAAAAGATAAATTACTATCATAACTAAATGTTTGAAGAGGATAAAAAACACCATGGTTTTTATGAATTGATAAAACATTGATATTAGTGCTCCCTGAAAGATGAATTACTATTCCATCATAGGAATTAATTTTATTACTTATTGTTTCTATTTCAATATCTGATACTGCAATAAAATAAAAATCACTTTTTTTTAAATTTTTTATTTCTTTGATATATTCAATTTGATCACTTATATTTTTTGGTCTAAACTTTGATCTTCCGTAAATCTGATTAAGTGATAGAGATTTATTATCTAAAATCTCATTCATTAAATTAAATGATAAGCGACCAGTTCCAATTAAAGATATATTAATCACGTTATAATTTAATATGAAATTTACAACAAATCATTTGATTGTTTTTATTAGGTTTGCAAAAAAAATATATGTCCAATACAACATTTATAATGATTAAACCTGATGCTGTTGAAAGAGGTTTAGTGGGAAATATTTTAAGTGATATTTCTGATTCAGGTTTTAAAATTAAAGCATTAAAACTTACTAAGTTAAGCATTGAAGAAGCTAAAACTTTCTATTCAATACATTCAGAAAGACCATTTTTTGATGAATTAACAAAGTACATGAGCAGAAGTCCAATTGTAGCAGCTGTTTTAGAAAAGTCTAATGCAGTATTAGAGTTTAGAAACTTAATTGGTGATACTGACCCTGCAACAGCTAAAAATGGCACCATTAGAAGTAAATATGCAATTTCAAAAGGTGAAAACTCAGTACATGGTTCTGATAGTGATGAAAACGCTTTAAAAGAAGCTAAATTTCACTTTTCAGGAAGAGAAATATTACTTTAAAACAATTTTTTTTACTATTTCTTTTCCTAAATCATCATTAATTAGGTCGATTACTTTCTGTCTACTATAAAGTATTTCTTGTTTTAATATTGGGTTACTAACCTCAATAAAAAGAACATCTCCCTTAATATAAATTGATTTTGTATAATCTAAAATTTTTTTTTCAACAGCTTTTTCCCAAGCTTGCTTAATTTTAACATTAAAAATGCCATCGGATATCTTATCCTGATCTACAAAATTTTCAAGTATTGACTTTATTGATTTTAACTTATAATTTCTTTTCATACATCAAAAATTTTTGATGATATATTTAAACTTGATAAAACTTTTTCAACTCTATCTTTGTCTGTATCTGAGATAAAGAGCTGTCCAAAATTAGTTGAATTTACAATATTAACAATTCTTTTAACTCTTAAAATATCTAACTTGTCAAAGATGTCATCCATTAATAAAACAGGAGAATTTCCAGTTTTATTTTTAAGATAATCAAATTGGGCTAGTTTTAAAGCTATTAAAAAGGATTTTTGTTGACCTTGACTTCCAAATTTTTTTAAAGCATTATCATCTATGTTAAAAATGAAATCATCTTTATGTAATCCAAAAGTTGTATGTTGAAGAATAGTGTCTTTTTGAAAAGAATTTTCAATTAAGCTTTCTATTTCATTATTTAATAAATCACTTTTATAGTTAATTGATATTTTTTCTTTATTATCTGAAATTTTATTGTACTTATTTATAATTATTGGTTTAAACTCATCAATAAAAGCTTTACGAACTTCAAAAATTGGTTTTGATAACTTAACTATTTGATCATTATAAACTTTTATTGTATCTAAATCAAAATCAACAGATTTATTATAAAGTTTTAATAATTTATTTCTGTTTTGAATAACTTTTGAATATGAGATAAGATTTATAAGGTAGTTTCTGTCATTTTGAGATATAATTGAATCTATAAATTTTCTTCTTTCATTGCTACCATCATTTATCAAGTCATTATCATATGGAGAAATTAATACAACAGGTATAAGTCCAATATGGTTTGAAAATTTTTTATATGGCTTACCATTTCTTTTTAAAACTTTTTTTTGACCTCTTTTTATGCTACATACAATATTTTCTTTCTTTTCATTAAGATTGAAAATTCCATCAATTACCATATAATCTTTTTTATGATTTATAATTTGGTCATTTTTTAATTTAAAATAACTTTTACCTAAAGCTAAATGATATATAGAGTCAAGAATATTTGTTTTTCCTACTCCATTATTTCCAACAAAACAGTTGATTTTTGGGTCTAATTCGTATTCTTTATCGAATAAGTTTTTGTAGTTTATTATAGAAATATTTTTTAGATATATTGAAATCACAATCAGCTGATTAATCATGCAAATTATATAAAATAATTAACTAATTATCATGTTTGATTCGTATAAAATTTTATTTTTGCCAGGTAATTATGGCTACGTATAAAAAAAGAGCAAAAAAAAGTAGGTCCACTGTTATTCAAAAAAATATTGAATCTACTAAGCAAGTTTTTGATTCATTAGATGAAGGAGCATCAAAGACTGAAACTTTTGTAAATAAATATCAAAACTATATTATTGGATCAATTCTTTCAATTTTAGTTCTTTTTTCATTTTATTTTGCATATGATAAGTTTGTTTTTCAACCCAAAACAGTCGAAAGTAATTTAGAAATTTTTACTGCCCAAAAGTATTTTGATATGGCAATGAGTAGTGAAAAGTCTAAAGATTCTTTACTTAACTTATCATTATATGGTGCTGATGGCAAATATGGTTTTCTTGATATAATTGAAAATTATTCTGGAACTGATGCAGCAAATATTTCATATTACTCTGCTGGAATGGCATACTACAATTTGAAAAAATATGCTGAATCAATTGAACTACTTGAAAACTTTTCCTCTGATGATGCTATTTTACAATCTTTAAGTTATACTACAATTGGTGATGCTTTTGTTCAACTCAATCAATTTGATGATGGATTAAATTACTACGAAAAAGCATTATCACATTCAGAGAATAGCTATGTAAGACCTATAATTTTATTAAAAGCGGGTGATCTTTCTAAAGAATTAAACCAGTTTAATAAGGCAGAGAGGTTTTTTCAGGAAATTAAGGATGATTATCCAAAATCAAATGAAGCCAACTTAATTGACATAAGATTGGAACAAGTTAAGTAGTTATGTCTACACAGCATAAACCAGAATCCCTAGATTTAGAGTTTTTAAAAACTGCATCAAACAAAAGGTTTGCTATAGTATACTCAGAATGGAACTCTGAAATTATCGATCGTCTTGTAAAAGGAGCTTTCAGTTTTTTTAGAGAAATTGGTATTTCTGATGAAAAAATTGAATTACTAAGCGTTCCTGGTAGTTTTGAATTGGTTTATGGTTGTTCAAAAATTAGTTCAACAAAAAAATTTGATGCCATAATTGCAATTGGTAGTATTATTAGAGGTGAAACATCTCATTTTAAATTTATTTCTCAATCTGTTTTTGACGGTATAAAAGATTTAAATTTAAGAGTTACTTGTCCTATAGTTTTGTGTTTATTAACTGATGATAATTATCAACAGTCTATTGAAAGGAGTGGAGGAAAACACGGAAACAAAGGCTATGATTGTGCGGCCGCAGCAGCAAAAATGTCACTTATTTAAAATACTTAAAGGGAACTATTAACATCCCAAAACATTCACCACCTTTCTTGTGTATATTTTTATGATGAATTTTATGAGCTCTTCTTATTCCTCTAGCGTATTTATTATCAATATTTCTAAAAATTTTGAATCTCTGGTGAATAAATAAATCATGAACTACAAAATATGTAAAGCCATATAAGAAAATTCCTATTGCTATTGGAAGGCCGTAAACAAAGTCAAGTTTTGCCCATGACAATACAAAAAGCATACTTATAACTGCATAAAAAATGAAGAAAGTATCATTTCTTTCAAACCAGGAATCATGATTCTTTTTATGGTGATCTTCATGTAAATACCATAAAAATCCATGCATAATGTATTTATGAGTAAACCATGCCATAAATTCCATAATTGAAAAAGCACCTAATAAAGAGAGAATCCAAATAAAAATTTCCATTTTATAAAATATTTAATCTATATCTAACATAAGAACGAGCTAATACATCTACTTTTTGGTAGTTGGGAACACGAACTCTTTGATTTTTAATTTTTAAATAAGAAGCTTTTTCAAGTTTCCTTAAAAGTCTCTTGTAGTATTTATATGCTGCATAAACTCCAAATTTTGAATTATTTGGAAGCATATAAATTCCTTTTAATGCAATAGAGAAGTCTTTTTTTATATCATTCATGATAGTTCTTTTCGATTCTTCATTAAATGTATTGTATTCAATTCCTGGGAAATAAATCCTATCCAGTTTTTGAAAGTCATCATTTAAATCTCTTAAGAAATTAACCTTCTGAAATGCAGATCCTAGGGACATTGCATATGGTTTTAGTTTGTTATATTCTTTATCATTTCCAGACACAAAAACTTTCAAACACATTAGACCTACTACATCTGCTGAACCATATATATAATCATTATATTCATCAATATTAGAATATTTCTTTTTACTTAAATCAAGCTCCATACTTTTAAGAAAAGCATCAATTAGTTCTCTATCTATTTTAAATTTATTAACTGTATTTTGAAATGAGTTTAAAATTGGATTTAAACTAATTTTTTCGCTCAATGAATGATTTAAATCATCTACAAATCTTTTAAATAATACTTCTTTATTATATCCATGAAAAGTATCAACTATTTCATCTGCAAATCTTACAAAGCCATAAATATTATAAATATCTTGTCTTATGTTACTTGATAACATTTTTGTAGCAAGGCTAAAAGACGTACTGTATGATTTAGTAACATTTTTAGAACACTCTTCTGATATTTGATCAAAAAGTTCTTTCATTTTTTATAATTATATCTGATACTAGCTTTCCAGAAACTATTGCAGGTGGAACTCCAGGTCCAGGTACAGTTAATTGTCCACTAAAATACAATTTTTTTACTTTTTTACTTTGAATTTTAGGTCTTAAGAAAGCAGTTTGTAGAAGGGTATTGGCTAAACCGTATGCATTTCCCCCATACGAATTGTAATCTCTCTTAAAATCATTAACACAATAACTTCTTTTAAAAACTATATTTTTTTCAATATTTTGTCCTGTAATATCTTCAATTCTTTTTACAATTATTTTAAAATATTTTTCTCTTATGGCTTCGTTGTCCTCTAAATTTGTAGCTAATGGTATTAATACAAAACAGTTTTCATGATCCTTCGGGGCTGTATGACTATAGGTTTTTGATGTAATATTTAAATAGAATAATGGGTCTGTTGGCCAATTAGGCTTTGTGTAAATTTCATCTGCATGTTTATCAAAATCTGTATCAAAAAATAAATTGTGATGATTTAATCCTTTAATTTTTTTATTTAATCCTAAGTAAAAAAGAAGAGATGATGGAGACCAAGTTCTGTTTTTCCAATAAGATTCAGAATATTGCTTGTATTTTTTATCTAACAATGACTCAGTATGATAATAATCAGCACCAGAAACCAGGATGTCACATTTTTTTAATTTACCATTTAAAATAATTCCCTCAACTAATCC
This sequence comes from uncultured Bacteroidota bacterium, assembly GCA_902515405.1. Taxonomy (GTDB): domain Bacteria; phylum Bacteroidota; class Bacteroidia; order Flavobacteriales; family Flavobacteriaceae; genus Eutrophosalina. The sequence continues at coordinate 30,547 of CABXUS010000007.1, read as the reverse complement.
TTTATTTACTTGTATTTTGTTTATTTCAGAGTTTGTATAAAAAATAACTCCCTGATTTTTTGCAATTTTTGTCATTGCTTCGACTACGTCATAAAATCCATTTTTTGGTTGCCAAGTCCCTAATCCAAAATCAGCAAAATTCATAAAATTGTAAAATGCTGGAGTATTTGATGGTTTTGCTCCAAGAAATAATACAGGAAATTGTAGAATTGCTCTTAGTTTAGAATCTTTAAATCTTTTTTCAATATCATTTTTAATATTTTTAAAAAATAAATTAACCTTGAAAATTGTCTTTAAAGTTATAAGCTCTAGTATAGATTTTCCTGGCATTTTATAAAGCATATCAGTAACGGCAAGATTATAATTTTCTCTTGACTCTTCTAAAAAACTCTTTAATTTAGCTCCACTACCTTTTTCAATATTTTCAAATTCTTTGGATATTTCATTTATATTATCTCCTATTTTTATTTGATTTTTTTCATCAAAGATCACCCTATATGCTGGATTTAATTTTTTTAGTTGATAAAAATCTTTTGCAGATTTACCAAAATCATTAAAAAACTTTTCAAAGACATCTGGCATCCAATACCAGCTTGGTCCCATATCAAATGTAAATCCATTAGATTTAAATTGACGAGCTCTTCCTCCAATTATATCATTTTTTTCAAAGACATGTACTTCAAACCCCTCCTTTGAAAGATAGCATGCTGCTGATAGTGATGAAAAGCCTGAGCCAATTATAAAAATCTTTTTCTTCAATTTAGGTGTAAGGTAATATTTTTATGTTTATAATAGTGCACACGAGAGGAATCGAACCTCCAAGGGATAATTCCCACTAGGCCCTCAACCTAGCGCGTCTACCAGTTCCGCCACGTGCGCTAGATTTAGTGACCTGGCTGGGGTTCGAACCCAGGACCCTCTCCTTAAAAGGGAGATGCTCTACCAGCTGAGCTACCAGGTCTTTTTTTAACGCTTGCAAATATAGGGACGTTAAATCTATATATCAAAGATTATTTCTCATAAATTTGTAAAATATGAAATCATCAATTATTCTACTAGGTTACATGGGTTGTGGAAAGACCAAAATAGGAAGAAAACTATCAAAAAAAATTGGTATAAAATTTTATGATCTCGATCAGGAGATAGAGTTGTTTTATTCAAAATCAATCAAACAAATATTTGATGAAATTGGAGAAATGAAATTTAGAGAATTGGAACAAAAAATTTTAATTAAAATATTAAATAAGAACGAGTTTTACATTTTATCGTTAGGCGGAGGCACACCTTGTTACTTTAACAATATGGAATTAATTTCAAATAAAACAAAAAACACCTTTTATTTAAATCTAGATTCCAAGGTTTTAGCAAATAGGTTGTTTTCAAGAAAAACAAAAAGACCTTTAATTTCTTCGATTGCTAACGAAAAAGAGATGTTAAGTTTTGTAAATAAACATTTATTTGAAAGAAATCATTTTTATAACAAAGCTTCATATATTATCAAATCATCTAAAAAAGATGTTAGTAAAACTTGTGATTCAATTCTGACAATTTTAGAAGATAATAGCTTTTAAATTTTTCTTATCTCTAATAAGCTTAATATTATCGTCAATATTAGTTGAAAGTGATATACCTTTAAAATCAATTTTGACTGGATACTCTTTATGATTTCTATCAATTAGAACAAGAGTTTTAATACTTTTGGTATTAAATTTCAATAAGAATCTTATGCTGTAGATTAATGTTTTCCCAGTATTTAAAACATCATCAATTAAAAAAATATTATTAAAATTAGTGTATTTTTTAATATCAGATAATAAGCTGTTTTTCGGGTCTTTTTTATTTATTTTAATATAATTTAAGAATACTTTTTTCTTAGATATTCTTTCAATCTCATTCACTATTATTTTAGCAATTTCAAATCCATTTTCTTTAATTCCTACAAGAAAAATATCTTCATTTTCAGACAAGTTTTCAACAATTTGAAATGCAAATCTATTACATATTCTTAATATTTGTTTTTCATTTAATACCTCAGTTTTCATATTTGTATTTCTAGTAAAACTCTTACAAAAATATCAAGAAAATTGTATCTTGCTGCTGATTTTGAAAAATATGTCTAAAAAAAGTTTTTTATTACTTATTTTCTTAACTTTCAATATACTATTTTTTTCATCTTGTAAAAAAGAAGATCCCGATAATGTTGAAGCTATACCACCTAGAGACTTAGCCGAACAATACATAGCTGAAAATGATTCCATTATTGAATTTATGAAAACTCATTTTTATAATTATTCAGATTTTGAAAATATAGATATAAATCAAACACCTGAACTTATAATTGATACTATAGATGGTAATAATTCAAATAAAACACCAATTTTTGATCAAGTTAAATCAATCGATATTGAGGTTAAGGATGATGATGATAATATTGTTGTTCATAAATTATATTATGAGATTTTAAGAGAAGGTTCTGGTGATAATCCAACTGTTGCAGATTCTGTATACATTACATACAAAGGATTTCTATTCGATAATAAGATTTTTGATCAACGTAAATCTCCAGTGTGGTTAGAGGCTAGAAATGTTGTAAGAGGATTCCAGGAATTTCTTCCTAAAATTAAGAGAGGGAATATTTTTATTAATACTGACGGAACCTTTGATTTTTTAAATTATGGTATAGGTTTTGTTATTTTTCCATCTGGTTTGGGATATTTTAATAATGGTTTTGGAAATGTTCAGCCATATTCACCTTTAATTTTTCAAATTAATTTATTTACTTTAAACAGAACCGACCATGATAATGATACCGTACCAACAATTCTTGAAGATTTAGATGGTGATCATGATTTCAATAATGATGATACTGATGGTGACGGATTTCCAAATTTTTTAGATACAGATGATGATGGAGATGATATTTTGACAAAGGATGAATATGATGTTGACGGTGATGGTGTTGCTGATGATACTGACAATGATGGTACTCCCGACTATTTGGATAATGATTAAAATTTATATCCTATTGACATCATAGTTAAAAATCCATCAGATTCAATTATTTGATTGACATCATTTATTATATTATCTACAATTTTTATTTCTCTATCGTTAAACCCTCTTTCAATTCTAAAGTCAATTACAATCTTATTAAACTTAACGGACAATCCATATTGTAAATAAATATTATATTTTTCATATAAACTGTTAAGTGTTATATTCTCATCATTGTCTTCGAAGAACATATTACTGTTAAAACTAAAATTTGGGCCTACAAATAAACTAACTCTATTAAACAAATCAAAACCTATTAGTACAGGTACGATTATCCTATTTTGTTTATATTCATCAACAACATACATTTCGTGATCGAGAGGAAATGTTAAATCATATTTTTTTTTAATTGATGAGTAATAAACTTCAGGTTGAATAAAAAAAGAATTAAGAAATTTTATTTTTGAGTATAAACCTATATGTGTGCCACTACTTTTTTCAAACAAATTATGAGACATGTTCTCTGATTCAAAAAAAAAAGTCTTATTTGACACGGAATTAAAACTTAAACCTCCCTTTAATCCTAATTCAATTTGTGAAAACTGAGAATTAGAATTTAAAATAAAAATAAAAACAAGTATTAAGTCTATTACTTTCTTGATATAACTTTCTTGCATTTTAAGTAGATATTTTCACTCGTTAATTGGTATTTCCTCATAAGCTCTTGTGGTGTTCCAGATTCACCAAATGAATCTTCAACTCCAACAAACTCCATTGGAGATAAATTGTTTTTCACTAATAAACTTGAAATTGATTCACCTAATCCACCAACAACATTATGTTCTTCAGCAGAAACTATACAGTTAGTTTTTGAAACAGATTCTAATATAATATTTTTATCCAATGGCTTTATTGTGTGTATATTAATTAATTCCGCAGAAATGCCTTCATTTTTTAATTTTTTAGCACAATCAATTGCTTCCCAAACTAAATGTCCAGTTGCTACAATTGTAACATCACTACCTTCAATTAATTTTACACCTTTACCAATATTAAAATCTTGATTTATGGGAGTGAAGTTTGGAACTTTTGGTCTTCCAAATCTCAAATATACTGGACCTTTATACTTAGCTATAGCTATTGTTGCAGCTTTTGTTTGGTTATAATCACAGGTATTAATAACAGTCATTCCAGGGAGCATTTTCATTAAACCAATATCCTCTAGAATTTGATGAGTAGCTCCATCTTCTCCAAGTGTGACACCAGCATGTGATGCACATATTTTTACGTTTTTATTTGAATAAGCAATTGACTGTCGTATTTGATCATAAACTCTTCCAGTTGAAAAATTAGCAAAAGTTCCTGTGAAAGGTATTTTTCCACCAATTGTCATACCAGCTGCAATACCCATCATATTGGCTTCAGCAATACCTATTTGAAAAAATCTTTCAGGAAATTCATTTTTGAATTCATTCATCTTTAAAGATCCTGTCAAGTCTGCACATAGAGCAACTATATTATGATTAGACTTGCCAAGTTCTAAAAGTCCAGCACCAAAACCAGATCTTGTATCATTATCACCTTGATTGACAAATTCTTTCATTTAATAATCTTTTAATGTTTCAGGATTTTGACTTAGAGCAAGTTCAAGTTGTTCATTATTTGGTGCAACTCCATGCCATTTATGTGTTCCCATCATAAAATCAACGCCATTGCCCATTTCTGTTTTTAGAATTATTACAATTGGTTTACCCTTAAAGCACATTTCTTTAGCATTATTTAAACCAATTTCAATTTGATTTATATCATTTCCATTTTCAACATACAGAACTAACCATCCAAAAGAAGTAAATTTTGATTCCAAATTTCCCATATGTAATACATCCTTCAAATCACCATCAATTTGCTTATTGTTATTGTCAATTGTACATATGACATTGTCAATTTTATTTGCTGAGGCATACATAATTGCCTCCCAATTTTGTCCTTCTTGCAACTCTCCATCACCATGGAGGCTATATATTATATTTGGATCATTATTTAGCTTTTTTGAAATAGCAGCTCCAATTGCAACTGAAAAACCTTGTCCAAGTGATCCACTGGCAATTCGAACACCAGGTAAACCCTCATGTGTAGTAGGATGCCCTTGCAAACGAGAGTTAATCTTTCTAAAAGTATTCATTTCTTTTATAGGAAAATAACCAGACCTACTAAGAACACTATAAAAAACAGGAGATATATGTCCATTTGAAAGAAAGAAAATATCTTCACCTTCACCATCCATTTTGAATTCTTTATTTCTGTTCATTATTTTAAAATATAGAACTACCATAAATTCAGCACATCCTAAGGAACCCCCAGGGTGTCCAGAATTAACTTCATGAACCATTCTTAAAATATCTCTTCTAACTTGAATTACTATTTCAGATAAATTTCTCATCTGCGTAAAAATATAATATATTATCAAGTCTTAGACTTATAAAATTTAAACTTATTAACTATTAATCCTAATTAATCAACAAGAAATTAATTTCTAAAATTTTTATAATTTATATTTGATAGAAGATGATTTTTAAGATAAAAAAAAAGGATATTAAAACCTCCGCTAGAGTTGGAGAAATTAAAACAGATCATGGTGCTTTTGAAACACCTATTTTTATGCCTGTTGCTACTTCTGCTGCAATTAAGGGTGTTCATAACAAAGATTTAATTGAAAGTATTTCACCCAAAGTATTACTTTCAAATACATACCATCTTTATTTGAGACCAGGTGAAGAGGTAATTGTTAAAGCAGGAGGAATTCATAAATTCATGAGTTGGGAAAATAATATATTGACAGACAGTGGTGGATATCAAGTTTATTCATTATCTGCAAACCGAAAAATAAATAGTGATGGTGTTAAGTTTAAATCTCATATTGATGGGTCTTATCATTTCTTTTCTCCTGAAAGTGTAATTGATACTCAAAGAAATATTGGTGCAGATATTATAATGGCTTTTGATGAGTGTACACCATATCCATGTGATAAAACTTATGCTAGAAAATCGATGGATTTAACACATAAATGGCTAAAAAGATGTATTGATAGATTTAATTTCACTCAGCCAAGATATGACTATAATCAATGTTTTTTCCCTATAGTTCAAGGTAGTATTTATAAAGATTTAAGAAGGCAATCTGCTGAAATCATTTCTAGTTATGAGCTACAAGGTAATGCTATTGGTGGTTTATCTGTAGGTGAGCCACATAATTTAATGTATGAGATGTGTGAGGAAGTGTGTTCATTTCTTCCAGAGGATAAGCCTAGATATTTAATGGGGGTTGGAACTCCAACTAATATTCTTGAAAATATTTCTTTAGGAATTGACATGTTTGATTGTGTAATGCCAACTAGGAATGCTCGAAATGGCATGTTATTTACTATGAATGGTACAATAAATATTAAAAATAAAAAGTGGAAATTTGATAATAGTCAAATTGATCCAAATGGAACAACATTTGTAGATAAAATGTATTCAAAGTCTTATCTTAGACATTTATTCAATATTAACGAGTATTTAGGAAAAGAAATTGCAACTATACACAACTTAGGATTTTACAGTTGGATTATTGAGGAATCAAAATTAGCAATTAAAGAGGATAGATTTTTTGATTGGAAAAATCAAATGGTTAGTAAATTGAATAATAAATTGTAATGAAAATCTTAGACAAATACATCTTAAAAAAGTTTTTACTAACATTTTTAATGATGTTTTTATTATTTATTCCAATAGGGATTTTAGTTGATATTTCTGAAAAAATAGATAAGTTTAAAGAAAATGAACTATCATTAGTTGAGATTTTAGAATATTATTCTGATTTTGTATGGTACTATGGATACTTTTTATTTCCAATATTTGTTTTTCTTTCAGTTATATGGTTTACATCAAAACTTTCAAACAATTCAGAAATAACTGCGATTTTAAGTTCTGGTATTTCATTCAACAGGTTTTTAAAACCATATTTAATATCAGCAACAATTATTTTATTAATATCTGCCTTTTCAGGAATGTTTATTGTTCCTAAAAAAAACAAAAGTTTTAATGAGTTTCAATACAAGTATTTAAGTAAAAACAAAAAAGACAGAAATCTCTCGAATTTATATAAACAAATAGCTGATAATGAATATATATATGTTAGCTCTTATAATCCTACAAGAAACCAAGCTTATAATTTTTCTCATGAAATCTTTGATAATAATAAACTCATAGAAAAAATTTCTGCAAGGAATATTAGATGGGTTGATGAGGATAGTATTTTTAGATTAACGGATTTTTTCAAAAGATCATTTGTTAATGAATCTGAAATTATTGAATCTCGCAGAATATATGATACCCTTTTTAATTTCAATATTGAGGATCTTTCATCATTAAAATATCAAGCGAAGGCTTTAAGTTTTTTTGAATTAAATAAATTCATAAATGAAGAAAAAGCAAGTGGTTCGCCATTACTTAACAATCACTTACTCGAAAGAAATAGAAGATTAAGCATTCCTTTCTCAGTATTGATTTTAACTTTGCTTGCAGTATCTGTTTCCTCTTTCAGAAAGAGAGGAGGAATTGGAATAAATTTAGCCTTTGGTATTTCACTTGCATTTATATTTATATTCTTTGATAAGTTTTTTTCAGTTCTTGTTATTAAATCAGACTTGAATGCATTTGTTGGTGCATGGGCACCAAATTTTTTGTTTTTAATAGTTACTTTACAAATCATGAGAATAGCAAAAAAATAAGATTTTTTTATTTTTTAAATATATATATTTGGTGAGAATTTATGGAATATTTAGACTTTGAACTTCCTCTAAAAGAATTAAAAGATCAACTTGATAAATGTAATGTTATTGGTGATGAAAGTAAGGTTGATGTAAGAGACACTTCAAAAAAACTTAAAGAAAAAATTGAATTAATGAAGAAGAAGATATATTTAAATATATCTCCTTGGCAAAGAGTTCAATTATCAAGACATCCCTCTAGACCTTATACATTAGACTATATTAATGCTTTGACAAATAATAGTTTTATAGAACTGCACGGTGACAGAAATATTGGTGATGATAAGGCTATGATTGGTGGTTTGGGTAAAATTGATAATCAAACCTTTATGTTTATTGGTCAGCAGAAAGGTTATAATATCAAAACAAGACAGTATAGAAACTTTGGAATGGCAAATCCAGAAGGATACAGAAAAGCTTTAAGACTGATGAAATTAGCTGAAAAATTCAATCTTCCAATTATTACCATGGTTGATACCCCTGGTGCATATCCTGGAATTGAAGCTGAAGAAAAAGGACAAGCAGAAGCTATCGCTAGAAATTTATATGAAATGTTTAAACTTAAGACTCAAATTATTGTAATTGTAATCGGTGAAGGAGCATCTGGTGGAGCTTTAGGTATTGGAATCGGAGATAAAATAATGATGCTTGAAAATACATGGTACTCGGTAATTTCACCTGAATCTTGTTCTTCTATTTTATGGAGAAGTTGGGATTATAAAGAAGAAGCTGCAAATGTTTTAAAACTTACCCCAAGTGATATGAAAGAAAATAAATTAATTGATAAAATTATTAAAGAACCATTAGGTGGTGCTCATCAAAATAGAGAAAAAGTTTTTAATACTGTTAAGAAAGAAATTATTAATTCATTCAATGATCTTAAAAAGAAAAAAATTAATAATCTCCTCGAGAATAGACTTCACAGATTTACTGAAATGGGAGTATATAAAGAATTATAATATACTATTAACAATTAAGACCTACTTATTAACATATATCTGTTTGTTTAATTTTATTATTAAATCATATAAAACCTATTCATTTTTATAAGTTAGATGAATGAAAAGATTAGAAAATCTAAAATCTTCTTCAAGTTTACCTAGTTCCTCTGTTTTTTCAATGCAAAAAGGAAAAATTCCTCCTCAAGCAGTTGATTTAGAGGAGGTAGTACTAGGGGCAATGATGATTGATAAAAAAGGAGTTGATGAAGTTATAGATATTTTACAACCCGATGCTTTTTACAAAGAAAGCCATAAACTTATTTTCAATTCAATAATTAATTTATTTGACAAACAAGAACCAATTGATATTAAAACTGTATCTCACCAATTAAAAAAAGAGGCAAAGTTAAATTTAATCGGAGGAGATTATTATTTAGTCGAATTAACACAAAAAGTTTCATCATCTGCTCATATTGAATTTCATTCTAGGATAATCTTACAAAAATATATTCAAAGAAAACTAATTCAAATTTCAAATGAAATTATTGAAAACTCTTATGATGAAACATCAGATGTTTTTGACTTGTTAGATGATGCTGAATCTAAAATATATGATATTTCTCAGGGAAATCTTAAAAAAAATACCCAAACAGCAGAAGATTTGGTAATACAAGCAAAACAAAAAATAGAAGAAATTTCTAAAAAAGAAGGATTAAGCGGTATACCTTCAGGATTTTTTGAGATTGACAAATTAACCTCAGGATGGCAACCAAGTGATCTGATTATTATTGCTGCAAGACCTGGAATGGGAAAAACAGCTTTTACATTGTCTATGGCTAGAAATATGTCTGTAGAAAATAATATTCCTGTTGCATTTTTTTCATTAGAAATGTCATCAATTCAGTTAATAACTAGATTAATTTCCTCTGAAACTGGATTAAATTCTGAAAAACTTAGAACTGGTAAATTAGAAAAATTTGAATGGGAACAACTTAATGTAAAAGTGGCTAATTTAGAAAATGCACCATTATATATTGATGATACTCCCTCATTATCTATTTTTGAATTAAGAGCAAAAGCCAGAAGACTGTCATCTCAATATGGAATTAAATTAATTGTTTTAGATTATTTACAGCTTATGACAATTGGTTCAACTCAAAAAACTGGAAATAGAGAACAAGAAATTTCAACCATATCAAGAAATTTAAAAGCATTAGCAAAAGAACTAGATATTCCAATAATTGCATTATCTCAGCTATCTAGAGCTGTTGAACTCCGTGGTGGTGTTAAAAGACCTATTCTTTCAGACCTTAGAGAATCAGGTGCAATTGAACAAGATGCTGATATTGTATCTTTTCTATATAGACCAGAGTACTACAAAATGGATGAGTGGGATGATGAAGATCATTCTTCAGCTTTAGGTCAAGCAGAATTTATAGTTGCAAAACATAGAAACGGTGGTTTAAATTCAATTAAATTAAAGTTTGTAAGTTCTCTTGGGAAGTTTGAGAACTTAAGCAATTATGATAATCCATTTGAATATGAATCAAAACTAAATCAAGATCAAAAAGTTAATCCAGATCAGGCTTTTGAAAGTGGAAGTTACAGGTCTAAAGAAGAGGATGAGGACCCTTTTTAATCTTTAATACTCTCCATAATTTGAGAAAATCTTTCTGAATCATTCATTGCAATGTCTGCTAAAACCTTTCTATTAATTTCAATACCCTTAGTTTTTAATTTATTTATTAATTCAGAATAGGATAATCCATGTTGTCTAGCAGCAGCGTTAATTCTTGTAATCCAAAGAGATCTAAAAACTCTTTTTTTGGTTTTTCTGTCTCTGTATGCATAGGTTAAACCTTTTTCCACTGCATTTTTAGCAACGGTGTAAACATTTTTTCTTCTTCCGAAATAACCTTTAGCTTTTTTAAGAATTTTTTTTCTTCTTTTTCTTGAGGCTACTGAGTTTGCTGATCTTGGCATTTTAATTATATTTTTGGTTTGGGTGTCTTACAGAACTTAAATATTACCCTTTACCGGTTATACAAATTATTTTAATCTTAATTGTTTCTTAATACTTCCCAAATCACTATCACTAACAAGAGTTGAATGAGTTAATTTTAACTTTCTTTTCTTAGATTTTTTAGTTAAAATATGGTTTTTAAAAGCATGTCTCCTTTTAATTTTTCCAGTTCCAGTAACTTTAAATCTCTTTTTTGCACTAGATTTAGTTTTTTGTTTACTCATTTTATTTCTTTTTAGCTTTTTTTGGGCTCACAAACATAATCATTTTTTTTCCTTCTAGCACAGGTAATTGCTCAACTTTTCCATATTCTTCTAATTCTTGTGCTAATTTTAAAAGTAGTATCTGACCTTGTTCTTTAAAAATAATTGAACGTCCCTTAAAAAAAACAAATGCTTTTAACTTTGCTCCTTCTTCTAAAAACTTAATTGCATGTTTCTTTTTAAACTCATAATCATGAATATCTGTTTGAGGACCAAATCTTATTTCCTTTACAGTTACCTTAAGTGTTTTTGCCTTAAGATATTTTTCTCTTTTCTTTTGATCATATAGAAACTTTTTATAATCAAGAGCTTTGCATACTGGAGGATTTGCTTTTGGAGATATTTCAACTAAGTCAGTCTCTAATTCTTTTGCAATTGAGAGGGCTTTTTCAAGAGGATAAATACCTATTTCAACATTATCACCAACAAGTCTAACTTCTTGAGCTCTAATAAACTCATTGATATTATGAGGGTTTTTTTTAATTACCCTGCCGATTCTTCGTCCTCTTTTTCTTCTTAAAGCTGCTATAGTTTTAAATTTAAGTTAATTTGTTAAAGAATTTTCTTCTTCTTTTTTTATAAAGTTAATCAATTCATTGATATTCATTTCTCCCATTTCTTCACCACCATTTCCTCTTACCGAGACACTGTTATTATTTATTTCCTTATCACCAATAATTCCCATAAAGGGAACTTTATTTTGTTCACTCTCTCTAATTTTTTTACCTACAGTTTCATTTCTTGAATCTAAACTTGCGCGAATTTCAGCTTTTTCAAGATCATTTAAAACTTTTTCAGCAAATTTTTCATGCTTTTCTCCAACACTAATTAATTTTAGTTGATTTGAGGTTAACCATAAAGGAAAAAAACCAGCAGTATGTTCAATTAAAATAGCTACAAATCTTTCTAAGCTACCAAAAGGTGCTCTATGAATCATGACTGGTCTTTCATCTTTGTTCTGACTGTTTTTAAAAGTTAAATCGAATCTTTCTGGTAAATTATAATCAACCTGTATTGTTCCTAATTGCCATTTTCTGTTAAGCGCATCTTTGACCATGAAATCTAGTTTTGGCCCATAAAATGCCGCTTCTCCATATTCAATTGTGTATCTTAATTTCTTTGATGTTGTTGCTTTAATAATTGCATTTTCTGCACGATTCCACATTTCCTCACTTCCTATATACTTGTCATTATCTTTCTTGTCTTTTAATGATATTTGTACTTCATAATCATCAAATCCCAGGGTGTTAAAGACATATAGAACTAAATCAATAACTTTTTCAAATTCATCAACTAGCTGGTCTTGAGAACAAAAAATATGTGCATCGTCTTGAGTAAAACCTCTAACTCTTGTTAAGCCATGCAGTTCACCACTTTGCTCATATCTATAAACTGTTCCAAATTCAGCATACCTTTTCGGTAAATCACGATAGCTCCATTGCTCTGATTTATATATTTCACAATGATGAGGACAATTCATTGGTTTTAACAAAAACTCTTCATCTGAACTTGGAGATTTTATCGGCATAAAACTACTTTCACCATATTTTTGAAAATGTCCCGATGTTTCATAAAGTTTTTTATTACCAATATGAGGGCTAACTACCATTTCATATCCAGCTTTTTTTTGAGCTTTTTTTAAAAAATTTTCTAATCTCTCTCTTAATTCAGCCCCTTTAGGAAGCCACAGAGGAAGTCCTAGCCCAACTTGATTTGAAAATGTAAAAAGTTTAAGTTTTTTCCCAAGTACCCTATGGTCTCTTTTTTTTGCTTCTTGAATTAATTCAAGATATTCTGAAAGAAGTTTTTGTTTAGGAAATGAAATGCCATAAACTCTTGTTAATTGTTTATTTTTTTCATCACCTCTCCAGTATGCACCTGCAACATTTAAAAGTTTAACCGCTTTAATATGTGCGGTTGAAGGAATATGTACTCCCTTGCATAAATCAGAAAAGTTGCCATGATCACAAAATGTGATTTTTTCGTCATTTAAATCATTTATTAACTCTTTTTTATACTGATTACCATTTTTTTTATAAAAATCTAATGCATCTTTTTTTGATGATTCTCTTAAAATAAATTTATGATCTTTTCTAGCTTCTTCAATCATCATTTTTTCAATTTTTTCAAAATCATTTTCTGAAATTGTTTTATCGCCTAAGTCGATATCATAATAAAAACCATTATCAATTGGAGGTCCAATAGTTAATTTAGATTTTGGATATAATTCAAGAATAATTTGAGCAAAAAGATGAGCTGAGGAGTGCCAAAAAGCATTTTTACCTTTTACATCATCCCAAAAATAAAACTCTATGTTTCCATTCTCAAATATTTTGGTAGATGATTCAACTTGTTTATTGTTAAAAGATGCACTTAAAAGTCCTTTAGCAAACGAATAGCTTATGCTTTGAGCTATTTCTAAAGGAGTAATACCTTTGTCATATTCTTTTTGAGCGCCATCTGGAAAAGTAACTTTTAGCATTTTATTATAAATCTTTGTCAAAAATATAGTTTATAATAGACTTTATACCAGAAAAAAATGTAATTAGTGATAGAATACATAAAATTAATCCTAAAATTAATACAATATAATACCATTGGTGACCGACATTGCTGAATGCTTGATATAAAATAACTGGTCCAGTAAACATTAGAAATACAGTAATTAAAAGTTTTTTAAATCCAGAACTCAATTTATTTTTTTTCATTAACAAAACGACTTTTAATCATTAAACCAATTCCTATCAATATAAAAGGAATGCTAAGCCATTGACCTGTAGAAAACACACCTAATTGATTCTCTAAACCACCTTGGCTCTCTTTAACGTATTCAACAATAAATCTAACAACAAATAAAAACATTAGGAAGAATCCAAAAAGAAAACCTTTATATTCTTTAAGTTTTGTTTTGTTATATAGAATTAGTAAGACAACAAAAAGAATGATATATCCAAATGCTTCATAAAGTTGTGCTGGATGTCTTGGAAGAATTTCTCCTCTGTTAAGAAAAGTAACTCCATAGTTTGATTTTGTAAATACACCCACAATTTCAGAATTAAAAAAGTTACCTATTCTAACTAGTGTTCCACCTAAAGCAACTGCTATAACCAATCTATCAAAAATCCATAATACAGAGTCATATTTATACTTTATTTTATATAAAACAATTGAGGTTATTATCCCAATTGTAGCTCCATGACTTGAGAGTCCTCTAAAACCAACGAATTTCCAATCAAGACCGTTAATTTTAAAAGGAAGAAATATTTCTAATAGATTGTTTTGAAAGTATTCCCAATTATAAAAAAAAACTTCACCAAGTCTTGCTCCAATAATTGTTCCTAGCACCATATGAACTAAAAATGGATCTAATAATTGAACGTCTTTTTCCTCCTTTATATAAATTTTTTTTAAAATCATATATCCAAACGAAAAAGCTAATAAAAACATTAAGCTATACCAGTAAATTGGAATAGGTCCTATACTTATAAGTTTTTCATTGATCTGATGTTCAAAAATAAAATCATTCATTTTAATTTTTTTTTAAATACATTAAATATTGTTAAGGGACAGGATCATTCCCAGTTTTTCCCCATGGATGACATTTTGAAATTCTTGTTATTGAATAGTATAAACCAATTACGAGTCCATGTTTTTTTAAGCTTTCAATTGCATAATTGGAGCAAGTAGGATTAAATCTACAATTACTTCCAATTGCAGGCGAAATGATAATTTGATATATTTTAATTAATAATACAAAAGGTGATATAATTATTTTTCTCATTATTGATCATTAACATTTATTCCCAACTCACTTAATCTATTTCTTATGTAATCAGAGGTTTTGTAATTTTTATTTAACCTTTCCTTCTCTCTTAACTCTAATAACAGATTAAGTATTTCATCATATTTTTCTTGATTTGAGCTAACTTCATAAAGACCTAAGATTTCAGAATAAAATATTAAAAAATATTTTTTGAGAATTTTTAGATTTTTAGAATCAATATTTTTTTTACCATTTTTAATTTCCAAAACTATTTTATTTAGATTAAATAATTTTGCAATTAGTTTTGGGGAATTAAAGTCGTCATTTAAAGCATTATAACAATCATTAACCCATTCATTTACATTAAAATCATTTTCTTTACTTTCATTTAAACTATTGAGTTCATTAATGAGTGTTTTAATTTTTTCAAATCCTTTCTCTGCAGCTATTAATGCATCGTTTGAAATATCTAAAGTATTTCTATAATGTGCTTGATACATGAAAAACTTCAATACCATTGGATTGAATCTTTTTGAAAAAGCTTTATTAGAACCACTAAAAATTTCAGTTGGAAAAACTGAATTTCCTATTGATTTAGACATTTTTTTACCATTGAGAGTAAGCATATTTGTATGAATCCAATAATTCGCTGGGTTTTCGCCATATACTGACTCTGATTGAGCAATTTCACAATCATGATGAGGAAACTTTAAATCAATTCCTCCACCATGAATATCAAATTTTTTACCTAAATATTTGTGCCCCATAGCTGAGCATTCAATATGCCATCCTGGGAATCCGTAACCCCATGGAGATTGCCATTTCATTATATGTTTATGACTTGCTTTTTTCCACAAAGCAAAATCTTGTGGATTTTTCTTTTCAGTTGATCCTTGAAGCAAACGAGATTCATTAATTATATCATCAAGATTTCTGTTACTAAGTTTACCATATTTATATTTTTTAGTAAACTCCTTCAAGTCAAAGTATACTGATCCATTTTTTTCATATGCAAATCCATTATTAATGATTTTTTGAATCATTTCTATTTGTTCAATTATATGACCTGTTGCTGTTGGTTCAATATCTGGATTTAAAAGATTGAATTTTCCTAAAACATTTCTAAAATCGTTAGTATATTTTTGAACTATTTCCATAGGTTCCAATTTCTCAATTGCAGCTCTTTTTGAAATTTTATCTTCTTCAGTATCTTCTTCAAGATGTCCAACGTCAGTTATATTTCTTACATAGCGGACTTTATAACCTAGATGTTTTAAATATCTAAAAATTAGATCGAAAGAAATAAAAGTTCTACAGTTACCTAAGTGAACAGTATTATATACAGTTGGACCGCATACATACATACCAACCACTTTGTTATTTATACTTGAGAAAACTTCTTTTTGTGATGTTAAGGAATTATATATTTTTAAATCTTTATTCGACGATGACATCGTTAAAACTTTAGCTTACTTAACGAATATAATCTAAAAATTCTCTTTTTATTAATTTATCCTTAAATTTTCCTCCGAATTCACCTGTAACAGTACTACAATCGATATGTTTAATTCCTCTGGAATTAACACACATATGTTTAGCATCAATTACACATGCAACATCTTCAGTGTTTAAAAATTCCTGTAATTTTCTAACTATTTGAATGTTTAATCTCTCTTGAACTTGAGGTCTTCTTGCATAGTAATCTACAATTCTATTCATTTTTGAAAGTCCTATAACATTACCGTTAGAAAAATATGCAACGTGAGCTTTTCCATAAATAGGCAACAGATGATGTTCGCAAGTAGAAAAAACAGTAATATTTTTTTCAACTAGCATTTCTTCATATTGATACTTGTTGTCAAATGTTGATCCTTTTGGTAAGTTTTTTGGATTTAATCCCCCAAATAACTCCTTTACATAAGCTTTAGCTACTCTTAATGGAGTTCCTTTTAAACTATCATCATTCATGTCCATTCCTAATGTTTGTAAAATTTCTTTTACATTCTTTTTAATAATGGAAATTTTTTCTTCATCAGAAAGATCAAAAGCATCATCCCTTAATGGTGTTTCTATTGAAAAGTTTTTATGATCTGAGTCAATTAATTCAAGATCTTCAAGGAATTTATTGTATTTCATAATTAAATTAAGATTGCAAAGATATAAAAGAATTATTTTTTAAAATATGATATTGTATGAAAATATAATATTCATTTGTTTATCGTTTATTAATGCTTTATCAATTAATCCAGTATCAAACAATTGATAATTGTAATTCAATTTAGAACTAGAAATCGCAAGGTCTAGGCTAGATTTATTAAAATTAAGCCCAAACCCTAATGAGCTAGATTCTACATAAGTTTTATTGCCATTTTTATATGGATTGCTTAAAGACTTAAAACCAGCCCTTAAACTAAAGTTATTGATTTTAAACTCAGTTCCAATTTTATAATCGATAACTTTTGATAAATCATTTTTTAATGTATTATTTAAATCACCGTAAACGCCACTAAAATCACTTTTAAATAAAGAATTACTGTAATTTTTAGAAATCAAATCAAAACTTAATAAAAACATATTATTAATTACTGATGCACCACTAAACGTTAGTTTTGAAGGAGATCTAAATTTATATTGATAAATATTACTAACCGTAGGCTCAACAATGTCAGAATAAATCATTCCATCTGAGTCAATAGAGCTAGTTTTAATGTATTGTTCTAAATTATCCTCAAGGGAATAGTAAGTTGGTGAATTGTATGAGATTCCAAAACGAATTGATCCAGCTTTGTATATAACTCCACCTTGAAATGAAACACCATTTCCGTTGGTTGTAAGATAATTTCTAAAATCAATATCGGTGATAGGGGAGTCGCTGTCAAAATTTGACTCTATGTGTCTTGACTCTTTTTCACTGTAAATTTCATGAAAATTAATGTTAATACCCCAGTAAAAATTACTTTTAAACTGCCATGATAAGTTAAGGGATGTTAAATTATTGTTTCCTTTTGAAAATAGAAAATTATTAATATCTAAACCACTTTCATATTTAGCAATAGAGTAAAATGAATTGGAGTCTGAGCTATAATCTAGAATGTATGATTGATAACCCAAAAATGCCTGTTGAGCATAGTAGCCTAAATTTTCTCCTAACCACTTGTAAACTCCTCTTACACTTTCATTTGAATTAACGCTAATATCATTAATATTTACACCGATTGAATTATTAATAAAAAAACTATCAATTGAATTATTAGTTCTTCCAGAAACTTTAAACTCTTCATTAAAATTATTTTGAGATTGATAATTAAAGCCTACTGAAAACTTATTGAGGTTTCCATCACCATAATTTTTAAAAACATAAATTAATCCCAATTGATAATTTGAATTGTTAGACTTTAAAGTATTTTCATTCCCAAAAAAAATAGATTTTGTTGAATTATTGTTTACAATTAATGAAGCTCCAGCTCTTGAAAGTTCAAAAACAGCACCTGATGCAGGATTTGTTGAAATAGCCGATAAATTTCCACCTAAAGCTCCAAAAGCTCCTCCCATAGACATATATCTGGAATTACCGCTTTCATTTTCAAAGCTCCATGCTACAGCATCATTTAAACTCTGTGAGTTTAAAAAAAATGGAAGTAAAATTGATAAAATAAAAATTCTCATTTATTATCTTGAACCTCTACTTGATCCTGATGATGAGCTACTACTTGATGATGAACTACTTGATGATGACATCACAGGAGGTCTAGAATAACTTGTAGATGAACTTCTTGATGGGGAACTGTAAGAACTTCTACTCTGCGATGAAGAACTAGGATTACTATAACTTCTTAAATTACTGTTAGAAGAAGATGAATTAATATTTCTACCACTTAATCCCCAATTTGATTTTGTTTGATTATTTGAATTTGTTGGGTTACTGTAATATCTTCTTCCAGAGTCTTTTATGGTATTTGAACTAGATCTAGAACCTGATTTTACTACACCACCCTCAGGTCTGCTGTAAATTCTATTTCGCTCAATTGGTTTTGATGTATTAGAACTTTTGACAAAATCTTGGTATGTTCTTATTCTTATAACATTATTATTAGAATTATCAGTGTCTTTATTGTAAGATCTTCCAACATTAACGTTTGTGACTTTGTTTTTGTCTAAATCTTTGTTGATGGATGTTCTAGTTCCATTGCCATAAACAACAACATTGGATCCACTTCCTCTTCTTCCTTTATTGTAAGAAACATTATTGTTATAATCTCTGTTAAGATAATTATCGTAAGGACTATTTCCATATGAGCCATAAGAAGAATATCTATTTCTGTAACCAAAAGGCATTGTTCTACCAAACCAGTTGTATGGGTAAAAATTATAATAAAATGGATAGTAACCACTCATCCATCCGTACCTATACCATTTCCTCATAGAATAATATGAATAACCTGGATTCCAGTAACCGTAATATGGATACATTCCATAATAACCTCCATAACCATAACCGTAATTATAAGCAAAAAACCTGTTTCTATATGGGTAATAATCGATAACATAGTCAACAGAGTTTGGAATATCCCCCCAAGATGGATTGCTTGATGAATAATTTATATCATTTGATGTAATAAATTCATTACTAGAAATTAAAGAATCATTAAAAACAAAATCATTTTCAAGTTCTAAAGCTTTGTCTTTAAAGTAGTTTTCATAATATTTTGATGTACTATTTTCTTTATTGGATTCATTGCTATAGATACCATCAGATGAAACTAAACTTGATGAGTTAAATGATCCACACCCAGCTAACATTAATAATACTATTTTAATTGGAAAAAGATTAAGATGTGAATATAATTTGCTGAATGGCATTATTAATATATTTTTGTTACATAAATATAGAAACAAAATTTGTGCCAAATAGGATATGTCTAAAAAATTAACGAAAAGAAGTGAAAATTATTCAAAATGGTACAACGAGTTAGTTGTTAAGGCCGACTTAGCTGAGAATTCAAGCGTTCGTGGATGTATGGTTATTAAGCCATATGGATATGCGATTTGGGAAAAAATTCAACAAGAATTAGATTTAAAGTTCAAAGAGACAGGTCACTATAATGCTTACTTCCCATTATTTGTTCCTAAAAGTCTTTTCGAAGCAGAAGAAAAAAATGCCGAAGGATTTGCAAAAGAATGTGCTGTTGTTACCCATTATAGATTGAAAAATGATGAGAAAAATCCAGGAAAGCTAAAAGTAGATGAAAACTCTAAGTTGGATGAAGAATTAATTGTAAGACCAACTAGTGAAGCAATAATTTGGAGAACATATAAGAATTGGATTCAGTCTTACAGAGATTTACCTATTCTTTTAAACCAGTGGGCAAATGTAGTAAGATGGGAAATGAGAACTAGATTATTTTTAAGAACAGCTGAATTTTTATGGCAAGAAGGTCATACTGCTCATGCTACTAAAAAAGAAGCTTTAGATGAAACAAAATTAATTGTTGATTTGTATGCTAATTTTGTGGAAAATTTCATGGGTATTTCTGTTCTTTCTGGCCTAAAATCTGAATCTGAAAAATTTGCAGGTGCAGAAGAGACCTATTGTATCGAATCTTTAATGCAAGATGGAAAAGCATTACAAGCAGGAACATCTCATTTTTTGGGTCAAAACTTTGCCAAAGCATTTGATGTAAAATTTGCCGATGAAGATGGTAAATTAGACCATGTTTGGGCTACATCATGGGGAGTTTCTACAAGATTAATGGGCGCCTTGATAATGAGTCATGGAGATGATAATGGGTTAGTTTTACCACCAAAATTGGCACCGTATCAGATAGTAATTGTTCCTATTTTTAAATCTGAAGATGAATTAAATGAAATTTCGGAATATATCAAACCTCTATTAAGCAAAATAAGAAATAATGGTTTTTCTGTAAAGTTTGACAATAGACTTAATTTTAAACCTGGTTATAAGTTTAATGAACACGAAATAAAGGGAGTCCCAATTAGGATTACTGTTGGTCAAAGAGATTTAGAACAAAAAACTTTAGAAATTTTTAGACGAGATAAAATGATAAAGAAAAATATAAATTTATCAGAAGTTTATAATGAAATTGAATTTTTAATTGTTGATATACAAAATGAATTATTAAAAAAGTCTCAAAAATTCATGAATGATAATACCAATATTGCCAATAATTATCAGGAATTTAAAAAGATGATTGAAGAAGGGGGTTTTGTTCTTGCACATTGGGATGGAACAAGTGAGTCTGAAGAGAAAATTAAAAAAGAAACAAAAGCAACTATTAGAACTATTCCTTTTGAAAAAAATGATTCAGGTAAGTGTATCATCTCTGGAAGAAAATCCGAGTGCAGAGTTTATTTTGCAAGATCATATTAAATTTGAAAATTAATATTTTGGATTTTTATTTGCTTTGTATAAATTTGCACGGTTAATTTTTCTGGCCCGTTCGTCTATCGGCTAGGACGCCAGGTTTTCATCCTGGTAAGAGGGGTTCGATTCCCCTACGGGCTACTACTTTTTTTAAAACTATAAAACTTATCATTTACTTACATTCAATTTTTTAATTTAAAATATTTTACATGATTTAAAGTTTTTAATTGTAAATAAAAAACTATTATATTTGCGAGGCTTAAAAAAGTAGATTAATTATGGCAAATCATAAATCAGCATTAAAAAGAATAAGACAGACGAAGACTAGAAATTTAAAAAACCGTTTACAACATAAAACAACTCGTAATGTTATAAAAACATTAAAAGACTCTAGTAATAAGAAGGAGGCTGAAAAATTGCTAGTTAATGTTACTTCTTTATTAGATAAGCTAGCTAAGAATAATATTATTCATAAGAACAAGTCTGCAAATTTAAAATCTAAGCTTTCCAAGCATGTAAATTCACTCAAGGCTAAAAGTTCATCAAAAAGTAAGGTTAAAGCAAAAGCTAAGAGTTCATAGAAATTAAAAACTCTTCATTATTTAGTGTTTTTTTAATTTTATCAGCAACAAATTCCATTGCTTCAACTGGATTCATATCTGCTAGGTATTTTCTCATAATCCACATCCTTTGAACTGTGTTTTCATCTAATAGTAGATCATCTCTTCTTGTACTTGATGAAACTAAATCAATAGCTGGGAAAATTCTTCTGTTAGAAATTCTTCTATCTAATTGAAGTTCCATATTTCCAGTTCCTTTGAATTCTTCAAAAATTACTTCATCCATTTTTGAACCAGTTTCGGTCAAAGCTGTTGCTATTATTGAAAGTGAACCTCCACCTTCAATATTTCTAGCGGCACCAAAAAATCTTTTTGGTTTATGTAAGGCATTAGCATCAACACCACCACTTAAAATTTTTCCAGATGCGGGCTGAACTGTATTGTAAGCTCTAGCTAATCTTGTTATTGAATCTAAAAGAATAACAACATCATGACCACATTCTACTAGTCTTTTGGCTTTAGATAAAACAATATTTGCTACTCTTACATGCCTATCAGCTGGTTCATCAAATGTGGATGCAACTACTTCACCTTTTACATTCCT
Organism: uncultured Bacteroidota bacterium; assembly: GCA_902515405.1. Lineage (GTDB taxonomy): Bacteria > Bacteroidota > Bacteroidia > Flavobacteriales > Flavobacteriaceae > Eutrophosalina. The sequence continues at coordinate 8,206 of CABXUS010000007.1, read as the reverse complement.
TTGCATATCAGTTACTTCTTCAGGTCTTTCATCAATAAGTAGTATAATTTGATATACTTCTGGGTGATTTGCTGCTATAGCATTTGCAACATCTTTTAATAACATTGTTTTTCCAGTCTTAGGCTGAGAAACAATCATACCTCTTTGTCCCTTACCAATGGGAGAAAAAAGATCCATAATTCTAGTTGAAATACTACTTTCTTTATCAGCTATATTAAACTTTTCTTCAGGGAATAATGGTGTTAAATGTTGAAAAGACACTCTATCACGAACAACATCTGGACTAAGTCCATTTATTTTACTCACTTTTATCAATGGAAAATATTTTTCCCCTTCTTTTGGAGGTCTAACTTGACCCAAAACAGTATCACCAGTTTTTAAGCCAAATAGCCTTACTTGAGACTGTGAAACATAAATATCATCCGGAGAACTTAAATAATTATAGTCTGAAGATCTTAAAAATCCATATCCTTCTTGCATAATATCAAGCACACCCTCAGATTCTATAATTCCATCAAATTCAAAATCAGGTGCTTTATATCGATTTCTTGCATCTTTATTATGACTTCTTTCAAAAGGTTTATTCTTAATCTCTTTTTTTATTGGATCTTTCTTAATTAAATCCTTTTTATTTTCATTTTTTAGATGATAATCGATAATGTTTTTAATTATTTCATCTTTTTTACCAGTAGATTCAACTCCTAATTCTTTAGCTATAACAATTAGCTCTGAAATCTTTTTTTTGTTTAAATCTTTTATCTCTGACATAATTTAAAATCGTGATGTTTGCTATCTGGAAAGTTTTTTTTGATAGCAATGCAAATATACAATATTTTTATTTATAGATAAAAAACAATATTTTTATCTGTAAAATTTTTTAGTGTGATACAAAGAATTCAATCCCTTTATATGTTAATAATCTTAACAATAAATTTGTTTTTAATTTTTTCAATTAACAGTCATTCATACATGTCAAACTCAGAAAATTACTTTGGTCACTTTAGAATATATTTGAATGAATACTATTTTTCTGAAATCATTTCATCTTTAATATTATTAAATATTTTTTTATTTAGATATCAAAAAATTCAACTTATAATATTAAAACTTGTTGGATTCATTTTGATTTATGGATTGTTCAATTTTTTTGATCAGAGATTAATAAGTCAATCACTAAAAGATTTAGGTCTTTTCTATTTTATTATTTCTTTTATTTTGGTTTATTTATCACACAAGGCAATTAGTAAGGATAAGTCAATTATTGATTCATCCAACAGATTAAGATAGGCTTAACCTGTTACCCAACTCTACAATCTCCATATTTTCAATCTTTTTTTTGTTTAAATTAAACCTTATCATAGTTCTTTTCTTATGAAAACCATGCTTTCCAGCAGCACCAGGATTGATACATAGTATATTATTCTTTTTATCATTTTCTACTTTTAGAATATGAGAATGACCATAAATTAGTATATCTGGATATTCTTTTTTAATTATTTTTTTTATTCTGGAGTTATAGTTTGGTTGTTTCCCTGCAATATGAGTTGTTAATATTTTAAATCCCTCAATATTTAATAGCTCATTTTCATTTGTAATTGACCTGATTTCAGCACTATCGATATTGCCATAAACTGCTCTTAGGTTTGACACTTTTGATAAGCTATCAATTACATTAATATCACCAATGTCACCAGCATGAATAACTAAATCAGCTTTTTTTGCATACTTTAAAATAACATCATCAATGTATCCATGAGTATCTGATATAAGAAGAATTTTTTTCAATTGTTTATATTGTTATTACTTATCTTTGATAATTTACAAATCTAGGCTTTAATTGAGATATTTTATTGAAATTTCGTATTTAGGAACCGGTTACCATGGATGGCAAATACAGCCAAATGCTATTACGATTCAAGAAGTTTTAGAAAACTGTATGTCTAAAATCCTTAACTCAAAAATAAAATTAATTGGTGCAGGTAGAACTGATTCAGGTGTTCATGCTAATCAAATGTTTGCACACTTTGATTTTAATTCTAAAATAATTAATAGTAATGAGCTTATTTACAAGCTCAATTCTTTCTTGCCTAAAAAAATTGTGATAAATGACTTAATAATGGTTAAAAATGATGCACATGCAAGATTTGATGCTATTTCAAGATCTTATGAATATTATATTACAAACAAGAAAAACCCTTTTCAAATAAATAAAATTTATTTTTTTAAGAATAATTTAGATTTAAAAAAAATGAATTTATGCTCTGATATTCTCTTGGATTATAATGACTTTAAATGTTTCTCGAAATCAAAAAGTGATGTAAAAACTTATAACTGTAATATTTTATATGCTAAATGGGAAATAATAAATGAAACCTTTGTTTTTAAAATAAAAGCAGATAGATTTTTAAGAAATATGGTTAGATCAATTGTTGGTACATTAATTGAAGTTGGTTTAGATAAAATTTCTCTAGAAGAATTTGAATCAATAGTTAAAAAAAGAGACAGAAAATTGGCAGGTTATTCTGTTCCCGCGCATGCACTTTTTTTAAAAAAAATTGAATATAATTGGGTTGAAATTTTAAAGAATGGATAAGAAAAAATTTAATTTCAAATTGTTTGCTAGGCTAATTAAATATGTAAAGCCATATAAGTTTAATTTTATTTTTGTCTCCCTAGCAGCTATATTAATTTCCTTTTTTTCAATATTCAATCAATATTTATTAAAGATTGCTGTTGATGATCACATAACATTAAAGAATTTCAATGGTTTAATTACTATTATTTATATAATGATTGCTGTTCTTCTTTTTCAAGTTCTGTTTCAATTTCTATTTGTTTATTTTACTAATTTATTAGGTCAAAAAGTTGTATTTGATATTAGAACAAAATTATTCTCTAAAATAATTTCGTTTAGAATGTCATATTACAATAAATCGTCTATAGGAAGATTAGTTACTAGAACCGTCAATGACATGGAAACTATTGCTAGTATTTTTAGTCAAGGACTATTTATGATTTTAGCTGATTTAATTTTAATGTTTTCAGTTTTAACTGTAATGGTAATTTTAAGTATAAAATTATCTCTCATTATATTTTTAATTCTTCCATTCATTATAATAGCTACAAGATTGTTTCAAATGGCTATGAAAGTAGCATTTAATAATGTAAGAAATGAGGTTGCTAATTTAAATTCTTTTGTTCAGGAAAGATTGTCTGGAATGAAAGAAATACAAATTTTTAATAGACAAAAAATAGAATATGAAAATTTTAAAAAAATAAATGAAAGACATAAAGTAGCATGGTTAAAAACAGTATGGTACAATTCAATTTTTTTTCCAATTGCTGAAATATCTACATCAATAACTATTGGTTTAATTGTATGGTATGCAGGATTTAATAATATTGGAGTTAAAAACTCAATTACTTTAGGTACTGTCTTTTTGTTTATTCAGTTATCTCAGATGCTTTTTAGACCATTAAGACAAATAGCTGATAAATTTAACACTCTTCAGATGGGAATGGTTGCTGCAAATAGAGTTTTTAATATTTTGGATACAAATGAATTTGTAAAGGATTTTCATTCAAACAAATCAAAGACAATTATTGGAAAAATAGTTTTTGAAAAAGCAACTTTTTCTTATATAAAAAACAATAATGTATTAAAGAATATTTCTATTAAAATAGAGCCTGGAGAAAAAGTAGCAATTGTAGGTCCTACTGGATCAGGAAAATCAACGATTATAAAACTTATTTTAAGATTTTATGATTTAAATAATGGTAAAATAATTATAGATGGAACTGACATAAAAAAGTTTTCATTAAAAAATTTAAGGTCTCAAGTTTCTTTAGTTTCTCAGGATATTTTTCTTTTTGCAGATTCCATTTATAATAATATTTCTCTTTTTAATAAATCAATATCCAGAACTGAAGTTGAAAATGCTGCAAAAGAGATTGGTATATTTGATTTTGTAAAAAAATTACCTGGCGGATTTGATTACAACGTCAAGGAGAGGGGAGTAATGTTGTCAGAAGGGCAGAGGCAACTAATTTCATTTTTAAGAGCTTATGTTTCGAATCCTAAGATTTTAATTTTAGATGAAGCTACATCTTCAATTGATTCAAAAACTGAACAATTAATTCAATATGCTACCAATAAAATTATCGCCGATAAAACTTCCATTATAATTGCGCACAGGTTATCTACGATACTTAATGCAGACAAAATAATCTATCTCGAAAATGGTGAAATAAAGGAGGTTGGAACTCATCAAGAATTGATAAATATTAACAGAGGTTATTATAAGAAGTTGTTTGAATATCAGTTTAAAGAATCTGAAAATTTAAAGAAGGTCATTTGAAATTAAATCCTTAAGTTCTTCATCATTTTTATAATTACATATTTTACCATTTTTTATATACGATAATTTACCTGTTTCTTCAGAGATTACTATTGATATGGCATCTGATTCCTCTGTTATTCCAATCCCAGCTTTATGTCTTAAACCTAAAGACTTTTTAATATTTCTGTTTTTTGAAATCGGAAGAGTCACTCTGGTTGCAACAATAACATTACCAACTACAATTGCCGCTCCATCATGCAAGGGGCTGTTTTTATAAAAAACACTTTCAATTATTGGAAGAGATAATTCAGCATTAATAGTATCCCCATCTTCTTTAATAAAGTCTAAATTATTATTTCTTTCAAACACAAAAATTGCACCTGTTTTATTTTTTTTTAATTTATTACAAGCAACAATAAAATCATCTACATCTAGTTTGGTTTGTTCATCATTTATCTTAAAAAATAAATTAAATCTTTTCCAAAAAGATTTGTTATTTGTGAATCTTGAAGATCCAAGTAAAAGTAAAAACTTCCTGAGTTCTTGTTGAAAAACAATAATTATTGCAAAAACACCAACTCCAATAAAACCACCTAAAATACTACTTAAAATATTCATATTTAAAAGATCAGTTATCCACCATATAATATATATAATTACAAATCCTCTAAAAACTATTATAGCTGCTGTTCCTCTTACGAGCTTATATGCATAATAAAGCATTATAGCGACTAAAATAACATCAATGATTGGTAGAATTGTGGATTTTATTAAGTCAAGAATTTCCAAAGTATTATAAAATTAGTTAAAATAGACTATTAATTGTTTTTTCATATAAAATAATACACTCTTTAGCTTCTTTAACATCGTGTACTCTTAAAATATTTGCTCCTTTCATTAATGCGATAGTATTAAGACTTGATGTTCCATTTAATGCTTCCTCGCTGGTTGTTTTAAGGGTTTTAAAAATCATTGATTTTCTTGAAAACCCAGCTAATAAAGGAGCATCCAAACCTTTAAAATTTTCAAGATTATTTAAGATATCGAAGTTATGCTCTACAGTTTTTCCGAAGCCGAAGCCTGGATCAACTATTATATCAACAATATTTTTTTTTCTTGCTACTTTAATTCTTTCAGCAAGAAATTGAATAATTTCTACAGCTGGATGTTTATAAGTAGGTGAGTTTTGCATATTTCTGGGATTTCCTTTCATATGCATTAAAATATATGGACAATTAAATTTTGATATAACATCCATCATTTTTGAATCAAAGACTCCAGCACTAATATCATTAATTATATCTGCTCCTTCAATTAGAGAAGCTTTAGCCACTTCTGAACGAAAAGTATCAATCGAGACGATTAAATTTTTAAAATTTTTTTTTATAAAAATTAGAGTTGGAATTACTCTCTCTAACTCCTCAGAAATTGAAACCCCACTTGCTCCCGGTCTCGAACTATATCCTCCAATATCAAGAATATCCATACCATCATTAATCATTTTATTAATATGGTTTTTTATTTTCTGATTGTCTTTAAACTTACCTCCGTCATAAAATGAATCAGGTGTTATATTTAAAATCCCCATGACTTTAGGCGATGAAAAATCATAAAGATTTCCACGAATATTAATATTCATTTTTGATTAGTTTATTACTTAATTTTAGCCGAAATTTACATAAAATAACTATTGTGACAACAACAGAGAAACAGTTTGATTCAATAATTTTAAAATGTATTGAAGTTTTTTCAGCTAAAATGAAGGATTACGGAAGTGCTTGGAGGATTTTAAGATTACCATCTTTAACTGACCAAATTTATATTAAAGCTCAAAGAATAAGAAGTTTACAAACAAAAAAAACTAGTAAGATTAATGAAAGTCAAGCATCTGAATTTATTGGAATAATAAATTATTCAATTATGTCTTTAGTTCAAATTGATTTGGGTATCGTTGATGAACCTGACATGAATTACAATGATTCTATTAAAAATTACAATAAACATGTAGCTATTGTTAAAGATCTAATGAAAGATAAGAATCATGATTATGGTGAAGCATGGAGAGAAATGAGAATTAGTTCACTTACTGATTTGATAATTCAAAAATTATTAAGGGTTAAACAAATTGAGGACAACAACGGTGAAACTCTAGTAAGTGAAGGTATTGATGCAAATTATCAAGATATAATTAACTATTCTGTATTTGCTTTGATTCTTATTAATCAATAAATAAGATGAAATTTTTAAATATTATTTTTACTTTATTTGGAGTAGTTACAGTAATATTTTTTTTATTTCAAGTCCTTCCTGGTGACCCAGCCAGAATGATGTTGGATCAGAATGAAAATAAAGAACAGTTAAAAGTTATTAAAGAGAAATATGGATTTAATGAACCTATCCTCAAACAATATTTATATTATCTAAATGATTTATCAGTAATTTCATTACACTCAAAAAACCAAAAGAAAATTACTTTTTTTTCAAAGAATAAATATTCAGCTTTAGAGTTAATTGAATTTAAATATTCATTTTTAGTTTTAAAATTACCTTACTTGAGAGAATCATACCAAAGAAGGGGGGTAAAAGTTTCCACAATTATTTCGAATACTTTTCCAAATACAATTGTTTTAGCTGTTTCTGCAATTTTAATTGCAACAATCATTGGTTTGTTTTTTGGAATCATTTCTGCTCTTTATAAAGAAACCTTTATAGATAATTTTATTCAATTGTTAAGTACATTTGGTATGAGTATGCCATCATTTTTAAGTTCAATCATTTTTGCCTGGATTTTTGGTTTTCTTTTGGCTGACTATACTAATCTTAATATGACTGGAAGTTTATTCGAGTTAGATGATTTTGGTAATGAATATAGATTGGTATTAAAAAACTTAATACTTCCATCAGTTGTGTTAGGAATTAGGCCGATTGCTGTGATTAGTATGATGATGAGAAACTCGTTAATAGAAACCTTAAACAAAAATTATGTTATAACAGCTTATTCTAAAGGCTTGTCAAAGACTAAAGTAATTCTTAATCATTGTATTAAAAACTCTTTAAATCCAGTAATTACTGCATTATCAGGATGGTTTGCAAGTCTTTTAGCCGGTTCAGTTTTCGTTGAGTATATTTTTGGATGGAATGGATTAGGCAGAGAAATTGTTAATTCTTTAAATCTCCTGGATGTTCCTGTTATTATTGGTTCTGTGATTGTAATTAGTTTTTCTTTTATAATGATTAATATATTTGTTGATTATATATATAAAATACTTGATCCAAGAATAACATAATTATGAGAAAAAAAATAGTTGCAGGTAATTGGAAAATGAATAATGATGAGATTGAATCTCAGAGATTAATTAATTCAATTATAGAAAAAAAATTAGATAATAATTGTGAGATTTATGTTTCTCCATCTTTTCCCTTTTTAAAAGACGCAATAAAATTATGTGATAAAACTAATATCAAAGTTTTAGCTCAAAATGTATCTCACAAAATAGAGGGTGCTTTTACAGGTGATGTTTCATGCAGAATGTTAGATAGTCTAGATGTTAAAAGCGTTATTATAGGTCACTCAGAAAGAAGAACAATATTCAAAGAAGATAATAATATGCTTTTGAATAAATTGAAATTATGTTTTAAAAACAATTTTCAAGTATTTTTTTGTATTGGCGAAGATATTGATGCAAGAAACTCTGAAGAACAATTTATTGTGATTGAAGATCAATTAAATAAAACTGTTTTTCAATTAGAAAATATTGACCCAAATAAGTTAATAATTGCTTACGAGCCAGTCTGGGCAATTGGAACAGGTCTCTCAGCAACCCCAAATCAAGCTCAGGAAATGCACAAATACATTAGAGAAAAAT
>CABXUS010000006.1 GCA_902515405.1 uncultured Bacteroidota bacterium | reverse complement strand
ACAGGTGAGATTGAGGTTGAATATGACACAAAAAGAGTTGGATTATTTATGAAAGCTATTTCTGTCATCTCTAATTCTAAAAACCCGTCCACGGTATTAAGGATAAAAGGTGAAGTTCTTCCTGAGGAGGAAGAGGAAGATGAAGAAAAAAATTAATCTTTCTAACTTTATAAAACTCCATTGAAGAAAATATCACTTAAGCAATATAATTCATTTGGCATAGACGTTAAAGCCACAAATTTAATATCTATAGAATCTGAAATAGACATTATCAATTTCTTAGAAAAAAAAAAGAATGATAAAATCTTAATATTAGGTGGAGGCACAAATATACTTTTTACAAAAGATATTGATTATCCAATTTTAAAAATTGAAATTAAAGGAATAGAAATTATAAATGAAGATGAAGATGAAGTTTTAGTTTCTGTTGGTGCAGGAGAGAATTGGAATGACCTAGTATGGTGGTCTATTGAAAATAATTTTGGTGGATTAGAAAATCTTGTTTCAATTCCAGGAAATGTTGGAAGTGCACCGATTCAAAATATTGGTGCATATGGAAAAGAAATCAATGAAGTCATAGAAAATTGTAGAGGTATTTTTATTAAAAATAGTACAATGAAAATTTTCAATAAAGATGAATGTAAATTTTCATACAGAAGTTCAATTTTTAAAGAAGAATTAAAAGATAAATTTATAATATCAAATGTAACTCTTAGACTTACAAAAAGAAATCATAAAATAAATACAGAATATAAATCATTACAAAATACTTTAATTCAAAGAGGAGATACTAATCCATCCATTAAAAATATTGCGGAATTTGTGCATTCAATCAGATCGAATAAATTACCTAATTATAAGAAAATTGGTAACGCAGGAAGTTTTTTTAAAAATCCTTTAATCAAGAAAGATAAATTAAAAGAAATTCGACTCTCTTGTCCTGATATAGTTAGCCACAAAACAAAAGGATCTGAATATAAAATTTCAGCTGCTTGGTTGATAGAAAATTGTGGTTTCAAAAAGATTGAAGTAAATAATGTAACTGTTCATAAAAAACAAGCATTAGTGATAATTAATAGTGGTAATGCAAAAGGAATAGATATTTATAATTTTTCTCAAAAAATCAAAAAAACTGTTAGAGAAAAATTTGATATATTGCTTGAAGAAGAAGTTAATATTTTATAAAAATGGAACTCTATCTAATAACAATAATTCTTTTAGCCGTTGCATTCGCTGGAATTTCAATTAAAATTATTTTAAAAAAAGATGGTAAATTTTCCGGTACATGTGCAAGTAACAGTCCATTTCTTAACAAGGATAATGATAAACCATGTGGGATATGTGGAAAGCTTCCTGAAGAAAATGAGTGTAAAAAATCTTCATTGAATCTCAATTGATTATATGCCTAAAGAAAAATTGCCTTCATTTGATAATTTATTAAACTCAAATTGGGAATATGTATTTAATTATTTATTAAAAAAAACTTCTAACGAATATATTTCGGAAGAAATTACAATTCAATCTTTTTCAAAAGCATTTGAAAAGATTCATTTATTCAATCCAAAATATAATTTTAAAACCTGGATAATCTCGATTGCTAAAAACAGTTACTCTGACTATTTAAGAAAGAAAAAATTATCATTCAAAGATTTAGATAATCAAAGAATTGAAAATTTTGTTTCTGAATTCAATCCAGAGCAAAGTATGATAAACATGGAAGATTATGATAATCTTAATTTAAAAATTGATGAACTAAAGCCTATTTACAGAGATATGATAAAATACAGATATATTGAAGATTTATCAATTTTAGAAATTTCAAAAAAATTAAATCAACCAGTAAATACAATAAAAATTAAAATATTTAGAGCAAAAAAACTTTTAAGCGAAAAACTAAATGAAAAATGATTAATTTTTTAAAAAAATTAGGTCCAGGGCTTTTATTTGCAGGTGCTGCTATTGGGGTTTCACATCTTGTACAATCAACAAAAGCGGGAGCAGAATTTGGATTTGGTCTTATTTGGGCTCTTATATTATGTAATTTTTTTAAGTATCCTTTTTTTTTATTTGGAACAAAATATGCACATGCAACTGGTGAAACACTTTTAGATGGTTATAAAAAAATTGGGGATTATGTTCTAATTATTTATTTAATACTCTCTTTTGTTACAATTTTCACTATTCAAGCTGCTGTCACAATTGTTACAGCAGGATTAGCGATTGAATTATTTGGGTTTTCAACTGATATAACTATATGGGCTATTATAATTATATTAGGATGTCTACTATTATTATTGATTGGAAAATATAGTTTACTTGATAATCTAATTAAAATTATAATTTTGGTTTTAGGAATTTGTACAGTTTTAGCGGTTTTCTACGCTAAAATTAACTCAGACATGATAATTGACATCAATCAAATTATTCCATCAAATTTTGAAGGAATAATATTTCTAGTAGCATTTATGGGTTGGATGCCAGCTCCTCTTGATGTATCAATTTGGCAATCAATTTGGACAAAAGAAAAAATTTCAATAAATAAAACTATTGATTATAAGACTGCTCTTTATGACTTTAACATTGGCTATATTACCACTGTTGTTCTAGGGATATGTTTTATTTCTCTTGGCGCTTTTGTTATGTATAATTCTGGAGAAAAGTTTTCTGATCAAGGCGGTGAATTTGCCGGTCAACTTATAAATCTTTATACCTCAAGTATTGGAGAAAATATGTTTTTAATTATAGCAATTGCAGCTTTTACCACAATGTTTAGCACTACCATTACATGTCTGGATGCTTCACCTAGAGCAATGGATAAGTCTTTTGAATTATTAGGATTTAGAAGGTTATCTGGGTATAATTTTTGGCTAGTAATTCTTTCAGCTGGAACTATTTTAATTTTTATTTTTTTTATGTCAGAAATGGGTTCCTTGGTTAAAATTGCTACTATACTTTCATTTATTACTGCTCCTATTTATGCTATATTAAATTATACACTTATTACTAGTAAATTCATGCCATCAAACTTTCATTTAAGCATTAAAATGAAAGTTTACTCTATCATTGGAATTATTTTTCTTTCATCATTCTCAATTTGGTATATAACATTGATATAAATTACTTTATAATAGTATATTTGTATCAGTTTAAAATCAATTGGAAACTAAATTAATTGAACATAAAAAAAATAAAGCTAACAATTGGGTTAAATTAGATGTTGGTAATAGGGCTAATCATCAACAAAAATCAATAAAAAATAAACTTGATTTTAAAAAAAAGCCTGACTGGATAAGGGTTAAGCTTCCAACTGGAAAAAAATACTCTAATCTTCGAGGTTTAGTTGATAAATATAAGCTTAATACTATTTGCTCATCTGGAAGTTGTCCTAATATGGGAGAATGTTGGGGAGAAGGTACTGCAACCTTTATGATATTAGGAAATATTTGTACTAGATCATGTGGTTTTTGTGGAGTTAAAACTGGGAGACCAGAAAATATAGATTGGGAAGAGCCAGAAAAAGTTGCTAAATCAATCTCCGTAATGGGAATTAAACATGCCGTAATTACATCTGTTGATAGAGACGATTTAACTGATATGGGCTCAATAATTTGGGCTGAAACTATTAAAAGTATTAGAAGAATTAACCCTGGAATAACTTTAGAAACTCTAATTCCAGATTTTCAAGGAATTCATAAACACCTTGATCGAATCATTGAGGTTATGCCTGAGGTAATTTCACATAATATCGAAACTGTTAAAAGGTTAACAAGAGAAGTTAGAATTCAAGCTAGATACGAAAGAAGTCTTGATGTTCTTAGATATTTAAAATCAAAAGGTGTTAACAGAACAAAATCAGGAATTATGTTAGGATTTGGGGAGACAAAAGATGAGGTTATTCAAACAATCAAAGATCTAAGACAAGCTAATGTAGATGTAGTTACCATAGGACAATACTTACAACCTTCGAAAAAACATCTACCAGTTAAAAATTTTGTTAATCCAGCAGAATTTAAATTTTACAAAGAACTTGCTGAAAATTTAGGCTTTATTCATGTGGAAAGTGGCCCACTTGTTAGATCATCATATAAGGCTCAAAAACATATTACTTAATACATTTTTTAATTTCCAAATTAAAATCTTCGCTGCCTTTATGAAATTTTATATTTATTCCTTGATAATAAATATTACTTAGTTTTTCAATTGCAATTATTTTATAATAATCTTTTTCAGTTGTAATTATAAGTTTATTAGTAGATTTCAATTTTATCTTATCAAGATCTGAATTATCATATTTATGATGATCATTAAATTTTATATGATTAAAAAATATTTCTTTTTCTAGTAAATATTTTTCTAAGCTTGAACTATCAGATATTCCAGTTATTAAAATAACTGTTGATCCAATCAATTTATCAATATGAATTTTATTAGTTCCTATTAAAAAATTATCATAGATAATCGAACTAAAAAAAACTTTTTGATTTATTGAAGGGTTAATCTTGTTAATAATATTTGTTTTTTTTTCATCTTTTAATTCAAGAGGACATTTAGTAATAATTATAATATTCGCTCTTTTTATACCAGATTTTGGTTCTCTTAAATTTCCAACCGGAATTATATAATCATTATAAAAAGGACTATCAAATTTTGAAAGTACTATATTAAGAGAACATTTTAATCTTCTGTGTTGAAAAGCATCATCTAAAACAAGCATTTGTACTCCCTTAAAACTTTTAATGATTTTTTGTATTCCATAAACTCTATTTTCTGAAACTGAAACAATTAATTTTTTATGATTTTTTTTTATTAAATATGGTTCATCCCCAATTTCTTGTGCACTATTTTTATCGTTAGCTAAAATATATCCAGAGTTATTTCTATTATAACCTCTACTTAAAAATGCTATTTTATATTCATTTTTAAAGTTTTTAATTATGTAATTAACTAAGGGTGTTTTACCCGATCCACCCATTGATAAATTACCAATACACAATGTAGGAATTTCAAATTCAGTTACTTTTAAAAATCTTAAATCATAAAGTTTATTTTTAATCAATTGAAAAATAAAATAGATAATTGATATTGGAAAAAGTAATTTTCTCAATTGAGACATTTGACGAAAATATAAATTTTATATTTGATAAAAAATTTCAATGAAATTAATTGATATCCAAAATATTTTAGAAGAATGGTGTCCTTTACAAAATGCAGAAGATTTTGATAATGTTGGTTTATTAGTTGGGAATCCTAATTCTGAGATAAATAAAGCATTAATTACAATTGATACAACAGAAAAAATAATTGATGAAGCTATAAGTAAAAATTGTAATTTAATTATAACTTTTCATCCATTAATATTTAAAGGAATTAAATCATTAAAATCAGAAAACTATGTGAATAAATGTATTATTAAAGCAATAAAAAATAATATAAATATTTACGCAATTCATACTAATTTGGATAATAATCCTGAGGGAGTGAGTTTTAAAATAGCACAAAAATTAAACCTTATAAATACTAGCTTACTTATTCAAAAGCAAGAAAGCAAAAATCTTGGAATGGGAATAATAGGTGAATTAATGGATTATAAACTAGAATCAGATTTTTTAAAATATGTCAAAGAAAAAATGGAAATTTCAAATATTAGACACAGTGCGTTTTTAGGTAAAAAAATAAAAAAAGTAGCTGTACTGGGTGGTTCTGGAAGTTTTGCTATTGAAGAGGCTTTAACAAAAAAAGTTGACTGCTATGTTACCGCTGATTTGAAATACCATGACTTTTTTAAATCGAATGAAAAGCTATTGCTAGTTGACATTGGTCACTACGAAAGTGAAAAATATACAAAGAATCTCATTCTGAATTATCTTAATAAAAAAATCCCTAAGTTTGCATGCATTATTGCAAATACTATAACAAACCCAGTAAATTATTTTTAATATGGCAAAAAAAGTTGAATACTCAGTAGAAGATAAGTTAAGAGCGCTTTATGATTTACAATTAGTACATTCTAGAATTGATAAACTAAGAAATGTTAGAGGAGAACTTCCCCTTGAGGTTCAAGATCTTGAAGATGAAATATCAGGTCTTACAGTAAGATTAGAAAAAATTAATAATGAAATTAAAGATTTAGAAAACTTAATAAAGGAAAAGCTGAACAAAATTGAGGAATCTAAAGCCATGATTAAAAAATATAATGAACAACAAAAAAATGTTAGAAATAATAGGGCTTTTGAATCACTAAGCAAAGAAATTGAATATCAGGAACTGGAAATTGAGTACAGTGAAAAACAAATTAATGAATTAAAGGCTCAAATTGAACAAAAAGGTGATAGTTTATCTGAAATAACTGAATTAAAAAATAATAGAAATGGTCATTTAAAACATAAGAAAGATGAACTTGATGCAATAATGAAAGAAACTGAAAAAGAAGAAAGTAGTTTGATTAAAAAATCAACTGAATTTGAATCTAAAATTGATGAATCATTATTAAATTCCTATAAAAAAATAAGATCTAGTGTTAGAAATGGTCTTGCAGTTGTGCCTGTTGAAAGAGGTGCTTCAGCTGGATCTTTTTTTGTTATACCTCCTCAAGTTCAATTAGATATAGCATCTAGAAAAAAACTCATTACAGATGAGCATAGTGGAAGAATTTTAGTTGACAAGGATTTAGCTGAAGAGGAAGGGTTAAAAATGGAAGGTATATTTAGCTCTATCTAACTACAAAAGACTTACTTAAAGATTGTCCTCCAGATATTCCTATTCTGTAGAAATATTGACCTGAAGAAATTTTACCGCTTGGGTTATGACTTAAGGGGAATGTATGTTCTCCACCATTCAAGTCACCTTCAAATACAGTACTAACATGTCTACCTAAAATATCGTAAATTCTAATATTTACCTTGTGAGTTTGCTTAATTCTAAGATTTAAATTTACTGCGTTAACTGAATTTGTATAAATTGGATGGTGGTAATTAAATAAATCATTATAATCTACAGTTTCTAAATCATTACATCCAAAACCTAAACCTAGAACATCATACTCATCACCTAGTAAGGCTTTATCAATATAATCAGGATCACCACAAAGCCAATCCTTTAAAATTGCTTGATATATAGATCTAAAATCTATACTATTATAAATATTTCCTCTGTTATTTAAATTATCTAAACTTGGCCATTCACCAATTATTCCACTTCCTTTTAATGGAGGGCCAAATAATAAAGTTGGTGCAGCCGATCCATGGTCAGTTCCTTGGGAACCGTTTTCTTTAACTCTTCGACCAAATTCTGAAAATGTCATTGAAAGAACCTTAGAGTCTAATCCTTCATAATTTAAATCATTATAAAATTTCTTGATAGCATCAGCAACATATGTGAGTAAAACTTCATGTGTTAATGATTGATTTCCATGGGTATCAAAACCACCAATTGAGACCATGTATATTTTAGATCCTAGTCCACCTTTTATTAGTCTAGCAACCAATCTCAACTGTTTTTCCAATCCAATTCCATTATCATATGTATTAGAATCATTAGAGTTTTTAAAAGCTTCATTAATAACTTTTGCATAATCATAAGTGGTATTAGTAACCCTTCTGAGATATTCTAATTGATCACCGTGAGTACAATCTGGGAGATTATCTAATCCAAAAAACTCTCCTCTTTCAGCAACTCTTTCAAGTCTTGATTCATTTGCAACAGCAAACGCATATGATCTTTGGGCACCACTAAAAATTAGGTTGGCATTACTACCAATTTGAACCGCAATCGGTTTCTCAGGTGGATTCATGCTGTAATCAAAATGCTTTTCATCATAATATCTTCCAAGCCATCCTGTAGAAACCATATCACTTTTATTGGTGGAACCAGTAGCCCAATAATCAGAGGAGGTAAAATGGGACAAGTTTTGATTTTCATATCCAACACCGTTAACTACTTTCATTTGTCCGTCATTCCAAAAAGGCATTAAGTTAGACATGTAATTAGGAATCCCATGGTTATCATCTAATTTGATAATCTTGTTATTCGGAATATGAAGAGTTGGTCTTTTTGACACATAAGTATCATATTGTGATAGCGGAATAATGGTATTTAGACCATCATTACCACCTTTTAATCTGACTAAAACAAGAACTCTATCAGAGATTGAGTCAGATAGTGCATTTGATAAGAAATTTGAATTTAAAACAGAAAGATTTGTAGTTCCTAAGGATATAGATCCAGCACCGGCTAATCCTAATACTCTCATAAAACCTCTTCTATCCCATTTGGAGTGTTCTTTTCTATGCTTTTCAGAATTTATATATTTCTTACTCATTTTAATTGAAATTCAGGTAGCGTTACAAAAAATCTTAACAAATCATAAAACTGCTTTGGTACTGTGTTATCTTTAATTGACCATCCTCCACCATCAAAATAGTTGTCAGGTATATCACCTTTAAATATTGAAATAGCATCATTTAATTCATCTTGGAGAATTTCATAATTACAAAACATATATTTTTTAACAGTTCTTACGATACTTTCAGGATTATCATCGTTATCTCCAATCATATAACTTAATAGGGATCGAAATTGATTTTTATCACCAGCATAGTATCTATTTAAAAGATAATCCCCAAATTCCCATCTCATAGGTAAGGTACCAGTTGATATCCAATCTTGATTTTCCTGCCAACCTGCAACATCAACTGGATTCAAAATTTGTTGTCCCATATCCATAGTTCTAGCTCTTAGATAATTATTTAAATTATCCGTAAAATTATTTGGCTTTGTAAAAGCAAATTCCTTTTCAATAAAAACCATTAAATCGATAGGACTCTTAATAATTACATTGCTAGCATCAGAGTTGAAAAAGTGTTCACTTTTAAATAACTTTTTAAATAATGGTAATAATTCAAAATTATTTTGAATGAAATATGATGAAAGTTCAGTAATTATTTGATTGTCTATTACAGGACTTACAAAATGTTTATAAATCTTAGTACAGATAAAAGAGGAAATTAAATCACTTTTTTCTTCAAATAATATGTTTATAACATCATCATAATCCCAATTACCAGTTCTTCCAAAAATTGTTTTTTCACCATCATCAAATCTATTTGGATTAAAGTTAATAGGACCTCCATTTTGTCTAGAGTTATATCCAGTTAATGAACGAGATGTTTCTGTAATATCATATTGAGTGTAACCATTTCCTTCTCCAAGAGTAAATAATTCGAAAAGTTCTCTAGAATAATTTTCATTTGGGGCATTATTTTTATTATCAAAACCATTTAAATACATTAACATCGCATCGTCTAAACCTATTTTTCTAACGAATTCCTTAAAATTTCCAAGAACATTTTCTTGTAAATTATTATAATATCTAAATGCATAAGCAGGATGATTATACATGTAATATTCTGTAACAAAGTGATTACTCCAAAAAAGGGTTAATCTCTCCCTTAATCCATTATTTAAAAAATCATTAAATACTATTTTTTGATGATCTCTAAAAAAAGCTCCTCTATTTATTCCTGATGCTTGAAAGTCTGAATTATTAAAATTAGCCCAACCAGGATTAGGAGTTAACGGAGTATTTAATGCATCATCAAATAATTGATCAATCAACTCATTTGGATTTTTATTTAATTGATCTTTAACGTCTGTAAACTTTATACTAAATCCAAGCCTTCTAAAAATAAATAGAACCTTAGGAATATCCCAAGGATTGTTTTGGTCTGGCACATAGAGACTTAACGTTCCATTATTACAGTTCAAAGCCATAATTCAAATATCGCAAATATCATTCCATCTAGCAAATTTTTCCTAATTTAGAAATACATTTTATGTTTAAAAAGATTATAATACTAATATCCTCTTTAATAATATTTGTCTATTTTATATTCTTTGGAAATTATTTCAATCTTAATTTTACTGAGGATCAGCTTCAAACTTTTACTTTACTATTTAAAGTTTATTTAGCTTCATCATTTATATCTTTTATAATTAGTGAAATCTTTAATAATTATAGTCAAGTAGACAAATTGTGGAGTACCATACCCATATTTTATGTTTGGTATTTTACAGCCGAGTCAGGTTATGAACCAAGGATGGTTTTAATGTCAATTGTAGCTTCAATTTGGGGACTTAGATTAAGTTACAACTTTGGAAGAAAAGGTGGCTATAGTATTTATCTATGGTTAGGAGAAGAAGATTACAGGTGGAAAGAATTAAAGAGAATAACACCATTTTTAAGACCAAGATTTAATTGGGCTGTTTTTAACTTGTTTTTTATTTGTTTATATCAAATGGGCTTAATATTTCTTATGACTTTGCCAATTTTGGCAGCATGGCAAGGAACAAATGACATAAATAATTACGATTATGTGATAGCATTATTGATGCTTTTTTTTATTATTATTGAAACGGTTGCTGACCAGCAACAATATAATTTTCAATCAAAGAAATATAGAAAAATACAATCTGGTGTGAAGCTTAGTGGTGATTACAAAAGAGGATTTGTATCTAACGGATTATGGTCTATATCTAGACATCCTAATTTTACATCTGAACAACTTATTTGGATTATTTTCTATCTTTTTAGTATTTCAGCCACTGGTAATGTTTTTAACTGGTCTATAATTGGTTGTATTCTTTTAGTCATTTTATTTTATAATAGTGCTAAATTTAGTGAACAGATTAGCTCAGCAAAATATCCTAATTATAAAATTTACCAAAAGAATGTTCCTATGTTTTTAGGGTTTTGGAATTCAAATTGGAAAAAGTGATTTTAATTTAAATTATCATTTATAAATTCTAATATTCCTTTATTATATTTATCAACAATTCCAATTGCTGGCGCATAAAGAACATTTTTAATTTTTAAAAAATCTGTAAATATTATATTTAGGAAAATAGTATTGTAGATGTTATAAAAAGGTTCTTCATAAATTTTTAAAAAGAAAGTGATAAAAAATAAATTATTGTTGGTATAAATATTAATGTACAAACCAAATCAAAATGTTTTGAAGAATTTTCTCTAGAATGCCAATAGGCTAAAATAAGTAATGGTATTTGATAAAATAATCTTATAAGAGATTCCTCCTTTGTTATTGAAAGTATTTCTTGCGCCTCATACGAACTGTACAAATATATATTTGCTGGAAAAACTGCTATTAATAAGAGAAAAATCCCCCATGCACTATAAAATCTAGTTTTTTTAAAAAAAATCATCAATCCAAATAGAGCCTCAAATAACCCACTTAAGTACACAAAAAATTCTTGATAATGTAAATAAGGCGGCATTATAACTAGGAAAAAGTCAGGATTGGTAAAATGTAAAATACCTACGTTAAGGTAAAATATGCCTAAAATATAAATTGTTAATATTTTTATTTTTTTCAATCTGTTTATTAAATGTACTAAAATTAAAAAGTTCTAAATTCTTATATTTAGGTAAATGAAAAAAATTGTATTGTTTTTATTTTTATTTTTTTCTGTTTTTTCTTTTTCACAAGATAAAATTTTAATTGAGGGTTCTGTTGTAAGTGAAAGTGATTTTGAAATCCCATATGCAGCAGTTGGAATTATAAAAAAAAATCTAGGCACAACAAGTACTGGTGAAGGTACTTTCTCATTTTTAGTAACAACTGATGAACTTGATGATGATTTAGAAATTTCATCAATTGGTTTTGAAACATTTAAAATTAATGTTAGAGCCTTTATTAATTCTATTGATAAAAAAATTAGTCTAAAAGAAAAAACAACTCAATTAACTGAAACGGTTGTTTATTCTCCCTTACACTATATAAAAAATGCATTTAAAAAGTTAAAAGAAAATACAATAAATAAAAATCATCAATTAGATATTTTATATAGACGATGGGATGTTGAAGAAAATATTTGTAGATTTTTTATAGAACATTTTATTAACGTTATTGACAGGGGGCCCTCCCATTCATCAATTAAATTTAATGTAAAAGAATCTAGAAATTCCGCTGATTACAGATATGTTAAAAATATGGCAAAAGTACACCCAATGCAAAGTACAGTTTGGATGAATCCAATTAGAAGAGAAACTAATTTGAATTCATTTAATTGGAAAAAAACTGAAAACACCTTTTATGATGGTGAAGATGTTATGGTTTATGAGGGAAAAAGTAATTCTGAAAGATTAAAATTATACATAGGTTTTGATACAGGTAAAATATACAGAGCTGAACGTTCTTGGGTGCCTACTGTTGGTAAATCACAAAATGGTATTTGGTTATACAAGAAAAATTCAAATGGAAAACTCTATTTAAGTTATCATAAAAGGGATTGGAAAGGATCAAGAAAACTTCCAGATAATGTTGTGAATATTTTAAAAAGTAAAGGTGAATCTGTTCCAGACTTTGTGCCTGTTGAATTTAGACATGAATTTTATGTAATTAGCTTGAAAGAAAACAAATCACAATTTACTAAGTTTCAACAATCTTTAGAAAGAAAAGATATGGCTTTATATAAAATTCCTTTTAATGAGTTTTTTTGGAAGAATATAAGTTTACCACCAAAAACTAGTTATTTTAAAAAAAACATAAAAGAGTTGGAATCCCTTTATGGTGTCCCAATTGAAACACAATTTAAATTTTCAAATTAAAATTACTAACTTTAAAATAAAATTAATTTTATGAGGAAAACAATATACTTATTGATAATAATTTTTACGCTTAGTTCCTGTTCTAATAGCGAAGATGAAGTACCAGGTGATACAACATCATCAACTGTTTGGACTGGAACCAATTTAACATTTACAAAAGCAGATGGTGCGGATTATACACAATTAAGTAATCAAGATCAACTTACATCTAATGTATCAATTACAAGAGGGAATAATGGTGGTCAAATTTTTAATATTGTTAAAGAGAGTTCAGCCAATGAAAACTCTAGTCCTGCTGGTACGAGATGGTCAATAGGAAGTATTAATAACATTAATAGCTTATCTTTTACAAATTTTAGATCAGCTGTTGGAAAACCTAAAGAGGTTGTAGGTAAAAGCTTGGTAATGCATTTGGTAGATGATGATATTTACCTAAGTGTAAAGTTCATATCTTGGTCACAAGGTAAAAATGGTGGTTTTGCATATCAAAGAAGTACTCCATAAAAAAACCTCCGATTACTATTTACTAATTTTTAGCTTTTTGCTTCACCGAAGGTCTAAAATTGTGGGCGCTGAGGGATTCGAACCCCCGACCCCTTGGGTGTAAACCAAGTGCTCTGAACCAACTGAGCTAAGCGCCCTAAAGGCTGATATTCAATTACTTAAATATCTTTTACAAATTGCATAAATAATTTTGGTCATTGTATGGGTCATTATTTAACCCTTATTTTAGCAATTCGGTAGGCAAATATAATATCTTTTAAATTAACTTTTAAATATCTTCATATCTTCCTAATTAACAATTAATAACTTTTAGTTGAAACTAATAAAAAATGGAAAATATTTTTTTTTTAGTTTTTTTTTAATTAATATTTGCAATGTGGTTAGCTTTAAAGAAACATTAAATATATATTCTTCTCTACGTATCAATCGTGGTGTCCGCCCTTTATGGGTTGTTTCTATTTAAGAAATCAGGTTTTACTGATTTCCCTCTAATATCATATATAATTAAATTAATTAAACTTTAAAAGTTTGGAAATACAAATTGCTGAAAAAAAGCATATAAAATATTGTCAAATTATCTCAGAAACTATTAGTTCTTCAGCTAAGTTAAGAGGAACTGGTATTGCATTAAGGTCTCCTAAATATATTAGAAAAAAAATTGAAAATAATAATGCTATTATTGCAACTGAATATGGGCTTTTTGCAGGATTTTGTTATATAGAAATATGGGGGCACGGTAAATATGTAGCACATTCTGGATTAATTGTTTCTCCTAACTTTAGAGGTGCTGGATTAGCAAAAAAAATCAAAAGATTAACGTTTAATCATTCAAAATCAAAATATCCAAAAGCTAAAATCTTTGGAATAACTACAGCGCTTCCAGTTATGAAAATAAATTATGAGTTAGGTTATAAACCAGTAACTTTTTCGGAACTAACAGATGATAATGAATTCTGGATTGGATGTAAGACATGTAAAAATTATGATGTTTTAACCAGAACTAAAAGAGAAATGTGTTTGTGTACAGGAATGTTATACGAACCAAAAAAATAAATAAAATGAAAAAAATAGTATTAGCGTATAGTGGAGGTTTGGACACCTCATATTGTTTAAAGAAACTTTCAAATGAAGGACATCAGGTTCATGCTGTCTCTATAAACACCGGAGGTTTTTCAAAAAAAGAAATTATTTCAATGAATAAAAAAGCAATTGAAATGGGAGCTTATTGTTTTAAGTCAATTGAAGCAGTTGATTTATTTTATGAAAAAATAATTAAGTATTTAGTATATGGAAATGTTTTAAAAAATAATACATACCCACTTTCGGTAAGTTCAGAAAGGGTAATTCAAGCTATCGAAATAGTTAATTATGCAATTAAAAATAATGCAACACATATTTCGCATGGAAGTACAGGTGCAGGTAATGATCAAGTTAGATTTGATATGATTTTTCAAATACTAGCTCCAGAAATTAAAATACTAACACCAATAAGAGATAATTCATTATCAAGAGAAGAAGAAATAAAATATTTAAAAAATAATGGAGTTAATTTAAAATGGAGCAAAGCTAAATACTCCATTAATAAAGGATTATGGGGTACAAGTGTTGGAGGTGATGAAACATTAACATCTAATAAAAAACTTCCATCTGATGCTTATCCATCTAAGCTTTTAAAACAAGATGAGTTTGATATTTCTTTGAGTTTTTATAAAGGTGAAATTTGTGGAATTAATGGTAAAAAACATAGTCCAGTTGAATGCATTAAAAAATTAAGTTTGATTTGTAATAAATATTGCATTGGAAGGGATATTCATGTGGGAGATACAATTATTGGAATTAAAGGAAGAGTTGGCTTTGAAGCTGGGGGTCCAATGGTAATTATTAAAGCTCATCATTTATTAGAAAAACATGTTTTAACAAAATGGCAACAATATCAAAAAGAACAATTATCAAAATTTTATGGTATGCAACTTCACGAGGGTAATTATTTAGATCCTGTAATGAGAGATATTGAATCATTTTTAAAAAGTAGCCAAATAAATGTTTCCGGAGATGTTTATTTAACACTTAGCCCTTACAGGTATATATTAAATGGAGTTGAATCTGATAATGATTTAATGAATCCACAGTTTGGTTCCTATGGTGAATTAAATAAAAAATGGAATGCTGATGATGCAAAGGGTTTTATTAAAATAATATCTAATCAAAATAAAATATATCAAAATGTCACAAAATCAAAATAAAATTAAAGTAGGTATTCAGGGTGCATCAGGATATACAGGTGGTGAATTAATAAGATTAATTTTAAAACACCCAAATTGTGAGTTGATTTATGCTGGAAGTGAATCAAATTATGGAAAATTAATTACCGACATTCATCAAGATTTAGTTGGGGAGTGTAAAATTAAATTTGAAAATAACTTAAATAAGAAAATAGATGTTCTTTTTTTATGCCTTGGGCACGGTAACTCTGAAAGTTTTTTAAAAAAAATAAAACTTGATAAAAAAATTAAAATAATTGATTTAAGTCAAGACTTTAGATTAGAAAAATCATTTAAGAAAATGGATTTTAAGTATGGGTTGCCTGAAATGCAAAAAGAAATAATTTCAAAGTCATCATATATTGCAAACCCAGGATGTTTTGCTACTGCAATTCAATTAGGATTATTACCAATAGTTTCATTAGGATATAAAATTGATGAAGTTCATACAAATGCAATAACTGGAAGTACTGGTGCAGGTGTTAAATTGAATGACACATCACACTTTAGTTGGAGAAATAATAATATTTCATGGTATAAACCATTTAATCATCAACATTTAGATGAAGTAAATAATAATTTTAATAAACTACTTTGTAATAAAGTAAAAATAAATTTTCTTCCAGTTAGAGGAAATTTTACAAGAGGAATTTTTTGCACAAGCTATTTTAAAATTAAAATGAGTTTTAATAAGATTCAACAGTTATATACAGAGTTTTATAAAAATGATCCATTCACGATTCTATCAAAAAATGAAATTTATTTAAAACAAGTTATAAATACTAATAAATGTTTAATTCACTTAAGAAAAGAAAAAGATATTTTATTGATTACATCAGTTTTAGATAATTTAGTTAAAGGTGCATCAGGACAAGCAATACAAAACATGAATTTAATGTTTAGAATAGACGAGACCAAAGGTTTGAAATTAAAAAGCTCAATTTTTTAAAAATGCATTTATTTAAAGTTTATCCACTTTACGAAATTACCCCAACCTATGCAAAAGGATGCTTTGTATATGATAAAAATGGGAAGAAATACTTAGATCTATATGGTGGGCATGCAGTTATTTCAATTGGACATAGTCATCCTAAATATGTTAAAAGCATAAATAATCAATTAAATAAAATTGGATTTTACTCAAACTTCATAATTAATGATTTACAGGGAAAAGCAGCAAAAAAAATAAAGGAATCTTCTAACTGTAACGATTATGAGCTTTTTATGTGTAATTCTGGTGCAGAAGCTAATGAGAATTCACTGCAATTGGCATCTTTTCACACAAAAAAGTCTAGAATAATAGCATTTAGGAATTCATTTCATGGAAGAAGTAATGCGGCTTTAAGCGCAACTGATTTCAAAAAAATAAAATCAGAAATGAACAAGCAGATAAATGTTACTTTTTTAGAATTTAATGATCATGAAGGTTTAAAAAAAGAAATGTCTAAAAATGATGTAAGTTCAATTATTTTTGAATCAGTTCAGGGTGTAGGAGGGCTTGATGAACCAACAACTGATTTTGTAAGATTAATGAGTGAATTATGTAAAAAACATAATGCATGCTTAATTGCTGATGAGGTACAGTCAGGGTTTGGTAGAACAGGTGATTTTTTTGCTTTTCAAAAACATGGTATTGAACCAGATATAATTCCTATGGCTAAAGGCATGGGAAACGGATTTCCAGTTGGTGGAGTTCTAATTAATAAAAGAATAAAGTCCAAGTATAGTATGCTAGGAACTACCTTCGGCGGAAACCATTTAGCTTGCTCAGCAGTGATATCAGTTATTGATACTATTAATGAAGAGAAGCTTCTAAATAATTGTAAAGAATTAGAAATTTATTTTAAAGATAAAATGAAAAATATTTCTGAAATAAAACTCATTAAGGGTAGAGGGCTAATGCTAGGTTTAGAGTTTGACTTTGATGCCTCAAAGCTAAGAGAAAACTTAATTTATAAGCATGGTATTTTTACAGGTGGAAGTTCAAAAAAAAATATTTTAAGAATTCTTCCTCCATTAAATATTAAAAAGAGTCATATAAATATTTTATATGATGCATTAGAAAAAGAATTGGAATGAAAAATTTTATAAATAGTGACGATATATCAGATTATAAAAAAATAGTTGAAGAAGCAATTCAACTTAAAAGTAATCCTAATGAACTGAAGGATATCGGAAAAAATAAGTCAATTGGTTTACTTTTTTTTAACCCAAGCTTAAGAACGAGAATAAGTACTCAAAAAGCTTCTATGATTTTAGGTCTTAAGACTTTTGTAATGAATTTTAACAGTGAAGGATGGCAACTTGAATTTGAAAATAATACTATTATGTCAGAAGATAAAGCAGAACATGTTAAGGATGCTGCTAAAGTTCTTTCTGAATATTGTGATATTATTGCTATCAGAAAATTTGCTGACTTAAATAATAAAATTGATGATGAAAAAGAGATTGTTTTATCATCATTCCTTAAATATTCTACTGTACCAATTCTAAATTTAGAAAGTTCTACCTTTCATCCTCTTCAAGGATTAGCAGATGCAATAACAATAGATGAAACAAAAAATAAAGCTAGGCCTAAAATTGTTTTAAGTTGGGCTCCACATCCTAAATCTCTGCCACACGCTGTTTCTAACTCATTTATTAAAATGGCTAAAAAAAATAATTTTGAATTAATAATTTCCAATCCAATTGGATATGACTTAAATCCCGAAATAACCAAAGGAATAAATATAATTCATGATCAGAAAGAAGCTTTTATAAATGCTGATTTTATTTATGCAAAAAATTGGTCTAGCTATGAAAATTATGGTAAGGTTTTAATTAACGATTCATCTTGGAAAATTGATAAAAATAAAATGTCTCTTACAAATAATGCAAAGTTTATGCACTGCTTACCAGTTAGAAGAAATGTGGTAGTTGATGATGATGTAATAGACTCTGAAAACTCATTAGTAATAAGCCAGGCTGAAAATAGAATTTATTCTGCATTAATAATTTTAAAAAAATTAATAGAAAATGAAAGATAAGTTGTTAGTTGTCAAAATTGGGGGAAGTATTATAGAAAATGATTCAATATTAAATGATTTTTTAAAATCTTTTTCTAAAATTAAAGGCAGAAAGATTTTGGTTCATGGTGGAGGAAAAATAGCTTCAAGTTTTTTAAAAAAAATTGGAATAGTTCCAAAATTAATAGAAGGAAGAAGAATTACAGATAAAAACACATTAGATGTAGTTATAATGACCTATGCAGGGTTATTAAATAAAAAAATAGTATCAACACTTCAGAAATATAATTGTAATTCTTTAGGTCTATCAGGTTCAGATGGAAATCTAATCCTTGCTAAAAAAAGACGGGTTGAAAAAATTGATTATGGATTTGTAGGAGATATAGAAAAGATAAATACAAATTTATTAGATGAAATAATAAATATGAAAATATGTCCAATTATTTGTTCTTTATCTCATGATAAAAAAGGTCAAATCTTCAATACAAATGCAGATAGCATTGCATCAAAAATATCGATTGAACTTTCAAAAAGGTTTGATGTTACATTGAAGTATTGTTTTGATAAGCCTGGCTTACTAAGCAATAATAATTTAATAAATAGTATAAATACAAGTGATTATAAAAATTTAATTGAAAAAAATATTATAAAAGACGGTATGATACCAAAAATTGATAACTGTTTTTATGCACTTAAAAATGGAGTTAATGAAATTTTTATTGGTAATCATAATATTATTAAAAGCATAAAAAATTGCACAACATTAACATTATAAATAAATAATTATGAAACTCTGGAATAAAGAAGACATCTTGAATAAAAAAGTTGAAGAATTTACTGTTGGAGATGATAGAAACTGTGATATATTCTTAGCTAAATATGATGTAACAGCTTCGATTGCACATGCAAAAATGCTTAGCAAAACAAAAATCATAAGTAAAAACGAGAGTCAGCTTTTAATTAAAGAACTTAAATCAATTAAAAATAAAATTTTAAAAAATGAATTTAAAATTGAAGAACAATTTGAAGATATTCATTCTAAGCTCGAATTTATTTTAACAGAAAAATTAGGGGAAGTAGGTAAAAAAATACACACTGGAAGATCAAGAAATGACCAAGTTTTAGTTGCTACTCAGCTTTATCTTAAAGATGAAATTTTAATAATAAAAGAATTGATTAAAGATTTATTTGATACTTTAATGATGCTTGCAAATAAAAATAAAAATAAATTACTACCAGGATATACTCATTTACAAGTTGCTATGCCTTCATCTTTTGGGATATGGTTTTCTGCTTATGCTGAATCCTTAATTGATGATATATTATATTTAAATACGGCTTACAAAATTAATAATCAAAATCCACTTGGAAGTGCAGCTGGCTATGGTAGTTCATTCAATATCGATAGAAATTTTACTACTAAAGAATTAGGGTTTGAAACCTTAAAGTACAATGTTGTTTCTGCACAAATGAGCAGAGGAAGGGTGGAAAAATCTGTTGCAATTGCTATTGGATCAGTAGCTGAAACCTTATCAAAATTTTGTTCAGATATATGTTTTTATATGACTACTGAACTTAATTTTATTTCATTTCCTAATGATTTAATGACAGGCTCTAGTATTATGCCTCATAAAAAAAATCCAGATCTATTTGAATTAATTAGGGCAAAATGTAATACAATTAAATCATTATCAAATGAGTTTAATGTTATCTCTACAAATATGACAAGTGGATATCATAGAGATATGCAAATCTATAAAAGTAAAATAATAGATGCTATACAAACAATTAAAAACTGTATAGAAATATTTTCATCATCAATTAAAAAAATTAAAATTAAGAATGATATTCTTAATAATAATAATTATAAATATATTTTTTCTGTTGACAATCTTAATAGCCTTATGATTGAGAAAGGGTTATCATTTAGGGATGCATATAATGAAATATCCAAATCAATTAAGAAAAAATCATATAAATCCAAAAAAAGAGTTAAACAAACTTTAGTTGGGGGGATTGATAATTTATGTTTAGAGCAAATAAAAAATAAAATGAATCAAAATTTTTAATAAAAAATTTTATAAATATTAAAATAATTTTATTTTTGTAACCCGATTGAGGAACGATTTGACTGATTGCAACCTCATTAAAAAAGTGCTAAAGCAGATAGCTTTTCACAAATATATACTGTCAAATCTTCCGAAAACGTATAAATATAAATATTATGGAAGAAACTAAATTATCAACAAAAGCTCTTCATGCTGGTCATGACACAAACTTAACTCAAGGAACAAGAGCTGTTCCTCTGTATCAATCTACATCATATGTTTTTAATGATTCAGATCATGCAGCTAATTTATTTGCATTATCTGAGCCCGGTTACATTTACACAAGATTAAATAATCCAACAAATGATGTATTAGAGCAACGATTAGCAGCAATGGACGGAGGTATTGGAGCTGTTGCAACTGCAGGAGGAACAGCTGCAATATCAACAGCAATATTAACATTATTAAAAAGTGGAGATCATATTGTTGCATCTAATAGCTTGTATGGTGGAACTTATAACATGTTTAAAGTTATGCTACCTAGATTAGATATACATACAACTTTTGTAGACCCAAGTAAACCAGAAAATTTTACTAAGGCAGTTAAAGAAAATACTAAATTATTTTTTATTGAATCAATGGGTAATCCAAAGTTAGATGTTTTAGATATTGAAAAAATATCTGATGAATCGAAAAAAAATCATCTTCCATTAATGGTTGATAATACAGTTGCAACACCTGCGCTTTTAAATCCAATAAAACATGGAGCTAACATAGTTATATATTCTTTGACTAAATATATAAATGGAAATGGTACTGCATTGGGTGGAGCTATTATTGATGCTGGTAACTTTGACTGGTCTAGCGGTAAATTTCCTGAATTTACAAATCCATCTGCTGGATATCACGGTCTAATCTATCATGATGCGTTAGGACCTGCTGCATTTATTGCAAAAGTAAGAGTTGAGGGATTGAGAGATATAGGAGCTGCTATAAGCCCATTTAACTCATTTCAAATTATCCAAGGACTTGAAACACTTGATGTTAGGATGAAAAAACATAGTGAGAATGCACTTGAGCTTGCTGCTTGGCTTGAATCAAGAGAAGAAATTTCTTGGGTTAATTATCCTGGTTTAAAATCAAGTCCATATAATTCACTATCAAAAAAATATCTTCCAAATGGGCAAAGCGGATTAATCACTTTTGGGCCAAAAGGTGGATTTAGTAGTGCAAAAAAAATTGCTGATAATACAACTATTTTTTCTTTGCTAGCAAATATTGGCGATTCAAAATCTTTAATTATTCATCCAGCAAGTACAACACATTCTCAGCTTTCTGAAAGTGAGCAATTAAACACTGGGGTTTCACAAGATTTAGTAAGACTTTCAGTTGGGTTAGAAAATATTGAGGATTTAAAACAAGATTTGATTAAAGCTTTCGAAAATATATAAATTAGAATATTACATTTTAATGAACAAATTAAAAAATATTCTTCATAAAAATTTTGAGCTTTTATCGGGTGAAATTATTTCAGTTAATATATCATTTCAAATATTTGGATTAGATATCAATGAAGGTCCTACAGTTATTGTTAATCACTCACTTACAGGAAACTCAAACGTAGCTGGTAATGACAAAGGTTGGTGGAAAAATTTAATTGGTCCTAGTAAAATGATATGCACTAATAAATTTTGCGTAATATGTATTAATATACCTGGAAATGGTATGGAAGACTTTGATTTTAATCAAAATTGGGTTTTAAATGATGTTGCAAGAATATTTATCAAAACGTTAAAAAAACTTAAAATTAAAAAAGTTCATTCTTTAATTGGTGGGTCAATTGGTGGCGGTTTAGTTTGGGAAATGGGAATATTAGAGCCAAATTATTTTAAGAATTTAGTGCCTTTAGCAGCTGATTATAAATCGTCTGATTGGTTAATATCAAATACCTACCTTCAAAATTTAATTCTTATTAATTCAAAAAATCCTATTAATGATGCCAGGGTTCATGCCATGCTAACATACAGAAACCCCAAATCATTAAATAAAAGATTTAATTTTAATATCAATCCCAAAAATAATAAAATGGAAGTCATTAATTGGCTCGAATTTCATGGTAATAAACTAAAAAAGAATTTTTCTCTAAATTCATACTTTCATATGAATAATCTTTTATCAACTATTGGAGTAACACACAAAAATCGAAAAGATTTTCAAAGTTTAATAAAAAAAATTACTAGTGTAATTCATCTTGTAGGAATTGACTCTGATTTACTATTTCCAAACTTTGATATAAAAAAAAGCTATGATTACTTTTCAAAAATTAAAAAAGATATTTATTATTATGAAATAAAATCAGATCATGGACATGATGCTTTTCTTATAGAGTTCAATAAAATAGAAAAAGCAATTTCAAAAATATTTAAATAATTATCATTATGAATGTTATAAAGTTTGGAGGTTCATCCATATCAAATTCAAAGAACATAAAAAAAGTTTTAAAACTAATTGAGACTTTTGATGATAAAACAATAATTGTAGTTTCAGCTATTGGAAAAACTACCGATTTAATTTCACAATCGGGTAAACTTGCATCAATTAAAAATCTTAAATACAAAGAAGTATTTAAAAAAATAAAATCTAATCATTTTACTATTATTAGAAATTTATCTGACATTAATTTTCAAGTAAAAATATTAACTGAGGTTCAAAAACTATTTATTGACCTTGAAAATATTTTGGATGGTATCTATAATTTAGGTGAATTTAATCAAAATATAAGTGATAAAATTTTAGCATTTGGTGAAAAATTATCATCATACATTATCTATGAAATATCAAAAAATTATAAATTAAATATTAACTACTTAGATTCCTCAAAAATTATTAGTGTTGAAAAAAATAGCTTTATTAAAGTTTTAATAAACTATAAAAAAACTTATAAAAACTGGGAAAAATTTAGTAATGAAAATAACTTTTTAAGACTAATTATGCCAGGCTTTATTGCATCTGATCAGAACAATAAAATAACAAATCTTGGAAGGGGTGGCTCAGATTTCACCGCTAGTATTATTGCAAATATCACAAATTCAAAAAAAATAACTCTATGGACCGATGTGAATGGGTTATATACAGCAAATCCAAAAATTGTTAAACAAGCTGTTCCAATTGATAATTTAAGCTATGAAGAAGCAATGGAATTATCTCATTTTGGAGCAAAAGTTATTTATCCTCCAACTATTCAACCCGCAATGGATAAAAAAATTCCAATTTTTATAAAAAATACTTTTAATTCTAAATACAAGGGAACGAAGATTGGATTAGTAAACAATTTATCTAATTCTATAGTAAAAGGTATTAGTCATATTGAAGATATTGCATTGTTAAATATTGAAGGAAGTGGAATGATTGGTGAACCAGGATACTTGAAAAGATTATATGAAATATTATATCATAATCGAATAAATATTGTGATGGCTACTCAAGCTTCATCAGAGCACTCAATTTGTTTAGGAATTAATATGTATGATTATTCAAAAGCTGAGAAGTTAATAAATGAAGAATTTGAAAATGAAATTAGAAATAATATTTTAAAAGAAATTAATGTTGAAAAAAACCAATGTCTAATAACTCTTGTTGGAGATAAAATGAAAAAACACCAAGGTATTAGTGGTAAAATGTTTAGTGTGTTAGGTAGTAATAATATAAATGTTAAAGCAATACTACAAGGCTCCTCAGAAAGAAATATTACTGCTGCTATTGAAAAGAAAGATATTAAAAAAGCTGTAAATACACTTCATGAAAGGTTTTTTGAAAAAAACATAAAAGAGTTAAATTTATTTATAGTTGGAGTTGGAAATGTTGGTAGTTCATTAATTGAGCAAATCAGAAAACAAAAATCTTATTTAGAAAATAATTTAAGTCTTAGAATTAGAGTTAGAGCTCTTTCAAATTCAAGAAAAATGGTTTTTAATTCTAATGGTATAGACTTAAGCAAATGGAAAAGTGCATTAAAAAAAGGAGAAAATGCCAATAGTGAAAAATTTTATAAAAAAGTTTTAAAATTAAATTTCAGGAATAGTATTTTTGTTGATAATACTGCATCTATATCGATTTCTAAAGAATATGATAAATACTTGCTTGAAAGTATTGGAGTTGTTACTTGTAATAAAATTGCATGTTCTGGTTCATTAAAGGAATATTTAAATCTTAAAAATTTATCAAAAAAATATGATGCTCCCTTTTTATTTGAGACAAATGTTGGTGCAGGTTTACCCATAATAGATACACTAAAAAATCTTAGAGCTTCTGGTGATAAGATTTTATCAATCCAAGCTGTCTTGTCCGGAAGTTTAAATTTTATTTTTAATACTTTTAAAAGAAAAAATACATTTTGTGATGTAGTAAAGCAAGCATCTAACTTAGGATATACAGAGCCCGATCCAAAAATTGATTTAAGTGGAATTGATGTTGCAAGAAAAATTTTAATTTTATGTAGAGAGAGTGGGTTAAAATTTGAATTAGATGATATAAAAAATAAACAATTTCTCCCTAAAGAATGTTTTAAAACAAAAAATAATTTGGAACTATTTAATTCAATTGAAAAAAATAATAGTTTTTTTAATAAGATTTTAGAAAGTGCAAAATCAAAAGAAAAAAGATTAAAATATATTGCTGAATATAAAAATGGTAAAGCAAAAGTATCTTTAAAAGAGGTTGATAAAAATCATAGTTTTTACAATTTAGAGGGAAGTGATAATATTGTACTATTTTATACTGACCGGTATTTTAATCAACCATTGATAGTAAAAGGAGCAGGAGCAGGCGCTGAAGTAACAGCATCTGGTATTTTCGGTGATATAATTAGAATATCAAATTATAGATATCATCATTAAAATAAAATGAATTCAATAAAAATTTTCTGTCCAGCAAGTGTGGCAAATTTATCATGTGGGTTTGATATACTAGGTCTTTGTTTAGAGAGTATTGGAGATGAAATGATTATAACTAAAATTGAAGAAAAAAAAATTATCATAAAAATCAATTCAGAATATGATTTAACTGAAAATCCTCAAAAAAATGCTGCAGGTATTTCAGTAATTAAAATGCTTGAATTTTTAAATTTTAATGAATGTGGATTTAGAATTCAAATTGATAAAAAAATAAAACCTGGTAGCGGAATTGGGAGTAGTGCTGCAAGCTCAGCTGGGAGTGTTTTTGGGGTAAATAAACTATTGGGAAATCCATTGACTAAAAAACAACTGATTCAGTTTGCATTAGAAGGAGAAAAAATTTGTAGTGATACCGCGCACGCTGATAATATCTCTCCCCTTATTTATGGTGGTATAACAATTGTTAGGGATAATAAAACACTTGATATAATTAGAATCAATACATCTAATAGTTTATTTATTTCAATTATACATCCACAAATTGAAATTAAAACCAAAGATTCTAGAAAATTAATTAAGCGCAAAGTTGATTTTTCAGAAGCCATTCAACAATCAGCAAACCTAGCTGGCTTAATAACTGGTCTTTTTCATGATGATTATGATTTAATTAAAAGGTCTTGTAATGATTTATTAATTGAACCATACAGATCTGTTTTAATTCCTGAATTCGATAAATTAAAAAGAATTGCATATTCAAATAATTCTATTGGATTTGGTATATCTGGTTCAGGACCATCGATGTTTTCATTAACTAAGAACTTTGAGGATGCAATTTGTATTGAAAAAGAAATACAAAAACATTACGAAAGAAAAAGAATACTAGTAAAGTATTATATTTCAAAAATCAATAATGAAGGTGTCAAAGTAATAATTTAGAATGTATTATAGCTTAAAAAATAATTTAAAATCAAACTTTCGTAATGCAGTAAGTAAAGGTATTGCAAAAGATGGTTCATTATTTTTTCCTAAAAAAATTACTAAACTTGATAAAAATGCTTTAGAAAGTGTAAAAAGTTTAAGTAATATTGAAATAGGATTTTTGGTTATGAAAGATTTCATTGGAGATGAAATTAAAAATTCAGACTTAATAAAAATATTAGAAAAATCCATTTCATTTGAATTTAATTTAGTTCCATTAGGTAATTTTTATTCTTTTGAACTTTTTCATGGACCAACTTTAGCTTTTAAGGATGTAGGTGCAAGTTTTCTTGCAAATTCCTTAAATCTTTTTAATTCAAATAATAAGAAAAAATCTACAATTATTGTTGCTACATCCGGAGATACCGGCGCAGCTGTAGCCAAAAGTTTTTTTCGTATGCATAAATTTAATGTTGTGATATTATATCCGAAAAATAAAATCACAAAATTTCAAGAAGAACAAATCACAAGTTTGGGAGAAAACATATACCCTATTGAAATTGATGGAAGTTTTGATGATTGTCAAAGTTTAGTCAAAAGATTACTCATTGATCATGATGTTCTTAAAGAATTGAATATAAATTCTGCTAATTCAATCAATATAGGAAGATGGCTTCCTCAAATTATTTACTATTTTATAATGTTTAGAGAATTATTAAATAATAACATAAATGAAAAATTAGCAATTTCTGTTCCTAGTGGAAATTTTGGTAATATTTGTGCGGGAATTGTAGCAAATAAAATGGGATTACCTGTAGAAAAGTATATAGCATCAACTAATATTAATGATACAATACCTAGGTTTTTGGTTAATCAAGTTTACAAGCCTTATAAAACGAAAAGGACGATTTCAAATGCAATGGACGTAAATGATCCTAGTAATTTTCCTAGAATTATGAAATTATTTAATAATAATTTTAAAGATTTAAAAAATAAGTTTGTTTCATATTCATTTAAGGATAAGCAAACAAGAGATGAAATTCTGCTAAATTATAATTCATTTAATTATTTATTAGACCCACACGGCTCAGTTGGTTTGTTAGGATTAAAAAAGTTTTTTGATTTAGAGAAAAAAAAATATACTGGAGTTTTTCTTGAAACTGCACATCCTATAAAATTTGAGAAAACTATCAAGTCTATTATTAATAGTCCATTTGGTACATCTATAAAAACCAATAAAAGAAAAATAAATACAATTAGTATAATCAATAATTTTAAAATATTAAAAGAAATTATTCTTGAGATCTGAAATAACAAAAAAGGAGCCTGTTACAATAATAGTATCATTTTGACTAGAATCTTTTAAGGCCTTATCAAATGCTTGTTTTACAGTATCAAAACTTTGATTTTTTAAACCTAATTTATTTGAATGATTTCTTAGAATATTTATGCTCAATGCCCTTTTTACATTTGGGGAACATAAATAATATTTATATGATTTAGGAAATATTTCAAGACATTTAAGCTGATGCCTTTTATTCAAAGTTCCAAAAACAACTCTTATTTCACCATCAATATTTTTTAATTGTTCAAAAATTAATTTTAAGGAATTTAAATTGTGAGCAACATCAAAAATTATATTAGGATTTTTTTTAATAATTTGCCATCTTCCAATTAATTTGGTATTAATACTCACATTTTTTATTCCTTTTAATAGCTTTTCTTCGTTAATTTCTAATGAATTTATTTTTTGAATAGCTTCAATAGCTGTATTGATATTTTTACTTTGATATAATCCTTTTAAATCACTCTTGTATTTCTGTTTTCTTTGATTAGCATAATACAATTTAGAGTTTAATTTTGATGCTATACCTTCAAAAACTTTATTTATTATGTTATTAGATTCACCAACTATAATCGGGGTTTGTGTCTTGATAATTCCTGCTTTTTCTTTGGCAATATCAACTAAATTATCTCCCAAAAATTTTTTATGATCATACCCTATGTTAGTAATAATAGAAATTAAAGGTTTTATAATATTCGTTGCATCAAGTCTTCCTCCAAGTCCTACTTCGATAATTGAATATTCTGGTTTTTTTAATCGAAAATAACAAAGAGAAATTGCAAAACTAATTTCAAAAAAAGACAAGTCACTTTTTAATATATATTCATAATTATCATTTATAAAATCAACAATAAAATTTTCATCTATATAATTTGAATTTATTTTTATTCTTTCTTTAAAATCGTATAAGTGAGGTGATGAAAAAATTCCAGTTGAAAATCCATGTTCTTGTAAAATAGAAGAAATTATATGACATGTAGATCCTTTACCATTAGTGCCTCCAACATGAATAGTCTTTAAGTTGTCTTGAGGATTTCCTAAAAAATCCAGAAAAGATTTAATTGAATTTAATTTTAATTCGTAGTTATTATAATTTGAATCAAACGAAGTTGGTATATTTTCTAGCCAATCAATCGTCTCACTATAATTCATTAAATAAGGACAAAGTCACGAAGTAAAATGAAGGTTAAAAAACCTGCTATATAACCAATAAAAGCTAAGAAGGCGATTTTCTTAAGATACCACAAGAAATCAATTTTTTCCATACCCATTGCAACAACTCCAGCAGCTGAACCAATAATTATCATACTACCACCTGTACCTGCAGCATAAGCAATTCCATGCCATAGGGGATCATCTATAGATTCACCAAACATTCCCATAGATGCAGCAACTAATGGAACATTATCAATAGCAGCTGATAAGAAACCAAGGATAAATACAACAATATCTAATCCTCCAAAAATGATCCAGTCAACATTTTCAAAAGTTGAAACCATCCACTGTCCAACACCAAAAACAATTCCTAAAGCTTCAAGCGCTCCAACTGCCATTAAGATTCCTAAGAAAAATAAAATACTGGGCATCTCGATTTTAGTTAGCGCATGGTGGACAGGACTATGATGAACAATATTTGAATTGGCTTCAGCAGAAATTAATTTGTAATTAAAGAATTCTGCAATTGTAGCAACAACAGCTAACGACAACATCATACCAACATAGGGTGGTAACCCAGTAAAAATTTTAAATATGGGAACAAATACTATTGATATAAGTCCAATTTTTAAAATTAATGAACCATAAGGATTTTCTTTTTCAGAGCTCTTTGGTGGAACTATCTCACCTTGAAAAATTTTATACTTAGAAGCCACATATGTGGGTATAATCATACAAACCAATGAAGGGATTATTAAGTATTTTATTAAGGCTACAATGGAAACCTTTTCTCCAATCCAAAGCATGGTAGTGGTTATATCGCCAATAGGAGACCATGCACCGCCTGCATTGGCTGCTACTATAATCATACCTGCATACCAAAGCTTAAGTGTTCTGTCTTGAACAAGTTTTTGAAGTATAGTAATTAAAACAATGGTTGCAGTTAGATTATCAATAATTGCTGAAAGAATGAATGCTAAAAAACATATGATCCAAAGAATTCTAACTTTACTTTTAGTTTTAATTAATCTTTTTATTGTAGAAAAACCATTGAAAAAGTCTACGGTCTCAACTATCGTCATAGCTCCAATTAAGAAAATTAAAATCTCAGCTGTATGACCTAAAAAGTAGTTCATAACTGATTTAAGTTTGTACGGAATTAACTCTTTGTTCTTGGTGTCAATTTCAAAGACTGTCATATCAAAATATGAGATAATTCCCCACATGACAGCCATCATTATTAATGCTGGTATCAGCTTATCAATTTTTAAACTATGTTCAAAGGCAATTCCTAAATAACCTAAAACAAAAACTATAATTATAGCTACTTCTAAACTCACTTTTTTAGTTTTT
This sequence comes from uncultured Bacteroidota bacterium, assembly GCA_902515405.1. Taxonomy (GTDB): domain Bacteria; phylum Bacteroidota; class Bacteroidia; order Flavobacteriales; family Flavobacteriaceae; genus Eutrophosalina. The sequence goes on along the minus strand of CABXUS010000006.1, from coordinate 30,783 downwards.
TAAATTCTCAATTTTACAGCCAATTTATATAAAAAAATCAAAAAATAGTATTAAATGATGAAAACTTGATATAAATGGGTAAATAATTTATGGTAGGCATGATAATTGAATAATGTTTCATTAATTTGGCAAGTTACACGAACTATTAAAATGAAAAAACAAGGTCTATATAATCCCATTTTTGAACACGAAAACTGCGGAGCTGGATTTATATGCAGTCTTGAGGGAAAGAAAACTAATGGAATTATTCATAGAGCATTAAATATCCTTACGTGTTTAGAACATAGAGGAGCTGTCAGTTCTGATGGAAGAACAGGTGATGGAGCAGGTATTTTAATTCAGATTCCTCATGAATTTTTTGTAAAAGAATGTGATTTTGAAATCCCTGACCCAACAGAATATGCAGTTGGAATGCTTTTTCTGCCTCAAAAATTAAATCAATCTAATTTTTGTATTAAAATTTTTGAAGATGAAATCAATAAACAAAATTTAAAAATTATTGGATGGAGAGATGTTCCTGTTAACTCAAAAGTTGTTGGATCCATAGCTGCAAAATCCCAACCAATTATTAAACAAGTTTTTATTGGTAAAGAAACATCAGACCAACCAGAGGAAGATTTTAATTTGAAATTATATTTAGCAAGAAAAATTTCAGAAAATACTATTTATACTTCACCTCTTACACAATCAGACTTTTTTTATTTCTCAAGTCTTCACACCCGAACAATAATATATAAAGGATTATTAATTCCTGAAGATATTGAAAGATTTTATATCGACTTATCTAATCCATTATTAGTTACAAGCTTAGCATTAGTTCACCAAAGATTTTCTACTAATACATTTCCTACATGGGACCTTGCTCAACCATTCAGGTATATGTGTCATAATGGAGAAATAAATACTTTACGTGGAAACGTAAGCAGAATGATTTCTAGGGAAGAATTAATTAATTCAAAATTAATCAGTAAAGAGTTTCTGGATAAGATTTTTCCAATAATAATCCCTGGAAAATCTGATTCTGCTTCAATGGATATGGTTCTTGAATTACTTTTAATGACTGGCAGATCTCTACCTGAAATTATGATGATTTTAGTGCCAGAGGCTTGGGAGAAACATAAATCAATGAATGATTCTAAGAAAGCCTTCTATGAGTTTAATAGTTGTTTAATGGAGCCTTGGGATGGTCCTGCATCAATACCATTTACAGATGGCAAATACATTGGTGCTCTTTTAGATCGTAACGGTTTAAGACCATCTAGATACACAGTAACTAAAGATGGATATGTTGTAATGTCATCTGAAACAGGAGTAATTGAAATTAAACCTGAAAATATTGAAAAACATGGTAGACTTGAACCAGGAAAAATGTTTTTAGTTGATATGAATGCTGGTAGAATTATTGAAGATGAAGAAATTAAAAAAGAGATAGTGAGTAAACATCCATATAGAAAGTGGGTAAAAGAGAATGTTCTCCCATTAAGTAAAATTCCATACACTGGAAATAGAACACCTGAAGAAAAAATAAATTTTGAAACTCGACTTAAAATTTTTGGATACACAAAAGAGGATTTCAATACCATAATTATTCCAATGTGTAAAAAAGGTAAAGAGTCTATTGGATCTATGGGCTCAGATACTCCACTTGCAATTTTATCTAAACGCCCTCAACTTTTATACAATTATTTTAAGCAACTATTTGCTCAAGTTACAAACCCTCCATTAGATGGGATTAGAGAAGAAATTGTAACAGATATAAGTCTTTCAGTGGGAAGTGATTATAATATATTTAGTTTAATACCAGAACATGCAAAAAAATTAAAAATTCAAAACCCAATTATATCAAATGAGGATTTAGATAAAATTAAATATATAGATCACGATGACTTTAAATCTTCATCTGTCAAAGCTTTATATAAATTATCTAAAGGTCATAATGGTTTGGAGGAAGCTTTAGAAAATTTAGTAAATGATGTAGAAAAGAAAGTTGATAAAGGAAGTAATATAATCATAATTAGTGATAGAAATGTAAATAAAAAATTAGCCCCAATTCCAATTCTTCTTGCATGTTCTTTCATCCATCATTCAATGATTAAAAGAAAAAAAAGATCAAAATTTGGAATTATTATTGAATCTGCTGAACCAAGGGAACCACATCATTTTTCCATGCTTTTTGGATATGGTGCTAGCGCTATTAACCCATATTTGGTTAATGAAATTATTAATTATCATCATGAAACTGGGCTTATAAATGATATTAGTTTAGACCAAGCAATAACAAATTATAATAATGCTACAGCAAAAGGTATTTTAAAGGTTATGAATAAAATTGGAATTTCAACACTTCATTCATACCGTGGTGCACAAATTTTTGAAGCTTTAGGCTTGCGCTCAAAATTTGTTAAAAAATATTTTAATAATACTCCCTCCAGAATTGAAGGTGTAGGGTTGTATGTTTTAGAAAAAGAAATTTCCACAAGATTAAAAAAGGCTTTTAAATCTGAAGATGAATTTATAAATATTGAATTAGGAGGAGAATATAAATGGAGAAGAAATGGAGAAGCACATATGCTAAATCCTTTTACAATTTCTAAGCTTCAACAATCTGTTAGAGATGAAAGTTATGAAACATATAAAATTTATTCTGATAGTATTAATAAGCAAAATGAACAATTCATGACTTTAAGAGGAATGTTTAAGTTTTCCAAATTTGACCCTATTCCAATTGAAGAGGTAGAGCCTTGGACAGAAATTGTTAAAAGATTTAAGACTGGGGCTATGTCATATGGCTCACTTAGTAAAGAAGCTCATGAAAATCTTGCTATTGCTATGAATAGAATTGGTGGAAAGAGTAATTCTGGTGAAGGAGGAGAGGATCCAAATAGATTTAAAGCTGATAATAATGGTGATTCAAGAAATAGCTCTATCAAACAAGTAGCATCAGGTAGATTTGGTGTTAGTTCTCACTATCTCACTAATGCTACTGAAATACAAATAAAAATGGCACAAGGAGCTAAACCAGGTGAGGGAGGTCAGTTACCAGGACCAAAGGTTAACCCAATGATTGCAAAGGTTCGTAATTCAACTCCATATGTTGGTTTAATTTCACCTCCTCCACATCATGATATATATTCAATTGAAGATTTAGCTCAATTAATATATGATTTAAAAAATGCTAACAGAAAGGCACGTATAAATGTAAAATTAGTGTCTGAAGTTGGTGTTGGTACAATTGCCGCTGGAGTTGCTAAGGCTAAAGCGGATGTAATTTTAATTTCTGGTTTTGATGGAGGAACTGGTGCATCTCCTCTAACATCATTAAAACATGCTGGACTGCCTTGGGAATTAGGAATAGCAGAGGCTCAGCAAACACTAGTTTTAAATAATCTCAGAAGTCGTGTTGTAGTTGAATGTGATGGACAACTTAAAACTGGCAGAGATGTTGCGGTTGCTTGTTTACTTGGTGCAGAAGAATTTGGGTTTTCAACAGCCCCATTAGTTGCTTCTGGTTGCATAATGATGAGAGCATGTCATTTAAATACTTGCCCTGTTGGAATTGCAACTCAGGATCCTGAATTGAGAAGAAATTTCAAAGGTAAACCAGAACATGTAATTAATTACATGTACTTTGTTGCTCAAGAGTTAAGAGAAATAATGGCAAACTTAGGTCTTAGAACAATTGATGAAATGATTGGAAAAAGTGAAAAACTAGATACCAAAGATGCATTGAATTATTATAAAATTAAAGGAATAGACCTTTCTAAAATATTATATAAGCCTAACACTGATAAAAACTCTGTATTAAGAAATACTGAAAAGCAAGATCATAATCTTAAAAATGTCCTCGACTTTGAAATATTAAAGGAGTCTCAGTTTTCAATAGATAAAAAAGTTAAGATGTCACTTGATTTTAATATTAAAAATACAGACCGTACTGTTGGTGCAATTATTAGCAATGAAATATCAAAAAAATATGGCTCTAAGGCTCTTCCGAAAGATACATTAACTCTTAATTTTAATGGATCAGCTGGTCAAAGTTTTGGTGCTTTCTCAGTTAAAGGTTTAAAAATGATAGTTGATGGAAATACAAATGATTACTTTGGTAAAGGTCTTTCTGGAGCAACAATCATAGTCAGAAAACCAAAAAAAGCAACATTTGAATCTCATAAAAACATAATTACAGGAAATGTTGCATTATATGGCGCCACGTCTGGTGAAGCATATATTGGTGGTATTGCAGGTGAAAGATTTTGCGTTAGGAATTCTGGAGCTTCTGCAGTAGTTGAAGGAATAGGAGATCATGGATGTGAATATATGACTGGCGGAATTGCTTTAATTTTAGGCTGTATTGGTAGAAATTTTGCAGCTGGAATGAGTGGTGGCATTGCATACATATTTAAAGATTCAGAGCTATATGATTCGAGAAATTTTAATATGGAATCAATTGAAATTGAAAAAACAGAGAAACAGGACTTAGATATAATAAAGGATTTAATTGAAAAACATTACGCAAATACGTTTAGCAACATTGCTAAACAAATTATTACTAATTGGGAATTATCAAAAAAGATGTTTGTTAAAATTATGCCAACAGAGTATAAACTTGCTTTAGAGAAATTAGCTAAGGAAAATATTAATCAGATAATTAATTAAATTTTGGGAAAACTTAGAGGTTTTATTGAATATGATAGAAAAACTGAGAAAAATATTCCAGTTTATAAAAGATTAAAAAATTTTAAAGAATTTACGATAAAACCAGATGATAAAGAGCTTGAAAAACAAGGTTCAAGATGTATGGATTGCGGAGTTCCTTTCTGCCACAGTGGTTGTCCTTTAGGAAATCTAATTCCAGACTTTAATGATGCGGTTCACAGAAGAAGTTGGAAAGAAGCATTAAATATTTTACATTCAACAAATAACTTTCCAGAATTTACAGGAAGATTATGCCCAGCACCATGCGAGTCGGCATGTGTTCTTGGTTTAGTAAGCCCTCCTGTTTCAATTGAAATGATTGAAAAATATATTGTCGAACGAGGATTTAGTGAAGGATGGATTAAAGCAAATAAACCAAAGAAAAGAACTGGAAAAAAAATTGCTGTTGTTGGTTCAGGGCCAGCTGGTTTAGCTGCTGCACAACAGTTAAATTTTGCTGGACATAAAGTAGTTGTATATGAACGTGATGAAAAAATTGGAGGTTTATTAAGATATGGAATACCAGATTTTAAGTTAGAAAAATCTATAATTGACAGACGAGTCAATATATTGATTGAAGAAGGAATAACTTTTATTACATCCACGGAAATAGGTAAAGATATTTCAATAAATGAGCTTTATAAAAATAATGACGTGGTTTTACTATGCGGAGGTGCTACAATTAAAAGAGACCTTCCAATTCCTGGTTTTGATGCAGTAGGAATTATCCAAGCAATGGATTTTCTCAAAAATCAAAATGAAATTATTGATAACAAAAAAACTATGATCCCAGGTTTAAATGCAAATGACAAAAATGTCATTGTTATTGGAGGTGGTGATACTGGATCAGATTGCATTGGCACCTCTAATAGACAAGGTGCAAAATCAGTAGTAAATTTTGAAATTTTACCAAAACCACCAAAAGAAAGATCATTAGAAAATCCATGGCCATATTGGCCATTTACTCTTAAAAGTAGTTCCTCTCATGAAGAAGGAAGCAATAGGAATTGGTCTATATTAACAAAAGAATTTATTAAAGACGATAGTGGTAAATTAACTGGTTTGAAGACTGTCAAAGTTGAATGGGAAAAATCAATAAATGAAAGACCAAAACTTATTGAAATTGAAGGTTCCGAAAAAGTATGGCCTTGTGATTTGGTTTTACTTGCTTTAGGTTTTACTGGACCAGAAAAAAATATTCTTCAAAAATTAAAGTTAAAAATGGACTCTTCTAATAAACCCAAAACAAATGAGTATAAAACTAATGACAGTAAGGTCTTTGCGGCTGGTGACATAAGAAGAGGTCAATCACTTATTGTTTGGGCAATTTCAGAAGGAAGAGAAGCAGCATATAAAATTGATGAATTTTTGATGGGAAGCTCTAACCTTCCAACAAAAACTAAAGGAGATCTTCCATTAGTTAAATAAATTCCAACTCAAACCAAATCTTATATTACTATCTCTATATGGGGTGTTTGGTGAAGAAAAAAACTTGCCTGACGAAAAAGATGAATTAAAGTGCTCTGCAATCAAAAAGATACGTGTTTGTCTAATTTTAGCATTAACAAAAAAATCTAATATTGGAAACCCTCCAATTTTCTTTAATGTTTGTACATGAAAAGTAGAAAGTAATGGATTATATTCATCAGCATAAAACTTAGAAAAAATCTTTAAACTTATTCCAGTTTGAATATCTAAAACATTGTTAAATATTTTTTCAGAAAGATATAAGGTATTTCTTATCAGTAATTTGGGGAGATTTATTACTTCTTGACTTTGAGTAACATTTTGAAATAAAATTGAGTTATCTAATGAGAAGCTTCCAAACTTAAGTTCTTTATTATACTTTAATTTTATGTAATTAATATCATCACTAAACTGATTTACACGAGGTATTAATTTACTTTGTTGATTATTGTTTATTGTTAAATAAAAGTGATTAATAATATTTGAAAAACTTATGTCTAAAGTCCCTAAGTTCTCTTTTTTTAATTTTAAATTGACTGATTTAGTCTCAGATAATTTATTTCTGGTAGTAAAATTAATTTCAGAATAGTCACTGTCATAAATATCATATATCAAACCTGGATGGGATTGCTTAAGTTTGAAATTTATTTCATAATTAAATTTTTCTCTCGCATATGATAAATTAAAATTATATTTATTTCCAATTCTTTCTCCAGAAATTTTTTGATTAATGTTTAAATGTATTTTAAAATTGCCAAATATTTTAGATAAATTTCCTGAAAAAAGATTATTATTTTCCCCATCTAATTTTTCTAATACGTCGTTTACACTAAAAAAATTATAATTGTAGTTTATAAAACTAAAACTTAAATCATTAAAAAATTTAGTATTTGTATTTAAAGACAAGGTGTTTTTTAATGAACGAAATTTGTAATGATCATCAATTTCATTTTTTCCAGAATCAATGGTGCCATAAAGAAAACTTGCTTGATTCTGCTTAAATTTATTATTAGTAGTTTCATAATTTAAATTGTATCCAATAAAAACTAAATTATCATTTTTATTGATTAAGGTAAACTTATTGTGTAAATAAAAATTTCTAGTTTGATAAATATTTATGGCATCTTCAAAATTAACATTCAACTTTGACCTCTCTTTAAACTCATCATCTCCAGATTCAAAATCAATTAATGATGTGCTATTTAATCCTCCATTTTCATGTTTTTCTAGTTTTTGACTTACAAAAAAAATCTTTGAATCAAACTTTTCATTTGAAAATGAAAATGAAAATCTAAATTGTTTTGAGCCAGATAAACTATTCTGATATTTTCCTAAACTTCTTAAAGCTTTAAAAGCTAATGAGAAATTTATTTTTTTATTAATATTAGTTGTAAATAAAGCGTCCGTAAGTTGACCTTGAGAAAAAACAGATTTAAAAAAAAGTTCGGTTACAGGGTATGCTACATTATAAAACTTATAATCATTTTGATTTATCAAAATTGAACTGTTTGCATTATATCCAATACTTGTAAATATGGTTTCATATTTATTTAAGGATAATTTATTATAAACTTGACCAACATTATTAGGCTTTAATAATTCAAAATTGTCTTTTTTTCTATAATTAAATTTATAGAATTTTTTTACAGTTAATGATGTGTCAATTAGAACAGTATCATTATTAATCCCGTAGTATTTTAGCTTTTTAACATCAAATTGAAAATTTTCTATAGACATACTATCCTTAACCTTATTAAAAAAACTAAGTGAATTTGAATTGTTATTAGTTGGAACGTCCTGAGAAAAACTAAAAAAAGATTTAAAAATGCAAATTAATAAAATAAAATGTCTCATTATTTTTATTAAAGTTATTGATTTAAAATAATTTATACATTAAATTGATTATTATATGTTAAAAGTCTTCGATAATGATCTTTTTGTTTGTGGAATTGATGAAGCTGGCAGAGGAAGTCTGGCTGGTCCTGTGACTGCGGCTGCAGTTATTCTACCAAAAAATTATGTAAATGAAGAGATAAGAGATTCAAAAAAAATTAATAAACCGACTAGATTGAAGTTGTTTAAAGAAATAGTCAATATATCAGTTGCTTATGCAATTATAGATATATCAAATAAAACTATAGATACAATAAATATCCTTGAATCTACTTTTTTAGCAATGAATAAGGCTATATCTAGATTAAATAAAAAACCTGATTATATTTTAATTGATGGAAATAGATTCAAGACTAATAATAAAATTAGATTTGAATGTATTGTAAAAGGTGATGATAAGTTTCAAAGTATAGCTGCAGCTTCTATTTTAGCTAAGGTTCACAGAGATAATATTATGAGAGATTTACATAAAAAATATCCAGAATATGATTGGATTAACAATAAAGGTTATGGAACATTCAAACATAAAAGTATAATAGAAACTTATGGGATTTCAGAATATCACAGAAAAACTTTTAATCTAAAATCAAAACAATTAAAAATTAACATTTGATTTTTTAATTTTGTTATGATTAAAGTTTTGAAAAAATATTACATATTATTATATATACTTATTTCTTCTTGTAATTCAATTGAAGAAAAATCTAGAATTTCCGATTTAATTCCTGACAGTCCTCTTGTAGTTCTGAGTATTAAAAACATAAATGACTTAAATTATGGTAATCTAAATTTTATTTCAAAATCACTTAATTTAAGTTTTGAAGAAATTGACCTTTTAAAACCAGAAAGTGAAATAATTTTTAGTTTTCATAAAAGTGGAAAAAATAATATAAAAAAGTTTGTCATCCAAAAGTCAGAAAATTTTCAGATTAATCAGGATTTTATACAGGATACAATAAATTATAATGGTTCAAATATTTACAAATATAAAAGTGAATACTTTATCTCTAAAGTTGAAAATTATATAGTATTCTCTAAAAATAAATTACTAGTTGAAAATGTATTAAGAGGTGCTACTTTCTCAAAAAGTAATGAATATAAAAATTATCAAAAAATACATAATTCAAAATCAAAAAATATTTCTCTAAATATTTCAGAAAATTTTAAAGAATTAAGTTTCAATTATAAAAAAGAAAATATAAATAATTATTCCAATTGGGTTCAGTACGAATTTGATATTGAGAATAATGACATAAATATATTAGGTGTATCAACAAGAGATGTTCAATCTAGAGAAATTAATATGCTCTCTGGTCTTGATAAATCTAAATCAAATATTTTAAGCTTAATTCCTAATAACTTTTCTGAATTTTCACGAATGTCATTTAGTTATGACGTGATAAATAATAACTATAATAATTTCAAAAACACATCGAGCATTGATGATAGAAAACTAAACTCAATATTTAAAGAAGTTAATGAAATAGGTCAAATTAAAATTGATAATGATTCAATTTTGGTTCTTAACTTTCAGAATATAGAACTTGAGAATAAGTTTGAGAATTTAAATATATTAAACAAGTACAGAGATCAATCGATTTATGATGCTAAAGAAATTAAGATTTCAAGTTTTGACATACTAAATTTTAAATTATCAAATAATTATGGTTTTTTAACTTTAATAGAAAATTCGATAATATTCTCAAATAATTTAGCTACAGTTCAAAATCTAATATTAAATTATAACAATGGGTCAGTTGTAATAAACGACGAAAGTTTTTTAAATTTTTTGAATTCAGTTCCAAAAAAAACAACCTTTTTTGAAATTTTAAACCAAAGCAATTTAAAAAATAATATTGAATATCCCTATTGGTTTTCAAACTATGAAATAAATGAAAATACTAATTATAAATCAATTTTTTCAACTCCAAATATTAATGTAAAAACTGATAAAAAATTAAATTTAATATTTTCAAAAAAGTTAGATAGTGAAATTTTAACAAATCCAAAGTTTATATATAACTACAATTCTGGAGAAAACAACATCATGCTCCAAGATAAAAATTTAAACATTATTATTTTTAATCTTAACGGAGTAAAAATACTAGAAAAAAAATTAGATTCTCAGGTAATAAGTGAAATTTATCAAGTTGATATCTATAAAAACAATAGATTACAATTCGCGTTTTTAACTTCCAAAGATTTTATTGTATTGGATATTAAAGGAAACTTAGTAAAGAAAATTCCTCTTATAAATTCAGGATCTAATAAGTTCTTATCAATTTTTGATTATGATAATAATAGAAATTATAGGTTCATAATTCAAGACGAAAAATCAATAAGAATGTATGATTCTAAATTTAATAAAGTAAAAGGTTTTAAAAGAACTAAAGTTAAATCTGAAATAAAACATAAGATTAAACATCTAAGAATTTTAAATAAGGATTATCTAGTTTTAGTTGACAAACTGGGTACACCACTAATTCTTGATAGAAGAGGAGATATAAGAATCAAGTTACCTAAAAATTTTAATTTGGGTATAAATCATTTTTTTAAAAACAATAATGCTATGGTAACTATAAATAACTTAAATCAATTAGTTAGAATTGAACTTGATGGTAAGATATTGTCAAAACAACTATTGGATGGAAGGAATTTATTTGCTGCTGATAATAAAAATATTTTATTTCAATCAAATGGATTGCTTACAATAAATAATAATGAATTTAAAGTGCCATATGGAAATTTTGCTGACATAGAAATTTTTAATTCAAATACTGACACTTATTTCCACACTAGAAATTTAGATAATAACCAATCATTTTTATACAATAAAATTGGTAAGATTTCAGGATTTCCAATTTATTCTAAATCTAAAATAGATTTAATATTTGGAAAAAACGGGGAACTAATTACGTTAAAAGGTGATGAAAATGAAGTCATTTTATATAGTCTGAATTAACTATCAATACTAACATTAAATTTTTTTGCAAAATTTTTAATCATAATCTTTCTTACTGTTTTTAAATCTACTGTTTGATTTAACTCATTAGAGATTGAAGTCACTCCTTTATTATTAATTCCACATGGAATAATTCCTTTAAAATATGATAAATTAGTATTAACATTTAATGCCAGGCCATGCATTGTTACCCACCTACTAACTTTTATACCCATAGCACATATCTTTCTTTCATTTTTAGATCCAATATCTAACCAAACTCCTGTTTCATTTGAATTTCCAAATGCTGCAATACCAAAATAATCTAATGTTGCTACAATGATGTCTTCTAAATCTCTTAAATATCTGTGTATATCAGTATAAAAGTTTTCTAAATCAAAAACTGGATAACACACCAATTGTCCAGGACCATGATATGTTATATCGCCTCCCCTATTGGTTTTAAGAAATTTTATACCCTTTTTATCCAATTCTTTTTTATTAAATAATAGGTTTTTATCATCTCCACTATTACCAAGCGTGTATACATGATTATGCTCCATAAATAACAGATAATTAGGAGTAAATAAATTGAGATTATTTTTTCTATTATTTAATTTAATATCAATTATTTCATTTTGGATTTGTTTTTGGATTTTAAAACTCTCTTCAAAATCAATGAAGCCTAAATTTTTTACAATAACTTTTTTTGAGTTTTTCAACTAGTCTAAATTTTATATAAAATTAAAAAACATAAGCATTAAATAACTCTTATATACGTATATTTGATAAAATGTCAAATCTTTCTGAACAAGAAATAATTAGACGAGAAAAGCTCAAAAAAATTCGTGAGCTTGGGATAAACCCTTATCCAGCAGATTTATTTAATATATCTCATAATTCAAAAACAATTAAATCTAATTTTATTATAGGACAAAAAGTTATAATTGCTGGAAGATTAATGTCAAGAAGAATTCAGGGGAATGCAAGCTTTGCAGAATTACAGGACAGTTCTGGACGAATACAGATATACTTTAACAGGGATGAAATCTGTTTAGGTGATGACAAATCAAAATACAATGATTTATACAAGAAACTCTTAGATATAGGGGATATTATTGGAATTGATGGGGAGCTTTTCAAAACGAAAGTTGGTGAAATGACAGTGCTAGTAAAAGATTTTAAATTATTATCAAAATCACTAAAACCTTTACCTCTTCCAAAAACTGACAGCGAAGGAAATGTTTATGATGAATTTAGTTCGCCAGAACTTAGATATCGACAACGATATGTTGATTTAATTGTTAATGATAGTGTGAAGGATACATTTTTAAAAAGATCTAAAATTATTTCTTCTATAAGAACAACACTTGAGAATGAAAGTTTTATTGAAGTAGAAACACCTATTTTACAGCCTATCCCTGGTGGCGCAGCTGCAAAACCATTTATTACTCATCATAATTCTTTAAATATTCCTTTATATATGAGAATTGCAAATGAGCTATATCTAAAAAGACTTATTGTAGGTGGATTTGATGGTGTTTTTGAATTCGCTAAAGATTTTAGAAATGAGGGAATGGATAGAACTCATAACCCTGAGTTTACAAATCTTGAGTTTTATGTTGCTTACAAAGACTACAATTGGATGATGGATTTTACTGAAAGGTTATTAGAAAAAGTTGCATTAGATACATATGGTAGCTCAAAAGTTAGTTACGGTAATAATGAAATTGATTTTAAAGGACCATATAAAAAAATTGGTATTATAGATGCTATAAAAAATCAAACTGGAATTGATGCCTTGACTTTAAGTGAAAAAGAATTAGCAGAAGCTGCTAAAAAAATAGGAATTGAAATTGATGATACTATGGGAAAGGGTAAAATAATTGATGAAATTTTTGGTAAAAAGTGTGAATTAAATTTTATTCAGCCTACATTTATTATTGATTATCCAAAAGAGATGAGTCCACTTACAAAAGAACACAGAACTAATCCAAAACTAACTGAAAGATTTGAGCTTTTAATTAATGGAAGTGAGATTGCAAATGCATATTCAGAGCTAAATGATCCTATTGATCAACTTGAAAGATTTGAAGATCAACTTAAACTTTCTGAAAAAGGAGATGAAGAAGCTATGTTTATTGATCATGATTTTGTCAGATCTTTAGAGTACGGAATGCCTCCTACATCTGGAATTGGAATTGGAATTGATAGGTTGGTAATGCTACTAACAAATCACAAGTCAATTCAAGAAGTTATATTTTTCCCCCAAATGAAGCCTGAAAACAATGAATCAAAAATTTATTTAAATGAAAATGAAAAATATATTCTTGAAGAAGTTAAGAATCATCAAAAGATTGAACTTAGTACTATAAAAACATCATCAGGTTTAAGTAATAAAAAATGGGATAAAAGTATAAAAAACCTTACCAAAAACAACCTGCTTAAAGTTTCTAAAAATAATCAAGGTCTATTCCTAGAAATAATTTAACTGATATATTATTTTTATGTAATTTACAATATAACTATTCAACTAATATTATGAAAACAACTAATTTTGTTCTTGTACTAATTTTAGCTTTATTATTATTAAGCCCTAATACATATTCACAAAAAAAACCTGAAAAATCTGATAAGGATAAAAAAGAGAACACATACACAGATATTATAACCAACAAAGCTGTAACCGATAAAGGTTTATTTGAAGTTCATAAGATTGGTGAAAAATATTACTATGAAATTCATGACAGTTTACTTAATAGGGATATGCTAATGGTAACTAGAATTGCTAAGATGGCAAAGGAAATTCCATTGGGTGCTCACAAATTGAGTGAACAAGTTTTAAGTTGGCAAAAATTTGATAACAACTTACTACTCAAAGAACTTTCATTTTCAAATTATGCATCTGATTCACTTCCAATAAAAGAGGCAGTATCTAATGCTAATTTTGAACCGATCATAGCAAGCTTTAAAATTGAAGTTGAAAATAAAGACAAAAACACCTTTGTAGTCGATGTTACAAATTTATTCAAAACAGATGTAAAATCATTTGGATATCCACAATCTTACAGAAAAAGAAATAAGATTTCAAGTCTTGATACAAAATTATCATTTATCGAATCAATCAGAAGTTTTCCTCTTAATATTGAGTCTAAACATATAAAAACTTATAAATCATCAGATGCAAAGAATGGTCAAATTTCAATGTTACTTAATAACTCAATGATATTACTTGCAAAAAAACCCATGAAAAGAAGATATTTTGATGAAAGAGTTGGATGGTTTACAACTAGTCAAACTGACTATGGAATTGATAATCAAGAGGCTGAAAGTGTTACATATCTTGACAGATGGAGATTAGAAGTGAAAGATGAAGATGTTGAAAAGTTTAAAAATGGTGAATTAGTTGAGCCTAAAAAACCAATAGTATATTATATCGATAGGGCAACTCCAAAAAAATGGAGAAAATATCTTAAACAAGGAATTGAAGATTGGAATGCTGCTTTTGAAGAAGCCGGTTTTAAAAATGCTGTAATATGTAAAGACCCTCCAAATGAAGAAGAAGATCCAGATTGGAGTCCAGAAGATATTAGATATTCTACTGTAAGATATTTAGCATCTTCAACATTAAATGCTAATGGTCCTCATGTCAGTGATCCCAGGTCAGGTGAAATAATAGAATCTGATATAAACTGGTACCATAATGTCATGAAATTATTAAGAAACTGGTACTTCGTTCAAACTTCTGCAGTTGATCCCGAAGCTAGAGGAGTTGAATTCAGAAATGAAGTTATGGGTGAATTAATAAGATTTGTATCCTCTCATGAATTTGGACACACAATTGGACTTCCTCACAACATGGCTAGTAGTAGTGCATATCCAGTTGATTCATTGAGATCTGCAACATTTACAAAAAAATACGGTACTTCTCCTTCAATAATGGATTATGCAAGATTTAATTATGTTGCTCAACCTGAAGACAAAGGAGTTGCTTTAATGCCATCTGATTGGGAAACTCCAAATGTCGGAATATATGATAGATATTCTGTGATGTGGGGCTACAAACCTATTCTAGGTGTTTCTGAAAAGGAGGAAAAAGAAATATTGAGAAGTTGGATAAGAGAAAAGGAGGATGATTTGACATACAGATTTGGACCTAGTGGAAGTATAGATCCAAGTTCTCAAACTGAGGATTTAGGTGATGATGCAATAAAGGCTAGTGAATACGGAATTAAAAATTTAAAAAGAATTCTTCCAAAACTAATCGAATGGACAACTGAAGATGGTGAAACTTATGATGAAATGGAATACATATATGGTCAGGTACTTAGTCAATTTAGAAGATATATGGGGCATGTTGCTACAAATATTGGTGGAGTATATCAGTTTTATAAAACATCTGATCAAGATGGTGCAGTTTATACACATGTAGACAAAAATCATCAAAAAGCATGTATAAACTTTTTAAATAAACATTTATTTGAAACTCCTTATTGGATGATCGATAAAAATATTTTAAATAAAATTGAGTATGCAGGAACAACAAATCGAATTAGATCAGTACAATCGAGCTATTTAAGTAGAGTTCTTGATTTTAGTAGAATGGCTAGAATGATTGAAAATGAAGCATTGAATGGAAATAATGCATATTCATTAAATGAAATGATGGTTGATTTAAAAGATGGAATCTGGTCTGAATTAAAAAATAATAAATCAATTGATGTTTACAGAAGAAATCTACAAAAAAGTTTTATATCAAGGTTAGGCTACATTATGAAAAATGAGCAACCACCTACTAGGCCTGGATGGGGCTCATATATCACATCTATAAAGGTTGATGTTTCTGATATACGATCAATAACAATGGGTACTCTATTAGAATTGAAGAAAGATTTAAATAAAGCAGTTAAAAGATATTCAGACAAGGTTTTAAAAAGTCATTTAAGCTATTGTATTGCAATGATTGATGATGCAATGATGAGTAGCTAAATTTTTAATTTTTGACCTATTATTAAATTATTGTTTTTGAGATTATTTTTTTTCATAATCTCATCTACAGAGATTTTTTGTTTTTTTGATATTGAGTACAATGTATCACCTTTTTTTACTGTATAATTTGAATCATCATTAATCTTTTTTTTATTCTTGATTTTAGTTTTTTGTTTTTTTGATCCATCATACTTCCATAAATTATATCTTTCAATAACATTAATTAATTTTTCTGGATATTTTGGGTCAGTGGCATAACCTGCTTTAGATAATCCCTCAGACCAACCAACATAATCTTTTATTGGTAGTCTAAATAAAAATGAATATCTACCCCTGGTAGTAAGAAATTCTGAATGGTCTTTATAGCTTTCAATAGGATTTTTATATTTTCTAAAACATTCATTTTTTTTATCATCATCATGATAAACCTTTTTTCCTCTCCACTCTTGATGACATTTTATTCCAAAATGATTATTAGATTTTAATGCGAGATTGCTAGCTCCTGATCCAGACTCAACAAGCCCCTGTGCTAAAATAATACTTGCAGGAATTTTATATTTTTTCATTTGATCAGTTGCAATTTTTGAATAAGTTTTTATGTACCATTTCTTAAGCTCATCACTTGACATATTTCTCAAAAACCTTTCAAGTTGGACAGATTTATTTTTTTTAATAGCTGTAGATTTACTTACTTTTTTTACAGCTTTAAATGGAAATTTTATTATACTACAGCTAGTAAAGGTTAACAAGAATATTAATGAAAAGACTAGCTTATTTTTTAAAACGAGTTTCATTTAGAGATATTAAAAATATTAATTACTTTGAAATAAATCGATGTTTAGGCATAGTTATTGTAATTTTATTAATATGAAACAAACTATTCTTTTTACATTACTTCTTTTATTATTTACATCTTGTTCCTCCGTTAGAGTAGTTACTGACTATGATTCTTCAGCTAATTTCTCAAATTATAATTCATTTGCCTTTTCAAAATCTCAAATTGATAAAATTGAAATATCTGATTTGGATAAAAAAAGAATATTAAGTTCAGTTGAAAATCAAATGCAAAAGAAGGGATATACATTATCAAATACTCCAGATTTAATTATTAATATTGATACTAAATCTAGAGAAGATGTATATATAAATAGATACAATGAATACCCATATTATGGTTGGTATCCTTTTGGAATGTCTATGTCAACATCTTACAGACCATCATCAAGAATAGTTGGCTTATTATACCTTGATATTATAGATGCGAAAACAGGATCTTTGTTGTGGCAAGGTAATGGTTCTGGAACACTCAGTTCAAATAAATCATCAAGAGATGAATTAATAAACAATTTTGTTTCTAAACTTTTAGAATCTTACCCATCTAAAAATTTATAATATTTCTTTTAGAATATTTTCAATAATTTCTTTTATATCATTTTTGAATGGTCCAGAGCCAGTAGCATAAGTTTTTTGTCCGCCTCCTGCACCTCCAATATGTGAACAGACTTTAGAAACTATTCTGGATGCATCAATTATAGTATTATCATTCAAAGTTTTTGAAACATTACAAATAATATTCAAATTATTAGAATTATTTGAATAAAGAATAATTACAGAATTATCAATCTTATTAATTAAATCAAAAGATAAGGATCGCATTAATTCTTTATCAATATCAACATTTTCAATTAAAAGATTAGTAGTCTCAACTTTTTTAAACTTTTTTAAAAAATATTCTGAGTAAAACTGTATTAATTTTTTCTGACTTTTCTTTAGAGTTTTAGATAATTCAGAATTTTCATTTTTCAAATTTCTTACTGAATCAAGTGCATCTTTGTTAGATGAGAGAATTACTTTAAGTTCGTTAATTTCATTATTTCTATCTGATAAGTAATTAATTGATTTTTTTCCTGAAATTGCTTCTATTCGTCTTATACCTGATGCGATTGAACTTTCAGAGATAATTAAAAAATTTCTAATATTTAGTGTATTTTTAACATGGGTTCCCCCACACAATTCATAAGAATTTCCATACTTAATTGTTCGAACTTTATTTCCATATTTTTCTCCAAATAATCCAATTGCACCTTTATTAATTGCATCATTATAATTTTCATTATTATTCTCTTCTAATTCTATTGAATCATCAATTCGATTATTCACATAATTTTCAATTTCTTTTAATTGATCATTCTCTATCTTTTTAAAATGTGAAAAATCAAATCTTAAACCATCAGATGAAACTGATGAACCTTTTTGCTCAACATGCTTTCCTAAAATGTCTCTAAGCGCTTGATGAAGTAAATGAGTAGATGTGTGGTTTGATGAAGAATCATTTCTATTCATTGTATCAACAACTGCTGTAACATTCGAAGAAATATCAAAATTAGGTTTTTTTGAAAAGTGTAAAATTTTGCCATTTTCCTTCTTAGTATCAGTTATAATTATTTCAGAATTATTATGAAAAACTAATTTTCCCTTATCACCAGATTGACCACCACCCTCTGGATAAAATGGAGTATCTTCTAATACCAATTGACATATTTCTTCATCTTTAATTTTAACATATCTATACTGATTTACTTTAGTTTTGGTTGATAATTTATCATATCCACAAAATATATCCGATTGATCCTTATTTAAAACTATCCAATCAGATGTGAAAGTTTTAGAAGATTTTTTAGATCTCAATCTTTGCTTTTCAAGTTCAATTTCAAATTCCTTTAGATCAAATGACATTTTATTTTCTTTTAATATCAAGGAGGTCAAATCAGCTGGAAATCCATAAGTGTCAAATAATTCAAAAACATCTTTCCCTGAAAGTTTTTTTGAATTAGATTTCTCAATCATATTTCCTAGTCGTTCGATTCCAGATTGAAGAGTTCTTAAAAACGATTTTTCTTCCTCTTTTATGATAGATTCAATAAGTTCTTTTTGACTTAAAAGTTCATTAAAGTGGTCAGCAAATTGGTTTGAAAGTATATTTACAAGTTTAAAAATAAAAGGCTTGGATTGATTTAAGAATGTAAAACCATATCTAATAGCTCTTCTCAATATTCTCCTAATCACATATGATGAACCACTATTACCTGGTATTTGACCATCTGCTATACAAAATGACACTGCTCTAACATGATCAACAATTACCCTGAAAGCTGTGTCAATTTTTGAATCTATGCCATATTTTAATCCTGTAATATTATATATCTCAGTGATTAATGGAGCGAAAATATCGGTATCATAATTAGATTCTTTTTTTTGTATTATTCGTGCTAACCTTTCAAAACCCATTCCGGTATCGATATGTTTATCAGGTAATTCTTCTAACTTACCATCACTTTTTCTATTAAACTGAATAAAAACTAAATTCCATAATTCAATAACTTCAGGATGGTCGGTATTAACTAAAGCAGTACCTGATATTTTATTTTTTTCATCTTTTGATCTTAAATCTATATGAATTTCAGAGCATGGACCACATGGACCGGTATCCCCCATTTCCCAAAAATTATCTTTTTTGTCGCCAAGAATAATTTTATCTTCATCAATAATATCAGACCAAAAATTATATGCTTCTAAATCTTTATCTAATTTATCGTCTTCATTGCCCTCGAAAACAGTAACATATAAATCATCTTTGCTTAGTTTGTAAACCTTCGTTAAAATTTCTAAACTCCAATTGATAATTTCTTTTTTGAAATAATCTCCAAAACTCCAATTGCCTAACATTTCAAACATAGTGTGATGATAGTGATCAATGCCTACCTCCTCTAAATCATTATGCTTGCCAGAAACCCTTAAACATTTTTGAGAATTTACAACACGTTTTATTTTAGCACTTTCATTTCCAAGAAAAATATTTTTAAACTGATTCATTCCAGCATTTGTGAACATCAATGTAGGATCATTTTTTGCAACTATTGAGGAAGATTGTACAAAAGAGTGACTTTTTTCCTCAAAGAACTTTATAAAATTAGATCTGATTATATTCGAATTCATTGATATTTATCTTATAAATAGAATCTTTATATTTACAAAGTAAAAAATAAATAGTTAGAACTTAAACAAAAGTTATTCTTTTATGAGTAAAACAAAATTTTATTACGACAAAAAATCTTTGTCATATAAAGAAATAAAACTATCTACAAAAAATCGTTTTTTAAATTTTATATCTTTTGTTTTAGCATCATTTTTCTTTGGGTTAATGTGTCTATTTATTTTAATAAGTACTCCACTTGTAAACACACCAACTGAACTCACTCAAGCTAGAGAACTTAATAATTATAAACTTCAATTTGATTTGCTTACTAAAAAACTTAATCAATTAGAAATTGTCTTAGAAAATATTGAAGAAAGAGATAATAATATTTACAGGGTTTTATTTGAAGCTAATCCGATTGATGATGATATAAGGCAAGCTGGATTTGGTGGAGTTAACAGGTATTCAAATTTGGAGGGCTATGAAAATTCTCAACTTGTAATTGAAACAACAAAAAAAATTGATATACTAACAAAGCAACTTGTAATTCAATCAAAATCTCTCGACGATATTGAAAAATTAGTTAAAGATAAAGAAAAAATGCTGGCAGCAATACCATCAATTCAACCTATAAAAAATAATGATCTTAGCAGAATTGCATCTGGATTTGGAATGAGAACTGACCCTTTTGATAAGTCAAGAAAAATGCACAAAGGAATGGATTTCTCAGCTCCTAGAAATACTCCAGTTTATGCAGCAAGTAATGGTAAAATTATAAGGGCTGATAGTCGTTCAATCGGATATGGTAAACATATTAGAATTGATCATGGATACGGATTTGTTACATTATATGCACATCTTAATTCATACAACGTAAATAGAGGTCAAACAGTTAAAAAAGGAGATATCATTGGATTTGTTGGCAATACAGGTAGATCAAAAGGATTACACCTTCATTATGAAGTTATAAAAGATGGTAAAAGTGTAAATCCAGTAAATTATTTTTATGGAAGTTTAACATCTGAAGAATTTGATGAAGTTCTTAGGATTTCTGTACAAGAAAATCAATCTCTAGATTAAGTATGGAATTAAAACTTCCTGAAAAATTATATTATAACATCGGAGAAATATCCAAGGCTTTTGATATTAAACCCTCCTTGCTAAGATTTTGGGAAAAAGAATTTGATATATTAAATCCAAAAAAAAATTTAAGCGGAACCAGAAAATATAGTTCAATTGACTTAAAAAACATTAAGTTAATTTATGATTTATTAAAAATTAAAGGCTTTACTTTGGATGGAGCTAAAAAAAAACTAAAATCTAGCAAGAATACTATTCAGGTTATTAAAAAACTTAAGAAATTAAAGGAGAAATTACTTAAAATTGAAAAAGAAATTTAATTATTTCTTTCTACTGTAAATATTAATTGGACAACCAGTAAAGTTATAGAGTTTCCTTATTTTATTTTCTAAAAATCTCTTGTAAGGCTCTTTCATATATTGAGGAAGGCTTGATGTAAAAACAAATTGAGGATAATGAGATGGAATTTGGCTACAATATTTAATCTTAACAAATTTACCTTTGTTTGAGGGAGGCGGGTTTTTTTGAATTATTGGCAATAAGTCATTATTTAACCTACTAGTTTTTATCTTTCTAGATCTATTTTCATATGTTTCAACTGCAAATTCTAAAGACTTCAAAATTCTTTGTTTCTTTAAACAAGAAATAAAAATTATATGTAAATCGATAAATGGCTTTATTTCATCTCTGATTTTTCTTTCAAATTCAATTGTTGATTTATTTTCTTTTTCAACCAAATCCCACTTGTTTACCAAAATAACAATCCCTTTATTTCTTCGATGAGCGAGCCAAAAAATATTTTTTAATTGAGAATCAAAATCTCTTGTAGCATCCATAATTAATAAACATACATCACAGTTTTCAATTGCCTTAATTGACCTAACTACTGAATAAAACTCTAGATTAGTATTAATTTTTGATTTTTTTCTAATTCCTGCTGTATCAATTAGTTTAAAATTTAATCCAAACTTATTATAATAAGTATCAATACTATCTCTAGTTGTTCCTGGTTCATCTTTTACAATATTTCTGTCTTCTCCAATTAGAGTGTTTATAAAAGAAGATTTTCCTGCATTTGGTCTACCTACAACAGCAAAAGATGGTATATCATCATTATCATTCTTTTCATTGATTTCAAAATCTTTTACTAATTCATCTAATAAATCACCAGTTCCACTTCCATTTATTGCTGAAATGCCAAATAGCTTATCAAAACCTAATGAATAAAACTCCAACGATTCATTAGTCATCGTTGTTTTATCAACCTTATTAACAGCTATAATAACTTCTTTACTTGACTTGTGAAGTAATTTTGTTATTTCTTTATCAATTGATGTAATACCATCATTAACATCTACTACAAAAATTACTTTATCACATTCCTCTAATGCAATCATTACCTGATTATCAATTTCCTTTTCATAAGTATCATCACCTCCAATCACATAACCTCCAGTATCAATTAAAGTAAAAACTTTTCCATTCCAATCAGAAAGTGAGTAATGTCTATCTCTGGTCACTCCACTTTCAGAGTCAACAATTGCTTCATTTCTTTTAATTAACCTATTAAAAAGAGTTGATTTACCTACATTAGGCCTTCCGACTATAGCTACAATCTTATTCATTTTAGTTATATCCTAGTTTTTTTAGATAATTACTATTTTTTCTCCAATCCTTATAAACTTTGACATTTAATTCTAAAAAAACTTTCTTATTAAAGAATCTTTCTAAATCTTTTCTTGATTCTGTTCCTATATTTTTAATTGAATTTCCTTTGTTGCCAATTATAATTCCTTTTTGAGATTCCTTTTCAACAATAATTAAAGAAGAAATTTTAATAATCTTGTTTTTTGATTTAAATTTTTCAGTGATAACTTCTGAAATATAAGGTAACTCTTGAGAATAATTTTTAAAAATCTTTTCTCTAATAATTTCATTTACAAAAAATCTTTCGTTTTTATCAGTCCAAGCATCATCAGGAAAATATTTAGGACCTTCAGGTAACAACTCAATTATCCTTTCCCTTAGATTTTCAATATTAAAATTTTCTTTTACAGAAATCATCCAAATTTCAATATTTTTAAATTCCGATTTCCAAAACTTACTTTCATTTTCTAAAACGGTTTGGTTTACTTTATCAACTTTATTTAACAATAATAAAACAGGAGCTTTAGATTTTTTTACTTTTTCAATAAGTTTTACATCTCTATTTTTATCGATTCCTAGCTCGACCATAAATAAAATTATATCAGCATCTTTGAAAGAATCTAATATTTTTTTATTCATGTAATCATGGATTCTATTTTTTGGATTAGTAAATCCAGGGGTATCAGAAATTACAAGTTGATAATTATTTCCATTAACTATTCCTAGAGCTCTATGTCTAGTTGTTTGAGCTTTGGATGTAACAATAGAGAAATTATCTTGCATAAATCTATTAATTAAAGAAGATTTACCAGCATTTGGAAGTCCTATAATATTTACAAAGCCTGATTTAAACACCTCACAAATTTAAGTGCTTAAGGGTAATACCCAATAATTTTTGTTATAAAATCAAAAAATTGTAAATTCGATTTCCATTTCGCGGGATAGAGCAGTAGGTAGCTCGTCGGGCTCATAACCCGAAGGTCGCAGGTTCGAGTCCTGCTCCCGCTACTAATCTCCCCCTTAATTGGGGGTTTTTTATTAAATTTGTACTAAGATTTATGATTTTTGATTTTGAGATGATTAAAAAAGTTTATGGTTCTATCAGGTTAAAAGTTGATAGTGCTAGAGAAATTTGTAAACATCCTCTAACATTATCAGAAAAAATTCTTTATTCACATCTTTGGAATGAAAAAATTAATAAACCTTTTAATAGAGGTAGAGATTATGTTGATTTCGCTCCAGATCGAATTGCATGCCAAGATGCTACTGCTCAGATGGCACTATTGCAATTCATGCAGGCTGGAAAGAAAAAGGTTTCAGTTCCAACAACAGTTCACTGTGATCATTTAATTCAAGCTAGAATTGGAGCTGATGAAGATCTACAAAGTGCTATTAATAACAGTAATGAAGTATTTAACTTCTTAGAATCTGTTTCAAATAAATATGGAATAGGTTTTTGGAAACCTGGAGCTGGTATAATTCATCAAGTTGTGTTAGAAAATTATGCTTTTCCTGGTGGAATGATGATAGGAACAGACTCTCATACAGTTAATGCTGGAGGTTTAGGAATGGTAGCAATTGGAGTTGGTGGAGCAGATGCAGTTGACGTTATGGCTGGAATGGCGTGGGAATTAAAGTTTCCAAAGATCATAGGAGTAAAACTAACTGGGAAACTATCTGGATGGACTGCGCCGAAAGATGTTATATTAAAAGTTGCTGGAATTTTAACAGTAAAAGGTGGAACAGGTGCAATTATTGAATATTTTGGACCTGGTGCAAAAGAACTTTCATGTACTGGAAAAGGAACAATTTGTAATATGGGGGCTGAAGTTGGTGCTACAACTTCAACTTTTGGTTACGATAGTTCTATGGAAAAATATCTTAGAGCAACTGGAAGAGACTTAATTGCTGATGAAGCAAATAAAATTAAAGAATACTTAACAGGAGATTCAGAGGTTTATCAAAATCCAGCAAAATATTTTGATGAATTAATTGAAATTAACTTATCTGAACTCGAACCTCATATTAATGGACCTTTTTCACCAGATATTGCAACTCCTGTAAGTAAGATGGCAGAAACACTTAAAGATAATGATTGGCCAAGAAAAATTGAATGGGGATTAATTGGTTCATGTACTAACTCCTCATATGAAGATTTATCAAGAGCTTCTTCAATAGCCAACCAAGCTTTAGAAAAAAATCTTTCTACAAAAGCAGATTTTGGAATAAATCCAGGTTCAGAGCAGGTTAGATTTACAGCAGAAAGAGATGGATTACTTAATATTTTTGAAAAACTTGATGCGAAAATCTTCACTAATGCTTGTGGTCCATGTATTGGTCAATGGGCAAGAAAAGATGCAGATAAAGAGAAAAAGAACTCAATAATTCATTCATTTAATAGAAATTTTGCTAAAAGAGCTGATGGTAACCCCAATACTCATGCATTTGTTGCATCACCTGAAATGGTAGCCGCTATTGCAATATCAGGTGATTTAGCATTTAATCCGTTAAAAGACACACTTATTAATAATAAAGGGAATGAAGTTAGCTTAGAAGAACCAAAAGGATGGGAACTACCTCCAAAAGGGTTTGATGTTAAAGATAATGGATACATAGAACCAATTAAAGATGGTTCTAGTATTGATGTAATTATTGATCCAAAATCTAAAAGACTTGAAAAACTTGAACCATTTAGCCCATGGGATGGAAAAAATATCTTGGGAGCTAAATTATTAATTAAAGCTTTTGGAAAATGCACTACTGATCATATTTCTATGGCAGGTCCTTGGCTAAGATTTAGGGGACATTTAGATAATATTTCTAATAATTGTTTAATCGGAGCAGTGAATGCTTTTAATAAAAAAACAAATTTTGTTAAAAATCAATTAACTGGAAAATATGGAGGTGTTCCTGATGTACAAAGAAACTATAAAGAAAATGGAATCTCTACGGTTGTAGTTGGTGATCATAATTACGGCGAGGGTTCATCAAGAGAACATGCAGCTATGGAACCTAGACATTTAGGTGTTAAAGTTGTTCTTGTTAAATCCTTTGCTAGGATTCATGAAACAAACTTGAAAAAGCAAGGAATGCTTGGAATTACTTTTGAGAATGAAAGTGATTATGATAAAATTTTTGAAGATGATACCTTCAATTTTATTGACTTAGATAGTTTTTCACCAAATAAACAGTTGACTATTGAAGTTATTCATTCAGATGATTCAATTGATATAATTAAAACAAATCATACTTATAATGCTCCGCAAATTGAATGGTATAAAGAAGGTTCTGCACTTAATCTAATAAAAAAAGGGGCTTAAAATAAACCCCTCATTTTTAAAATAAAATATTTTAGAGTAAAAACTATTCAGCAGAAGCTAATGATAATTCAAGTTCAGCTTTTAGATGACTTTGATCACTATGTTGCCATTCATTAATAACTTTTCCATCTTCACCCCAAAGATATCCTATGTGGCAAGGAATTTCTACAGTTTCACCGCTAAATTTTCCAGTACCTTTCCACACAAACCATGCTTGTGAAACATAACCATAATCTGGATAATTTATTGTTTGAATAAATGCAATTTCATTTACTTCCTCACTATCACCCCAGCTCATAGAAATATTATCATAAAGTTCATGATGTAGACCAATTAAAGATTTAGCTTCATCATAACCAATTGGATCAGTTACATTTCCATAAAACTGTAAGTCTTCAGACCAAATATCTCCATCAAAATTCTGATTCATATATTTAACATAAGCCTCTTTTATTGCGTTTGATTTTTCATCATCAAATGTTACTTGAACACCTGTTGATTGACAGCTAACAAACAAAACTGCTATAAATACTAAAATTAATTTTTTCATAATATTAAATATATATTAAATTATTCAGATGCAGCAGCTAAAGCAGCCTCAATAGCTGTATTAATATTTACAGAGTCAAAATACTGATATTGCGTAGAAACTTTACCATCATCGTTCCATACATAAACAATATGTGCTGGTACAGATATAGTTTCACCTGTTAAATTCGATGTACCGTGCCAAGTAAACCATACTTGAGTAACAGAAGCAGGCTCATTTGCAGGTCCACCCGGATAATTTGTAGATTCTATCCATGCACCTATATCCTCCCCACCTTCTTCTTGAGACCAAGATATAGTTATGGGGTTAAAAGTTGAATGTTGAAGTTCAAGTCCGGTTCTAATTTCTTCAGGTGTAACTGATTCTTCACTATTTAAGTAAATTTCAGCATCATCTGCAATTAGCGCCATTAATGAGTCCAAATCATTATTTACATAATATTGTAAATGTTCTCTTATTGTGTTTGATTTTTCATCATCAAATGTTACTTGAACACCTGTTGATTGACAGCTAACAAACAAAACTGCTATAAATACTAAAATGATTTTTTTCATAGTAAATTTTTAAGTAAACAATTAATTTATGAAATTTCTTTATAAAAAAAAGTACTTTAATTTAAAATTATTTGATTAAAGTAAATGGTCCATTTTTTGAAAACTTTTCATCTGTGTATGTATTTCCTGAAATTTGATAAAAATAATTCCCGTTTTCTCCATCTTTATTTCCAATTATTCCAGTCCAACCAACAAAGTTATTTGTACTAGATTCTTCTGAATAAATTAAATTACCCCATGTATCAAAAATTTGCATTTTAATATACTTAAATCCATAATAAATTGGTCTAAACGTATCATTATACCCATCATTATTCGGTGTAAAAGCATTAGGAATTACGATTTCATATGAGTCTCCAACATAAATTGTTTTTGTAATTGAATAAGTACAACCTAAAATAAACTCAACAGTTAAAGTAACTTCATAAACACCTCTTCTATTGTATGTATGATTGGTATTTATTTCTTCAGAGAAATTACCATCTCCAAAATCCCAATAAACATCAAAATACTCCTCTGAAGATAAATTAGTGAAAGTAATTACATCATTTACAGCGAGAGCACCATAACTTGATAGATAAAAAGAATCATAACTAAAATTAGGAAAACCAATTTCTGGCGTCGAAACATCAAAAATAATTGACTCTGAACATCCTAAGGTGTCTGTAACAGTAACTTGATATGAACCCTCAATTTTAGTATCCATAATTTCATTATTGTTCCCAGTAACTATTCCATTGGACCATTCAATGATATAAGGAGCAACTCCACCAGAAACAGAAACAGTATTTTTTTGATAAACTTCTCTAGTATCACAAATAGCGTAAAGACTTGTTTCTAAATTAATTTCTAAGTCCTCTTGCCTATTAATTGTAAACTCTTTTTGATTTGTACAACCTTTAGAGTCAGTAACTATAACTAAATAATTATTTGCAATTAAATTTGAAATATCCTCGCTTGTTTCACCATTAGACCATTGGAAAGCATAAGGTGCGTTCCCACCTGAAATTTGTAAATCAATGCTTCCGCTTTCAGGGTTATCACAATCGATTGAATCAGTAACCAATCCAGCAATCGATAATTCTTGAGGTTCAATTATTGTAAAACTTTGATTGATTATACATCCTGAAGCATCTTCAACTAAAACAGAATAGATACCAGGAGAAAGGTTATATCTATTTTGTCCAGCTGATGAATCATCACTCCAAGTAACTAATACTGGTGGAAACCCACCAGCAAAATTTAATTCTATAGAGCCATCGTCAGCTCCAAAGCATGATACAGGGACAACAACTGGGTTTATATCAAACAATTCTGCATTTTCAATTTCAATTTCTCTAATTTCTACACAGTTATTTGAATCTGTTATAGTAACTGTGTAAGAGCCAGTTTCAAGACCAGTTCTGATATTACCATTTCCAAAATCACTCCAAGTATAAGAATAAGGAGCAACACCTCCGGTTGTATTTACTGTAATTGTCCCATCATTTCCATTATAACAATTTAAATCTGTTTTAGAAATATCAATTAGTAAATCATTAGGTTGGGTCAATTCAATATTAAAAGTAGTAATACAATTATTAGCATCTGTTACAGTTAAATCATAAGTTCCAGCAGGAATATTTGAAAGATCTCCATCATTGAATACATCTCCAACATTTCTATCATAAACATTATTAAAATTATCTCTCCATACATAATCATAAGGTGCTGATCCGCCAGTTACATTTATTAGAATTTCTCCAGAGCTATCTCCATGACATAAAATATCAGTTTTTTCATCTAAAGTTATAGTTAACTCATCTGGTTCAGAAATTATGTATTCATATTGAATAGATTGGCAGCCATCTGATATAATTAATGAATATATTCCTGGTCCTAAACCACTTTGGTCCTGTTGACCTTGGGTTAATCCAGTTCCATTAACTGTGGTCCAATTATAATTATAGTTACCTGTGCCTCCAGAAACTGAAATTTGAATCGAACCATCAGCATCATCTTTACATGTTATATTTTTCTTTTCATCCAAAACATAATTTAGTGCTTCTGGAGAAGTAATTGAATAAGTTTCTGTTAAAGTGCAATTATTTTCATCAGTTACTAAAATTGTATAATCCCCAGGGCCTAAACCAGTTTGATTTAGAGAATTTGTGTCCAATCCTGAACCGTTATTTGTTGTCCACTGGTACTGATAAAAATTATTGCCACTCAATATTCCACCTTGAATTGATAAATTAATCGATGCATCATTAGCTCCAAAACAACTAATATTATAAGGTCCATAATCTGAAATAGTTGACGTTATTGTAATTGCAGCACTAGGCTGAGTAATAACTCTTGTTTGAGATGTTTTAGATGAACCATTTGCATCAGTAACCTTAACCTGATATTCACCTGAGGGAATAGAATTAAATGTATACGTTAAATTATTAATATTATTAGCGGTTTGTGTGTATTGTTGATTAAGATAATCTATTCCAAACAAATCAAAGGCGTATGGCCCTACTGAAGCTTGAGTAATATCAATTTTAATAGACGCTGTGTTATCTCCAAAGCACAATACATTGGTTGCAAAAGCAGATATGTCAATTCCAATTAAAAGTTCAGCAGGTTGGGCTAAATTATATGATTCAGTTTGTGTACATCCGTTTGAATCAGTTATAACAACATTGTATGTTCCCACTGACAGGTTATTTAAATTGCTACCAGTTGATGAAAATGAATTATCATCATTTTTTGTCCAAGAATATGTATAATTATTTGTGCCTCCACTTACATCCAAACTAATAGAGCCATCACTAGCTCCGTTTTGGCTAATTTGAAATCCATTAAAATCAGAAATTGTTTCATCTATATTTATTATTTCTGATTCATTTAATGTAATGGACTCAATTAAAATACAAGAGTTAGAATCAGTAACTGTGACAATATATGTTCCAGCTGTTAAACCAGTTTGGTCTTCAGAATTTGGATTGAGACCTGATCCATCAGATGTTGTCCATAGGTAAGTATATGTCTGGCCTGGCAATAAATATCCCCCTGAAACTGATATATCAATACTTCCATCATCTTCACTATTACAACTAATATTAAAATCATTATAATTTGATAAATTACCTGAAAGTGTTAAATCATTTGGTTGAGTTAAAGTAAAGGTTTGAGTAACTAAACAATTATTTGAGTCAGTTATTGTTACAGAATAATTTCCTGCTGACAATCCTGATTGATCTTGCTGATCTTGAACTAAACCGCTTCCATTGGTAGTAGACCAATTATATATGTATGATCCCGTCCCACCAGCTGGAGTTATATTAATTGAGCCGTCACTTGCATCAAAACAGCTTATAGCAAATCCATTTGTTAATGGAATAGATGAATCTATTAAAAGTTGTGTAGGCTCTGTGATTGTAAAGCTATTAGTGGTTGTACAATCATTAGCATCTGTTACTGTAACATTATAAGTTCCAGGTGATAAATTAATTAAATCTTGAGAAGTTGCGCCAAAAGAATTATCACCAGTCTTTGTCCAAGCATATGTATAATTAGCAGTACCTCCACTAACACTCAAATCTACTGAGCCATCATCTGCACCATTACAAGAAATACCAAACCCATTAAAATCTGATATTGTACCTGAAGCAACTAACTGATCTGGTTCTGTGATTGTAAAACTT
>CABXUS010000005.1 GCA_902515405.1 uncultured Bacteroidota bacterium | reverse complement strand
AATTCATTATTATTTCTTGCTTGGAAATCCTTCCAAGTAAAATCATTGTCTTTTGTTTCAGGAGCATTCACTGTCAAGGTATATCTCAGAGAATCTTGCATACCTGGAAAATCAATTAAAAATTCATCTAACCATATTGCCCAGTTTTTTGATGTTGAAAACTTATCCCCTTCAAGATTTAAAAATTCATTCGCAGGAACATTTTCAGGTAAAATATATTCACCATGAGATTTCAAAATAGCAGGAAAAATTACACAATGAAAAACTATATTATCCTTGCCAATAAAATGAATTAATTTAGTGTCTTTATCCTTCCAGTATAATTCCCAATTTTTATTTTCTTTTTTTGCCCATTCTTTTGTTGAGGATATGTATCCAATTGGAGCATCAAACCATACATATAATACTTTTCCTTTTCCATCTTTATGAGGAACTGGAATACCCCAATCTAAATCTCTAGTTATTGCTCTTGATTCCAGACCTTTATCTAACCATGATTTCACTTGCCCATATACATTTGCTTTTACTTTACCTTTCTTACCATTTAAGAACCATTTTCTTAAAAAATCCTCATATTTTCCAAGTGGTAAATACCAATGTTTTGTTTCTTTTTTTATTGGTTTAGCTCCACTTATTTTTGAAATAGGATTTATTAATTGATCTGGACTCAATGAACTTCCACAGTTTTCACATTGATCACCATAAGCGTGCTCAAATCCACAATGTGGACACTCACCCTCAACAAATCTATCTGCTAAAAATTGATTTTCTCTTGGATCGTATAGCTGGTCTGAAATTTTAACTTCAAAAATTTCTTTATTATCTAGGTTTTTAAAGAACTCAGATGCAGTTTCATGATGAATTTTTGATGATGTTCTTGAGTAATTATCGAACGAAATACCAAAATCTAAAAAACTTTTTTTAATTAATTCGTGATATTTATTTATAATTTCTCTCGGTGTCTTTTTTTCTTTTTTTGCTCTAATGGATATCGCAACACCATGTTCATCACTTCCACAAATATATGCAACATCATTATTACTTAGTCTTTTGAATCTAGCATATATGTCAGCAGGAATATATGCACCTGCTAAGTGACCAATATGTATACGACCATTTGTATATGGAAGTGCTGATGTAATGGTATATATTTTATTACTTTCCATTGAGATATGTCAAAAATAGTCAATTTACTAATCAACTTATATTTATATTAAAATGTTATTTTTGCAATTATTTGTTGAATTTAAAACATTATAAATTTGAAAACCATATCCCAAGCTGTTAGCGAGTATATAAAGTCCAAGCCTTTTTTAAGTTCTGCACTTTCTGATGGGATAATAAACTTTACCTCACTTTCAAGAAAAATTAAACCTGATATTGAAGAACTATTAAGAAAAAAAGTTAATAATGGCGCAATTGTAATGGCTTTGAATAGATTATCAATTAATCTAGAGTTTCAACATACTCAAAAAATAAAAAGAGTAATTAAAAAAATTCAAGAGATTACAGTTAGATCAAATTTAGTGGATTATAATTTTAAGGTTTCAGATACAATACTAAATAGTCAATCAAATCTTTTAAAAAATATATTTGAAAGTAAAAATGATTTTTATACTTCATCAAGAGGTATTGATGAATGTAATATTGTTGTAAGTAAAAATCTATCTGAATTGGTTGAAAAAGAATTGGTTAATGAAATTTGTATAAATAAAACAGAAAAATTATCTGCAATATCATTTAAGCTTCCAGAGGAAAATGTATCTGTTCCTGGAATATATTATTATGTTTTTCAGAAACTATCCTGGGAAGGAATAAATATTAATCAAGTAATATCAACATCTAATGAATTTACCATTCTTGTTTCTGAAAATGAAGTTGATAAAGCTTTTTCAATTATCAATAGACTTAAATCTATCTAAATTACTTATTGCTTCTTCAATTGATTTGACTTCGCTGAAAATTACATATAGTTTATTTTTTTCTTTAATTTCACAGTTTTCAAGTTTTGAAATTTCTTGAATAATATTTTTAAATGTCTTGCTTTCATAGTATGAATTTGAAACATCTGAAATAAAGTAGCAAAGCATTTTATTTCGTTTAATCACTATTTTTTCAAAACCTATTTTTTGTGCTTTCCATTTCAAATTTATACTTTTTAATAGATCTCGAACTTGAGCAGGTAGTTTACCATATTTATCTTTCAACTGAGATTCAAACTTGTTCAATTCTGTAGAATCTTTGACTTTAGAAAGTTTAGTATATAATTTTAATCTTTCATTAACCTGTGAAATATATTTATTTGGGAATAATATTTCAAAATCTGTATCAATCACAACTTCATTTAAAAAATCATTTGTTTTATTTTGATCTTTAAATATTTTTTTAAATTCATTTGTTTTTAATTCGTGAACAGCTTCATTTAGAATTTTATGATATGTATCAAAACCAATATCATTTATAAATCCACTTTGTTCTCCACCTAGTAAATCTCCTGCTCCTCTAATTTCTAAATCTTTCATAGCTATATTAAATCCTGAACCTAAATCAGAGTATTGTCCAATTGCATTTATTCTTTTTTTTGCTTCATTCGTAATAGCAGAAATTTCGGGTGTAATAAAATAACAAAATGCTTTTTTATTACTTCTGCCAACTCTTCCTCTCATTTGATGTAAATCACTTAAACCAAAATGATGAGCATTATTTATAAACATTGTATTTGCATTGGACACATCCAGTCCACTTTCAATTATTGTTGTTGATAAAAGAATATCAAATTTATTTTCAATAAATTCAAGCATTATTTTTTCAAGATTTTTTCCTTCAATTTTACTATGAGCAATTTTAATTTTAGCCTCAGGAACTAAGTTTTCAAGCAGCCTTCCAAAGTCTTCAATATTTTCAATTTTATTATGTACAAAAAATACTTGACCTCCTCTGTCAAGTTCATATTGAATTCCTTTTTTAATTCTTTTTGAGTCAAACCTTATAATTTCTGATTCTATAGGCACTCTATTAGTAGGTGGAGTTGAAATTATTGATAGATCTCTAGCAGACATTAAACTGTATTGTAGGGTCCTTGGAATTGGAGTAGCAGTAAGTGTTAAAATATCTATATTTTCTTTTATAGATCTTATTTTTTCTTTAACATTAACACCAAATTTTTGTTCTTCATCAACAATTAAAAGACCCAAATTATTATATGAAATTTTATCATTAATTAATTGATGAGTTCCAATAATTAAATCTAATGTGCCTTGATTTAATTCATTTATTATTTTATCTTTTTCACTTTTTGTTCTGAATCTATTTAGATAGCTAAATGAAATTGGAAAATCTTTAAATCTTTTTAATAAAGTCTTGTAATGCTGGAATGCAAGGATTGTTGTTGGAACTAGTATCGCAACTTGCTTACCATTGTCAATTGCTTTAAAAGCAGCTCTTATTGCAACTTCTGTTTTTCCAAAACCAACATCACCACAAATTAGTCTATCCATTGGATATTCAGATTCCATATCTTTTTTTACATCATTAGTAGCCTTTAATTGATCTTCAGTTTCAATATATAGAAATGACGCTTCCAGTTCATTTTGCATTGAACTATCTATTTTATATTTAAATCCTTTTGCTATTTTTCTTTTAGCATAAGACTTAATCAAATCAAAAGCTAGTTTCTTAATTCTAGTTTTTGCTTTTATTTTAAGTCTTTCCCAAGCACCAGACCCTAATTTAAATATTCTTGGTTTTGTACCCTCCTTACTTTTATATTTTGATATTTTATAAAATAAATGAATACTAAGATATAATGTATCTTTATCTCCATATGATAATTTAATTGCTTCTTGTTTTTTACCTTCAATATCGATTTTTGTTAAACCCTTATAAATCCCAACTCCGTGATCAGTGTGTGTAATGTAATCTCCAATACTAATTTGGTTTAAATCTTGTAATTTTACTTTATTATTTCTTGTATATTTTTTTTGGATTTTATAACGATGAAATCTATTAAAAATTTCATGATCTGTATAACATACCTTTAACTCATCATGATTTATAAAGCCTTTATAAATTGGCTTTAAAATTGACTTATATTCATAATCAATATCATACTTAGAAAAAATATCTTGAAATCTACCTGACTGTTCCTTGTTTGTAAAATAAAGATTGATTTTATAATTCTTTTTATAATAATTTTGTAAATCATTATTTAATAAATTAAACTGTTTATTAAAAGCGGGTTGTTGAGCAATATTAAATTTTATATGAGGATTTTTTTCATAATTATTTACAGAAATTAATTTTTTAGTTTTTATTTCCTCCAAAAATAGTTTTTCACTTAAATCCTTATTATTGATTTTAAAGTTTTTAGTAAGATTATTTTTAATTAAATCAATTTCTTCAGTAATAACAATAGTTTCTTTTCCAATAATACTTATAATGCTATCATCTCTCGCTATTAAGTTTTGATTTGAAATATCAGGTTTAATAATAGCTGAATTAATTTTTTTTATGGAATATTGAGAATCAATATTAAACTCTCTTATACTTTCAATTACGTTGTCATCAAATTCAAATCTTATTGGATTTGTATATTCAAATGAAAATACATCCAAAATATTTCCTCTCACTGAAAAATCACCAGGTTGTTGAACATAGTCATCTTTTTCAAAATTTAATTCAAAAAGTTTATCATTTATTACATTTATTTCTAATTGTTGCCCAACATTAATTGTTAGGGTTTTTTCTACTATTGAACTTGATTTAGGAATTTTTTCAAATATTGCTTCTGTATGAGATATTATTATTTTTGGTTTATTACCAATGATATCATTTATGGTTTTATATCTATTTAAAATATTACTCCTATCCTTTATTTTATTTTCATAATTTCTAAAATTTGATGTTAAAAAAGAACAATTTTTTTCACCTATAATTTCATTAATATCTGAATAAATATATGATGAAATTTCTTTTGAATTACTTATATAAAAAATTTGTTTATTTAAAAAGGAAAATAAATCAATTAATAGGAATGATAGTGATGAACCATACAATCCTTCAATAGTAATATTATTTTGATTTTTGGATATAAGATTTCTAAGCTTCTGGAATTTCAGAGACCTATGCTGATTCAACCCATCTGGATATAAATCCTTATTCATTTTCTATTACAAATTCATGTAATTGAGCAGCGAATATATACAATACTTAGTTATATATGTAACAAAACTGATTATTATATTCTGAAAAATTTAAAAATTATACTTTAAAAAAAGATTAGATTAGATTTGCACTGTCGTTATGAATTTTAAAATTAGGGATGCAATTAAATCTGATATGAAATCAGTACTTAAACTAATTAAAGAATTGGCATTATTTGAAAAAGAACCTAATGAAGTAATTATTACAGAGCAACAATTAATTTTAGATGGTTTTAATAATAATCCTAAATTTAAATGTTTTGTTGCTGAAGTTAAATCTGAAATTGTTGGGATGGCATTAATTTACCCAAGATATTCTACTTGGAAAGGCCCTGCTATACATTTGGAAGATTTAATTGTAACTAAAAAACATAGAGGAAAAGGTATTGGTTTTAGTTTATTTTCAAGGTTCATAGAATATTCGTACAAACTAAAAGCTAAAAGAGTTCAGTGGGTTGTCTTAGATTGGAATAAGGATGCAATTGATTTTTATATAAAAAATGGAGCACAAGTTTTAGATGATTGGAGAGTTGCTCTTATGGATGAAAAAGCTATAAAAAAATTTTTAGATAAATGAAGGTATTTAAATTTGGAGGAGCATCAATTAAAGATGCTTCAAGTATTAAAAATATTTTAGAAATTATTTCAAATTATAGCAATGATAATTTATTGATTGTTGTATCTGCAATGGGTAAAACAACTAATGCTCTTGAAAAAGTAGTTGAGAATTATTTTAAAAATAAATCTGAATTAAAAAGCTCTATTTTAGAAGTTTTAAACTTTCATATTGATATTTGCAATGAAATTTTTCCTAAAAACCACTTAATTTTTTCTGAAATAAATTCAATTTTTCAAAAAATTAACACATTCATTAATTCAAACAAATCTCCTAGTTATTCTTTTGTTTATGATCAATTAGTTTCAAATGGCGAGTTGATTTCTTCAAAGATTATTTATAGTTATATGACCTTTAAAAATATTGAAAGCTCATTTATAGATGCAAGAGATTGTATAAAAACAGATTCTAATTTTAGAGGAGGTAATGTCAAATGGGATTTAACAAATAAAAAAATTAAACAAATGTTTAATGACTCTAACACTAATATTACACAAGGTTTTATTGCTAGTGATAAAAACAATTTTAACGTAACATTAGGTAGAGAAGGTTCAGACTATAGTGCTGCTATTTTTGCATATGCATTAAATGCAGAATCATTAAGTATTTGGAAAGACGTTCCAGGTTTATTAAATGCAGATCCTAAATTTTTCAGTAATACTAAATTATTAAAACATATTTCTTATTCTGAAACTATTGAGCTTGCTTTTTATGGAGCCTCTATAATTCATCCTAAAACTTTACAACCATTACAGAAAAAGGAGATTCCTTTAAATGTGAAGTCATTTAAAAATCCTAAATCTAATGGAACAAAAATTTCCAAAGGTATTGATATTGATCCATTAGTTCCCTGTTATATTTTTAAGGATAATTTAATTTTATTAAAGCTTTCATCTTTAGATTTTTCTTTTATGGTTGAACAAAATATTAGTAAAATTTTCAAAGAACTTCACGATTCGAAAATGAAAGTAGATGTTATTCAAAATTCAGCTATTAGTTTTTCAGTATGTTTCTTTGATAAGTATTGTAATTTAAACGATTTAATATGTAGACTCGAAGGTAAATTCAAAATTGAGATTAATAAAAATGTTTCTCTTTTTACAATAAGACATTTTGATGAAAAGTCAATAAAAAAAATCTCTTATAAAAGAAAATTACTTCTTGAACAAAGGACTGAGAAAACTGTAAGATTAATTTTTTCTAATTAAAGTATTTCTCCGAAAAAATTAAGCAAAACTTTTTAATTTCTTCCCTACATTTTTTAAAACTTATATCAATAATATTTTTATCTAATATAGAGCTAGGATCAAAAAAATTATGATGAATCCTAACAGCTTTTTTTGCAAAGATTGTTGGACATGTTTCATTTGCATTATCACAAACTGTTATTACATAATCAAAATTGATATTAGAATATTCTAAAACATTATTAGATGTTTGACTAGAAATATCTATCCCATCATCCATCATTATTTCTACAGCTTTTTGATTGATATGATGGTTTTTAGTACCAGCGCTGAAAACTTCTGCTTTATTTCTTAAATATTTTTTAAGATATCCTTCAGCCATTTGACTTCTACAAGAATTACCAGTACATAAAACAATAATTTTTTTCATAAATCAAACATATGTTTAATTTTTTCTAATATTACTTTAGATAGATTGACTTTACTTTCATATGTCCATCCAGCAATATGTGGAGTAATAATAACATTTTTAGAATTTTTTAAATAATCCAGATCATTATTAGAATCAATTTCTTCAAATGACTTAGATTCATTTTCTATTACGTCAAGACATGCACCTAATATTTTTCCAGATTTTAACCCTTCTACTAAATCGGATGTTTTTAAACACTCTCCCCTTGATGTGTTTATAATATAAAAAGGATTTTCGCACTCATCTATGAAATAATTATTAATTAAAAATAAGCTTGTCTCATTTAGATTTGTATGAAGACTTATGATATTTGATTTTTCTTTTATTTCATTAATTGAAACTTGCATAGCATAATTATCACCTTTATTTGGTATAATATCACTACATAAAACATTAGCTCCTAAAGCATTTAATTTTTCTGCAAAACTTTTTCCAGTTTTTCCGTATCCAATTATTCCAACTGTCTTGCCTTTTATCTCAATTCCTCTATTTTTTTCTCTAAGCCAAAGACCTTCTTTTATTTCATTATTTGATTTTAGTATTCTATTTTTTAAACTTAAAATCATCCCTAAAGCATGTTCACTTACTGCATTAGCATTGGCTTCGCCTGCTGAAATAATTTTAATTAGTTTTTTATTGGCATAAACAACATCAATATTTTCTGTTCCTGAACCAACTCTCGCAATAAATTTTAGATTAATTCCTCTATCTAAAAAAACCTTATCAATTGTAATTCTGCTTCTTAATATTATGCCATGATATTTTTCAAGCTTGTTTTCTATTTCTTTTTTTGATGAATCAAAATCAAAACAATTTTCAAATCCAAGATTACTCAATTCATTTTTTAGTAATTCATGGTTTTCATCTAAATGAAGAATTTTTAGCATTTTAGAATACTAGTATAAGTTTTGCAATGTAGAAAAAAAGAAGAATTCCAATTACATCATTACCGGTTGTAATAAATGGTCCTGTTGCAATAGCTGGATCAATTCCAAATTTGTCTAAAATTATGGGAACTGAAGTTCCAATTAATGCAGCAACTATAATTACAAAAATCATAGAAATAGAAATTGTTATACTCATTTCTAAAGATTGATTGAT
Source organism: uncultured Bacteroidota bacterium (assembly GCA_902515405.1). Taxonomy (GTDB): domain Bacteria; phylum Bacteroidota; class Bacteroidia; order Flavobacteriales; family Flavobacteriaceae; genus Eutrophosalina. The sequence goes on along the minus strand of CABXUS010000005.1, from coordinate 64,507 downwards.
TATTAATCCAAAAAGAATAATAATTATACTCAAAATCAAACCATTAAGTATAGTCAAACTAACTTCCTTAATTAATCTTGAAATCAAACTACCTTTTATTACATCATTTGCTAAACCTTGAACAACTATTGCTGATGATTGAACACCAACATTACCTGCCATTGCAGCAATTAGAGGAGTATAAAAAAATAATGCTCTAAGTTCTTTAGAAGCCATTATATTTTCAAAACTTTCAAGAATAAATACACTACCCAAACCTCCAAAAAGACCTAATATTAACCATGGTAATCTAGCTTTGGTTAATTCAAAAATTGAGTCATCTGCTTCAACGTCATTTGAAATACCTGGTATTAATGTAAACTTTGCACCAGCAGCTAAAAGGTAATCCTCTTCTGCTTCATCTTTAATAAAATCAACTATATCATCAATAGTAATTCTACCTAAGAGTTCATTATTAACACCTACAACAGGAATAGCCTCTAAATCATATTTAGACATAAGTTTAGCAACTTCATCTGCTGAGTCATCTACATGAACATAATCAACTTTGGGGATATAAATTTCTTGAATTTTACTTTTTGAAGGAGAAGTAATCAAATCTTTTAATGATAACCTACCTATTAATATTTTTTTCTTATTTAAAACATAAATTGAATGGACTCTCTTAATATCCTTGGCCTGTTTTCTGATTTCTCTTAAACATTTTAAAACACTCCAATTTTCATTTACACTTATAAGTTCTTTTGCCATCAATCCACCTGCACTATCTTCATCATAATTTAGAAGTTCTCTAATATTTTCAGTAATGCTTTCATCTTTTATTAGGGAAATTACTTTTTCTTGTTTTTCATCTGAAAGTTCAGAAAGTATATCTACAGCATCATCACTATCAAGTTCCTTAATCTCACCAGCAATTTCCTTTTCAGAAAGGGTTTTTAATATTTCATCTCTTACATCTTCATCAACTTCAGTTAAAACATCTGAAGTTTTATCACTGTCAATAATTTTTATTAAATAAATCCTTTCAGTTGACTCTAACTCATTTATAATTTCTGCTAAATCTGCATAATGAATTCCATCAACTAATTTTTTTATTTCCTTATTTTTCTTATTAGATATAAGATTGCTGATCTCTTGAATAATTTCTTTTGAAAGTTCAAATGTTTTCATTACTAACCAAATTAGTTAAATAAATAAAATCAGCGACACTAAGTTGCTCTGGTCTTTTGGCAAAGATAGTATCTTCTTTTTTAATTTGAGGAATATTCAAGGTTTTAAGGCTATTCCAAAGAGTTTTTCTTCTCTGTCCAAATGATAATTTTACAACATTTTTAAAAAGATTTTCATCACAATTTATATTGTTAGTTTTTTTTGTAATCCTGATTACTGCAGAATAGACTTTTGGAATTGGATTAAAAGATTCAGGTTTAATTTTTTTTAAAAGTTTTACATTAAAAAAAGCTTGAATCAAAACGGATAAAATCCCATATTTTTTTGACCCAAAATTTGAACAAATTCTTTCAGCAACTTCATATTGAAACATTCCTACCATTTCATTTACTACATCTTTATTTTCATATATTTTAAATAAAATTTGTGATGAAATATTATATGGGAAGTTACCTATAATTGACAAAGGATTTTTAAACTTAGTAATATCAATTTTTAAAAAATCTTCATTTATAATATCATTTTGAATTTTTGGAAATTGTTTTTTTAAATATTCAACACAATCTAAATCAATCTCAACAAATTTTTTATTATCAACAGGTAAATTCATAATCATTTTAGATAATATGCCCTTACCTGGTCCAATCTCAATTATAGTTTTTGCTTCTTTATATGATAAGTAAGAAACTATTTTTTCAGCAATATTTTTATCAGTCAAAAAATTCTGACCAAATTTTTTTTTAGGCTTAACTAAATTCAAAATTTATAAAAATTATTGATGATTAATTAATGGTTTTAAAGCCAGTATATTTATGAAGAACTTTTGGAATAGTAATTCCGTTTTCTGTTTGATTGTTTTCAATTATACTTGCAACAATTCTAGGTAATGCAAGAGCACTACCATTAAGTGTATGAGCGAGAACCTTGTCATTTTCATTTAATTTGATTCTCAGCTTCAATCTATTAGATTGATAATTTTCAAAATTTGAAACAGAACTAACTTCTAACCATTTTTTTTGAGCCATTGAGTATACTTCAAAATCATAAGTTAAACAAGAAGTAAAGCCTAAATCTCCGCCACATAGCTTAAGAATTCTAAAAGGCAATTCTAATTCCTCTAAAATTTTCTTTACATGATTTACCATTTCATCTAAAACTTTATATGAATTTTCAGGTTTTTCAATTCTAACAATTTCAACTTTATCAAACTGATGCAGTCTGTTTAATCCTCTAACATCTTTTCCATAACTTCCAGCTTCTCTTCTAAAACAAGGAGTATATCCTGTTAATTTAATTGGTAATTCACTTGAATTTAAAATACTATTTCTATAAAAATTTGTTATGGGTACCTCAGCCGTTGGAATTAAATATAAATTATCATTATTAATATGATACATTTGGCCTTCTTTATCGGGTAGTTGTCCTGTGGCAAAGGCAGAATCTTCATTAACCAAAATCGGGGGTTGAACTTCAACATAACCTGCAGAGGTATTTTTATCTAAAAAATAATTTATTAAAGCTCTTTGAAGTTTAGCTCCTTTATTAATATAAACAGGAAAGCCTGATCCAGTAACTTTATTACCTAATTCAAAATTCACAATATTAAATTTTTCTGCAAGATTCCAATGCTCATTTAAATCCAGATCGTAAGATTTTATTTTACTCTCAAATACAACTTCATTGTCAATTTCATCTTTACCTTTCTTAACAATCTCATTTGGAACGTTAGGTATTGAGCATAAAAGTTCATTTAAATCACTATTTGTATTAATTAACAAATCTTGTAATTTTTTTATATCAGGTTTTACATCTTCAACCTCTTTTTTTAACCTATTTGCATCAGTTGATTTATTATTTTTAAATAATTCACCAATTTGTTTAGATAAATTATTAACCATAGATAAATGATTGTCTAGTTTTAATTGATATTCTTTTCTATTATCATTAAGATCAATAATTTTTTTTAAATCCGAGGAAAAGTCTTTATTCCTTTTTTTTAGACTATCAACTACTTTAGAGAAATTTTCTTTTATGAATTTTACTTGTAACATAATACTGTAACAAAACTAGTTATTATAAGTTGAATTTATATAATCTATACAATTTTCTCTATCAGATTTTAGTTGATACTGAAGTTCCTTAACATCACTAAACTTAATTTCATCTCTAATAAATTTTATGAGTTCAACTTTTAGGATTATGCCATATAAATCTTTATCATAATTAAAAAAATTCACTTCAGTAGTTTTTTTATTTATGCCAAAAGTTGGATTAAAACCAATATTCATCATCCCATAAAGTTTTTCATTTTCAATTATACTTTTAATCAAATAGACTCCATTTTTTGGGATTATTTTATAATCCTCATCTAAAACAATATTTGCTGTTGGAAAACCAATTGCTTTTCCTATTGATTTTCCTTTAACTACTTTACCTTTAATATTAAAATTATAACCAAGAAATGAGTTGCATTTATGAATTTCCCCGGATTCTATAGAATTTCTGATTTTTGTTGAACTTATTTTAATGTCTTCTATTTCAAAAGCTTCAATTTCAATTACTTCAAAACTATATTTAGAACCATAATTTTTTAAAGAATTAATATCAGCAGATCTATTTTTACCAAACTTATGATTGTAACCAACAATTATTTTTTTTAGATTTAAATTATTTACTAAAAGTTCAATAAATTCTTCAGCTCTTATATTCGAAAAAGATTTATCAAAATCTTGAATAATTAATTCTTGAACTCCCAATTTGGAAAATATTTCTGTTTTTTCCTCTAATGTGCTTATTGATTTAACTTCTGAATTAGAATTAATTACATTTCTTGGATGAGGAAAAAAAGTTAATATTAATGATTTTAAGTTTGATTTTTTCGATTCATTAATTAATCTTTTGATAATTTTTTCATGTCCTTTATGAACTCCATCAAATGTTCCAAGAGTTAAAATACTAGGCTCTTTTGATTTTGCATTTTTTAAATTCTTGGTAACTATCATCTAATTAAACTTATTCATTGAAAACTCGATTCCATTTTTTAAAATTGATAAAATAATTTCTACATTTTTAATAGCTAGTTCATCAATTTTTAAAGATTCATCATTATTCCATTTACTTAAAACAAAATCTACCTGATTTTCTTTTTTAAAGTTATTCCCTATACCAAACCTAAGTCGAGTAAATTTTGAATTATTCAATGATTTAATAATACTCTTCAATCCATTATGCCCACCATCAGATCCATTGGGCCTTAATCTTGAGATGCCAAAATCAAGGTTTAAATCATCGACAATAACTATTAAATTTTTAGAATTAATTTTTTCTTTACTCAACCAATATTTTACTGCTTTCCCACTTAGATTCATGAATGTGTTAGGCTTAAGTAAAAATAATTGTTTGCCACCATATTTTGATTTGTGAATTTCACCATACTTTTGAGTTTCAAATGAACCTTCAATTTTTTTTGAAAGTTTATTTATTATTTCAAAGCCAACATTGTGACGGGTATTTTCATATTCTAAACCTACATTACCTAATCCTACAATGAGAAAACTCTTAGAATTTTCAGAGGAACTATTTTTTCTAAAATATTTAAAAACTGAAAGCAAAATTTGTAATTTAAGTAAAAGTATAAAAGGTTTTTGACCCTATATAAATATACCTAAGATTTCTCCTAAATTAAATTATAAGGATGTTAACCTTCTTTCTTTTCTGAATCAGAAGATTTATCTCCACCAGAATCTTTACTATCTGATTTTTCACCTCCCTTTTCAGAAGCATCAGATCCCTCTGTACCTTCTTCTCCTTCTTCTCCTTCTTCTCCTTCTTCTTCATCTCCTTCAGTCTCAAGAGATAGTGATGCTCTCGACATTTTAACTTGGCAAACAACCATATTCTCAGGATGAATAAAACTATAATCATCACTTAAAAGATCCTGAATTGTAACCTTGTCATTTAATTTAAGTTTTGATATATCAACCGAAATAAAATCTGGTAAGTTTTTCGGAAAAGCTTTAACAAAAAGTTTTCTTTTATTCTTAAATAAAAGTCCACCTTCAAGTCTTACGCCAGGGGCATTTCCACTAAATTTAACAGGTATATTCATGTTAATTTCCTTATTCTCGAATAGTTGGAAAAAATCTATATGTAAGATTTTTTCAGAGACAGGATGAAATTGAATATCTTGTATGACAGCATTAATTTCTTCTTTCCCGTCTAATGAAATGACCACAGTGTGAGCATTTGGTGTATAAATTAATTTAGAAAAACTTATTTCATCTGATGAAAAATGCACTGGTTTTTCCCCACCGTATACTACGCAAGGAACCTTTCCAGCATTACGTAGGGCTTTGGTCGAAGACTTCCCTAGGCTTTCTCTTTGTGATCCATTGATTGTGATTGATTTCATGATATTTTACTTTATAAAAAATGAATTTATTGATTTATTACTATTAACATTTTGCATAACATCTGCAAATAATTTTGAGCATGTAAGTACTTTGACTTTATCAGATTTTTTTTGTTGAGGAATAGAATCTGTAACTATTAATTCTTTAAGTTTTGATTTTTCAATATTTTCATATGCATTACCAGACAGTAAAGCATGTGTACATATTGCTCGTACTGATTTGGCCCCTCTCTCCATCATTAGATTAGCAGCTTTAGTTAAAGTTCCAGCGGTATCAACCATATCATCTACAATAACAACATTTTTCCCATTAACTTCTCCAATCAATTCCATATGTGAAACTACATTAGCCTTTTTTCTTTGTTTGTAGCAAATAACAACATTACTTTTCAAAAACCTTGAATATGCGTAAGCTCTTTTAGAACCGCCCATATCAGGTGAAGCTATTGTAAGTCCATTTAAATTTAAAGATTCAATATAGGGAATGAAAATGGTTGAAGCATATAAATGATCAACAGGTATTTCAAAAAATCCTTGGATTTGATCTGCATGAAGATCCATTGTTATAAGACGCGTAGCGCCTGCAGCTTCAATTAAATTAGCTATTAGTTTAGCACCAATTGGAACTCTTGGCTTATCTTTTCTATCCTGTCTAGCCCAACCAAAGTAAGGAATTACTGCTGTAATATGTCTTGCAGAAGATCTTTTAGCGGCATCAATCATTAAAAGCATTTCCATTAAATTTTCAGAACTGGGTTGCGTTGAACCGATAATAAACAATCTAGCACCTCTAACTGATTCTTCAAATGATGGTTGAAATTCTCCATCACTGTAATGAGAGAAATTTACATTGCCAATTTTAACTCCGTACTTTTTAGAAATTTCTTTCGATAATTCAAGACTCTGAGTACATGAAAAAATTTTTGCTATTGGACCTTGACTCACCATTGTTTTTTATTGGGGGTCAAATTTAATAATAATTTAACAGAAAGTATTAAAATGAAAACTTTTTATAAATTTGATTCCTTTACTTCGGTGGCGGAATTGGTAGACGCGCTGGATTCAAAATCCAGTTCTGGCAACAGAGTGTGGGTTCGATTCCCACTCGAAGTACTATTTTAAAATAATTTGACTAGTTTTGAATACATGAATAGGTTTAATGTATTTTTTCCGATTATTTTTGTTTTAAGTGAATTGATTATAATTTCACTTGTAAGTTCTTTCATGCATTATCTAACATTTACAAGTTGGAACTTTTATAATACTTTAATTGTAATATTTTGGATTTTAACCAATATATATACTAAATCTTATAATATTGGAAGAGGTGTTTCATATTTAAATACTTTACAAACTGCCTTAAAATCAATTTTTATATTATTTTCTGTAGTTGCAATAGGTAATTTATTTGTTGATTATTTTACTTTTTCAATTGAATCCATATTTTTTGCCTTATCTGTTTTTTCTTTTTTAATTATTTTACACAGAATTTTAATTCACTTTATACTTGACAGTTATAGGTCTTATGGTGGAAATATTAAATATGTTGCAATTATTGGTTATGATAAAATGGGAAAAGAGTTCTATAGAACAATTAGTGAAAACACTCATTTAGGATATAGATCAAATGGAGTTTTTAGTTTAAAGAAAATAAAAAAAAATTATCAAATTTCTTACTTAGGATTAATAAATGATTTTTACAAAAATCATAATAAATTTGACGAAATTTTTATTTCATGTATGCTCCCTCACAAAGTACAAAAAGAACTCATCAATTTTTGTGATCAAAATTTAATTTCTGTTAAATTGCTACCAGAGCTTGCTAATTATGAGTTTAAAAACTTTTTTATTAAAAAACTTTATAATATTCCCGTTATTGAAGTAAATCAACTACCTCTTGACCTATGGTACAATAAGGCTCTAAAAAGATTTTTTGATATTATTTTCTCACTTTTTGTATTAGTATTTTTTGTTTCATGGATGTATTTAATTTTTGGAATTATTATAAAATATCAATCCAAAGGTCCAGTAATTTTTAGGCAAAAAAGAAACGGTTTAGTTGGTAAAATTTTTTATTGTTATAAGTTTAGATCAATGATTTTGAATGAAGATGAAGACATAAAGTTTGCTGACAATAATGATAAAAGGCTCACAAAATTTGGTAAATTTTTGAGAATTTCAGCTTTAGACGAAATGCCTCAATTCATTAATGTGTTATTTGGGGACATGTCTGTAGTAGGACCTCGTCCTCATCCGATAAAGTTGAATGAAAAGTTCTCAAAAAAAGTAGAAAGATTTAGTAAAAGACACCAATTTAAGCCAGGTATAACAGGACTTGCACAGATAAGGGGTTTTAGAGGAAAAATTTATGGTTTAAATGACATGTCATCTAGAGTTAAACTTGATAGATATTATTTTAAAAACTGGTCAATTCTGTTTGACTTAAAAATTTGTTTAAAAACTGCTTTAGGAATTTTAATGATTAATTCTTTTTCAAGTACCACTTAATAGTTTCTAATATCCCTTCTTGAAAGTTTGTTTTTGGTTTCCAACCAAGATTGTTTTTAATTTTAGAAAAGTCAATTGAATACCTGAAATCATGTCCTAGTCTATCATCAACAAATTCAATTAATTTTTTTGATGATTCAGAGGTATTTAATTTTATATTATCATAAATTTTAATAATTAATTGAGCCAAATCAATATTTGAAATTTCATAACCACTACCTATATTGTAAGTTTGACCTATAATCCCCTTTTTAAAAATCAATTCAATTGCATCACAATGATCATTAACAAAAAGCCAATCTCTAATGTTTTTACCATCACCATAAATTGGAATTTTTTCACCTTTTATAAGTGAATTTATAATATTTGGAATAAGTTTTTCATTGTGTTGAAAAGGTCCGTAATTATTAGAACAGTTTGAAATTAATATAGGAAGACTAAAAGTTTTATTATATGCTCTAACAAAATGATCAGAAGAAGCTTTCGATGCTGAATAGGGTGAATTTGGATCATACTTTGTTTTTTCATTAAATGAGCCTTTTAATCCTAAAGAGCCGTAAACTTCATCAGTTGAAATATGGTAAAAAATATTATTTTTTGAAGATAGGTTCCACGATTTTTTACTAGCTTCTAATAATGACAATGTCCCCAATACATTTGTTTTTGCAAATTCAAATGAACTTTCAATTGATCTGTCAACATGGGATTCAGCTGCTAAGTGAATTACATCAGTTATGTTATTCTCATTAAATAACTTTAATATTTCTTCATGATTATTAATGTCAATTTTAAAAAAAGTATAGTTTTCTTTATTTTCTATCTCATTTAAATTATTTAAGTTACCAGCATAAGTAAGTTTATCTATATTATAAATATTATATTCAGGGTAGTTGTTCACAAACCTTTTTACAACATGTGATCCAATGAATCCAGCTCCTCCCGTAATTAATATGTTTTTCATTTATAATTAAAAATAAATTCTTTTAAGGCTTCTTCCCAATTTCTAATATTCACATTAAATATATCTTTTATTCTTGATTTGTCAGTTACTAAATATTTAGGTCTTTTCGCTATAGTCTTGTAATTTTCCGAATTAACTGGCATAATTAGGGAATTAATTTTTTTTAATTCAAATATTTTTTTTGCAAAATCATACCAATTTGTAAAACCTTCATTTGAAAAATTATAAATTTTATAATTAGGTTTTATTCCTGAATCTATTATATGAAATATTACATTTACCAAATCTTTTGCATATGTTGGGCAACCAAATTGGTCATTAACAACATATAGTTTTTCATTATCAATTCCTTTATTAATTATAGTTTTCACAAAATTATTTTTATAATTTGAGTATAACCATGATGTTCTAATAATAATTGATTCAGATGATGAATTTTCAATAAACTTTTCACCTTCTCTTTTTGAGTATCCATAATAGTTAATAGGATTAACGTTTCTGTCTTCTTTAATTGGATCTAAACTTTCTGAGTTGTATACATAATCCGTTGAAAAATGAATCATTTTAAGTCTTTTTTCTTCACAAATTTCAACTAAATTTTTAACTGCATATGAATTAACATTTAGTGCTAATTCCTTATTTAATTCTGATTCATTAACATCTGTATATGCAGCACAATTTAATATAAAATTAATTCCTCTTTTATTTACATATTTTAAGATATCATTTTTGTTAGTAATGTCTAATTCATTTTCATTCGCAAAATAAAATTCAAAATCTGATTTAGTAATATTATTTTTAAATTCTTGCCCCAGTTGGCCATTAGCTCCAGTTACTAAAACATTCATATTAAAATTTATAAGTTGGTGATTGAGATAATTTTATTGATGATTGGTCCTTATCATTAATAATTATTTGATTTTTTTCAAGAATCCAATTTATTTTCAAATCTTTATCAAAAGGATTTATTGTAAATTCATTTTTATTACTGTAATAATTATCAACTTGGTAGTTAACTCTTACAATTTCACTGAGTGATATAAATCCATGAGCAAAACCTTTTGGAACCAATAACTGAAAATTATTAGTATCATTTAATATTACAGAATAATATTTTCCATAATTTGGTGAATCTTTTCTTATATCCAAAGCAACATCTAAAATTTCACCATGTGAGACAGATATAAGTTTTGTTTGAGGTTTTGGTGCAGTTTGAAAATGAAGACCTCTTAAAACTCCAAAACTTGATTCAGATGTATTATGTTGGCAAAAATCTAATTTTTTAGAGATAAAATTTTCTAGAAGATCTTTTCTAAAAGTTTCCGAAAAGAATCCCCTTTCATCTTCAATGACTTTTGGTTTACATAAAACTAGACCTTCAATACCAACTTTTTCAAATTCCATCATTAATTTTTTTTAGATATTCACCATATTGATTATCTCCAATGTAATTTATAATCTTATTAAATTTTTTCTTATTTATGAATCCAAGTTTAAAGGCTATCTCTTCGATACAAGCGATCTTTAACCCCGTTCTTTTTTCAATAGTATGAATGTAGTTTGAAGCTTCAAGCATAGATTCATGCGTTCCTGAGTCAAGCCAAGTAAAGTTTTTATCAAACAATTCTACTATTAGACTTTTATTTTTAAGAAATGAGTTATTTACTGAAGTAATTTCAAGCTCTCCTCTAGTACTAGGTTTTATGTTCTTAGCTATATCAATTACATTATTTGGATAAAAATATAATCCAACAACAGCATAGTTACTCCTTGGGTTTTTTGGTTTTTCTTCCAAACTAATAACATTTCCTTTTTCATCATTTTTAACGACCCCATATCTAGAAGGATTATTTACATAGTAGCCAAACACCTTTGCTTTTTTATTTATTTCAATATCTTCTACAGATTTTTTTAAAATTTTAGTAAAACCACTTCCATAGAATATATTATCACCAAGAATCAAGCAAACAGAATCATTGCCAATAAATTTTTCTCCTATAATAAATGCTTCTGCAATACCTTTAGGTTGAATTTGAACTTCATATGAAAAATTCATTCCTAATTGAGACCCATTTGAAAGTAGCCTTTTAAAATTAGGTAAATCTTCTGGTGTTGAAATTATAAGTACATCTTTAATTCCGGCTAACATTAAAACTGATAGAGGATAATAAATCATGGGTTTATCATGAATAGCGAGTAATTGTTTAGATTGTCCAATAGTTAAAGGATATAGTCTTGTTCCACTTCCACCTGCTAAAATTATTCCCTTCATTAATTTAATTTATAAGTTAACATTAGCCCACCTCTGTATGGTAATTCTTCACCACTTTTATTAAATTTTCTCCTATAATTAGTTATAGCAAATATTCTTTGTTCTTCTTCATTATAATATTTATAATTTGATTGAGATGAGCCACCCCCAACAAAAAGTTCAAGGTTAAATCTTTCATTTTTTAGTGGGATTTTTTTTCCAATTGTAATTCCATAATATGCATTTCTTCCATATTGATAGCTTCCTTCTTCTTTATATTCGCTTCCAGAAATATTTACAATCCATCTGGGTAATCTTAAGTTATACATTCCATATCCAATATGTGCACCAATAAAAAAATTTCTTTTTTTATTTTTGTTGGGGTAATATCTCAACTCGTTAAAAATTTGTGTCATATGAAAAGGAGAACCTTCAATATTATTATAGAATGAAGCACTTGTATCTAGCTGATATCCAAGTTTTTCAGTAATTTTTACTTCAATACCTATATTAGGCACTAAAAAAGGAGCAGAAGCCAAATTAAACTTTAATTCTGTTTGACTTGAAAGAGTAATTGAAAAAAGAATTAATAATTTAAAAAAATATTTAATCATACTGCAATTTATGTATTATTGAATTTTATCTAAAAAAAATGCTATTTTTTTTATATCTAACTCTGTAAAATTTTAATTTATAAGATTTTAGTTATATTCGCTTTCCTTCTAGGACCAATGTTATGTTAAAAAAAGTAACATTTTTACTCATTTTTATTTTGACTTTAATGTCAAATAACTTTCAGTATTCTCAAACATTTGAAGATATTTCTAGCAAAGATTTTCGTGAATTAAGCAGTTCAGAAATGGAATTATTGATTAGAAGAGCAAAAGCTCAAGGATTAACCCAATCAGATTTATTAAAGATGGCTAAATCTAAAGGCTATTCTGATTCTGATATTAATAAATTAGATAAAAAACTTAAAGTGGCTCAAAATAAATCCTATGTAGCTCAAAATGCATCGACTCCGTTGGAAGATACTAGAATGAGACAAAAATGGGAGGAAGAAATTGAGGTATTCAGAGAATTAAAGAGTGATATATATGGATTTGAAGTTTTTAGTGGTAATAATTTTTTATCTTTTCAATCTAACTTAAACTTACCAACTCCACCTGATTATATATTAGGTCCTGGAGATAAATTATTTATTGATATTTATGGACAATCTGAAAATTATTATCAGGCAGAGATAAGTCCTGATGGAGATTTAATATTAGAGAATTTTGGCCCAATAAATGTATCTGGCTTAAACATTAATGATGCAAAGAGAAGATTAGTTTTAAGACTTAAAAAGATTTATAAAGGTATTGCTTCCGCTAAAACATTTGTAAATATTTCAGTTGGCATCCCTAGAGTAGTTAGAATTAATATAGTTGGAGAGGTTAATCTGCCTGGAACCTATAATTTTAGTGCTTTTAATACAGTTTATAATGCAATTTATTTAGCAGGTGGTATTACTGAGAATGCAACTTTAAGAGAAGTTAAACATTACAGAAATAATAAGTTAATAAATACAGTTGATATCTATAAATTTTTATCAAACGGTGATGGGTCCTCTAATGTTAGATTAGAAAATAATGATTTGATAGTTGTTGGTCCGTATACAAATAGAGTAACAATATCAAAAGGAGTTAAAAATCCAGGAAAATTTGAAATTAAATTAGGAGAAACAATTTCTAATCTTTTGAAATATGCTGGTGGTTTTACTGAAAAGGCTTATTCTAAATCTGTGAAGATTACTAGAATAATAGATAATAAATATAAAATTGTAGATGTAAATAAAGATCAATTTGAATTCTTTCAACTTAAATCGGGGGATATTATTAAAATTGATAAGGTTATTGAAAAATTTGAAAATAGATTGGTAGTTAAAGGCTCTGTTTTTAAGCCTGGAACTTTTTCTCTTGATGAAAACATGACTGTAAAAGAATTAATTGAAAAGGCAGAAGGTTTAAAACCTGATACTTTTATGGATAGAGCATTCATAACAAGAACAAATAATGATTATTCAACAACTAATATTTCATTTAATATTTTAGATCAAATGAATAAATCTGATTCCCCAATTTACCTTAAAAATGATGACATATTAAATGTATTATCAGTTAATGATTTAAAGGATGATAGTTATATTGAAATTTCTGGAGCAGTAAATAAACCTGGAGTATATCCTTTTTCTGTTAATCTAGATTTAGATGATTTAATTCTTTTAGCCGGTGGGGTTAGAAAAAATGCAACTCTAAATAATATTGAAATTTCTAGAACTAAATCATCAAATAATTCTCAAAAAAGTTCAGAAGTTTTCTATGTCAATATTAATGATTTGAAATCTAGTTCTGATTTTACTCTTATGCCTTTTGATAATGTTGTTATTAGAAAAGATCCAAATATTGAGACTATAAAATTTATAAGAGTCGAAGGTGAAGTTATCTATCCTGGTAAATATGCTATTTCCTCAAAAAAAGAACGAATTTCTGATATAATTCAAAGAGCAGGTGGATTAAATGAATTTGCTTATTTAAAAGGGGCTACAATAATTAGAAAGACTGAGTTTGCCGAAAACTATTCTGATATTCAAAAACAAATTGAAGATTTAAATAATCTTAAAAATAAAATTTCTTTGAATCATGAAAATTTAACTGAATCTGAAAAACTTTTAATAATCAGAATTGATGAAGATCTAGAAAAATTTAAGTCTGAAGATAACTCAAATCAAGATTTTTCTAGTTATGTAAAAAAAGAAAGAATTAGTGAAATTGTAAAAAGAAATGCAATTTCTGAAGATGACATACCATTCGCTAAATCAGAGTCAATAGGAATTGACTTAGAAAAAATATTACAAGATTCTGGCACAAGGTCAGATTTATTAATTGAAGATGGAGATATCATTGTAGTTCCTAAGAGGTTAGAAACTATTAGATTAAGAGGCGAGTTATTATACCCAACAACTGTAAGACACATTCCTCTAAGAGGATTGAAATTTTATATAAATTCTGCTGGTGGTTTTGATACAAAAGCTAAAAGAAGTGGTACATATGTAGTTTACGCAAATGGTGATGTGTCAAGAACTAAAAAATTATTATTTTTTAATTTATTTCCAAAGGCTGAACCAGGATGTGAAGTTATAGTCCCAAAAAAATCGTTAAAGAACCCATTAGCCGCTTCTCAAATTTTAAATTTTACCACTGGACTTGCTGCTTTAATTTTAGCAATTAATCAGATTAATTAATTAAATGGATAACAAAGAATATTCGATTTTATTTGTCATAGAGTCAATTAAAAACTGGTTAAATTATTTCTTAGAGAATTCTAAGAAGATAATTATTTTATCCTTATCTATATTGGTAATTTCATTAATATATAATTATGTTAAATCACCTACTCATTATGCAAGAACCTCATTTGTTTTAGATAGCGAGTCCTCCTCAAATTCAATTGCAGATATATCATCCTTAGCTTCTCTTGCTGGAATTAATGCTTCAAGCTTTATCGATGCCAGCAGCCTTTTCCAAATTGACAATATCCAAGAGCTTTACAGGTCCTCATCAATGATAAAAGAAACTTTATTAACTAATTCTTTATTTGGAAATAAAAATGAATTATTAATTAATAGGTTTGGACAAGAAGAAAAAATTAATAAAAAATGGAATAATTTAGGAATTGACTTTTCAAATGAATCATTACTAAGGTCAAAGTCCAGATTGCATGACAGTGTATTATTTGAGGCAGTAAAAATCATAAAGGAAAAGTACTTAATGGTTGATAAGCCAAGCAGAAAAACAACAATTTTAGAAATTGGATTTGACCACAAGGATGAGCTTTTTGCAAAGTCATTTAATGAAAACTTGGTATCTATTGTAAATAACTTCTATTTTAAAACAAAAACTAGGAAAACTGGTGAAAACCTAAAAATTTTACAAAGACAAGCCGATAGCGTAAAAAAGGTTTTAGATAAATCAATTTTAATTCTAGCTGAAAAAGATCAAAGTATACCTAATCCAAATCCTCTGACTAAAGTCTCATTAGTACCTTATCAAAAAGCTCTTGTAGATGTTCAAGCAAACGGGGCAATTTATCAAGAAATTGTAACACAATTGGAACTCGCTAAAGTAACTCACAGGAATAAGACACCATTAATTCAAATTATTGATAAACCAAATCTTCCCTTAGAAAATTCTAGATTAAAATTTTTTGAATGTTTATTTTATGGACTTTTTGGAGGACTATTAATTGCAATTTTTTACTTTTCATTATTAAGGTTTTACAATTCATTGATTAAATAGTTTATTTTTATATAAACTATGTTATGTCTTCTTTGACTAAATCTATTTTTTATAAAAATTTTTTCAATCTTTCATTAAATCAAGGAGTAAATATTTTCGCTACAATAATATATACACCAATTCTTTTTCAAAGACTTGGAGATGAAAATTTTGGACTGATTCATTTAGCCTTTTCTATAATTATAATATTATCAATTATTGTTAGTTATGGGTATAATTTAAACGGACCAATAAAAATTACAGAATCAAAAAGCCTAGAGGCTGAAAATTTTATAATTAGGGATATTTTAAGTTTAAGAATTTTTAATGCTTTAATAATTTTTCTTATTAGCACACCTTTAATTATTTTTTTTAGTTCAGATAATTTTTATAAAATTTTAATTTTTTCATTTATAATTCTTTTAAATGAGGCATTAAATCCATTATTTTTTTTACAAGGGAAGAATAAAATTTTTCCCCAAGCAGTAATTAATTTTTTCTCAAAATCTTTGTATATAGTTCTAATATATTTTTTTGTATTAAGTTCTGATGAAGCATATTTGGCAAACTTTTTTTATGGCTTTACTGCATTATTATTTGTTTTTATCTTTTGGTTAAATCACTTTATAAATTATAGTTTTCCCAAAACTAGATTTTCATTAATAAATTTAAAAAATAGAATAAATGAAAATTTTGTGCTTTTTCTTTCCTCTTCCTCTACTCATTTGACATTAAATAGCGCTCTTATTATATTATCTTTTTTTATAAATCACAAAGAATTAGGCAGGTTCACTTTAGCTTATAAAATAGCTTTTCTCATCAGAATGATTCCAGTTTTTTTTATACAATCTGGCCTTCAAAAGGCATCTAATTTATTTAAAAAATCTAAATCAGACTTTAACAAGTATATTTCAAAATATTTTAATTTTGGACTACTATTTACATTTTTTTTAGCTTTGCTAATGATATTTTTCGCTGATTTCATTATACAAATTTTTGCAAATGAAAAAATCGAATATAGCTCTAATATTTTAACCATTTTATCTTTTATTCCTTTTTTAGCTATGTTAAATTTTAAAAATATTAATTATATTTTGGTGAATAATTATAAAGCTTTATTAAATAAAGCTACATTTTTTACACTATTTTTTATGTCATTATCTTCAATTATTCTTTCATATCATTATGGAGGTTATGGATTAGCAATTGCGTTAATTTTGACAGAAATTTTCTCATTTGTAATACATTCAATTCTATTAAAAAATGTCAGATAATATATCAATAGCCATTATAATTGTTAATTGGAAAAAGTATGATTTTACATCAAATTGTATTGAATCAGTTCTAAACAGTTCATTCAAAAATTTTAAAATTATTTTGATTGATAATGAGTATCAAAAAACGATGTCTGATCAATTGAATAAAAGTGAAAAAATTCACATAATTAAAAATAAAATTAATCATGGTTTTGCTAAAGCAAATAATCAGGGAATAAAATATGCATTAGAAAATAATTATGATTATATAATGCTATTAAATAATGATACTTTAATAAATAATGACTTACTCAAAACATTAATTAATTATTCAAATACTTTAAATCAAAAAATAATACAACCCTTGATTTTAAATTATGATGGAACTAAGATTTGGAATGCAGGTGGAACTATAAATAATTTTTTTGGAACTTTTCAAACCCTTAAAAAGGGGAAAAGTTTTAAAGATTTCAAAGGTAATAGCGGTTCTACTGATTGGTTTACTGGATGCTGTGTTTTAATCAAGTCAGAAATTTTTTATGAAGTTGGTTATTTTGATGAAAGATTTTTTGCTTATTATGAAGATATCGATTTCTCTATTCGTCTTAAAACATTTGGTTATTCTGTTGGCATGATGAATGATTCATATTTACAACACTTTGAGTCATCTTCATCAAAATCTATTTATCAAGGCGAAGGAAATTTATCACCATATGTCCATTATCTGAATATTCGAAATCATATTTTACTTTTAAAAAAACATTCAAAATCATTTAATATAATTGGAGTTTTTATATATCAGTTAATTAAAATATCATCTTATTTAATATATTTTTTATTTAGATTAAGGTTTAAAAAATTTAAAATGGTTTTAAATGGGGTTATGGATGCTTTTAAAATTAAAAAATGATATTAATTGGTCTTTTATTTATTATTTTTTATTTTATAATTTTTATATACACAATTGATAAGATATCTAGAGGAAAAATTGAATATATAATTATATATATATGTACTTGTCTTCCGATTTATACAACTCTTCAATCTCAAGCATTTAAGATATTTGATAGTGAAATTATTGTTACAATAATTAAGTTATCTAAAGACCTAATATTTATATATGCTTTTATGATATTCCTTTTTGGAAAAAATACCCATTTATTTAAAAGATTATTTAAATTTTCATTAGTAGATAAGTTAATTTTATTCTTTACTTTTCTTGTAACCATATATGCTTTAATTCCTTTAGGAGAGGCAGATATTTTTTCCAAACTGATCTATGCAAAAAACTTATATATAATTTCAATAACTTATTTGATTGGAAGGAATATAAAAATTGATCAAGTATTTTTTAATACAATTAAAAAAACACTTAAGTATTTGATTTTATCATTTACATTTTTTTTATGCTTTGAATTTATTTTATCCACACACTTTCACACTATAATTGATTTTTCAAATTATAATACTATTATTAATGAAATTGATTCCCAAGGAAACTATGGTTTGAGTTGGTCATTTGAATCACAAGGCTCATCTCCTAGATATGCAGCTTTTTTTGCAGACCCATTGGAGTTATCAGCCTCATTGTTATTATTGACTTCATTATTAATTTTTAATTTTTGGAATAATAAAAGGAACATTAATTACTTTTTGCTTTTTATGGTTACTTCTGCTTTCTTTTTTTCATTTTCAAGAGGAGCTATTGTTGCATGTGTTGGAATTATTTTATTTGGGTTAATATTAAATAAAAATTATAAAATTTTATTTTTTATTATTGCAGCATTTCTGTTATCAACTTTAAGTTTAGTTTCATTTGGATCAGATGAAATAAGATATCTTATAGTTGATACTATAAAATTTGAAAATACGTCTTCATTAGGACACTTAGTTGAATGGATTGAAGGTACTTTATCTATTCTAGAAAATCCATTTGGAATAGGATTAGCTATGAGTGGAAACGCAAGTGGGGTTGATCAAACAATAAAGGTTGGAGGTGAAAATCAATTTTTGATATTTGGAGTTCAAATGGGACTTTTATCTATTATTCTATACGCCTCAATTTTATATTTTATAATCAGAAGAAGTTCCCAAGTTTATTTAAAGACATCAAATCTTGATAAACATATATCATTTATTGTTGCATGTACAAAGTTTGGATTATTACTGCCTTTATTAACTTCTAACGCAGAACTATACCTTTTCGTATCTTTAACTACTTGGTTTTTTGCTGGATATATTGAATCAAGATATACAGAAATTAAATTTGAAAAAAATAAAAGTATATATTGATGTTTTTTATTATATCACTGCACTTTCAGGTATAAAAACATATATTGAAGAATTAGTTACTGCATCAAAGAAATTTGGAAGAAGTGATGTGGAGTATATCTTTTCTCATGATATAGATAAGTTAAAAAATAAACAGTTTTTTATTAATTCTAAATACAGATTTATAAGATGGATTTTTCAAATCAGATATCTTATTTGGAAACAAATAATATTACCTGTAAAATTACTTTCCAGTTCAGCAGATATTTTAATTTGTCCTGATTATGTTGCTCCAATTTTTTCAAGATGTAAAAAAATAGTAGTTATTCACGATAACTTTTTTTGGAAATATTCTAAAAACTATCCAATCTTATGGCGTAATTATTTCATTAGGCTTATACAACTTGGGTTATTAAGAAATGCTGAGATTGTAACGACAAGTAGTTATTCAAAACTCGGTTTGAAAAATATTTTTCACAATAAAAAAATTACTTATTTATATCAAAGTTCTGAAAGAATTTATTATGATAATAAAAAAAACAGTTCAAAGGATTATATTTTACATATTGGAACATTTGAAAAGAGAAAAGATTTACTGACTCTTGTCAAAGCATTTAAATTATTTAAAGATAATACTAGCTCAAATCTAAAATTAGTACTCGCAGGGTCAAAAAATTTCAATGGTAATAAGCAAATCTACAAAGAGATTAAAAGATATATTTCAAAAAATAATTTAACATTATCCATAACTATGCCTGGATATATAAATAAAAAACAAGCTATTAATTATTATAATAATGCTCTCTGTTATGTTTTTCCATCAATTGATGAAGGATTTGGAATACCATTGATAGAAGCTATGAGGGCTCAAATTCCAGTTATATGTTCAGATATTAAAATATTTGAAGAGATTGGGGGAGACTCTGTAATTTATTTTAAAAAGCAAAATTATAATGATTTGTACAATAAGTTGAAATTAATTATAAAGAATAAAATTCTTTTTGGAAGCCTTGTTTCTAAAGGAAATAAAAGAGCTAAGTTATTTAATCAAAAAAACTTTATTAAAGGATTTGAAAAACACTATTAAAAAAATATTAATAGCGCATAGTTCAAATGATAATTACGGAGCTAGTAAAGTTTTAATTTCTACTATAGATATTTTTATTAAAAATGGATATGATATTTATTTATTATTACCAAATGAGGGTCCATTAAATAATAATGAAATAATAAAAAAAACAAATCTTAAAATTATTAACCTTGGAGTTTTTAGAAAAAAATACTTTAATATTTTTGGGTTGATAAACCGTCTTTATTTTATAATAAAATCATCACTTTATATTAAACGCTTTTTAAAAAAAAATCAAATTGATTTAGTATACACAAATACATCTACAGTAATAAGTCCATCAATTGCAGCCAAATTTGTTGGGAAACCTTCAATCCATCATATTCATGAAATACCTAACAGTAATTATATTTATGCAAAATTTATTACCACTTTTTTAAATAATTTCTCTAGAAATATTATCTGTGTTTCAAAATCTGTTACTGATTTTTGGATAAAAACAGGTTTAAAAGAATTTAAAGTAAATACTATTAATAATGGATTTAATTATAAAAAGATAAAGCAAAAAAACCTTGATCAGAAGAAAATAATATTCACATCCGTATCTAGAATAATTCCATATAAAGGTCATGAATTATTAATTAGATTATTTGATGTTTTATGTAAAAAAAATAATAAAATTCATTTACAAATTGTTGGAGATACATTAACTCATTATGAAAAATATTTATGTCAATTAAAATTGAATATTAAAGACAGGGGATTAGATGATAGAATTACATTTATTGGTTTTAGAGAAGATATTACTACTATTTTAACTAAATCCAACTTTTTTATACATACGCCAATATCTCCTGATCCATTTCCAACAGTTATTTTTGAGGCAATACAAAGCGGAACACCAGTTATAACTAATAATCTTGGTGGTGCTTATGAAATTTTAAATAACGGAAAAAATGGATTAATTATTGAAAATAATCTAATCCAAAATTCTGCTGAAACAATATTGGATTACATAAATAAACAAAGGCTTCAAGAAGAAAATGTTAAATTAGCTTTTGATTATATTTGTAAAAAATTTTCTTTTCTTGAGTTTAGAAAAAAAATCTTAAATACAATTGTAGAGTAAATTAAAAATTTCTATCACAGGCTCAATATAATATCCTTATGTTTACTAAACTTTTGATTTAGAAAAATAATTTTTTATTATAGATATTTTATTAGATACTATTAAGGTTTTTTACTTTAAATTAAATAATTTATAATATCAACTTTTCCAAATATTTTATTTTCCAGCTTTATATTTTATTTTTTTTAAAATATTTTTCCTGTATTGGGAGTTAATAATAAGTTCTAAAACTTGCATAAAAATTAGTTTTAAATTGATAAAAAATTTTAATATAATTGTTGAAATTTTTCCTGGAATTGTTTTATTGAAAACTAAGTAGTAATAGTATAAATTTTTAACTCGTAATTCATCGTAAATATTTAAATAATCAACTTTAGTTTTAAATCTCTTGGTATAAATATTTCTATTAAAACTAAAATCATTTTTTAATTTATTTAAATTAAAAAAATCAAATTTTGTTCTTAAGTTGATTGTCCCAAGTAAAGATCCATGGTCAATTTTTTCTAAGTTTAATATAATATGATATAAATTCTCATTTATGCTTAATATGTTTAGATTATTATTTTCAAATATTTTATTATAATCAAAAAATGAATTTTCCTTAGTTAATTCATAATGTATTTCAACACCAATGTTCTTATCTTTATTTATAAGAATTGGTAAGTGTAGATTTTTAACTATTTTATTTTCAAATCCTCTATCTTTATAATTAAGATTATTTAGTTTTTTTTTTGCTTTAATGATTTGGTTTTTTTTAATTAGGATATCAATATCATGCATCATTCTAATTCCAATATTTTTCTTATAAATTGTTTTTAATAGTGAAGATCCTTTTAAAAAAACAAAATCTATTTTATTTTTTTTTAATTCCTTTTCAATTTTATTGATTTCAATTAAAATATTTTTGTTTCTTTCATTATTGAAAGTATATATTTCATTAAGATATTTTTTTAATTCAAGAGGGATTTTATTTAAAAGATTCCTTTCTTTTAATTTAAAGTATATTGCAGGAATTATAACTTGATTTGAACCTATCTTGACAAGATTTTCCCAAAAAAAATTATTATCAAGATTAGGTATAAAGCTAATATGCTTATCAAATAATAACTCAATTATGAATGTTTTAACATTTTTCAAAATCATATAAAGTTAACTTAAATTAAATTTTTAAATATCTAGATAATAAAAGCTTTTGTTATTTTTGAAGTTTTTCAATTTAAAACACCAATAATTACAAATAATCTTGGCAGAGGATATGAAATATCAAATAAGTGCTAAAATGGCTTAATAATTAATGATGATTTGATTGATGAATCAATTAAAAATTTTTAAATTATATAAAAAATAAAAACTTCAAAAAAGAAATATTGATGATACATTTTCTTATAATATTGAAAGTTTTCTATTAAAAAATTTAAAATAAAAATCTTTAAAACAATTGAGTAAAAAATTAAAAATAGCAATTATAGGCTCAAGAGGCTATCCATATGTATACTCAGGATATGAAACATTAGTGAAGGAGCTTAGTGAAAGATTAGTTAAAAAAGGGCATAACGTGAGAGTGTATTGTCACAGAGCACTATTTATAAACAAACCAAGACATGTTAATGGAATTGAATTAATATACACACCATCAATTGAAACAAAATTTTTATCACAAATTCTAAATTCATTATTCTCATTTATTCATATATGTTTCTCAAATTTTGATGTTATCCTAGTTGTTAATTCTGCTAATGGACCATTTGGAATTCTGACAAAAATTTTACAAAAAAAAACTTGTATTAATGTAGATGGATTAGAATGGCTTAGGCCAAAGTGGAAAGGCCTTGGCTCAATGTATTTTTCATTTGCATCTAAGTTGTCGACAATTTTTTTTGATAAAATAATAACAGATTCATTCAAAATGAATGAGATTTATAAAAAAAGATTTAAAAAAGATTCTACAGTAATTGCTTATGGATCTACAATGACTAATACTAAAGATAAAACAATACTCAAAAAATATAATCTGGAGGAAAAAAGTTATTATTTAATTGTCGGGAGATTAATACCTGATAACAACTCAAATTTAATTTGTAAGAGTTTTTTAAAGTCAAAATCGAAACAAAAGTTAGTTATAGTTGGGGATGTTCCATACGAAGACATTTATGCCAAAATGATTAAATCAATGGCTAGTGATAAAATTATTTTGACAGGATATATAAATTGTCAAGAAAGTTTAACTCAATTATATAAAAATTGTTTTGGATATATACATGGACATGAATTTGGAGGTACAAATCCTACAATGATTAATGCTTTGGATTTGAATTGTGAGATAATTGCATTGGATACCTCTTTTAATAGAGAAATGCTTGAAAATAAAAAATCTACTTTTTTTAAAAAAAATTCTATATCAATTTTAAATTCAATAAACTCTTTTGAAAAAACCTATAATCCATTAAAAAATAGTTCTTATACAATTTCAAAGAAATATAATTGGGATTATATAACTGAACAATACTGTTTGGTTTTTTATGACTTAATGAAGGGAATAAAATAAGTTAATTTTAAACTAGAATGAAAATTATTTTTATCAATCCCTGGAATATAATAATTTGTAGCACTTTCTTCCAATCCCCACTGATAATTTAAACTTCTTATATAAAACATATCCAATGAAAATTGTATATTTTTAAGCCTCCTTTGGTATTTTAAATTAAAATTATAGTCTTTCCAGTATCTCCTAAAATCTTTTGAATTTTCAAAGGATAAGTAATAAAAATCATTATCATGATGAATAATTTCTAAGCCTAAACTTAACTTAAATTTTTCTTTGAGTTTTGTTATTGAAATATATTGTGAATTGCTTCCAGGTCCAATACTCGAACCAATAACCTCTCCTTTATTGGTAAAACCATCATATACAAAATGATGCGCATACCATGACCCAGCATCTCTTAAAATTCTTCCCCCAGTTTGTTCCATTTGAGTCCATTCAAAGTTTAGTTTTAATGAACTTTTTTTGAAAAATTTTTGAAATCCTATTGTAAAAGCTCTAGCATGTCTCGAATCTAACAAAAGATCTCTTAAATTTACTTTTGAATCATTGAAGTGGTACTCAGTGTAGATTTCTGTATTTGAATCCGCCCATAACCATCTAAGAAATAATCCAGCGGCTTGATCAGTTTGAGCCTCATGAGACGGGTTAATATCATTCTTTCGAAATAAATTAGAAAAAACTGGAAAATAATTAGTGTTACCACTCATCCACCAATATCTTCCTTCAACCAACGCACTATAAAATTGTACCCACCTTATATAGCCAAAATTTAACCCTTCAATCCATTTAGGTGAGTATGAAAGCAATAAAGCTTGCATATATCTCCAATCATCAGTTTCACCTGATTGATTAATTTTTGGAATGTATATAGGGAATCCTGCACTTTTTCTGTCAAATCCAGATGGCTTATATCCTGAATTTTCCAATCTTGCAGAAATTAGTTGCCATTCAAAATCTCCAATTTTTGTTTCGATTGGTTTAATAGTATTAAAACTTATATGTTTAAATCCTCTTGCATTATTACTTAACATAATACTATTGCGCATTGATGGTCCCCACCATAGGTTTTCATTTGAAATACCAAGGCTTAGGTTTTTAAAATTAAGTCTTATGCTTGATTGACCAATATGTGTTTCATTATGTCTAATGTTTCCATGTCTTTCTGGCAAATCAATTCTATTCCACAATATGTATCTTCTCTCCCAAATAATATCCCTGTGTTTATCCCAAAATCCATCAAAACTTTTATTTTCTGCATAATGATGCTCAGGTTTTATTGTAATATAAAGGGGTCCAATTTTTGCGTAAAGTCCTAAACTAAGAATGTGTTGAAAACCTTTGTTAGGAATCATTGTACCATTATTCCTATTATAAGGATGATTAGAACTGAATTCTAAATTATAATCAACTGGAAGTATTTTGAAATCAATCTTACCATTTAAATATTTAAAAATTGATGGAGCATATTTATTTAATTTCAGTTTTTTTAATTCATTTGAGTCAAAATTTTCTAAGCTTATTGGCTGACTACTAAAAGTAATATTTGAATTTATATTACCTATCAGTAATTGATCTCTTATATCTTCTATAATAGAACTTTCGTTCAAGTTAACTACTTGCCCATTTAAACTAATAATTATATTAAAAGTAAATATTAAATAAAAAAAACTTTTCATTCGTATTTTATAACCCTTATAGAAATATTATCAATTGACCAACTTTCATCACACTTTTCCTTACTTATACCATCTTTATCAATAGCATTTGGTTGCCAAAGTTGATCGTAAAATCTTATAACAACTGCATTACCAGAACTCCTAAAACCCTTTTCAATTTTGTATAATGTTGTGGATGGTCCCCCAAAAAATCCAAAGCATTTTCTAGGTAAATCTGTATTAAGAGACCCAGTTTTTGGATTATTAGAAAAAGGATAATTTTGAGGATAAGATTGTTTTAAACAATAATTTCCAAAACAAGCGCTATTAGAAAAAGTTGTTTCAAACTTATTGTAAGAGAAATCATTATGAACATTCATTTCTGGGTTCAATTCCATAATCCATTTGTCCGGAACTCTACTTGAATCAGAATTACCATTAAAATTACCATCCCAAGAGCCATGAATATAAAGATCAAATGAAATAAATATATAATCATGCTTGCCAACATCATTTAAGTGTATAGTGAACCCATCATTATTGTAATCGCCTAAAACAGTTGTGTTATTAAATGAAGATAGATTTCCACCATCAATATCGGATAAATCATTATTTTCAAAATTATTTTGATATGCAAGTTTGTCAGAGCTAATTTCTGGATATGAACAACCTAATAATATCAGTAGAAATAATGTTAAAACTATTTTCATTAAACATCAAAAGTACATTATTATATGTTAAATATTTTTTATTTATTTGTTAAAAATGAAACATAAATTTATTTATATAATATTACCAATTTTATTAAGTTGTAACGCTGAAGAATTAAACTGTTGTAATCAAATTGTAAAAGAACTCCCTAAAATAAATATCCAAACCGAAGACTTTCAAGATATAATTTCCAAAGATGAATATATTACTGGGACTTTTGATTTTTTTCCAAAAGATTATGAATTTGAGAGTTTTTCATCTCCAATTAAAATTAGAGGAAGAGGAAATTCTACATGGAATTTTCCAAAAAAATCCTACCAATTTAAATTTGATGAAAAGTATAGTTTATTTGACATGCCTGAGGATAAAAAGTGGTTAATGCTGGCTAATTATTCAGATAAAACTATGATTAGGAATGCAATTGCATGTGAATTGGGTTACATGAGTATTTTGGATTTTACAACTGCATTTCATTTTGCAGAAGTTAAAATTAATGGTAAGGATAAAGGTCTATATCAATTTATGGAAAAGGTTGAAACTGGAAAAGATAATCGAGTAAAAATTGGTGATGAAGGATTTCTAATCGAGGTTGACCAGCTCGATAGAATCGATAGTGATGATATTGCTTTTTGGACTAATAAAAGATTGTTATTTGTAGTAAAAGACCCAGACTTAGCTTGGGGGTCTGATGAGCTTAAAGAGATAGAGTCGTATATAAATAAAACAGAAAATATACTTTATGGTGATAATTTTAAAGACCCCATTTTAGGATACTCAAAATATTTAGATGTTGATTCTTTTGTTGACTGGTATATTATAAATGAAATTGCAAAAAATAATGATGCAATTTTTTTTAGTAGTGTTTATATGAACTATGTTTCAGGTGAAAAATTAAAGATGGGTCCTTTGTGGGACTTTGATATTGCTTTTGGAAACATAAACTATAACAATAATGAAAAAATTGATGGTTTCTGGGTAAAAAATAGCTTATGGATTGAAAGACTCTTTGAGGATGAAAAATTTATTGACAAAGTAAAATTAAGATATAACTATTTTTACATTAATAAATATATGTTATTAGAAAAAGTTGAGAGATATTCTAATCTGATTAAGCAATCAAGAATTAATAACGAATCCGTTTGGAATCTTTTAGGAAAATATATCTGGCCAAATTATTTTATTGGAAACTCCTTTGAAGATGAACAGTCATATTTAGAAGATTGGATTAGTAATCGGATGGATTGGTTGTTTACTGAAATTAATAAACTTTGATTACTTGTCTAATTTTAAAAAATAATTTATTGTACTATTTAATCCATCAATTAGATTATAATTAGGCTCCCATTTAATAATTTTTTTGGCTAAAGAAATATTTGGTTTTCTCACTTTAGGGTCATTTTCTGGTAAATCAAAGTAAATAGTATTACATGAATTTGGTATAAGTTTTTTTAAAATATTTACAAGTTCATTTATTGAATATTCATCAGGATTTCCAATATTTATAGGTAAATTATAATTTGATTTTAAAACTTTATATATACCCTTTATTGTATCATCAATATAGCAAAAAGATCTTGTTTGTGATCCATCTCCGTAAATTGTAATATCATTATTATTAATAATTTGATTTATAAAATTTGGAATTGCCCTACCATCACCCACCCTCATTCTAGGCCCATATGTGTTAAAAATTCTTACAATCTTACAATCAAGATTCATTTTCGAATGGTAAGCCATTGTTATTGCTTCCAGATATCTTTTAGCTTCATCATAAACTCCTCTTGGTCCAATTGGGTTTACATTTCCAAAATAGGTCTCTTTTTGAGGATGTTCAAGTGGATCTCCATAAACTTCGGAAGTTGATGCAACCAAAACAGTAGCATTTTTCTTTAAGGCTAATTTTAGAATCTGCTCAGTACCAATTGAACCAATTTGCAATGTTCTAATCGGATATTTTAAATAATCAGTTGGGCTTGCTGTAGAGGCAAAATGTAGGATATAATCTATATCATAATCAATCTCAAGATTTTTACATACATCATGCTTTATAAATTTAAAGTCTTTATTATCTTTTAAATGATGTAAATTCCTCTCATCTCCAGTCAATAAATTATCTATTCCAATAATTTTATGTTTTTTTTTCAATAAAAAATCTGTTAAGTGAGATCCAATAAATCCAGCACAACCAGTAATTAATGTTGTTTTCAATACGTTTTTTTAGTACTTTTATTACTTGATTAATGATTGAAAGTATAATTAAATCTCAAACAAGACAAAAGCTATTAATTAAGTTTTTTGTAAATATAGCTAATACAGGATATTTAAATCAACTGGCTGATGAATTTTCCGAGTCAACAAATTCAGTTAGAAAGGAATTAAATAATTTAACAAAAGCCAATTTTTTGATAAAAAAAACTGTTCAAAACAAAGTTGTATATCAAGCAAATAAAAATCATCCACTTTTTTACGATCTTCAAAATATTGTAAAAAAATATTTAGGTATAGAAGATTTGGTTTCAACAGTTTTAGAAAGAATGGGTTCAGTTAGAGAAATTTTTTTACTTGGTGATTTTGCAAATGGGATATACACCGATCAAATAGATGTTTTAATTACTGGAAATAATTTAAATCTTGATTACATATCAGATTTGGAGATTAGATTATCTAATTTGTTAAATAAAAAAGTTGTTATTATATCTTCGTCTAGCTCAAAAATAAAAATTGATAAATTATTAGTTTTTAGTAATTAATTGATTTTTTTTATAAATAATTTTATTGAATCTTTGTGGTTCATCTAGCGAAGCTTTTTATTAATGTCATGTTTTTCTCATAAGAATTAGTAAAAAATCGTAAGAATAATTAAATTTAATTAATGAATACAGTAATAGTAGGTCAAGGATTTGTTGGTTACTCTGCAGCAACAAAATGTAATTTTTTAAAATACAAACCTGGGATTATTTTGGCAGTTAAACATTTAAAATTTAGTTAGCTTGATTTAAAAGCTTTGAAAAAAACGAAAACTTAGTTGTGTTTGATTTAAAAGTATTTTTCAAAAAAGATAAGTTAAACTCTAGACTGTAATTATGAGTGATATACAAATGGTTGACTTAAAAAGTCAATATCTAAAAATAAAAAATGAAATTGACAATGAAGTATTACAGACAATTCAATCTACTAAATTTATTAATGGTCCAAAAGTTCAAGAATTTCAGGAAAATTTAAAAAATTACATGGGATGTAATCATGTTATTCCTTGTGGAAATGGAACTGATGCGTTGCAGATTGCTTTAATGGCCTGTGAATTAGAGCCAGGAGATGAAGTTATATGTCCTTCATTTACCTATGTTGCAACTGCAGAGGTTATAGCTCTTTTAGGATTAAAACCAGTGATGGCAAATGTAGATTATGAATCTTTTAATATAAAAGCTAAACACATTGAACCATTAATTAATTCAAAGACAAAAGCAATTGTACCTGTTCACCTTTTTGGTCAATCAGCTGATATGGAGGAGATTATTACTCTCGCTAAAAAATATAATTTGTTTGTAATTGAGGATAATGCTCAAGCTATTGGTTGTAATTATAAATTTTCTAATGGTGAAACAAAAAAAACTGGTACTATTGGTGATATAGGAACTACATCTTTCTTTCCATCTAAAAATTTGGGATGCTATGGAGATGGAGGAGCAATTTTTACAAATAATGAAGAACTTTTTTTAAAAATGAAAATGATTGCAAATCATGGTCAAAATAAAAAATACTATCATAAACTAACGGGTTGTAATTCTAGACTCGATTCAATCCAGGCAGCAATTTTGAATATTAAACTGAAATATTTAGATCAATATAATTTAAACAGATTAAAAATGGCTGATATATATGATGATTCATTTAAGAATATAAATGAATTAGTAACACCTTACAGGTCTTCAAATTCAAACCATGTTTTTCATCAATATACTTTAAAAATTGAAAAAAAATTGAGAAATAGTATAATTGATTATCTTTCAAATAATGCAATACCTGCAATGATATACTATCCAGTTCCTTTGTACAAACAAGAAGCTTTTTCAAACTTTGTTGAACTAAATTTTGAAATTGATAATATTGAGCGCCTTTGTAATTCAGTTTTTTCTCTACCAATTCACTCTGAGATTGAAAATTCTAGCCAAACTAAAATAGTTGAAAAAGTTTTAACTTTTTTTAAAAATATATGATGAAAAAAATTGATTTTTTTGTTTCAAATAAGCTTTTAAAACGAAAGTCATTAACTATTTTTGAAGCTTAAATTATTTTTAAAAATATTTTAAAAAAATTGTGAATCCATTATATAAGCTAAGATTAATTGATATTTAAATGAAAAAATATAAAGTAGGTATTATTGGAAATGGTTTCGTGGGTGAAGCTATTTCATTTGCTTTTTCCTCAGTTTCCCATATTTATGTATACGATACAAATCCTTTGAAGACTGTGGATGATTTACAGTCTGTACATAATTGTAATTTTGTATTTATTTGCGTCCCAACCCCTATGTTTAAGGATGGTTCTCAAGATTTGTCATATGTTGAAAATGCTTTTGAGAATGCAACTAATAAGCCAGTATATATACTAAAATCTACTGTTTTACCTGGAACTACAGAAAAATTATCTAAAAAATACTCAAACTTTAAAATTATTTTTTCTCCAGAATTTTTAACTGAAAGAACGGCGAAGTTAGACATGCTTACTCAATCCAGAATTATTTTAGGTGGGCAGTCCAAATTAACTGAAAAAGCAAAAACCTTATTTAATCAAAGATTTAAAATTAAAAATATAATTCAAACGGATTCAAAAACAGCTGAGCTTACTAAATACATGAACAACACTTTTTTTGCGACAAAAGTGAGTATCATGAATGAGTTTAGACTCTTATGTGATAAAATTGGAGCGAATTGGGAAGATGCGCTAAGAGGTTTTGTCTCTGATGGAAGAATAGGTGACAGTCATTTAAATGTTCCTGGGCATGACGGAAAGCTTGGATATGGAGGAACATGTTTTCCTAAAGATGTCAATGCACTTTTATCTTTTTCTAAAAAAAACAATATTGAATTAAATTCCGTTGCGGGTGGCTGGGCTACGAACCTAAAAGTAAGACCAGAGAAAGATTGGGAGTTAAAAGAGGGAAGATCTGTGAGTTATAAAAAAAAAATTAACATGACTACCGTCGGTAATAAAGAAAAAAATAAATGAATATTACTGTTGTAGGATCTGGATATGTTGGGCTCGTTTCAGGAACCTGTTTTGCAGAAATGGGAAACAGAGTTACTTGTGTTGATATAGACCCCGTTAAAATTGAAAAACTAAACCAAGGAATTATTTCAATATTTGAACCAGGTTTAGAGACTATGGTTTTAAAAAATGTAGAAAATAAAAACTTGTTTTTTACAACAGAATTAGATAAAGCTCTGCACAATTCTGAAATAGCATTTATAGCCGTTGGAACTCCCATGGGAAATGATGGGTCTGCAGACCTACAATATGTATTAGCTGTAGCAAAATCGATAGGTCAGTCGATGCAAAAAAGATTGATTGTTGTTGACAAGTCAACCGTTCCTATTGGGACTGCAGATAAGGTAAAGGCGACCATTCAAAAAGAGTTAGATATACGAAATTCTGATTTAGAGTTTGATGTGGTTTCTAATCCTGAATTTTTAAAAGAGGGAGCTGCTATTGCAGATTTCATGAAGCCAGATCGTGTGGTTATTGGAGTAGATTCTGAGACAGCATCTAAAAAAATGAAAGAATTATACTCACCCTTTTTTAGATCTCATGACCGCTTTATTATCATGGATATTCGTTCTGCTGAGATGACCAAGTATGCTGCCAATGCAATGCTAGCAACTAAAATATCATTTATAAACGAAATTGCCAATATCTGTGAAAAGGTAGGAGCTGATGCCAATCTAGTACGAATCGGTATTGGTTCGGACCAGCGTATTGGTTATAGTTTCATTTATCCTGGTGCAGGCTATGGAGGTTCTTGTTTTCCAAAGGATGTAAAAGCATTAACAAAAATTGCTAAAGAACACGATTATCATGCAAAATTAATCATAGCAGTTGAAGAAGTAAACGATGCCCAAAAATTTGTAGTTGCCCAAAAAATTATTAATCGATTTGGAGAAGACCTAAAGGGTTTTACTTTTGGTATTTGGGGCTTGGCATTCAAGCCAGGAACTGATGATATGAGAGAAGCACCAGCTATCTATGTAATAAAAGAACTAGTGAAACGAGGTGCCAAAATAAAAACCTATGATCCGAAGGCGATTGATGAAGCTAAAGAGCATTACCTAAAAGGAATTAAAAACATAACGTATGTGGCCTCGAAATATGATGTTTTAAAAGATTCAGATGCACTAGTACTGCTCACCGAATGGAAAGAGTTTCGATCGCCTGATTTTGAAGAGATAAAAACACAATTGAAAACTCCGGTTATTTTTGATGGACGTAATCAATATATAGCTTACGATTTAAATAATAAGGGTTTAGAATATTATAGAATTGGTAAATAAAAAATATTTAAAATGAAAAAAGTAGCATTTATAACAGGGGTTACAGGTCAAGATGGAGCTTATCTTTCTGAATTTTTACTAAAAAAGGGGTACACCGTTCATGGTTTAAAACGAAGAACTTCCTTATTTAATACTGATCGAATTGATCACCTGTATGAGGATCCACATATTGAAGATCAAAAATTCATTCTCCATTATGGAGACATGACAGATAGTACTAATCTTATAAGATTAATAAAGGAAATCCAACCCGATGAGATTTATAATCTTGCTGCAATGTCTCATGTTCGTGTTTCATTTGATATGCCTGAGTATGTAGCTGACGTAGATGGTATTGGAACTTTGAGATTACTCGAAGCTATTCGATTATTAGGACTTGAGAAAAAGACTAAGATCTATCAAGCATCAACCTCGGAGTTATATGGTCTAGTTCAAGAAATCCCCCAAAAGGAGACAACCCCTTTTTATCCAAGATCTCCTTATGCCGTCGCAAAAATGTATGCCTATTGGATTACAGTAAATTATAGAGAGGCTTATGGAATTTTTGCTTCAAATGGGATACTTTTTAATCATGAATCTCCAATCCGAGGTGAAACATTTGTAACTAGAAAAATTACAAGAGCAGTTTCAAGAATTGCCCTAGGGCTTCAGGATAAAATCTACTTAGGAAATCTTGATTCCAAAAGAGATTGGGGTCATGCAAAGGACCACATAAGAATGATGTGGATGATTCTTCAAGCCGAAAAAGCTGAAGATTGGGTAATTGCTACAGGAAGGACTACCACTATTCGCGATTTTGTAATAATGGCGTTCAAACATATTGGTGTAGAATTGGAATTTGAGGGAAGTGGTCTGGATGAACTAGCTAGAATAAAATTATGTTCAAATCCAAAATTTCAAATAGAAATTGGAAGGGAAGTATTAAGCATTGACCCAAAATACTTCCGTCCTACAGAAGTTGATCTCTTAATTGGTGATGCTACAAAGGCTAAAGAAAAATTAGGTTGGATACCTGAAATAGAATTGGAGGAATTAGTAAATGATATGATGAAATCTGACCTAAAACTAATGACTAAGGACAAGTATCTATTTGAAGGTGGATTCAAAATCAATAATTATTTCGAATAATGAAAATATTAATTACTGGAGGAAGTGGTATGGTTGGAAAAAACCTGGTTCACTTTTTAAAAAAAAACACTAATCATAAATTGTTTTATCCAACTAGCTCAGATTTAAATTTATTGGATAACATTGCAGTTAAACATTATTTTAAATTAAAAAAACCAGATGCTATCATCCATTGTGCTGGTTTAGTTGGTGGTATTCAGGCTAATATAAAATATCCATATTCTTTTTTAAGCCGAAATTTAATAATGGGGTCTAATGTAATTGAAGCTGCAATTGCTGATAATATTAAGAAATTAATAAATTTAGGAAGTTCTTGTATGTATCCTAAGGATTTTGAAAGAGAGCTAGAAGAAGAAGATATTTTGACTGGAGTTTTAGAGCCAACTAATGAAGGATATGCAATTGCTAAAATCACAGTAGCAAAGTTATGTGAATATGCTAAAAAAGAGTTTAATTTTGATTATAAGACTATAATCCCATGTAATCTTTACGGAATGTGGGATAAATTTGATCCCGAAAATTCTCATATGATTCCTGCTGTTATTAGAAAACTTCATTTAGCTAAACTAAGGGAAGAAAATGCTGAAATATGGGGAGATGGAACTTCAAGAAGAGAATTTATGTATGCCGAAGATTTAGCTGATTTTATTAATCATAGCTTAAATAACTATAATTCTCTTGACTATTACACAAACGTTGGTCTTGGAATTGATTATTCAATTTTAGACTATTACAACGAAATTTCTTCCATAGTTGGTTATAGTGGCGATTTTGTTTTTGATCTTACTAAGCCATCTGGAATGAAAAGAAAACAATGTTCGATAAAAAAACAAGTTAAAATGGGATGGAAACCGAAGCATACTCTTAAGGAAGGATTAACAAAAACATATAAATATTATTTAGAGAATTATGGAATATAAATTAGCAACATCTACGTGGGGTAAAGAAGAAATTAATGCTATTCAAGAAGTTATTTATACAGATAAATTTTCAATGGGTCCTAAAGTTGAGGAATATGAAAAACAGTTTGCATCATTTTTTGGATCTAAATATGGTGTTATGTGTAGTTCAGGTTCTACTGCAAATTTATTAATGGTTGCATCTTTATTTTTTTCAAAAAACCCTAAACTAAAGTTAGGTGATGAAATTATCGTTCCAGCAGTTTCATGGTCAACTACATATTTTCCACTCCAACAATATGGTTTAAATTTAAAATTCGTAGATATTGATATTGATACACTTAATTACAATTTAGTTGATTTAGAAAGTGCTATTAATTCTAAAACAAAAGGGATAATGGTTGTTAATCTTCTAGGGAATTCTAATGATTTTAACATTATTAATGGTTTAATTAAGGATAAAGACATAGTTATAATCGAAGATAATTGTGAGTCAATGGGGGCGAAATTAGACGGGAAATTTACTGGAACTTTTGGTCTGATGGGAACATTTAGTTCATTTTTTTCTCATCATATAGCAACTATGGAAGGTGGTATGGTTTTAACTGATGATGAGGAATACTACCACATATTATTATGTCTAAGAGCGCATGGTTGGACAAGAAATTTACCTGATAAAAACCATGTTTCAAATAAGTCAGATGAGTGGTTTGAAGAATCCTTTCGTTTTGTTTTACCTGGATATAATGTAAGACCACTTGAAATGTCTGGAGCTATAGGTATTGAACAATTAAAAAAACTTCCTAGTTTCATTGATATGAGGAGAGAAAACGCACAAGTTTTTATTAAATTATTTAAAAATGATGATCGATTTATAATTCAAAAAGAAATAGGTGAAAGCTCATGGTTTGGTTTTTCATTAATAATTAATGATAAATCAATAAGCAGAAAAAGTATTATTAAATTACTTGGCAATAATAATATTGATTGTAGACCTATAGTTACTGGAAACTTTACTAGAAATCAAGTTATGAAATATTTTAATTATTCAATACATAATAATTTAGATAATGCAGATAAACTTCACGATAGTGGTCTTTTTGTGGGAAATTCTCACACGGATTTAACTAAAGAACTTAATTATCTTAAAAGAATTATTGGTTAATAATTTTATAAAAATAATAATCTCTAATAAAATCAATCAAAAATTTGAGAGGATTTAAATACTTAGTTTTAGGGACTATATTCGCAAAACTATTTGGAATTATTAGAGAGTTACTAATACTCTCTGAATTTGGTTATTCTTATGAAATAAGTTTTTATTTTTCACTTATAGCTATATTAAGTATTTTAATTTTTTTTTCCGATACTTCCATTATAAATTCTATAGCGTTTCCAATTTGGTTAGAAAAAAAAGGTGTAGTAATTAAGTTGAATTTTCAAATAATTATATCTATTCTAATTATACCTTTAATTCTTTTTTTTTATAACTACATATTATTTGATTCGAATGATAAGATTCATTTAATGATTGTAATATCAATTGTTACAATTCCTTTAATCATCAATTCAATTTTATATTCAATATTAATTTATTTAGATAAAAGAAAAGAATTTTTAATAGTAGCATTTTTAAATGGTCTAGTTTATTTAGTCTTAACATTTGTTTTAATTGATTATGGTGTTATTGGTTTAATTTATTCAAGGTTAATTTCTATAATTTTTAATATAGTTTTGATTCTTTTTTTTGTTTGGAAAGATATCGAAATTAAGTTTTTAAACTATAGTTTAAAACCTGATTTTATAAAAAAATCCGTTGCTAGATTTATTTCCGTCAATAATGTTCTTTTTTTTGTTTTAATAATTAGAATTTTTTCCTCCCTTTTTTTTATAAATCAAATGGCTTTGATTAATTATTCAATGCTTATTGTATTAACTTTTTATACTGTTTTTAGTAAAAATTTAAATAGTCAATTAATAAAACAACAAATTCAAACTTTTACATTAAGTAAAAAAATGAAAAAAATATATTGGCTATTTTCAACAATTTTCTTCATAGGAATTTTCATATTAATACTGTTTACTCCAAATAATGTATTTTTTTATGATTACACATTCCAACTTCAAGGCCCATTAAAACTATCATTATTTCTAATAATCCCAATTCTAATTTTAGGTTATTTTGATTTATCGTTTCAAGCCAAATTAGCTAATAAATTAAGTTATAAGTTCTTAGACTCGATACCTTTAATATTTAGTTTTATATTTTATTATTTCATCATGGTTTTATATTTTGTAAAAGATTATTGAAACAATAATTTTGGATAGATTAAATAAAACTTACTCAAACTCTTCATACTTAACCAAAAATTTTTTCAGTTTAATATGGGCATTTTCTATTATTTCCTTAATAATGGTTGGAAGAATATACGATTCAAGATTATCAATTTATGGCTTTAATTTTATAATATTTATAAATCTTATTCCTACATTTTTTGCTTTTTTTTATGTCCTCAGCAAGAAAAAAATTAATAAAAATTTTTCTTTTTTTTTCTTGTTGCTAATTGTAACAACTATATATTCTTCAATACTATTTATTCATTACGGATTTAATGAAACTGATAATTATTCGTTTAACAAAATAATGTATTTATTTTTGGTATTAGCGCCAATTGTTTTTTATAAGTATGTAAATGGTTTAGACAAAAATTTTTATTATGCTTTATTTTTTGCTTGCTCAGTATTCTTTATTTTTGGTATATCTCAATTCAATATTGATTCTGAGCGTATGGCAATCCTTGGAGGTGGGCCAATTGTATTCTCAAGATGGATATGTGTATTCCTTATTTTATGTTTTAACTTTATAAAAAATAATATTCTCAAATGGATTCTTGCTATCTTTTCTTTATTGTTGATTATTAAGGCTGGTTCTAAAGGACCATTTATTTTTTTAATAGTATCTGTTTTATATAAATATATTTCAGATTTTAGTTTTAAAACTTTTTTAATTGGCATTTTAATACTTTGCTTATCGATTGTGTCTTTTGAGATTATAATTGAAATATTAGGACCAAGGTTATCTTCTATATTTTCGGTTGATTTATTAGATGCAACATCAAGTATTGGCAGAATTGAAAGATGGAGAATGGCTATTAGAGTTTTTTTAGAAAACCCATTTGGAGTTGG
Source organism: uncultured Bacteroidota bacterium (assembly GCA_902515405.1). GTDB lineage: Bacteria > Bacteroidota > Bacteroidia > Flavobacteriales > Flavobacteriaceae > Eutrophosalina. The sequence continues at coordinate 26,493 of CABXUS010000005.1, read as the reverse complement.
TTTCGGTAATTATGTCCCTGCAACACAGATAATTGAATCAAATGATTTTTATATGTCTGAGTATCCACACAATTTATTTCTAGAACTTATCTCAGAATTAGGTATTTTTGGGTTAGGCATTGTTTATATTCTCCTATTAAAAATATATAATATGTTAAATAATCCTAATCTTAAATTATTTGAAAAACAACTTCTAATTTTTCTATTTCTTAATTCTATGGTTAGTGGAGATCTCATTGATTCTAGATTTTTACTTTTAATTTTAATATAACCAAAATATTAATCATCATAATACCTTAAAACATAACTTTTAAAATTATAAAAAATGAAAAAAATTTGGTTAATGGGAGGCTTTGGAAACACATTATTTCAAATATTGGCTTATAATATCTTGATTAAAAATGGTGAATCGGTTATGTTTAAAACTACATTAACAGAAAATAATATTATTACAAAGTTTCTAAAGTGGAAAATTCATGAACCTATTTATTTAGATTTAATTAATCAAGAATCTATTCTTAAAAACTCAATTCTATCTGATCTATTTAATTTATTTTTACTAGCCTTTAGTAAATTCTTTAAATTAAATTTAAAAAGAGTTGCTTTTTATAACTCAAAAAATAAATTTTCAGTCAATTGTTCAAAAAATATCTTTAGTTATTTTCAATATAAGAGTTTTTTAAAAGAGTATAAAAAAGAGCTTTTAGATTTAGGGCTAGTCTTAAGAACAAGATATTCGTATTTTCCTGATTATACAGTTGTTCATTACAGGAGAGGAGACTCAGTTTGGGCATTGAAATATGAAAGATATTATACGGATATTAAGAAATTTTTAAGACACGAAAAAAGTGAAATTTTAATTGTTACAGATAGTGTTGAAGAAGCAACCAGTTTTTTTATTGATATAAAAAATACCAAGATAATAAAGTCGGAAACAGCAATAGATGACTTTAAACATTTAGTGTCTGCTAAAAAATTATTTTGTGCTCCTAGTACTTTTTCGTGGTGGGCAGCACATTGTCTAGATGGCTCAACTGAAGTTGTTATTCCCAAAATCCTTATGAGTAAATTAGGTTTTTACTCAAATAAGGATATTCTTAAAGTAGTATAAAGTTATATCTTACAAAGATTTAATTATTTATTAAATTCAACATTGAGTCCTAAAAAATCTATAATTAATGAAAAATGATTACATATCAATTATTACACCTTCTTATAATTCTGCGGAATATATTGAAGAAACTATTCAATCTGTTTTAAATCAAACCTATGAAAAGTGGGAATTAATTTTAGTAGACGATTTTTCATATGATAACACAGCAAGTATTATAGAATCTTTTATTTCTTTAGATAGTAGAATAAAATTAATAAAAAACACAGAAAATAAAGGTGCCGCATTTACACGAAATACTGCTATTATAGAGAGTAAGTATACCTATTTAGCTTTTCTAGATAGTGACGATATTTGGGTTAAAGAAAAACTTGAAAAACAATTGTTTTTCATGAAAAGTAATAAAATTGCTTTTAGTTTTTCAGGATATGATATAATAGATAAAAATGGAAATTTTACAGGTAAAAGTGTTGACACTTCGCAGAAGGGTGCTTTTTCTTATGAAGATATGCTTTTAAAAAAAGCAACTCTTGGTTGTTCCACAGTAATGTTAAATAAATCAAAATTTAATGGTCTAATGAATATTCCATCTATCAGAACAGGCCAAGATTACGCATTTTGGTTAAAATTATTAAAGAACACTGATGAGAAAGCTCATGTAATTTCATTACCTCTTACTAAATATAGAATCACACCAAATTCAATTTCTAGAAATAAAATAAAAAAAGCACTAAGACAATGGTTTATTTACAGAAATATTGAACACTTAAGTCTTTTAAAATCTTGTTTTTGTTTTTGTTTTTATGCCTTTAGATCTATTTTTAAAACCAAATAAATTATACTATCTAAGGTTATAATTTTAAAAAATCAAGAATGGATAAGTAATGTCACTTCAGGAGATTATAAAGATTATTAAATGATGTATGAACAGAGTTAAACTTTCTTAATTACATACTCTACAATTCCCCATATAATCAGTTCATTTTCTTCTTTTAATTCAATCGGCTTATATTTTTTATTTTCTGGCATTAAGTACAGTTTATTTCTTTCTTTTTTTATTCTTTTTACTGTAAATTCTCTATCAATAAAACAAATTGCTATTTTCCCATTTTTAGGATCTAATGATCTATCGATTACCAGTAAGTCCCCATCATCTAGCCCCGCATCAATCATTGAATCTCCACTTACCTTAGCATAAAATGTAGCCTCTTTATTTTTTACAAGCTCCTTATCTAAGCTAATTCTTATTTCTTTGAAGTCATCAGCTGGAGAAGGAAATCCCGCGGATATTCCTTGCTCTATTAGCCATTGCCCTAATGAATTTCCCTTTCCTGGCTTTAAAAAAGTTAATTTTTCTTGTTTCATTTCACCTTTATGATTTGGTCTATCTTGCATGTATAATTTGGACTTAATTTTTCTTGTTTCATCTTCCATCTTTTTCTTAAGTCTTGAGAGGCGAGCTTAATTTTACTTTGTCCCTCTGTTTTTTGAATATAGTCTATAGTTTTCATCAGATATTTATGTTTTGGATTTTCATTCTCAAATAGACTGAGTTGATGACTACCTGATGAATCTAACCCCATTACTATAGCTCCTACTTTTTTATAATTAATCCCTTTTTTAAATATTTTCTGTAATCCTTCAATTGCATACTTACTAATTACGATATTTGAATTTGTAGAGTAGGGGATAGTCATTAATATTCCATTCCTGTATTGAGTTTTATTTTTTTGAAATTTATTACTTTTTACAAACACATATATAGAATTACAGTTACTATTTTGAGCTCTCAGTTTTTCAGCACAGCAAACAGCAAAAGTTGATATTCGTTCTTTTATTTTTTCATAATCAGTTATTGTACCTTCAAAACTTCTAGTTGTAGCAATTGCTTTTTTTGGAGATTTAACTTCTTCTAAATCCAACACAGATTTTCCTTCTAATTCTTTTTTTAACCTTAAACCTACCACACTCATTTTTTTTCTAACCCAATTATCTGGCAATAAAATAAAATCATATGCATTATTTACTTTATATTTTTTTAGCCTTTCATAGTGTCTAAAACCAATACCCCAAACATCTTGAATTTTCAGCCATTTTAAAGCTTTAATTCTTTTTTCTTCTGAGTTCATTAAATAAACTCCTTTTGTTTTATTTGGAAATTTTTTAGAGATTCGATTGGAAACTTTTGCTAGTGCTTTTGTTGGTGCAATTCCTATACTTATCGGTATTCCTGTCCATTTAAATACCATATCTTTTATATTTTGGCAGTAGGATTCTAAATCATAATTTTCAAATCCTTCAAATTTTAAAAAAGCCTCATCAATACTGTATATTTCAATATTTGGACTGAATTTCGAAAGTATACTCATAACTCTACTGCTCATATCGCCATATAGTGGAAAATTTGAAGAAAATACTTGAATATTATTTTTTCGAAATACCTTTTCGTATTTAAAAGCTGGTGCTCCCATTGGTATGCCAAGAGCTTTTGCTTCATTACTTCTGGATATTGCACATCCATCATTATTAGATAAAACTACAACAGGTTTTTTATCGAGTTGTGGATTGAAAACTCTTTCACAGGAGACATAAAAATTATTACAATCTATTAGAGCAAACATCTATTTAAAAATACATTGAAATAATACTTAATTCAAGACTTTTTTGTTAAAATTTAGATAACTTTAAAATATGAATTATTTAACTGAAATTGAGGGTGAGATTATAGAGTTAGGCTTTGAAATAATTTCAAAGGATTTTGATAGGCCTTGGGGAGGATTTTTAGTAATCGATGAATCTCAAGCTCAGGATTTTGCAAACACCTTTTTTAATGGAATTAATGTAGAAACTCTAAAAATTGGGGGGAAACTTAGTCCAAAAATTTTGATTGTAAACCCCAATTCAAAACTATCATGGCAATATCATAATAGAAGAGCTGAAATATGGAAAGTTTTTAAAGGAGAAGTTGGAATTTCAAAGAGTCTTGATAATAATGAAAAACCTTTAAAAAATTTGATTACTGGTGACCAAATCAAATTAAAAGAAGGAGAAAGACATAGACTTGTGGGGTTAGATGATTTTGCAGTAATTGCAGAGATTTGGCAGCATACTGATAGTTCAAACCCCTCTGATGAAAATGATATTGTTAGACTAAGTGATGATTATGGTAGATAATTTAAAATATTCTATTTTAAATTATAGATTAGTTGTAATTTTATGCAGATAAAGTATTTATGGATCCCTATTCATTTTTAAATACTGCTCATACAGCTTATTTTGCTGAATTATACGATAAATATCTAATTAATCCAGATTCAGTTGAGCCAACTTGGCGTGCATTTTTTCAAGGTTTTGAATTTGGAATCGATAAAGCTTCCGAAAAAGAAAATCAAATACCAGAAAATATTTTAAAAGAATTTAAGGTTATTAAACTTATAAATGCATATCGAACTCGTGGTCATTTATTTACCAAAACAAACCCTGTAAGAGAAAGAAGAAAATATGTTCCTACTCTTGATTTAGAAAACTTTGAACTTTCAAAAGATGATTTAGAATTAAAATTTAATGCTGGTGAAATAATTGGTATTGGAAATACCTCACTTTCCAATATTTTAATTCATCTTGAAAGAATTTATTGTGATTCTATTGGAACTGAGTACATGTATATTAGAACACCTGAAAGAATTGAATGGATTCAGAAATGGCTTAATAAAAATAGCAATAGACCTAATTTTTCAAATACGCAAAAAAAACATATTTTAAAAAAATTAGTTCAAGCAACTAGTTTTGAGCAATTTTTACAAAAAAAATATGTTGGTCAAAAGAGATTTTCTCTAGAGGGTGGGGAAAGTCTAATACCCGCTTTAGATTCAATTTTTGAAAATGCTGCTGTTATGGGTGTGAAAGAATTTGTAGTTGGAATGGCACATAGGGGAAGACTTAATACGCTTTCAAATATTTTTGGAAAACCTGCAAAAGAAATTTTCAATGAATTTGATGGAAAAGATTATGAAGAGCAAATTTTTGATGGGGATGTAAAATATCATCTTGGATGGACTTCTAAAATAAGGTATGACACTGGACTTAATGTATATATGAATCTAGCCCCAAACCCATCTCACCTTGAATCTGTTGGACCAATAGTTCAGGGTATTTCTAGGGCAAAACAAGATAAATATCATAAAGATATTCCCAAAAATGTATTACCAGTAATAATACATGGTGATGCCGCAATTTCAGGACAAGGGGTAGTTTATGAAGTAATCCAAATGGAAAGATTAAAGGGATATAAAACATCAGGTACTATACATATTGTTGTAAATAATCAAATTGGTTTTACTACAAATTATATAGATGCAAGATCTTCTACTTATTGTACCGATGTTGGTAAAGCAAATCTTTGTCCTATCCTTCATGTAAATGCTGATGATGTAGAAGCTGTAGTTCACGCTGCTAATTTTGCTGTAGAATATAGAATGAAATATGAAAGAGATGTTTTTATTGATTTATTAGGTTATAGGAAGTATGGTCATAACGAAGGAGATGAACCACGATTTACACAACCAAAATTATATAAATCTATTTCAAGTCACCCAACCGTCAAAGAAATATATTCAAGCCAACTTTTAAAAGAAAAAATTATTGATAAAAATGAAATTAAAAAAATAGAAATTGATTATGGTAAGGATTTAGACGATGACCTTTCAAACTCTAAGAAGGAAAAAAATGTTGTTATAACTCCTTTTATGAAACATGAGTGGAAAGGACTTTCTAGGGTTAAGAAAAAAGATATGCTTAAGAATTTTTTAACATCTGTAAATCAACAAGATATTAATAAGGTTGCAAAAAATATTTTTAAGCTTGAAAACCCCGAGTTATATCTAAAAAAAGTTGTTCGCTTGATGAATGAAAGAAATAAAATGTTTTTTGAACAAGATAAAATAGATTGGGCAATTGCTGAGCTTCTAGCATATGGAACTTTGTTAAATGAGAATTATAACATAAGGATTTCAGGCCAAGATGTTGAAAGGGGTACGTTTTCTCATCGTCATGCTATTTTAAAAACAGAAAACACAGAAAAGGAATACATACCATTAAATAATATTAAAAAAGATCAAGGTTCATTTCAAATATTTAATTCTTCATTATCTGAGTATGGGGTTATGGGTTTTGAGTATGGATATGCATTGGCAGCTCCAAATACTTTAACAATATGGGAAGCACAATTTGGAGATTTTAGCAATGGAGCTCAAATCATGATTGACCAGTATTTATCTTCGGCAGAAGATAAGTGGAAACTTCAAAATGGATTGATTTTAATGTTGCCTCACGGATATGAAGGGCAAGGTGCTGAACATTCTTCAGCAAGATTAGAGAGATATTTACAATTATGTGCTAAGGATAATATGTATGTTGCAAATTGTACAACTCCCTCAAATTTATTTCATATTCTCAGAAGGCAGCTCTCAACAAAATTTAGAAAACCTCTTGTGTTATTAACTCCAAAAAGTTTACTAAGGCATCCAAAAGTAATTTCAAAAACTAGTGATCTAATTAATGGTAAATTTTCAGCTGTAATAGATGATAAGGATAAAGAAAAAAACATAAAATCTTTAGTCTTTTGTAGTGGTAAATTTTATTATGATCTTCTACATTTTAAAAGAGTAAATAAAATTTTAGATGTAGCTATTGTTAGAATTGAGCAATTATTTCCATTACCTGTAAAAGAAATTAATAATATAATTGAAAGCTATTCCTATGATGAGATAGTGTGGGCACAAGAAGAACCTAGAAATATGGGCGCTTGGGGTCATTTACTTATGCACTTTGAAGATGCGAAGAATTTTAGAGTTGCATCAAGAAGATTTTATGGTTCACCAGCTTCAGGAAGTAAAGCTAGATTTGAAAAAAGACATAATGAAGTTATTGAGTATGTTTTTGATAAGTCAAAAAATAACATGAAATAATGAGTTATTTATTTACTTCAGAGTCAGTTAGTGAGGGACATCCCGATAAGATTGCGGATCAAATTAGTGATGCATTAATTGACAATTTTTTAGCTTTTGATAAAAATTCTAAAGTAGCTTGTGAGACTCTGGTTACTACTGGACAAGTTATTTTGGCTGGTGAAGTCAATTCAAAAGTTTATTTAAATATTCAATCAATTGCAAGAGAGGTGATTAATAAGATTGGATATGATAAAAGTGAATATTTATTTGATGGTAATTCATGTGGAATATTATCATATATTCACAAACAATCTCCTGATATTAGCCAAGGAGTTGAAAAAAAAATCATTGAAGATCAAGGGGCTGGCGATCAAGGTATCATGTTTGGATATGCTTGTAATGAAACAGAAGATTTTATGCCTTTGACCTTAGATTTGTCTCATAAATTACTTATAGAATTAGCGGAATTAAGAAGAGAAAAAAAAGATATTAAATATCTTAGGCCTGATTCAAAATCTCAAGTTACTATTCAGTATTCAAAGGATAATAAACCAGAAAAAATAGTTTCAATAGTAATTTCAACACAACATGATGATTTTGATAAAGAAGATTTGATGTTATCGAAGATAAAATCGGATTTAATATCTATATTAATTCCAAGAATAATAAAAAAATATCCAAAATATAAGCAGTATTTCAACAAACAAATACAATATCATATTAACCCTACAGGGAAATTTGTTATTGGTGGTCCTCATGGGGATACTGGCTTAACTGGAAGAAAAATAATTGTAGATACTTATGGTGGGAAAGGCGCACATGGTGGTGGAGCATTTTCAGGTAAAGATCCTAGTAAAGTAGACAGAAGTGCTGCTTATGCAACCAGGCATATAGCAAAAAATCTAGTTGCTGCGGGTGTTGCGGACGAATGTATGGTTCAAGTAAGCTATGCAATCGGAGTTGCAAAACCAACAGCTATTTTTGTTAATACTTTTGGTACTTCAAAAATTAATTTATCTGATAGTGAAATTTCAAAAAAAATTGAAGAAATATTTGATATGAGACCATACCATATTGAAAAAAGGTTAAAATTAAGAAACCCTATTTATTTTGAAACAGCTGCATATGGACATATGGGAAGAAAAAACAAAATAGTTAATAAGACATTTAAGTCAGTTTCTGGTAAAATAAAAACAATAGAAGTTGAACTTTTTACATGGGAAAAATTAGATTTTGTTCAAGAAATAATTAAAAATTTTAAATTATAAATTAATGAGTAATAAAAAGCGTTATTTAAAATATAAAGTAAAGGATATCTCTCTTGCTGAGTGGGGTAGAAAAGAAATAAATCTTGCAGAAGCTGAAATGCCTGGTCTTATGTCATTAAGAGATGAGTATAAGGGCAAAAAACCTTTAAGTGGAGCTAGAATAGCGGGTTGTTTACATATGACTATTCAAACCGCAGTATTAATAGAAACTTTAGTAGAATTAGGAGCTGATGTTACATGGAGTTCTTGTAATATTTTTTCAACTCAGGATCATGCAGCAGCAGCAATAGCAGCATCAGGTATTTCTGTTTATGCTTGGAAAGGTATGAATGAAGATGAATTTAATTGGTGTATTGAACAAACCTTATTTTTTGGAGAGAATAAAAACCCCTTAAATATGATTTTGGATGATGGAGGAGATTTAACAAATTTAGTTCTAGATAAATATCCTGAATTAGTTAATAATATTAAGGGCTTGTCTGAGGAGACAACAACAGGTGTTCATAGGCTTTATGAAAGAATGAAAAAAGGAACACTGCCTATCCCAGCAATTAATATAAATGATTCTGTAACTAAATCTAAATTTGATAATAAATATGGATGTAAAGAAAGTGCTGTTGATGCAATTAGAAGAGCTACCGATATTATGATAGCCGGAAAAAGAGTTGTTGTAGCTGGATACGGAGATGTGGGTAAAGGAACTGTAGCATCTTTCTCTGGAGCTGGTGCAATTGTCACTGTTTGTGAAATTGATCCTATTTGTGCTTTGCAAGCTGCAATGGATGGATTTGAGGTAAAAAGAATGAAAAGTATAATTTCAAATGCTGATATTGTTGTTACTGCAACAGGGAACAAAGACATTATCAAGGAAAAACATTTTAGATTAATGAAGGATAAAACCATTGTTTGCAATATTGGTCATTTTGATAATGAAATTGATATGTCATGGTTAAATAAAAACTATGGAAGTTCTAAAATTGAAATTAAGCCTCAAGTTGATCTTTACAGTTTTGATAACAAAGAAATAATTGTTCTTGCGGAAGGAAGGCTTGTAAATTTGGGATGTGCTACTGGTCACCCTAGTTTTGTTATGAGTAATTCTTTTACTAACCAAGTTTTAGCTCAAATTGAATTATGGTTTAACAGTAAAAATTATAAAAATGAAGTCTATATGTTGCCTAAACATTTGGATGAAAAGGTTGCAAAACTTCATCTTAATAAATTAGGAGTTGAACTTGATGAATTATCTGACGAACAAGCAAGTTATATTGGAGTAAAAATAGAAGGACCATTTAAACCAAATTATTATAGATATTAAAAACTAAGTTAAAAATGAAACTAAATCTAGAAACAAAAGTACCTCCCCCAATAATAACACTGTTATGTATTTTAATTATATATTTTTTTGAAAGAGAATTTAATTTTTTTGAAGATTGGAATACTTATATTTCAATACTATTTTTAGTAATTGGTTTAATAATAATTGCTTTTGCACTGTTTAAGTTTGCAAAAACTAAGACTACAGTAGACCCAACTAAACCATCCAAGACTTCTTCATTAGTAATTACTGGTATTTATAGAATTACTAGAAACCCAATGTATCTAGGAATGTTATTTTTAATTATTTCTTTTACATTTTATAAATTAAGCTTAATAGGTTGTATTATTATACCCTCTTTTATATTTTATATAAATAAATTTCAAATTGAGCCTGAAGAATATGAAATGAGAAAAAAATTTGGCGAAAATTTTGAAAACTATTGTAAAAAAGTAGATAGATGGATTTAAAGTTTAAATTTTTTATTTTTTTATTTATTACAATAAGTTGCGGAGTTGATGAATCTTCCTCTGATGTTGTAATTCCTGAAGAGGGAATTCAGCTTATATATAATTACCCTGCTTTTAGCAAACAAAGATTAGCCTGGGGATCTGGATATAGCCAGTCTGCCTCAAAAAAGTTTGATCTTCATACTGATAATTCCAATATTGAAAGAATTAAAATGTTTGTAAGGTTAGAGTGCCCATCTGGCGGATGTGACCCATGGGATCGTTATGCAAACATACTTGTTAAAAATCAAGACACTAATCAGTGGTTTGAAATGGCTAGACATATTACACCATATGGAGTTGGAAATTCAGTATTAGATAGAGGATTGGAAGTTGATGTTACTGATTTTAAAACAATTCTTACTGGAAATGTTGAATTAAAAATATTTGCTGAAACATGGGTAGCTAGTGGATGGGTTATTTCTTTAGAGTTTGATTTTTTGGATGGAAACCCAGACTATAAATATTACCAAATAAGCCCAGTTATCCAATTTAATAATAATTCATTAGGAGGTGTGCCATATGGTGGTGAAAATGGAAATACACAACTTGATGAGACAAAATTTGATTTAAAAAAATCTATTTCTATTGGAGCAAATATAAAAAGCGCTCATTTTAGAACTATTATTTCTGGATGGGGTCACGCTACGCCTGCTGACAGTAATGGAAGGGCATGCGCAGAATGGTGTTTTAGAACACATAAAATAAAAATAAATAATACTAATAAGTTTAATCATTATATGGGACCAATTGGTTGTGCTTCTAATCCAATAAAAAACCAAGGTGGTAATTGGTCGCCTGATAGGGCAGGCTGGTGTCCTGGGATGATTGTGCCTGTTAGGATTGATAAATTTGATAGTGATATTTCAAGTAGTAATTTAGAATTTGAATATTATTTTGAACCATGGGTAAATGACTTTTTAGGAACACCAGGGTATAATAATAAAAATGCTTACAACGCAATATCATCATTTATTGTACTAAAAAGTGATCAAGAAATTAATGCTGCAACTATCTCAAATTAAAAAATTAAAAGTGTTAAATTTAAAATTAAAAACATATATAGATGATTGTTGAGATGCCTGTTCCATCCCCTGGTGAATCAATTTCAGAAGTTGAAATTGCACAGTGGCTTGTTAAGGATGGAGATTATGTAGAAAAGGATCAAACGATTGCTGAAGTAGATTCAGATAAAGCTACATTAGATTTACCTGCCCAAGAAAGTGGAATAATAACCCTTAAAGCTGAAGAAGGAGATACAGTACTTGTTGGTAATATAGTTTGTTTAATAGACACATCCGGAAAAAAAACATCAAAAAAGACTAATGAAGAAAACACAAAAATTGAAATTGTTAAGGATTCAAAAAAAGATACTCTAGTTAATATTGAAAAAGACATAACTTTTGCTTCAGGATCTCCTTCGCCAGCTGCTAGAAAAATTTTGGATGAAAAAGGAATTAAATCTGAAGATGTAATTGGGTCTGGTAAAAATGGAAGAATTTCAAAAGAGGATGCATTAAAAGCCTTACCTAAAGTTGATGTAGATAGTATATCAAAAAACAGAAAAGTAGAATCTTCAAAAATGTCACTTCTAAGAAGAAAAGTTTCACAAAGATTAGTAGCTGTAAAAAATCAAACAGCTATGTTAACTACATTCAACGAAGTTAATATGACTCCAATTTTTGAAATTAGAAAAAAATATAAAGAGACTTTTAAATCAAGGCATGATGTAAGCCTGGGCTTTATGAGTTTTTTTTCTAAAGCAGTTGTTTGTGCTTTAAAAGATTTTCCTGATGTTCATTCTATGATTGATGGTGATCAACAAATAAAATTTGATTTTTATGATATAAGCATAGCAGTTTCTGGTCCAAAAGGATTAATGGTTCCAGTTGTAAGGGATGCACAAAAACTTACTTTTTCTGGAATTGAAAAAGAAATTAAAAGACTTGCGATTCGGGCTCGTGATGGATTAATTACAGTTGAGGATATGTCTGGCGGAACATTTACCATTTCAAATGGTGGTGTTTTTGGATCGATGCTCTCGACCCCAATTTTAAATCCACCTCAATCTGCTATACTAGGAATGCATAATATAATTGAAAGACCTATTGCAGTTGAAGGAAAAGTTGAAATTCATCCTATGATGTACCTTGCACTAAGCTATGATCATAGAATAATTGACGGTAAGGAATCAGTTGGCTTTCTACTAAAAATAAAGGAATTGTTGGAAAATCCTACTGAAGGCCTTATGGATAATGATATCAAAAAGTCATTAGAAATTTAATTTTTTAAAAACAACCTATTACTGGAATAGTCTATTATTCCTTTTCCCTTTTTTAATAAGTCAGATCCAATAATACCAGAAACATTTTCTGAACCTTGCTCTATTAATGTTTTATTAATATAAGACATATCAAATAATACTATTTGAAACTTTTTATTATTCCATTTTCCAATTTTTATATTGTTATTTTTTGATATTAATGTATTAGAGATTTCAGATGTTGCACTGGATGCCTTTTCAGAACTTTCACTGGATTGTATTTTAAAAAAACCTCCAAGTTTTATATCTACGCATGAATTTGAAGCTCCAGTATCAAGGATAAAAACTCCCTTAACTCCATTAATTTTAGCTTCAATTTGTATGTGATTAGTTTTTAATCTCTGTAACTTAACAGATGAGTATTCACTATGTTTTAAAAATGCATTTAATTTCAAATTATAATTTTCAACTAATGTAATAACTTTAAGCCAATGGAGATAATTGATACACATACTCATTTATATTTAGAACAATTTGAAGATGATTTTGATGAAGTAATGGAAAGATCCTTTAAATGTGGAGTTAAAAAATTTGTTTTTCCTTCGATAAGCTCAAAATATAACAAAAGGATGATTAAAGCTTACAGTAAATATCCTTCAAATATTTTTTTAATGGCTGGCCTCCATCCTGTTTATGTCAATAATGAATATGAAAAGGAATTAAAAATTGTAAAAGAAAATTTAAAAACAAACAATTATGTAGCAATTGGTGAAATTGGTTTAGATAAGCATTGGGATCTTTCATTTTTTGATAATCAAAAAATAGCTTTTCAAAAGCAAATAGAGCTGGCTCTTGAACTTGATCTCCCAGTTGTTATTCATTGCAGAGAGGCTTTTGATGATATTTATGAAATTTTATTAAAATATAATTGTGATAAATTAAGGGGAATTTTACATTGTTTTACTGGAACCTTTGATGATGCTAATAAATTAGCTGATTTGAATTTTAAAATTGGTATAGGTGGTGTAGTTACATTTAAAAATGGAGGTTTAGATAAGTTTTTAAATAAAATAAACATAAAAAATATTGTATTGGAAACCGATGCACCGTACTTGTCGCCAGCACCTTTTCGAGGAAAAAGAAATGAAAGCTCTTATATTATGTATGTTATTGATAAACTATCTGAGATATATAATCTTAAAAGTGAAGAAATAATCTATCAAACATCATTGAATGCTAATGATGTTTTTAATTTTAATAAATAAAACTATTTTTGGCGAAATTAGAGAGGTGGCCGAGTGGCTTAAGGCGCACGCTTGGAAAGCGTGTATATGTTAATAGCGTATCGAGGGTTCGAATCCCTTCCTCTCTGCTAACCCATATTTTAACTTATAATTGACAAAAATTAATGCTTCAATGACTTTTTAATATTGTGCAGTTGTATAGTATTGTATGTTAAAACTAAATTTTGATAATTTAATTTACTGTTAATCCTTTCTAAATTGTTATTTATTGAATGAATAGCACTACTAATCTGTTTTAGACTTGAGCTAACATCCCTTTGAAACTTATTTTGAAATATCCCTACCTCACCCAATATTTCATAAATCAGAAAATAATCAGTCATATTATTTTCAATAAAATACAGCATCATTTGATATATTAGAGTTTTCTAATTATTTTGTTGTTATTTAATTTATAATTATACATTAGAGTTATATTAAATTTTCTATTATAAATTAAAGAATGAGTATGTGCTAAATATAAAATAGATGGCTTCAATATTATCACCAACTGTAATAAATGAAAGGATTCAATCTTTAGACATCATAAGAGGAATTGCTATTCTGGGAATTTTGATCATGAACATACAAAGTTTTTCAATGCCAGGCTCTGCATATTCAAACCCTATGGCCTTCGGGGATTTAAACGGAATTAATAAATGGGTATGGATTTTAAGTCATGTGTTTACTGACATGAAGTTTATGAATATATTCTCAATTCTTTTTGGTGCAGGAATTATTTTAGTTACATCAAGATCTGAAATAAAAACTGGAAAATCAGCTGGATTACATTACAAAAGAACCTTTTGGTTATTGGTTTTAGGACTGATTCATGCACATTTGATTTGGTATGGAGATATTCTAGTAACCTACTCTTTATGTGCTTTAATTCTTTTCCCTTTACGAAAATTAAAACCATCATTACAGATGATTTTAGGATTTTTTATTTTCAGTATTCAATCAATAATATATTTATTTTTCGCAAGTTCAATCAATTACTGGCCAGTTGAATCACTATCTGAAACTGCACAATCTTGGACTCCTGCGATTGAAAGAATTAACTATGAAGTTGGGATGCTAACTGGAAGTTTATCACAACAAATTCAACATAATTCAGCTGTTGCCACATATTTGCAGACCAATTATTTCTTTTCATTGTATGGGTTTTGGCGAGTTAGTGGACTAATGCTTATTGGTATGTCGTTATATAAGTGGGGGTTTTTTATTTCAAAAAAGTCTAATACTTTTTATAAAAAGCTTTCATTGACTTTATTACCAATTGGACTTACACTTATAATTATTGGTGTAATTAAAAATTTTAATGCTGATTGGAATTGGAAATATTCAATGTTCTTAGGATCACAATTCAATTACTGGGGAAGCTTATTCTTGAGTATTGGATACATGTCAATATTTATGATAATTATAAACTCAAATATTTTATACTTTTTGAAAAATAGATTAGCGGCCGTGGGTCGCATGGCACTGACAAACTATATTTCACAATCACTAATATGTGTTACGTTATTTTTTGGATTTGGATTTGGTTTATTTGGTCAAATAGATAGATGGATGCAAGTTATTATTGTATTACTAATTTGGATGTTACAGCTTATTTGGTCAAAACCATGGCTTGAAAAATTTAGATTTGGTCCATTAGAATGGTTATGGAGATCTTTTACTTACGGTAAAAAACAGAAAATGATTAGATAGACACTATCATAACACCTAATTATAATTATTTATATCATTTAAATCCAGTTTACAATTGATTTGAGTTTTTAACTTTTTTGTATATATTTAGATTTCCAAAAAAAACTATAATAGTATAACCATGAAAAAAATATTATCATTATCACTAATTTGTTCAATATTTCTATTTATAGGACAAGTTAATTTCGCTTCATTTAATCAGGACCAAGATCAAGAGCCAGAAATGGTTGAAGCTACAGAATCAGAACCAATGCAGCAAGTTGAGCAATCTGTTGTTGAGGAACCACAGGCTGTTGGTTTTACTCAAGAGCTTAAAAATAGATTTATTGAAGGAGGCCCTGGATTTATGGGTATTGTATTAGCTTGTTTAATCTTAGGTTTGGCTATTGCAATTGAAAGAATCATATATCTAAATTTTGCTACTACAAATACTGATAAATTAGTAAGTGATGTTGAAAGTGCATTAAAATCTGGAGGAGTTAAGGCTGCTAAGGAACTTTGTTTAAACACACCAGGTCCTGTTGCATCAATCTTTTTCCAAGGACTGGACAGAGCTGGTGAAGGAGTTGAAAGTGCTGAAAAAGCAGTTGTTGCCTATGGCGGCGTTCAAATGGGACAATTAGAAAAAAATGTATCATGGATTTCATTATTTATTGCTCTTGCTCCTATGCTTGGGTTTATGGGTACTGTAATTGGTATGATCCAAGCATTTGATAAAATTCAAGCTGCTGGTGACATGCAACCTTCTTTAGTTGCTGGAGGTATTAAAGTTGCCTTACTTACAACTGTATTCGGATTAATAGTTGCTATCATTCTTCAAATCTTTTACAATTATATTGTTTCTAAAATCGATGGTATTGTAAATGATATGGAAGATGCTTCAATAACACTAATTGATATTCTAGTTTCATACAAAAAATAATTATGAATATTCAAAAAATTACAAATATTTCCGTTGTATTATTGGCTGTATTAGCTCTAATAGTCTTGGGTGTTATTATTGGTCAAGGTGATGAATATATTGAAATGTCTGCTATGCAGGGTAATTATGGATTTGTTTCCATTATGATAAACTTAGCTTTATTTGTCTTTGCCATAACAGTTTTGATGACTCTTGTATTCTCAGTAAAAAATCTTTTTTCAGAAAAAAGTCGACTAAAAAAGGCTGGTATGTCTATTGGTTCTTTTGTGTTTGTATTTATTGTTGCTTTTGTGTTATCATCTGGAGTTGAAACTCCAATGCAAGATGGAAAAATGCTTTCAGCATTGGGATCAAGACTTGTTGAGGCTGGTATAAGAACTTTTTATTTATTAACTCTAATAGCTGGTGGGATTATGATATATTTTTCTGTTAGTAAATTCTTTAAGAAATAATATGGGAAGAAGGTCTGCACCAGAAGTCAATGCAGGATCTATGGCTGACATAGCTTTTTTGCTTTTGATTTTTTTCTTAGTAACAACTACAATTGAAACTGACTCAGGTATTAATAGAAAACTTCCGCCTATGGAAGAAATAATTGATCCACCTATTATCAAGGAAAGAAATATATTTACGGTCGTTGTTAATAAGAACAATCAGATTTTAGTTGAAGAAAAGTTAATGGAATTAAGGAATTTAAGAAGAGAGGCAGTATCCTTTTTAGACAATGGAGGAGGTTTAGCTGAAGAAGTATGCAATTATTGTCAAGGTTCAAAAGACAGAAGTTCATCTGACAACCCAGATAAGGCTATTATTTCACTTAAAAATGATAGAGAAACTGATTATAAAGTTTACATATCTGTTCAAAATGAACTTGTGGCAGCTTATAATGAATTAAGAAATAGAGAGTTCATGAGACTTTATCCACAGGAAAATATGGATTATGTGCAAGCTGATAGAAAATATACTGATCCAAGAACTGATAAAAAAGTTAAGGATGAATTAAAGGAAAAATTAAGTGTAATCAAGCTAATGTATCCGATGAAGTTATCTGAAGCTGAACCTAATAAAACAAGTTAAAATGTCTAAGTTCAAAAAGAAGGGTAGTGGTGAACTACCAAAAATTTCTACAGCATCATTACCTGATATTGTTTTTATGCTCTTATTTTTCTTTATGGTTGCAACAGTATTAAGAGATAATACATTGATGATTCAAAACACATTACCTGCAGCAGATCAAATTCAAAAGCTTGACAAAAAAGATAGAGTAATTTATATATACGCTGGAAAACCTAGTGCAAGATATCAAGATAAATATGGTAATCAACCTAGAATTCAACTTAACGATAAATTTGCCACTGTAGGAGATGTAGGAGCTTATATTTTAGCAGAAAGAGCATCTAAAAGAGAAGAACTTCAAAATGTATTAACTACCGCTTTGAAAGTTGATGGTGAGACCAAAATGGGATTAATTTCTGATATTAAACAAGAACTTAGAAAAGTTAATGCCCTTAAAATTAATTACACTACTAGAATCGGGGACTTCACTCAGAACAATTAGATTTACCTTTTTCCTTTATATTAGCA
Organism: uncultured Bacteroidota bacterium; assembly: GCA_902515405.1. Classification (GTDB taxonomy): domain Bacteria; phylum Bacteroidota; class Bacteroidia; order Flavobacteriales; family Flavobacteriaceae; genus Eutrophosalina. Next base: position 8,574 of record CABXUS010000005.1, on the reverse strand, counting down.
TTAAACTACATAAATGCGTAATATTCTTTTAATAGTATTCTTTTTTTCAGCATATATATCTAAATCACAAAATAATTTTGATAATTATAGAGAAGATCAATTTTATGTAAGTGTTTATTACAATTCGTTAGGGGATGAATTGACCAGCTTTAAAGAAAATAAGTTCTCTACAAGTTTTAATTTAGGCTTTATTAGAGACATACCTCTTTCGAAATCTGGCAAGTTTGCTTTTGGCTTTGGAGTTGGTTTAGGGATAAATTCTTTTAATAATAATTTGAAACTTTCATCAGATGGTTCGAATACAATTAATCTTTTAAACAATAGAGATATTCCAAAAAAAAACACCTTTAATTTTAGTGAATTACAGCTCCCTTTTGAAATTAGGTGGAGAAATTCATCTTCAACCAATTACAAATTTTGGAGAATTTATACTGGCTTGAAATACTCAAGACTAATTTCTTCATCTTATACTTATGAAAGTAACTCTGACGTTTATAAGTTGGATAATATCCCAATTAATATTGATCAATTAGGCTTTACATTGAATATTGGTTACAATACTTGGAACATAGGTTTGTATAAGTCATTAAGGCCTTTTTTTAATAAGAAAGTTGATAATTTTCCTCTTGAACTAGAACAATTTAAACTTGGACTTGTTTTTTACATATTATAGATTATTTAGCATTTTTTTATCAAATTCTCTATTATAGAGGTCAAAAAATAATAGTTTTATAAAATTCCCTTATATTTACAGATTATATAAAACAACTAAAAACTAAATTTTATAACATGAAAAGAATTTTGTCCATGATGGCAGTATTAATAAGTACTGTCATATCCGCACAAACTAATATTTCAGGAACTGTTGTCGATGAAGATAATAATCCGATTCCTGGAGCTAATATTGTTTTCGATTCATCAACTGGAGCTGTTGCTAACTTCGACGGTGATTTTTCATTAACATTAAATCAAACCCCGCCTTTTTCACTTTCAGTTTCAAGTATTGGCTTTCAAACAGAGACTGTTTCAGTTGTATCAGGTGATTTAGTTCTATTGGTAGTGCTTAAAGAATCTGAAAACCTTTTAGATGATGTGGTTATATCTGCATCTAGGGTCCCACAAAGATTATTTGATTCACCAGTTACTATTGAAAGGTTTGACTATAAAGATATAGCTCAATCAACAGGCGCTGACTTTTATTCTAGCTTAGGCGGATTAAAAGGTGTTCAAATTAATAGTGGAGGGTTACTCTTACAAACAATAAGCGTAAGAGGTTTCTCAACGATTGATAATACAGGTTTTGTTCAACTGATTGATGGAATGGATAATGAAGCTCCCGGATTGAGTTTTGCAGCTGGTAACTTGGTTGGAGCTAGTGTATTAGACCTTCAATCTGTAGAGTTACTTCCAGGTGCTGCATCTGCTTTATATGGTGCAAATGCTTTTAAAGGTATTCTTTTAATGTACACTAAAAACCCTTTTGATTTTGAAGGAACAAGCGCATATTTAACAAATGGTGTAACATCACAGGATGTTTCTGGAGATAATCATTATTACGACTTAGGAGTTCGTTTTGCTAAAGCATTTTCCGATAAAATTGCTGTTAAAGCAAATATTAGTTATACTGAGGGTATTGATTGGGGTGCAAATGACCTAAGTGATAGAAATTATGAATATGGAAGATATATTCCTGGAACCCTGGAGTTTGGTGAGCCATCATCATTTCCTGATTATGTTGGCGTAAATGTTTATGGTAGCCAAGCAGCTAATTTAGATTTAACTGATACATTTACATCATTGGTTGTACCTGGTCTTGTTCAGTTAAACTTAATAGGTGCTGCGCAGGCAGCTCAAGTTTCTGGTTTAGTGGGTGCTTATGCCCCGGCATTCTTTGGAGATCAATTACTTCAAACAACTGGATATTCAGAATTAGACCTAACTGATGGCATAGCCTCAAGTTTTAAAGGTGATATTGCTGTACACTATAGATTCAATGGAAACTCTGAATTAATTTATAATTCAAAGATTGGTTTAGGTAATACAATGTATCATGCAACAAATAGAAATATGCTTAAAAACTTTATTATTCAACAACATAGACTTGAATATAAAACTAAAAATCTTAGTTTAAGAGCATATACAAGTATAGAAGATTCTGGTAATACCCATGATTTAACTGCATTAGGTGGTAGAATTGCTAATGCTCAGCCAGGTGGTATTCTAGGTGGATGGGCTGGAATTTATTTACAAAATTATTTCTTGAATTTATTTGGACAAGTTAACCCAAACCCATTAGTTGCTGTTAATCAAATGCTGGGAGGTATCCTGTATTTAGGTGATACAGATATGTACGATAGTTTTGTTACACCAACGATGAACTACAGGGCGCACGCATTTGCAAGATCTCAAGCTGATCAAAACATGTTAGTGCCTGGAAGTGATGCTTTTAAAACAGCTTATTATAATGCAACAACAACTCCAATTTCTGGTGGTGGTGCTGCAATCAAAGATAATTCTAAGAGCAATAATTTTGAAGTTAATTATAATGCGTCAGATTTAGTTAATGGATTCGATTTTCAAATTGGTGCTCAGGCAAGACAATATGTACTTAATTCAGGAGGATCATTATTTACGGACTATGATGAACCAATAGAGTTTTCACAACTTGGTGTTTATACCCAAGTTCAAAGAGATTTATTTGATGGTGCTGTTAAATTAACAGGTTCTATGAGGTATGATAAAAGTCAATATTTTGATGGAACATTCACTCCAAGATTAGGTGCTGTAATTGCTTTATCTCAAAATCAAAACTTCAGACTTTCTTATCAAACAGGATTTATGAACCCCTCAACTCAAGACATGTATATTGGTTTGGATGTTGGATCTGGTGTACTTATGGGATCTTCTCCTGACAGTATTGATAGATTTAAAATGTCATTTACAGGTTCAGATTTCATTAGTCAATACACTGTAACTGGAGATATGGTTATGAATGGTGGATTTGTTGCTCAAGACTTTCTTAATGGTATACTGACACCTGCAAGCCTTGATCCTGTTGAGCCACAACATGTAATTTCAAGAGAATTAGGATATAGACTTAACGGTAAAAAAGTTTCAATTGATATAGCTGCTCACTGGAGCAAATTCAATAATTTTATTGCCTCTAAGCAGGTTGCAGTTCCTTTATATGCTGGTGCTATTGTAAGTGATTTTAGACTTTTTAGTGTTGATAACAATACAGAAGAAGTTGTTACTACAATGGGTGTTAATATAGGGCTTGAATCTAAAGTCATCAATGATAAATTTGATTTTGGAGCTACATTTAGTTACAATGAAATGGATAGATCTAACATTGACCCAAACTTTGATACTTTCTTTAATACACCAAAAATAAGAACCAAGTTTAGTTTTGGTTCAACAGAAATTAGTGATGATTTCGCATTCAATGTATCAGCTAGATATCAAGACTCTTATTATTGGGACTCTACATTTATGTCTGGTCAAATTCCAGCTAATTGGGTATTTGATGCTGCAATGAATTTTGCAGTACCAGAGCTTAATGGTAATGTGAAAGTTGGAGCAACAAACATCTCTGGTAAAGATTATGTGATGATGCCGGGTTCTGGAATGATTGGAAGTCAGTATTATGTTACATTTACTTTAAATCCGTAATACATATCAACAGATATTGTTAATAAAGGCGTCTTTTTGACGCCTTTTTTTGTGTCTTTTTAAAAAAAAATATATTAGTTTAAACTATATTTGCACATCTAATATTAAGTAAAACATTAAAGTCACGATTATGTCAAAAAAAGTTGGTAAAGTTTCCCAAATTATAGGTCCTGTAGTTGATGTTACTTTTGATTCAACAAATGCAGAGTTGCCAAATATTTATGACTCTTTAGAAATAGCAAAAGATGATGGTTCAACCTTAGTTTTAGAAGTTCAATCTCACGTTGGTGAAGATATCGTTAGAACTATATCCATGGATTCAACAGATGGATTACAACGAGGAGCTGAAGTTCTATCTACCGGAAATCCAATACAAATTCCAATTGGAAAGGATATTTATGGTAGATTATTTAATGTAATTGGAGATGCTATCGACGGAATGGAAGATCTACCCAAAAGTGGTAAAAATGGTTTACCTATTCACAGAGAAGCACCACCTTTTGATCAATTATCAACCTCAACAGAGGTATTATTTACTGGAATTAAAGTTATTGATTTAATTGAGCCATACGCAAAAGGCGGAAAAATTGGGCTTTTTGGAGGTGCAGGAGTTGGAAAAACAGTATTGATTCAAGAGCTTATTAATAACATTGCCAAAGGACATGGAGGATTATCAGTTTTTGCTGGTGTAGGAGAAAGAACTAGAGAAGGAAATGACCTTTTAAGAGAAATGTTAGAATCCGGGATTATTGACTATGGAAAAGAATTTATGGAATCCATGGAAAATGGTGGTTGGGATCTTAGTAAAGTTGATAAAAAGGCTTTAGAAAACTCAAAAGCAACCTTTGTTTTCGGACAAATGAATGAACCTCCTGGAGCTAGGGCAAGAGTTGCATTATCTGGTTTAACTGTTGCTGAATATTTTAGAGATGGAAGTGGAGATGGACAAGGAAAAGATGTTCTATTCTTTGTTGATAATATATTTAGATTTACTCAGGCTGGTTCAGAGGTTTCTGCACTGCTTGGAAGAATGCCATCAGCTGTTGGTTATCAACCAACTCTTGCAACTGAAATGGGAGCTATGCAAGAAAGAATTACATCTACAAAAAAAGGATCAATCACATCAGTACAAGCAGTATATGTTCCTGCTGATGATTTAACAGATCCAGCACCAGCTACAACTTTTTCTCACTTAGATGCAACTACAGTATTATCTAGAAAGATTGCTGAGTTAGGTATTTATCCTGCAGTTGATCCTTTAGATTCTACTTCTAGGATATTAACTCCTGAAATACTGGGTGACGACCATTATAATTGTGCTCAAAGAGTTAAGGAAATGTTACAAAAATATAAAGAGCTTCAAGATATAATTGCAATTCTTGGTTTGGAAGAGCTTTCTGAAGAAGATAAGTTAGTGGTTTCAAGAGCAAGAAGAGTTCAAAGATTCCTTTCACAACCTTTTCATGTTGCTGAACAATTTACAGGTATTCCTGGTGTTTTAGTCGACATTAAAGATACTATTAAAGGTTTCAATATGATTATGGATGGTGAACTAGATCACATTCCTGAGTCAGCATTCAACTTAAAGGGGACAATTGAGGAAGCAATTGAAGCAGGTGAAAAGATGATTGCTGAAGCTAAGTAGTATTATGTTTTTAGAAATTGTAAGTCCTGAAAAAACTTTATTTACTGGAGATGTTTTTTCAGTACAACTTCCTGGATCTGAAGGTTCTTTTCAAATTTTAAATAATCATGCACCAATTGTTTCTACTTTAAAAAAAGGTGAAATAAAGCTTATAGGAAGCTTTGACAATGATTCTGCAGAAAATTTAAATGTTCAAAATAATAAAGAAGCATCATTAGAAATTCAGTCTGGTGTTATTGAAATGAAGAAAAATAAACTTATTATATTAGTTGACTAATCAATAATACTTTTTTGAAGTATATCTTAACATTATCGCTCTTTTTTTCATTAACTATATTTTCTCAAAATAATCAGCAATTAGATGAAGTAATAGTTTCAGATTCAAAGATTAACGTACCGTTCTCAAAGAATTTTAGATCTATTGAAATTATCAGTTCATCTGATATTATAAAAAGTGGAGCTTCAAATATTATAGATCTTTTACAGCAATCTGTTGGCTTAGATATAAGAAGAAGAGGAGCTGGTGGGGTTCAAGCAGATTTATATATAAGAGGAGGGGGGTTTGATCAAACTCTTTTACTTCTTGATGGTATGAAGATGGATGATTCACAAACGGGTCATCACACTCTTAATATGCTAATTCCAATTGAATTAATTGAAAGAGTAGAAATAATTAAAGGACCTGCTGCAAGAATATTTGGTCAAAATGCATTTAACGGAGCAATTAATATAGTTACTAAGTCTGCTTACAAAACAAGAAAAGGAGAGTTTTCAGCTTTTTTAAATAATATTTCTGGAGGTTCTTTTGGGAACTTTAAGTACTCTGTTAGAGGCAATATATCAAAGGATAATTATAAAGGTTTGATTAATTATTCTCGTGAGAAATCAAATGGTTACAAATATAATACAGATTATAAAACAGATAATTTATTTTTAAAATCAAGTTTATCTAAGAATAACCCTAATACAATAGTTTTAGCTACTTTATCAAATAGAAAGTTCGGGGCTAATGGGTTCTATGCTTCACCAGCTGCTACTGATCAATATGAAGAGACACAAACAAGTCTGATAGGTATTTACTCTAAATATAGCTCGGGAAATTTAATAATTAAACCTAAAATATATTGGAGAAGAAATCAAGATGAATATATATATGTTAGAAGTAATCCATCAATTTATAGAAACCTACATAAAACGAATAAAATTTCAGCTGAAGTAAATTTTAATTATATATCATCAATTGGAAATACAGGATTTGGTATTGACTTTTCAAATGTTTCAATTTCTAGTAATAACTTAGGTAATCATAAAAGATCAATAACAAGCTTATATGTTAATCATATTTTTTCTCTTATAAATGATAAATTAACTCTCTCGCCAGGCATTTCTTTTAGTTACTTCTCTGATTTATCATCTAATTCATTCCCTGGAATAGATTTAGGATATAATGTTTCTGAAAAGATCAAATTATATGGAAACTTTGGGAAAACCTTTAGAATACCAACATACACTGATTTGTATTACAGTGATCGGACAACGATAGGTAATTCTGAGTTAGAACCAGAAAGTGCTGTTTCAACTGAGTTTGGATTTAAATACAACTCCTCTAAATTTATTTTAACAGCTGCCATTTTCAACAGAGAGTCAAAAAATATAATTGATTACGTAAAAAATAATGAGAATGATTTATGGCAAGCTACAAATATTAGGTCTTTGAAAACCAATGGTTTTGAAACCGATTTAATTTTTAATTTTAAAAATGCTACTAACTTAAAATTAGGATATGCATTTTTAGAAGATGATACATACATCAATAATATAAGCTTTTCAAAGTATTCCCTAAATTCATTAAAGCATAATTTTATCTCAAAAATTTCCTTTAAATATTCAAAAAAATTGTCTCAAAATTTTGTCTTTAGATATGCAGAACGTTCAGATAAAACAAATTATAGAATTTTGGACTCAAATATAATTTATAAACCTTTTAATGAAAAAGGAGAGTTTTTTCTGAACTTAAATAATATTTTTGATGAATATTACTGGGAGACAAATCTCGTCCAGATGCCAGGACAAAACCTTATATTAGGTTACAGGTTATCAATTTGATAAACTAGTTTGCCATCTAAAAATGTTTTTAAAACTTTAGTTTTAGGAATTTTATCTGCATCAATTTCCATTATATTTTGATTAATTACTATAAAATCTGCTGATTTACCGATTTCTATACTACCTTTTTCATTTTCCTCAAAATTAAAATATGCTCCCCATATTGTCATGCCTTTAAGTGTTTCCTCTCTTGTCAACGCATTTTCCATTTGAAAACCATTTTCTGGATATCCATCTAGGTCTTTTCTTTCTACAGAGCTATAAAACGTATGGAATGGATTAACTTTTTCTACTGGAAAATCAGTTCCTAGAGCGACTCTTTTTGATCTTTCAAGTAAATCTTTAAAGGCATATGCACCCTCAATTCTTTCACCTAGTCTATCATAGGCCCAATACATATCACTGGTTGCATGTGTTGGTTGAATTGAAGGTAAAATTTTATCATTATATAATTTGAATTCATTTAAATCAATAACTTGAGAGTGCTCAATTCTCCAACGTGGATCTTTAATATCAGATAATACTTTTTGGTATTCATTAAGTAGAATTGAAACAGTTGAATCTCCAATAGCATGTGTATTCATTTGGAATCCCATTTTAGCTATCTCTTTTGCATAGTATTTTAAATCATTTATGTCAGTTCTTAAAATTCCATAATTATGAGGATCATCACAATACGGCTTTTTTAGTGCTGCTCCTCTGGAACCTAACGCACCATCTCCATAAACTTTAAATGATCTAACATTCAGTTTAGCCGTTTTTAATATACCTGATTTTTGAAATTTTTTAATATTATTTTTTGATACGCTAATCATAGCATATATCTTAATTTTTAAATCATCTGATTTATGAAGATTATTTATAATATCAATAATTTCGGGGCTTAATCCTGCATCATCAACAGTTGTAAGGCCATAACTAAAACAGATTTGTTCAGCAGTTTTTAAAGCATTTATTTTTTCATTTATTGTTTTGTTAGGCAATACATCATCAACTAAAGACATTGGGCTGTCGATTAAAACTCCCGTAGGCTTATCATCTTTCAATAAGACCAATCCTCCACGAACCAAAGTGTTTTTATTTATTCCAGCTAGGTTTAGGACATTGTCATTTACAATATACGCATGTCCATCAATTCTTTCTAAAACAAC
>CABXUS010000004.1 GCA_902515405.1 uncultured Bacteroidota bacterium | reverse complement strand
CAGTTGTTGAGTATTCTAAAAAAATAACTCCATTTATGGATGATGATATTTCAAAAGAGTTATTAAAAGTTTTAAAAAAACAAAAAATCAATTTTCTATTATCTCACGAAGTATTTGAAGTTAAAAGAAACAATAAAAAAATTAATATTAAAGCAAAAAATAAAGAAGGAAAAATTATTAATATTGAATCTGATTATTGCTTAGTTTCTGTTGGAAGAAAAGCTTACACCGAAGGTCTAGGTCTTGAAAAATTAAATATTAGTACAGATAAAAACGGAAAAATATTAATTGACAAACACTTCAAAACATCAACGGATAATATTTATGCAATTGGAGATGTTGTTAGTGGTCCAATGCTTGCTCACAAAGCAGAAGAAGAGGGTATTGCTGTTGCTGAAATTTTAAAAGGTCATAAACCTCACATTGATTATAATTTAATACCAAATGTTATTTATACTTGGCCTGAAGTATCCTCTGTGGGTAAAACAGAAAATCAACTTAGAGAAGAAAAAGTTGATTATAAAATTGGTAAGTTTCCTATGAGAGCTTTAGGAAGGGCAAGAGCAAGTTCTGATTTGGATGGTTTTGTTAAAATCATTGCTGATAAAAAATCTGATGAAATTTTAGGTGTACATATTATTGGAGCAAGAGCAGCAGATTTGATTGTTGAAGGAGTTACAGCAATGGAATTTAGAGCATCATGTGAAGATATTTCTATTATGAGTCATCCACATCCTACATATTCTGAAGCAATGAAAGAAGCTGCATTGTCAGCTCTTGACAATAGACCTATTCATATTTAATTAAAAAGGACCTTTGTTGTTTATTTTAACAGCATTAGAAGAAGCTCCAGGCATTTCACCTCTTATTTCATGGTATTCTGTTTTTAAAAGTGAAGATTGATTAAAAGGTTCCTGTTCTCTGAGATACCAATCTTTAGTTATGTTTTCTGGGAGTGTATCTCCAGTATCTAATATCCACTTATCTAAAATATTTTGTAAAATTTTAAAATCATCTGGAATATTATCATTTAAAAGGAGGTTATTGAACTGATATGGATCATTATTCATATCATATAATTCTTCATGCGGTCTAGGGCTAATAAAAATTTCTGCTTGTTTTAGTGATATATTATTGTTTTTTTCGGCATTTTTTAAATCAATGTATGTTAGACTATTTATTGCATCTAATGGGCCTTCCTGTGGAAATTGAGTTCTAGAGTTTCTTATATATAAATAATTATCATTTCTAACCATTCTTTGGTATGATTCGTAATCATGCCAATTATGCTCAGCAAAAACATAGTTTCTAAATTTTAAATCAGGCTTTTCGATTATCTCAACAAAACTTTTGCCTTGAAAAGATTCAGATATTTCAATATTTGCTAAATCAAGAATAGTTGGAGCAATATCTATAGAGCTGATTAGAGATTTAGATATACTATTGTTTTTTATAATAATAGGATAATGGATGATAAATGGTGTTTTTATACCTTGATCATTTAATCTTGTTTTACTATGCGGGAAAGGTCTTCCATTATCCGCCATAACTACTATAACTGTATTATCAAACTGTCCCTGAATTTTCAACTCTTTTACCACCAATCCTATGTAATGGTCAAATCGAGTTATTTCATCGTAATAATTTGCGAGGTCTAGTCTTGTTAATGCACCATCAACAAGATAGTCTGGAGTAATAATTTTATCAGGATCATGTGTGCCAGTAAACTCATTTTCTCCCCATATTCTGTGAGCATCATATGAAGCATACCACATGAAAAAAGGTTTAGATTTAGGTCTTTTTTTAACTCCTGTTAACCAATATTTTTCACCACCTAGACCATTAACTTCTTTTTTATCATAAACTTCATTAAAGCCTCTTTTAGCATATTCACCCATATGGAACTTACCAGCTTGTAGTGTGTAATATCCATTTTGTTTTAATATTTCAGGAAGCGAAATCATACTTAGTGGAGGTTCAGTATGAAGTTCAGCAGCACCTGTATTGTGAGGGTATCTTCCAGTTAATATTGAATTTCTACTTGGACTACAAGAGCTTGTTGTAAGGTATGCGTTATGAAAAACTAATCCATTGCTTCCTAATTCATCAATATTAGGTGTAGAAACTTTACTATTTCCATAAATACCAATATCATCCCAGCTTACATCATCAGCAATAAAGACAATAATATTTGGTTTAATTTCTTTGTTTTCACAAGAATAAAATATCAAAGAAATTAAAAAACAAAGCCTTAAATAATTCATTTCGTTAATTTATAAAAATTAACTTAATAATGAATTATACTCTTCAATCAGATTTAAGTATTTGTTAATTCCATTATTAATCTCATCTAAATAAACAAACTCATCTGCAGTATGTGAACGCAATGAATCTCCCGGACCTAGTTTAATTGAATTGCAATTAATTTTTGCTTGATCTGAAAGTGTAGGAGAACCATATTTGTTGAAGTTTAAATTATTTGCTGCTATTATTATTTTATGATTTTCTGAAATAGATGATGAGTTTAAATCTAGGTTTCTTGGAATAACTTCACAATCGAGTTGATCTTTTAGAAAATTATAAATTTCTAAGTTCGAATATTTATCATTTATTCTAGCGTCAAGAACAATTTTAACTTCTGAAGGAATAACATTATGTTGGACTCCACCGTTAATTTGAGTAACAGTTAGTTTAACATCACCCAACAATTTAGATTTTTTAGAAAATTCTAAATTAGATATTTGACGAATAATATTTGAAGATATTTCAATTGGGTTGTTATTGTTTTTGTGAGCAGCGTGAGATGATTTTCCTTTAACAATTAAATCGAATACTATGAGTCCTTTTTCTGCTATTGCAATATCCATTTTTGTTGGTTCCCCAATAATTGCAAGCTCAATTTCAGGCAATAATGGCATAACGCTTTTAATCCCGTTATCTCCAGACCTTTCCTCTTCAGCAGATGCTAATAGAATAACATTAAATTTTAAATCATTTCTTTCATAAAGCTTAGTGAAAACTAAAATTAGACAACTAAGTGATATACCTGCATCATTACTTCCCAATCCATAAAGTTTTTTGTCTTTTACAATAGGTTTATAAGGATCAATTGTATATCCACTATTAGGTTCAACTGTATCATGATGAGAATTTAATAATATAGTTGGCTTCTTTGAATCAAAGTATTTATTATATGCATATACATTATTAACAAGTCTTTTTGAAACAATATTTCTTTTCGTTAACCAGTCCTGAATATAATCAGCAGTTTTATCTTCATAGAAAGAAAAAGATTTTATGGAAATAAGCTTTTTTAATAAACTTTCTGCATCACCAGTTAAATTCATTGTTTTTTTTTCAAATATACCATATAAAATGTGAAAATTTAATGTCAAAAGATTATAATGAAAACTAATATTAATTAAATTTATGTATTGAAAAGATTTTCAAAGTCATACAAACTTTCTGATAAGGACAAATTCATAAAAAAAGCTATATCATTATCAAAGAAAAAAAGCGATTTTATCCTTTTAAATTCAAATAATTTTTCTGACAAGTATGATGCTATAATTGCTTATGATAAACTATCTAACATTAAGTCAGTAAACAATTCATTAAACAAGCTAGACAATTATATTAAAGAAAAAAATGACTGGGTTTTTGGTTTTTTAACTTATGATTTAAAAAATGAAATTGAAATATTAAATGAAAACAATATTGATGTCTTTGACTTACCAAATGTATATTTTTTTCAACCTAAAACTATTTGGCTTATTAAAAATAATATTGCAACTATTATTTCAATAAACAAAGATGCATTGATAAATGATTGGAATGAAATTATTTCCATTCCTAATTACATAAATGAAAATGAAAAAAATAATATTGAGCTTTTTTTTAGAAACACTAAATATGAGTATATAGATAAAGTAAAAAAAATTAAAGAGAGAATAATGAGAGGGGACTGTTATGAAATGAATTTTTGTTTTGACATATTTAATGAAAATAAAACTATTGATCCTTACAACACATATAATAAACTCAATGAATATACAAAGTCACCAATGAGTACTTTTTTAAAAATTGAAGATTTGTTTTTAATTTCATCATCTCCTGAAAGGTTTTTAAAGAAAATTGATAATATCATCACTAGTGAACCAATTAAAGGGACAGCGAAAAGAGGAGCTAGTAAGTCTGAAGATAAACTAAATGTTAAAAAACTCTTATCAAGCCCAAAAGAATTGTCAGAAAACCACATGATAGTTGATCTAGTCAGAAATGATTTGTCAAAAATTGCAAAAAAAGGTTCAGTAATTGTGAAAAAACTTAATGAGTTAAATACTTTTAAAAGAGTTCACCAATTAGTCTCTAGCATAAAAGCTATTATCAATCCAAATACTAAGTTTTCTCATATTATAAGGGCAACTTTTCCAATGGGAAGTATGACTGGAGCACCAAAAATCGAATCAATGAAAATAATTGATGAATATGAGTCAACAAAAAGAGGTCTTTACAGTGGATCAGTAGGATATATAAAGCCAAACATGGATTTTGATTTTAATGTTGTTATTAGATCAATAATATACTCTAAAAAGCATAAAAAAATTAATATCAGCGTAGGCAGTGCTATTACTTTTAAATCAAATGCTGATAGCGAATATGATGAATGTTTATTAAAGGCTGAACCTATGATAAAATCACTGAAATAGTATATTTGAAATATGCTTAAAAAATTTAAAGAGCATATTAAGAACATTTTACCTCTTAAACACAATATTATTGTTGGTGTTAGTGGAGGAGTAGATAGTATCGTGTTGTGTGAACTTCTTAGAAAAACAAAAATAAACTTTTCAGTAGCACATCTAAATTATAAATTAAGAAATCCTGATAGTGATTTAGATGAAATTTTTTTAAAAAGTTATTGTCTAAAAAATAAAATAAACTTTTATTCAATGGTTTACGACTTATCAATTAAAAAAAACTCAGTTCAAGAAAAGGCAAGAGAAATTAGATATAATTATTTTAATAGCTTAAGTTTAAAAAATAAATTTACTCATATTTTAACTGCTCATCATATAGATGACAATATTGAAACTCTTTTAATAAACGTTTACAGAGGAAAAAAAACAAATGTTTTTACAGGAATTAAGGAAATTAATAACAATATTTTAAGACCATTATTAATTTTTACAAAAGAACAAATTTTAAAATTTGCTACTGAAAATAAATTAGAATGGAGGGAAGATAAAACAAATATTAAGAATGTTTACTTAAGAAATAGAATAAGAAACATTCTAATTCCAAAACTGGAAGCAGTAGATCCTAATTACAAAATAAATTTTATAAACTTAATTGGGGAGTCTAAAAAACAGTCTGAAAAAATTAATAAGTATTTGAAAAGTATAGAAAATGAGTATTTTACATACTTACAAAAAGATGTAATTAAGTCAAAAAAAGACAAATGGAATGGACTTGATTTAAAATCTGTTGAGTTTATTTTATTTAGAAAATATGGTTTTTTTAAAAATTCTGAAATACTAAAGATTTTAAAAGCTTCAAGCGGTAAGATTATTTCATCCAAAACTCATGAAATTCTTTCAGACAGAGATTCAATTTTAATTAAAAAAATATCTAATAATATTTTTAAAACTTATAATATTAATATGGGAATTAATACTGATCCTTTCAGTATAACTATTGAAAAATCAATGACTTCAATTGAGCCATCCAAAAAAAAAATATTTATTAAAAGTGATGTTGAAATGCCATTACGTTTAAGAAAATTTAATCCAGGAGATTTTTTTTATCCTTACAGAATGAATGGTAAAAAAAAGGTTAGTAAATTTTTTAAAGATGAAAAATTGTCGATTTTTGATAAACAAAAAAAATGGATCCTTACAGATGCCAATAATCAGATTTTATGGATAATTGGTATGAGAGTTGATAAAAGGCTAATTAAAACTAACGGTGAATGTTTAAAAATCTCAGTTTAAAAATATTATTTACTTTATTTTCTTTGCTCTCTTTTTCACAAGATCCAGTGAAATGGTCAACATCAGTTAAAAAAATTAATGATATTACTTTTCAGTTAAATACAAAAGCTGAAATTGAAGATAATTGGCGTTTATATTCTCAAAACTTAGATGACGGAGGTGCACTTCCAACAGAATTTATTTTTGAAGATAATTCTATTTTAAAATCATTTTCTAATGTTTTAGAACCTGAACCAATAACAAAATACGACCCTATATTTAAAATGGATCAATCATATTTTGTTAATAATGTAGTTTTTACTCAAGATATTGTTTTACTTGAAAGCTTCAATAATGATTCAATAATTCAAAACTTATACTATCAGGTCTGTGATGATAGAGTGTGTATATTTCAAGATGTTCAACTTGTTTTTAATTTATCTTCTAATGAAGTGAAGTCTGTTAGTTCTTTTGACTATTCCTCAATTGAAAGTGATTTAAAATTAGATCTTGGAAATTATGAGCTTATAAAAAATGAATATGTTAGTGAAAGTAGTAGTAGTTTTTCAAGAAGATTAAATATATTAATACTTGGACTTTTAGGTGGATTTTTAGCTTTACTTACACCATGTGTTTTTCCTATGATTCCGCTGACAGTTTCTTTTTTTTCAACAAAAAATGAAAAAGCCAAACTTTATTCAACATCATATGGTTTATTTATTGTTCTAATATATTTATCGTTAAGTCTTCCTTTTTATTTCTTAGAAAATATTAACCCTGAAATTCTAAATCAAATATCAACAAGCCCAATATTAAATTTTATATTTTTTGCAATTTTTATAGCTTTTGCACTTTCATTATTTGGCCTATTTGATATTACATTGCCGTCCTCATGGTCAAACACAGTAGATTCTAAATCAAATTTATACAAAGGCTTAATATCAACATTTTTTATGTCATTAACCTTGTGTTTAGTATCATTTTCATGTACAGGACCTATATTGGGGACATTATTAGTTGGAACACTTACCTCAGATGGAGGTGCAATTGATTTAACCTATGGAATGCTAGGCTTTGGTGTAGCATTGGCTATACCTTTCACTTTATTAGCCTTTTTCCCAAACATAATTAATAAGCTTCCAAAATCTGGATCATGGACCAACACCATAAAGGTCATATTAGGTTTTGTGGAATTAGCATTAGCATTTAAGTTTTTATCTAATGTAGATCTTATTCAAGAATGGGGGATACTAAAAAGAGAAGTTTTTATTGCTATATGGGTTTTAATATTTGTAGCGTGTGGACTGTACCTAATTATTACATCAAGAAAAACCTCATACATTATATCATCATTATCTTTTATTTTAATAGGATTATATATGGGTAGTTCACTGTTTACGAAGTCTACAAATTTATCTTTGTTAAGCGGTTTATTACCCCCTGAATTTTACTCTATACATAATGATACAAATAACTGTCCTTTAGGATTAGATTGTGTAAAGGATTTTAATGATGGGTTAAATAAATCAAAAATTAATAACAAGCCTATTCTGCTTGATTTTACAGGATGGGCATGTGCAAACTGTAAAAGAGTTGAAGAAAATACTTGGTCGGTTCCTAAAGTTTTTGATTTAATTAATAATGAATTTGTTTTAATTTCACTTTATGTAGATGACAGGACTAATCTAAATGGAGATGAAATTATTTTATTAAGAGATAAATATGGTAATGAAAAGATATTAGATAAAGTAGGAGAAAAGTGGTCTGCATTTCAAACATTAAATTTTCAAAACAACTCTCAACCTTATTACGTGTTATTATCTCCAAATCTAGATATTCTAAATAAACCAATCCAATACACTGATACGGACACTTATTATGATTGGCTAATTGATGGATTGAATAAATTTAAAAATTAAAATATTTATTTTTTAAAATAAACTTTATCGAATGGCACTCGTATCTGACCACCATACACACCCTTGATGTCTCTTATTCCGCAACTAATGATCATATTAATTTCTGAGGAAGAAGGAAGAGATAGTGTATTTTTTACGATTAAAGAATCAAAACCTTCCATAGGACACGTGTCATAACCTTTTGAAGTCATGCTTAGCATGAAGTTTTGAGCAGCGAGAGCACTGCTTTTATGGGCAACAATGCGCATGTCGGAATTTCTTACTTGCCTGTAAATAGGTCTAAACAAACCAATAATTAAAGCATTTATGTACTTAAAATAACCCAATAATCCATAAAATTCTTTATAAACAGTAGGTATTAAGTATTTATAATATTTAATTGCTATGCTTCTGTTTTTTAAACCTTTGTTTTCATCAGCATTTGATCTTTTTTCAATGTAATTTAAATTAAATTTCCTTCTTGACTTCCATAAGTCCTTTCTAACAACAACAACAACTAATTGATTAGCTGTTCTTGCAGCTGGTTGATCAAAACAAGCATTAGAAATTTTTTTCATTAAATCACTACTTGTTACATGATAAAACTCCCACAACTGTAAATTACTACTATTAGGTGCTAATGATGCATGTAAAATACTATCTTTTACATCGGATTCATCAATGTTTATTTTTTTAAACTTCCTAACAGATCTTCTAGTTCTAACTATTTTGTCAAACTCTTTTTTCATTAAATGGATATGTATTTTATTAGTTTTTTTGTTGTTCTAAATAAAAATGAATCTTCATTTAATTTGTACTTAAATGATAAATCAAAAATATTTGATTTTATAATATAAGGTTTGAAATGACTAAAAGTTTTAAATGATTCATATCCATGATATTTTCCAATTCCTGAATTTCCAATACCACCAAATGGAAGTTTTTTATTTACGATTTGACCAATTGTGTCATTAATTGCTCCTCCACCGAATGAATATCTATTAATTAATTTCTTAGCATAATTAATATTATTTGAAAACACATAAAATGCTAATGGATTTTTATACTCATTTAATATATTATTTAACTCAATTTCAGAACTATATGAAACAACAGGAAGAATTGGCCCAAAGATTTCATCTTTTAATATTTTATCTTTTATAGATTTTACTTCAAGAATTGTTGGCTCGAAAAACTTTAAGGATTTATCGAAACTTCCTCCATGTAATAATTTATACCCTTTAATCAAATTAGACAGTCTATCTACATGGTTTTCATTTATAATTTTTGAGTAGAATTTACTATCTATTGGATCTTTTCCAAATGATTCTTTAACTTGATTAATAAGTTTAGCCAAAAACTCTTCTTTAATATCACTATGAACGGCTAAGTAATTTGGAGCAATACATGTTTGTCCACAATTTAAAAACTTTCCCCAAACTATTCTTTTTGCAGCAATATTTAAAGAAGCACTTTTATCAATCACACAAGGGTTATTTCCCCCAAGCTCTAAAGTCATAGGGGTTAATGTTTTTGCAGCTTCTTTCGCAACAATTTTTCCAATTTCTGTACTTCCTGTAAAAAAAATATAATCCCAATTTAGAGTTAATAACTCTTGACCAATCTTTGGACCACCTGTCACAACATCTACATGTCCACTAATAAAACATTTTTTAATAATAGTCTTCAATATTTCCGTTGTGTTTGGAGAGTGTTCTGATGGTTTTAGAACAACTGTATTTCCTGCACATATAGCTCCAATAATAGGGGATATTGACAATTGAAAGGGGTAATTCCAAGGAGATATATTTAAAGTAACTCCGTAGGGAGAGGGCAGTATATAGTCTGATGAAATAAAGTTTAATAATGAAGATGAGATTTTTTTTCTTTTACACCATTTTCTAATATTATTTAAAACATAATTGATTTCATTATAAACAATAGCAATTTCTGACATATAGGATTCAGCTAGACTTTTTCCTAAATCATTACTAAGAGCATTAATTATATCATCTTCATGTTGATAAATTGTTTGCTTAAGTTTTTTTAAATATCTAATTCTAAAGGAAACATCTAATGTTTCTTTAGATTCAAAAAATTCTTTTTGTTTAATAAATATATTTAATGAAGATTTTGAAATTGACATTTTGAAATTAATTTTTTCAATATAATAAGATAATTTATACTTTTATTATGATAAACACTATATTTACATTTCACTCCATTTATATGGAGTTTTTTTTTACAAATGAGTTTAAATAAGTACAGCAAAGTTATAACTAAAAAAGGCTCACAACCAGCTGCACAAGCAATGCTTCACGCAATTGGCTTAAAAGGAAATGATTTTAATAAGCCGTTCATAGGAATTGCAAGTACTGGATATGAGGGTAATCCATGTAATATGCATCTTAATGATTTATCATTACAAATAAAAAATAAAATAAATAGAGACTTAGCTGTTCCTTTAATATTCAACACAATAGGTATTAGCGATGGTATTTCAATGGGAACTGACGGAATGAAATATTCATTGCCATCAAGAGATATTATCGCAGATTCAATTGAATCTGTTGTTAACGGAATGTCTTATGATTCATTAATATCAGTTGTTGGTTGCGATAAAAATATGCCTGGAGCATTAATGGCTATGATTAGACTTGATAGACCTTCAATTCTAGTCTATGGAGGAACAATTTCAGCTGGATGTTATAAAGGAAAAAAACTAGATGTGGTATCTGCTTTTGAAGCTTGGGGAGAAAGAGTTTCTGGAAAGCTTTCAGACATAGACTATGATAATATTATAAGTAAAGCTTGTCCTGGTCCAGGGGCTTGTGGAGGTATGTATACTGCTAATACTATGTCCTCAGCAATTGAAGCAATGGGAATGTCTTTACCATACAACTCATCTAATCCTGCAACAAGTAAAAGTAAAATTGATGAAAAATCAATTATTGCAACCTCCATAATAAACCTAATAAATAAAGATATTAAACCAAGTGATATCATAACAAGAAAATCAATCGAAAATGCAGTAAGATTAATTACAATATTGGGAGGATCAACTAATGCGGTATTACATATACTTGCTATATGTAAAACAGCTAATATTAATTTTACTATCGATGACTTTCAAAAAATTTCTGACGAAACTCCATTTCTTGCAAATCTAAAACCTAGTGGAAAGTATCTAATGGAAGATTTACATAACATTGGTGGAGTTCCTGCAGTATTAAAGTTTATGATGGATAATCATATGATTCATGATGATTGTTTAACAGTAACTGGAAAATCAATTGGTGAAAACCTAAAAAACATTAAACCTTTAAACTTTGATCAGGATATAATTAGACCATTAAGTAATCCAATTAAATCATCAGGTCATATTAGAATTTTATACGGAAACATAGCATCAGAGGGGTCAGTTGCTAAAATAACAGGAAAAGAAGGTTTAATATTTAAAGGTAAGGCAAATGTTTTTAACAGTGAAAATGATGCAAATAACGCAATTAAAAATAATAAAATATCAAAAGGAGATGTTATTGTTATTAGGTATGAAGGTCCTAGGGGTGGTCCGGGTATGCCAGAAATGCTGAAACCTACATCTGCTATTATGGGTGCTGGATTAGGAAATGATGTGGCATTAATAACTGACGGAAGATTTTCCGGAGGAACTCATGGTTTTGTAGTAGGTCATATTTCACCTGAAGCTTATGAAGGTGGTCTAATTTCGTTAATTGAAAATGATGATGAAATTATTATTGATGCTGAAAAAAATGAAATAAATGTTTTAATTAGTGATAAAGAAATTAATAAAAGAAAAAAATCATGGATTAAGCCTGAATTAAAATTTAAATCAGGTATTTTGTATAAATATTCTAAATTAGTTTCAAATGCCTCAAACGGATGTGTAACAGATTAATTTTATTATTTTGAAAAATATTTCAGGAGCAGAAGCTTTAATAAGATGTTTAATTAAAGAAAATGTTGATATTTTGTTTGGTTATCCAGGTGGAGCAATTATGCCTGTATATGATGAACTGTATAAGTTTGAAAAACAAATTCATCATATTTTGACAAGACACGAACAAGGCGCAACACATGCTGCCCAAGGATATGCAAGAACGTCTGGAAAAATAGGAATAGCTATAGCAACCTCAGGACCGGGTGCTACAAATTTAGTAACAGGAATTGCTGATGCACAGATTGATTCAACACCTATGTTGTGTATAACTGGACAAGTTGCTTCATCATTATTAGGATCTGATGCTTTTCAAGAAACTGATATAATTGGAATATCAACCCCAGTAACAAAATGGAGTTATCAAATAACAAAGGCTGCTGAAATTCCTGAAATTTTTGCAAAAGCTTTTTATATAGCTAAATCAGGAAGACCTGGGCCAGTACTTATTGATATTACAAAAGATGCTCAATTTGAGATGTTAAACTCCTTTAATTACAAAAAATGTAAAAAAATAAGAAGTTATTTGTCAGTACCAAAAACTTCTAATAAGTCTTTAAAAGATGCTGCGGAAATTATAAATAAAGCAAAGAAACCATTTATTGTATGGGGACAAGGTGTAATATTAGGTGAGGCAGAAAAAGAATTTACACGATTTATTGAGAAATCTGGTATTCCTGCAGCTTGGACTATTCTTGGTCTTTCAGCTGTTCCGACAAATCACCCATTAAATGTTGGAATGGTTGGTATGCACGGAAATTATGGCCCAAATGTTTTAACTAATGAATGTGATGTTTTAATAGCAATAGGAATGAGGTTTGATGACAGAGTTACAGGAAATCTGAGTACTTATG
The DNA here is from genome assembly GCA_902515405.1 of uncultured Bacteroidota bacterium. Classification (GTDB taxonomy): domain Bacteria; phylum Bacteroidota; class Bacteroidia; order Flavobacteriales; family Flavobacteriaceae; genus Eutrophosalina. Next base: position 62,924 of record CABXUS010000004.1, on the reverse strand, counting down.
CTAAGCAGGCTAAAATAATACACTTTGAAATTGATCCTGCAGAGGTCAATAAAAATGTAGTTGCTGATGTTGCAGTATTAGGAAATGTTAAATTTACACTAAAAGAAATATTACCTTATATTAACTCAAATAAACATGAAAAATGGCTTGATAAATTCAAAAGTTTTTATGAAATAGAATTTGAAAAAGTTATTGATAAAGAATACAATAAAACTAAGGGAGGATTATCAATGGCAGAAGTTATTAAATCAATAAACATTAATACTAATGGCGAATCTATATTGGTTACTGATGTTGGTCAGCATCAAATGGTTGCTTGTAGATATACAAAATTTAACCTGAGTAAATCAAATATTACGTCTGGTGGACTGGGGACTATGGGCTTTGCATTACCAGCTGCTTTAGGAGCAAAAATAGGTGATCAAAACAGGGAAGTTATTGCAGTAATTGGAGATGGTGGGTTTCAAATGACAATTCAAGAACTAGGTACTATTTTTCAAACTAAAGCATCTGTTAAAATTGTTATTTTAAACAACAATTTCTTAGGAATGGTAAGACAATGGCAGCAACTGTTTTTTGACAAAAGATATGCTTCAACAGAGATGGTAAATCCTGATTTTGTAGCTATTTCTAAAGGGTATTTCATTGAAGCAAATAAGGTAGAAAAAAGAGAAAACCTGGACGATGCTGTTGGAAAAATGATTAAATATAATGGTCCATATTTATTAGAAGTTATTATAGAAAAAGAAGAGAATGTATTTCCAATGATACCGTCTGGTTCGTCAGTTTCGGATATAAGATTAGAATAATGAATGAAATAAAATATACTATATCAATATATACTGAAAACAATGTTGGATTATTAAATAGAATTTCTGCTATTTTCTTAAAAAGACATATAAATATAAGAAGCATTACATCTTCTGAGTCTGAAATTCCTAATGTTCACAGATTTATAATCGTTGTTAAAGTAGATAAGGAAAAAATAAAAAAAATTATTAAACAGATTGAAAAACAAATTGAAGTTATTGCCGCTTTTTCACATACTGATAAAGAGATTATTTATTTACAAACAGCTCTTTATAAGGTAAAATCAAAATCATTATTTAAAGAAAGAAAAATTCAAAATATTATAAAAGAAAGCAGAGCCAATATTGTTACTGTTAAACCAGACTATTTTGTAATTGAAAAAACAGGATGGAAAGAAGAAACGGATGACCTTTACAATAAACTTAAAAAATATGGTTTGCTTCAGTTTGTTAGATCAGGAAGAATTTCTGTATCAAAGGAATCAATGGAGATAACAAAATTTTTAAAATCTAATAAAAATGAATAACTACTTTAATTCACTTTCAAAAAAAGATAAAATATCACAGCTAAGTAAATGTAGATTTATGAAATCTGAAGAATTCTCTGATGGAATAAATATGTTGATTGATAAAAAAATTGTAATTATTGGATGTGGTGCTCAAGGCTTAAATCAAGGTCTTAACATGAGAGATTCAGGCTTAGATATTTCATATGTATTAAGGCAGTCTTCAATATCAAATAAAAAAGAATCTTTTTTAAATGCTTCAAAAAATAATTTTAAAATTGGAACGTTTGAAGAATTAGTTCCTCAAGCTGATATGGTAATAAATTTAACACCAGACAAAAACCATACAGCTGTAGTTAATCAAGCTATGCCATTAATGAAAGAAAATTCAATTTTGTCATATTCACATGGTTTTAATATAGTTGAAGAAGGTGTAAAAATAAGAAAAGACATTACAGTAATTATGGTTGCACCTAAATGCCCAGGAACTGAAGTTAGAGAGGAATATTTACGTGGTTTTGGAGTACCAACTTTAATAGCAGTACATCCTGTAAATGATCCAAATGGAGAAGGATTAGAATTTGCAAAAGCATATGCAGTCTCTACAGGTGGCCATAAAGCAGGAGTTTTAGAGTCATCATTTGTTGCTGAAGTTAAATCTGATTTAATGGGCGAGCAAACTATATTGTGTGGTGTTTTACAAACTGGTTCAATTTTGTGTTTCAACAAAATGATAGAATTAGGATATGATAGTGGATTCTCTTCTAAATTAATTCAATATGGATGGGAGACTATAACTGAGGAGCTAAAACATAATGGAATAACTGGAATGATAAATAAATTAGATGATAATTCCAGGCTTCTAACTCATAAACTGTCTGACGAATTAAAAACAATTATGACTCCATTATTCAATAAACACATGACTGACATATTAACTGGTAAATTCTCTTCAAACATGATGAAAGACTGGGAAAACAATGATCATAATCTACTAAAATGGAGAGAACAGACAGGTGATACAAATTTTGAAAAGACACCAGCATCTGATATTGAAATATCAAATGATGATTTTTTTAGAAAAGGTATTTTAATAATTGCATTTGTTAAGTCTGGAGTAGAGCTTGCCTTTGAAACAATGGTTAAAAATGGTATAATTGATGAATCTGCATACTATGAATCTCTACATGAACTCCCCTTAATAGCAAATCTTGTTGCTAGAAAAAAACTGTATGAAATGAACAGAATAATTTCAGATACTGCTGAATATGGATGTTATTTATTTAATAAATCATGCTTGCCTCTTTTAACTGAATTCATGAAAAAAATAAATAAAAATCATATAGGCTCAATTTCTGAGATAAATGAATCAAATAAAGATTTACTTATTAGATACGATGATCAAACCAAAAATCATAGAATAGAAAAAATTGGTATTTCTCTTAGAAAAAATATGGGGAATATGAAAAAATTAAAATAATATATATGAAAGATAATATTCCTGAAGAGTTCAAAATCAATGAACCTATTTACCATGATACATTTCTTATTAATGGTAAGATTGGTAAATGGAAAGGTGAGTTTACAGATGTTATTTCAACTTTATTGTCAGGACATAAAGATGATGACTATGTCCTTTTAGGTAAAACACCTAAAATGGATGAAAAACACGCATTAGAAGCTTTAGAATCAGCTGATAAGGCTTATTCAAATGGTACAGGAGATTGGCCAACAATGAAAGTTTATGAAAGAATAAATTGCATGCAAAAATTTGTTGATCAAATGAAAATAAAGCGTGAGGAAATTGTAAAATTATTAATGTGGGAAATTGGTAAGAATTTAAAAGATTCTGAAAAAGAATTTGACAGGACTGTTGATTACATAAATGAAACAATTATTGAATACAAAAAAATTGATAGAGATGGCGCATCATTTCATAATAATTCAGGAGTAAGGGCGTTAATAAGAAGAGGCCCGCTTGGAGTTGTTTTATGTCTTGGCCCTTACAACTATCCTCTAAACGAAACATTTGCCCTTCTTATACCAGCTATAATCATGGGTAATACGGCTATTTTCAAACCTGCAAAACATGGTGTTTTACTAATTGCTCCGTTACTAGATGCCTTCCAAAAGTCATTTCCACCTGGTGTAGTTAATATTATTTTCGGTAGAGGTAGAGAAATTGCATCACCAATTATGAAAACAGGCAAAATAAATGTACTTGCATTAATTGGTCATAGTTCATCAGCAGTTTCATTACAAGATCTACATCCTCAAAAAAATAGACTCAGACTTGTCTTAGGTTTAGAAGCTAAAAATCCTGCGATAATTATGGACGATGCAGATTTAGAATTAACTGTTAATGAATGTATTAATGGATCACTTTCATATAATGGTCAAAGATGTACTGCAATAAAAATTATTTATGTACATGAAAAAATTAAAAAAGATTTCTTAGATAAATTTTGTAATAAAATTGATTCATTAAAGCTTGGACTTCCTTGGGAAAACACCTTGTTAACGCCTTTACCAGAGCCAAATAAACCTAAATATATTAGTGATTTAATAGATGATGCAACAAGCAAAGGAGCTAAAATAATTAATAAAAATGGAGGAAAAAAAAGTAAAAATTATGTTTTTCCTGCAGTTTTATATCCTGTAGACAAAACAATGGATGTTTATAAAGAAGAGCAATTTGGGCCAGTAATTCCAATAATATCATTTTCAGATATAAATTCTCCAATTAATTATATGGCTGAATCAAATTATGGTCAGCAAGTTAGTTTATTTGGTAATTCTGAAGAGAAGTTAGGTCCAATAATAGATTCTCTCGTAAATTTAGTGTGTAGAGTTAATTTAAATAGTTCTTGTCAAAGAGGTCCTGATATATATCCCTTTACCGGAAGAAAAGATTCTGCCGTCGCTACATTAAGCGTTCACGATGCATTAAGATCTTTCTCAATCAGAACTTTTGTTGCATCAAAGGACAATCCTAAAAACAAGGAGATATTGAGAAAGTTGATTGATAATAAAAAATCAAATTTTATAAGAACTGATTATTACCTATAATTAACTTAACATTATTGGCATAACCAACATTGTAATTTGATTGTTATCGTCATTTTGATTAATTGGAGATATTAATCCAGCACGATTAGGAGATGACAACTCTACTTTAACCAATTCAGATGATAAATTGTTTAACATTTCAATTATAAATCTTGAATTAAAACCAATTGCAATATCTTCACCGTTATAATTACACTCAAGTGTCTCCTCAGCTTTGTTATTAAAATCTAAATCTTCAGCTGAAATTTGAAGAAGATTACCTTTTATTTCAAATTTTACTTGATTTGTAGTTTTACTTGAAAAAATACTTGCTCTCTTTGTTGAATTCAACAACTGAATTCTATCAATTTCTAAAATATTAGGGTTTTCTTTTGGAATTACAGCTTCATAGTTTGGAAACTTACCATCAATTAATCTACATATTAAAGTAAAGTTTAAAAAACTAAAAATTGCATTTGTTTTGTTGTAAAAAACTTTTACATCTGCCTTTTTTTCAGGTAAAATCGATTTTAATATATTTAATGGCTTATTAGGAGCAATAAATTCTACAGAAGATTCAGATTTGATATCATTTCTTATGTATTTAACTAATTTATGTGCATCAGTTGCTACAAAACATGCATTTTCGGAATTGATTTGAAAGAAAACTCCTGACATAACAGGTCTTAAATCATCGTTTCCTGATGCAAATATTGTTGAATTAATGATATTCAATAAAACATTTGAATCAAAAATTATCTCAGAAGCATCTTCGATAATAATTGATTTTGGAAATTCATCGCCATTCATGTATGAAAGTGCATATTTGCCATTATTAGAATTAATCTCAAGAATATTTTTTTCCAATGAAAAAGTTAATGGTTGATCAGGGAGAGATTTTAATATATCTATTAATAATTTTGCCGGAATAGCAATCTTAATATCAATAGAAGATTCTATTGATATTTTTGATGACAAAGAAGTTTCAAGATCTGATGAAGTAATAGTTAGATTATTATTATCAATATCAAATAAAAAATTGTCAAGAATAGGCAATGTATTATTTGTGTTTAAAATAGATCCTAGAATCTGTAAATTTTTTAATAATTCTGAGGAAGATATAATGAATTTCATATAAACTTAAAGATATCGAAAAGTAAAGGAATATAAAATTTATTTATTAACATTTAATCTACAAAAATAATCGAAATTGTATCACCATAGTTTAAGCCAAATAAAGTGTTTGCTCCGCCACTTGTTTTAGGATTGCTTTTGTAAATCGATAACTCTAAAAATCCTGAAGAATTAAATAGGGCAATTTTTTTACCATCTTCCTCTCTATATTTTTTTTCTTTGTCAAAATTAATTGCATCAGAATATGAATTATAGATTTTATTAAACTTTATGTTTCTAGCATTAATTGTAAAAGATCTAGACATAGAAAATTTTTCAAAAAATGATTTTGTAACGTTAGTAATAACATTTCCGTAATTATCAATATATACTACATTGCATAATAATTCATTTTTAGATTTTACAACTGTTTTTAAATCTATTAACTCCTTAATATTAAATATTTCAGATCCAATTAAATTTAAATGACCTCCTCTGTAAATATGAGAAGTAACTTTCACAAAGGTTTCAATTGATGAGAAAGAAGTGTTATTATTAATATTTATTTCAATTATTTTTGATGGTTTAATATTATTTGAAATTAATGATGTTATTCCATTATCTGCACAAACAAAAAAATGTTCATCCATTTCAACAACAAGATGAGTTTGTTCAGGTGTTTTTTCAGAATCAATATCAACTATGTGAATTGATCCTCTTGGAAAATTTCTGTAGGCATTTTTAATAACATATGCACCTTCAATTATATTAAAAGGAGAAATTTCATGCGATATATCAATGATTTTTGGGTTATCAAGTTCAATGTTTAATAATCCCTTAAAAATTGAGACGTTAAAATCTTTAATACCAAAGTCAGTGGTTAAGGTAATTATTGACATATATTAATTATATGATAACATTATTTTATATAAATTTACTGAATTACAAAACTACTTAGAATTTTTTGGAAAAATTTGAATATTACATCAAGGAATTACATCCATCCGATTTTTATGATTCTGAAATAGATATAATAAAATATTTAAAAAAAAGCTTTAAAGATTTAAAAATCAAACCTCATGCAGATAAAATTTTAATTCAGGGTGCTGGTAAAGATATTTTAAATATTTGTATTGTATTAGATTCAATTGTCTATTTTCTTAGAAATAAAGAAGATTTAAATGAGTCAATATTATCTCAAATTATTAAAGGAAATGGAGACAAGCTATTGAAAAATAAAAACGGTAGAGTTATTCTATTTGGAACTAATAAAAAAAAGATAAAAGCCCACACATTAAATCAAATAAAAATTCTAGAAGCCTTTGAAAAAAATGATATGGTTTTTGCAATTGGTCCTGCTGGAACTGGAAAGACATACACTGGAGTTGCATTAGCAGTTAAAGCATTAAAAAACAAAGAAGTTAAAAGAATAATTTTAACTCGTCCAGCAGTTGAAGCTGGAGAAAATCTTGGTTTTTTACCTGGTGATCTAAAAGATAAACTTGATCCCTACATGCAACCTCTGTATGATGCTTTAAAAGATATGATTCCTCATGATAAGCTTGAAGATTATATTAAGAGAGGTATTATAGAGATTGCACCATTAGCATATATGAGAGGTAGAACTTTAGATAATGCATTTGTTATCTTAGATGAAGCACAAAACACTTCTCAAAATCAAATGAAAATGTTTCTTACTAGAATGGGAAAAAAAGCAAAATTTATGATAACTGGAGACCCTGGCCAAATTGACCTTCCAAAATCAGGTAAATCTGGAATTAAAGAAGCAAACGTAGTTCTTCAAGGAATTGAAGGTATTGAAATTGTATATTTGGATGGAAGTGATGTTATAAGGCATAAACTTGTTAGAAATATTATTGATGCCTATTCAAAAAAAAAGATAAATGATTAACATTTTAAATAAATCAAATTTTGTATTTAAAAATCAATTAAATAAATACGAGGGTAAGGTTAGAGATGTATATACTTTAGACAATAACATTCTTGTAATGATTGCTAGTGATAGAATATCTGCTTTTGATGTGGTAATGCCAAAAGGAATAACATATAAGGGGCAGGTTTTAAATCAAATTGCAGTTGAAATGTTAAACAAAACAAATGACATCGTACCTAACTGGCTTATAAGCAATCCAGACCCTAATGTTTCTATTGGAAAAAAATGCAATCCAATAAAGGTTGAAATGGTTATAAGAGGATATCTCTCTGGCCATGCTTTCAGAGAATATAATAGTGGTAAAAGAGAAATCTGTGGCAATAAAATGCAAAATGGAATGAAAGAAAATGATAAATTTAAATTCCCAATTATAACACCAACAACTAAAGCTAATCAAGGACTTCATGATCAAGACATTAATCCGACTCAAATAATAAAACAAAAATTATTATCAAAGGAAGATTATGATAAAATCTGTGAGATAAGCTTGTCCTTATATAAAAGAGGAAGTGAAATTGCTAATAAACAAGGTCTAATTCTTGTTGATACAAAATATGAATTTGGACATGATCAAAGTGGAACTATTACTTTAATTGATGAAATACACACACCTGATAGTTCAAGATATTTTTATTTTGATTCATATGAAGAATTACAAGAAAAAGGTCTTAAGCAAAAACAATTATCTAAAGAGTTTTTTAGAGAATGGCTTATGTTAAATAATTTCAGAGGACTAAAAAATCAATTAATTCCTGAAATTAATGAAGATGTTATATCAATGGTTTCTAAAAGATATATTGAATTATATGAAAAGCTTTTAGGTAAAAGATTTTTAGAACCAAAGAACAAAAACATAACAGATAGGATACAAAAAAATCTAACCAATTACTTGGTTTAACTTATTTTTTAATTTATTAGTTGATATTTCTGGATCAATCCAATAATGATTATCGTTGTTGCTTAGCCAAGTAATTTGTTTCTTGGCAAACCTTCTGGTATTTTTCTTAATTTCATCAATTGCATTGTCTTTTGTACAAAATCCACCAAAATATTTGAACAACTCTTTATATCCGATAGTATTTAATGTGTTTAATTCACGATGACCATATAGGGTTTTAACTTCTTCAATCAAACCATTTTTTAGCATTGCATCGACCCTGTTGTTTATTCTTTTATATAATTTTTCTCTTTCCATTTTTAAAGAAATTGAAATATGATTATAATTCTTTTTATTTGGTCTTTTTAAAAAAGAAGAAAAAGGTTTTTTTGTATGCAAACAAACCTCTAATGCCCTAATTAATCTTCGATGATTTCTTAAATCAACTTTTTTATAGTATTCAGGATCTAACAATTTAAGTTGGTTTTGAAGATATTCAATTCCAATTATATTATAGTTTATGTTTAATTCATCTCTTATTTTAGCAGGAGCCTTAGGAATATCATCAATTCCATAAATAATTGATTTTAAATACATGTATGAACCTCCAACTAATATTATATTTTTATTTTTTATAAATAACTCTTTAATTTTCTTTTTAGCATCAGATGAAAAAGTAGAAATATTGTATCTATCGTGGATTGATTTATGTTGTACGAAATGGTGTTTAACTTTATCTAACTCAAGTTTACTAGGAACAGCTGTACCAATTGACATTTCTTTATAGAACTGTCTTGAATCAAATGAAATGATTTCAGTATTTAATTCTTTCGCTAAATTAATTGATAAGGTTGTTTTTCCAATAGCTGTAGGTCCTGAAATACTTATTAAATAATTACCCATTCTTTAAGATTTTAAATAAACTTAAAGTTGCTTTAGCATCATCTAATGCTCTGTGGTGATTATTCAACTTAATATCAAAGTGTTTACAAAGAAAATTTAAATTATAAAAATCTAAATCTTTATATTTCATTTTACATAATTCAATGGTACAAATAGATTTTTCAGATAATTCAATTTTACATGCTTTAAGTTCATTTTTTAAAACTCTATAATCATATTCAACATTATGTCCAATTATTATCTTACCATTAATTAGCTCATATATACTTTTTGCATATTTTTTAAAAAATTTTTTATTTTTTAGATCTGAAGATTTGATTCCTGTTAGTTTTTGAACATAATAATCAACTTTTAAACCTGGATTAATTAATCTAGAAAAAGTCTCTTTAATTTTTTTCCCATCAAATATTATTATTGCTATTTCAATTATTTTTTCTTCATTAAATTTTCCCCCACTTGTTTCTATGTCAATAACAGCATACATATTAATTTCTATGACCGAAGATAACACTGCCCAATCTTAACATATTAGAATTGTTTTTAAGAGCTAATTCGTAATCTCCGCTCATACCAATTGAAAGAGTAGTAAAATTGTATATTTTTTTAAATTTTGAGTAAATAGAATTTAATGCTTTAAACTCCTCATTCACTATGTTGTTATTTTGTGTAAAAGAAGCCATACCCATTAATCCTAAAACATTAACTAAATCATATTTTTTTAAAAAATTATTTTCTAATAAATTTTGAATTTCATTTAAGTCAAAACCGTATTTTAAATCATTTTCAGAAATTTTAACTTGTAACAAAACATTCACTTTTCTGTTAATTTTTTTTGCCTCGTCATTTATTTTATTTAAAACTCGGATTGAATCCACTGAATGGATTAAATGAATGAATGAAATTATTTGTTTTACCTTATTTCTTTGTAAATGACCAATCATATGCCACTTAATGTCTTTAGGCAATTCTTTATGTTTAACAATTAACTCTTGAATTTTGTTTTCACCAAAATCAAAATGCCCATCTTCATAAAGCTTTAAAATATCATCAATAGGTTTAGTTTTTGAAACTGCAACCACAGTTATTTTTTCATTAATTTTACTCTTGATTTCAGATAAATTATTTTTTATTGATTTCATCTAATATTTTAAAGGCTAATTCTAAAGCATTTCTTCCTGTTTCAAAAGATACTTTAGGTTTTTTATTTTCAATAATTGACCTGGCAAAATTTTCATGTTCTTTAACAATTGCATTTACTTGTAAATTATCAAAAGTTTTTATTTTAATTTCTTTTTCAACTCCATCATTGTTATGAATAATCATTGCGTATTTATTTTTTTTATCATAATCTAAAATGTTTACAATTTCTGATTTACTTTTGTCAAAATCAATTGAAATGTATGAATCACTTTGAAAAATTCTCATTTTTCTCATTTTTTTTAATGACAATCTACTTGCAGTTAAATTTGCAACACAGCCATTTTCAAATTCAATTCTTGCATTTGCTATATCAGGACTATTACTGATAATTTTAGTTCCATTTGCCGATAAATTAACTAATTTTGAATCAACAATTGACAAAACAATATCAATATCATGTATCATTAAATCTAGCACAACAGAAACATCAGTTCCTCTTGAGGGATATGATGATAGTCTATGACTCTCAATAAACATAGGGTTTAATAATTTTTCAACTTCTAAAAATGCTCCATTAAATCTTTCAACATGACCAACTTGACCAACCAGTTTAAATTTATTTTTAATTGAAATTAATTCATTTGATTGTTTAATGTTTGTTGTTATTGGTTTTTCAATAAAAACATGTATTTTTTTTTCTAAAAAAAACTTAGCGATTTCATAATGAAAAAAGGTAGGAGTAGAGATAACAACAGCATCTACTAAATCAGCAAAGGCTAAAAGATTGTCATAACATAATACATTATATTCATTTGAAATGTAAGAAGATCTTTTTTTATCGGTTTCATAAAAACCAACAAGATTAAAATATTTTGATGATAAAATTAGTTTTAAATGTATCTCACCTAAATGCCCAACACCAACAATTCCAATATTAATCATATTATTCAAATTTACATATATTTAACTGTGTCTAAAAAATTATTTTTTGATTGATTTACCTATACATAAAGGAAAAAGAAAAAGGTTAGTTGAAACATTGATTTTGAAAGGGATAACTGATAAAAAAGTTTTAAATGCTATACTTAATATTCCCCGTCATTTTTTTATGGATAGTGATTTTCAATCATTTGCATATGATGATAAAGCTTTTCCAATTTTATCAAATCAAACAATATCACAACCATATACGGTTGCGCTTCAAACAGAAGTACTTAAAATTAAATCTGGTGATAAAATTTTAGAAGTAGGAACTGGCTCCGGATATCAAACATCAATATTAATTTACCTAAAAGCAGAAGTTTACACAATTGAAAGAATTTTTGATTTACATAAAAAATCTAAAAAGATCTTATCAATGTTAAGTTTTCAACCGGAAAAAATAGTTTGGGGAGATGGTTATCTTGGTTTACCAGAATTTGGACCGTTTGATAAAATATTAGTTACTGCTGGTGCATCTGATATTCCAATTAAACTTTTAAATCAATTAAAAATTGGCGGTAAAATGATAATACCACTTGGAAACAAAACTCAAGAAATGACATTAATTGAAAGGATAGAAAAAGAAAAATTTAAAAAATATAAATATGGAAAATTTAGTTTTGTGCCAATGCTAAAAAATAAAATTTAATTTCTTTTTAATATTCTACTAATTTTGACTTTTGCTTCCCTCTTTTTAATCGTTTCTCTTTTATCATAATTCCTCTTTCCTTTAGCTATGCAAATCTGAACTTTAGCAAAACCATTGTCATTAATAAATATTTTTAATGGAATTATAGTAACTCCGGGCGGGGTTGCTTCTTTTTTAATTTTTATTAATTCTTTTTTATTTAATAAAAGCTTAATAGTATTTGATTTTAAATTATTTTCAAAATTAGTATTGTAAAGAAATAGCTCATCTGTATCAAATGTACAATATGAATTATCAATATTCGCTTTTTTATACCTTATAGATTTAATTTGCAATCCTGTTAAAACTAGTCCAGCAATATATTTTTTTTCTATAAAGTATTTAAATTTAGCTTTTTTGTTTTGTATGTTAATATTCTCTTGCACTAAGCAAAGTTAATAAGTATCTTTATATAAATATTCTTCCTGATGAGTAATAATAAAATAATTTTTGATTTAATTGAAAAAGAAGAGCACAGACAAAGGTCTGGAATTGAACTAATTGCTTCTGAAAACTTCACAAGTCCTGACGTGATGAAGGCATGTGGATCTGTACTTACAAATAAATATGCAGAAGGATATCCAGGAAAAAGATATTATGGTGGCTGTGAAGTTATTGATGAAATTGAAACATTAGCAATTAATAATGCAAAACTATTATTTGGAGCTGAATATGCTAATGTTCAACCACATTCCGGAAGTCAAGCAAATGCTGCGGTTTTTCAAGCTTTTTTAAAACCAGGTGATAAATTACTTGGATTTGATTTATCACACGGAGGACATTTAACTCATGGTTCCAGTGTTAATTTTTCTGGAGTTTTTTATAAAACATCATTTTATGGTGTTGATAAGGAAACTGGCTTATTGAATTATGAAAAGATTAGTGAAATAGCCAATATAGAAAAACCAAATATGATTATTGCAGGTGCATCAGCATATTCAAGAGATATGGATTTTAAAAAGTTTAGAGAGATAGCAGATAATGTTGGTGCTTTTTTACTCGCTGATATTTCACACCCCTCTGGTTTAATTGCTAAAGGATTACTTAATGATCCTATCCCTCATTGCCATGTAATAACAACAACAACTCATAAAACTTTAAGAGGACCTAGGGGAGGATTAATTTTAATGGGGAATGACTTTGACAATCCATTTGGAAAAAAATATAAAAATGGAAATCTTAAACGAATGTCAAATCTAGTTGATTTAGCTGTTTTCCCAGGAATTCAAGGTGGACCATTAGAGCATGTTATTGGAGCTAAAGGAATAGCATTTTCTGAGGCATTAGAAGATACATTTCTCAATTATATAGTAAATGTCAGAAACAATGCTAAAGTAATGGCAAACGAATTGGCACAAAGAGATTATAATATAATATCTGGTGGGACAGATAACCATGTAATGCTGATAGATTTAAGAAATAAAGATATCACAGGAAAAGATGCTGAAAAAGCGCTGGTTATGGCTGATATTACTGCTAATAAAAACATGGTTCCATTTGATGATAAATCTCCATTCATTAGCTCTGGAATTAGATTTGGAACACCAGCAATAACTACCAGGGGATTAAAAGAAAGTGATATGTCAAAAATTGTAGATTTTATTGACATAGTAATAGAAAATCATGAAAATGATAATATTATTAAACAGGTTAAGAATGATGTCAATCAATTTATGAAAGATAGGGATTTGTTTATTCCTTAAATATTTTAATCTCAAAAATTTTATTCCATTTTTTTCCAGTAACAAAAAATGAATTTCTTTTTTTGTTAAAAGCAATTCCATTAAGAACGTCAAGATCAGGGTGTTTTTTTACTTTTTCCCTTAATCCCTCAAAATTAACTATTCCGTTAACAGCACCACTTTTTTTATCTATAATAAGACATACATCTTTATTAAATTGATAGGTATTAGCATAAATAAGATTATCAACAATTTCTAACTCATTAATCTTTTTAATTTTTTTATTGTTGGTAACAACTTCGATGTAACCAATTTCATCAAAACTACCATTTTCCAAAATCCAAATTTTGTCTGTACCATCAGACTTATAAACATTGTTTCCATCGTTAGCTAATCCCCATCCTTCTTTACTATTACCATACTCAAAAGACCCTAACATGTTTAGTGTTTTCAAATCATAAATAAAACCTAAATTACTTTTCCATGTTAACTGCAGTATTTTACCATTAATTATAGTTAAACCTTCACCAAAATATTGTTTGTCTAAGAATCTTGATTCAATAATCTTATTTTTAAAAACATCGATTTTTTTTAATGATGAAAAACCATTTAAACCAGTGCTTTCATACAAATAACCATCATTAAATTCTAAACCTTGGGTATAAGATGATATGTCATGTTGAAATTCATTAATTATTTTATAATTATAAATTTCTGGAACGAATTCATTAAAAACATCAATTTTTTTTGTAATAACAATATCTTTATCATCAATATTTAAAACAGCCTTGATTATGTTTGTTCCAAGTTTAGCTTTAGTAAGGTCTATCTCAGGTTTTGTCTCAATTTCATTTAAAAAATATTTAATAGATTGATTTTGACTTAAAGTATTAACTGAGATAGTAACTTTAGATTTTTTGTTTATAATATTTTCATCTGAATTAATTATTAATTGATAATTAACAGCTGGTATTTCATTACATGAATAAAATAAAATAAAGAAGAAGACTAAATATTTCATAAATATTTTTATAAAAATAAACATTTATTAAAACATGATTATATTTGCTGTGGGCAGGGCTTATGCAACCAGCTCCCATTTAATCCCCCAGGGTGGGAACGCAGCAAGGGTATTTGGTCGTAGCGGTGTGATATAAGTTACTTGCCCTTTTTTTATGTCTAAAGTTGTTTTAATTACAGGTGCTTCGTCAGGAATTGGAAAATCAATAGGAGAATTTTTGCTTAAAAAAAAGTTTAAAGTCTATGGCACAAGTAGAAACCCTTCAAAATATGTTGATACAAAAATTGAATTAATTAAGTCAAATATTAATAGCATTGATGAAATTGATAATTGTGTAAAATATATATTAATGAAAGAAGGCACATTAGATGTATTGATAAATAATGCTGGAATAGGGTTTACAGGTCCAATTGAGGAATCAAATTTAAAGGATATGGAAAGACTGTTTATGACGAATTTTTTTGGCCCGCTTGAGTTAATAAAAAAAGTTTTACCGATTATGAGGAAAAACAACTATGGCCTTATAATAAATATTACATCTATTGCAGGATATATTGGTCTTCCTTTTAGGGGAGTTTTTTGCGCTTCCAAAAGTGCATTAGAAATATTAACAGAGTCATTAAGAAGTGAAGTTAAGGATTATGGAATAAAAATATCAAATGTAGCACCTGGGGATATTAAGACCGATGTGATTAGTAGAAGAATTGATTCATTCAATGATAAAGATTCAGTTTACTTTAATAAATACTTTAAAACTTATCAGAGTATGAACAAAGATGTTGAACTAAAGGGCGCAGATCCAATCATTGTTGCAAAAAAAATATATCGCATTATTAAAACCAAAAATCCCAAAATTCATTACGTTGTAGGAAAACCTTTACAAAAATTTTCAATAATTTTGAAGAAAATTCTTCCAGACTTGTGGTTTGAATATATACTAAATAAATTTAATAAATTATAAATGAAATTTTTTGTCGATACTGCTAATTTAAAGGAAATAGAGGAAGCTCATTCTCTTGGAATTCTTGATGGAGTTACAACAAATCCGTCACTAATGGCAAAAGAGGGTATAACAGGAAAAGCCAATATAATAAAGCATTATAAAGATATATGTGATATTGTTTCAGGAGATGTTTCGGCTGAAGTTATATCTACTGACTTTGGTGGTATTGTAAGTGAGGGGGAGGAGTTAGCAAAAATTGATGATAAGATTGTTGTTAAAGTTCCAATGATTTCAGAAGGAATAAAAGCAATCAAATACTTTTCCCAAAACTCAATAAAAACAAATTGTACTTTGATTTTTTCTGCTGGACAAGCTCTGTTAGCTGCTAAAGCTGGGGCAACCTATGTATCTCCTTTCATTGGAAGAATAGATGACATTTCATCTAATGGACTTCAATTAATTTCTGAAATAAGATTGATTTTTGATAACTATAACTATAAAACTGAAATTTTATCTGCTTCAATAAGGGGGCCTATGCATATAATTGATTGTGCTAAAATTGGATCAGATGTTGTAACAACTCCTCTAAAATCTATAAAAAGCTTATTAAATCATCCATTAACTGACATTGGTTTAAAAAAGTTTTTAGATGACTATAATAAAGGAAACAAGTAAGCTTATTATTTCATCTCATTATACAAATTGAATATTTCTAAGTTAAGTTTTTTATCTTTTGAAACTTCATTAAATATTTTAATAAATTGGTTGTTAGTTGAATCCTTCTCTCTTTGCAATAAAAAGCCAATAGCATGAAATCTTAAAACTCTTGATTTAACGTTGGAGGATTGAATCATTTTATCTGTCTTGATAAGCCTTAACTTATTAAAATCAATAGGTGAAATGAAATTGTTATTATTTTTAACATCATTATAAATATGTAAATAAAGAAAATCTATGTAAGGCTTAAAGTGAGTCAGGTTTTCATTATTAAAACTTATTTTTTTTTTGTAATCACTTAAACAATAGTTCTGATTATTTTCATTAAGGTTGTTTCTTATAAAGTATGAATGATACTTTGATAAATAAGGGTATAAAATTGCAGACTCAATAATATCATTCGTTGTTTTTGAAACATTATTATTAATACGAAACTCTTTATAAAATTTATATTGACTATCATACAATGAGTCTATTAATTTTTTGAAGATAGCTACAGACTTGTCTAGGTTAGAGTTAATAATGACTTCATCCCTTTCATTTCTCAAAAAAACATCCATTAAAAAGTTGTTTTTAGAGGACCCTCTTCCAGTATAAACTAGTGATTCGTCAAAATCCAAAGTATTTAATCTAATCATTAAATTGTCAAATTTGTCTAATATAAAATGTTGAAATTCTGGTTGATGATAAAAACTATATAATCCAGGCTTAACAGAGTCTAATACTATTTCAAAATAACCTAAATTATCAATTGATGTTTCATCAACTTTATTATCTTCCTTATATATTGAAATATATTCAGAGGTTGTATTTAAAACTTTACCTCCAAAAATCGACTTATTTTCATTAAAACAAGACGTTAAAATAAATAATAAGATGAAGTATTTAAATTTCATTCATTTAAATTAAAAATTATTGACTAAAAAATAAACCTCATTGAATCAAATTATTATTTTAGCCAAAAAAAGATGATTAGCACTAGTAATATTTCTGTTCAATTTGGAAAAAGGGTCTTGTTTGATCAAGTTAATACAACTTTCAAAAAAGGTAATTGCTACGGGATAATTGGTGCGAACGGATCTGGAAAATCAACATTTTTAAAAATTCTCGCGGGAAAATTAAGTCCAAATTCTGGTAATGTAATAATAGAACCGAATAAAAGACTATCAGTTTTAGAACAAAATCAAAATGAATTTGATGAATATGAAACCTTAAAAACAACTATAATGGGAAACAAGTTGTTATATCAAATTAAAAAAGAAATGGATGATTTATATTCAAAATCTGATTTTAAAGATGATGACGGTGTAAGAGTAGGAGAATTACAAAACAGATATGAAGAAATGGATGGATGGAATGCAGAAAGTGATGCTGCTTCATTACTTTCACAGCTAGGTGTGAATGAAGAGCTTCATGATAATAAAATGAGTGATTTAGAACCAAAAATTAAAGTAAGAGTATTGTTAGCACAAGCTTTATTTGGAAATCCTGATATTTTAATAATGGATGAGCCAACAAACAATTTAGACTTTGAAACAATTACATGGTTGCAAAACTTTTTAATTAACTATGAAAACACAGTAATTGTAGTATCTCACGACAGATATTTCTTAGATTCTGTTTGTACTCATATATCAGATATAGACTACGGAAAAATAACTCATTACACAGGAAACTATTCATTTTGGTACCAATCAAGTCAATTAGCTTTAAAACAAAGATCACAACAAAATAAAAAAGCTGAAGAAAAGAAAAAAGAACTTGAAGAATTTATATCTAGATTTAGTGCAAATGTTGCAAAGTCAAAACAAGCAACATCAAGAAAAAAAATGATTGAAAAACTCAATATAGAGGAAATTAAACCATCATCTAGAAGATATCCAGGAATAATTTTTGACCAAGAAAGAGAATCAGGAGATCAAATTTTAACAATTGAGGATATGTCATATAATAATATTTTCAATAATATAAATTTAATCTTAAACAGCGGTGATAAGTTGGTTTTATTTTCTAAAGATTCAAAATTAACTAGTACTTTTTTTGATGTTCTGATAAATAACTTGAATGATAAGGGATCAATTAAGTGGGGGAGTACTATTTCAAAATCCTTTATACCCAATGATCATGACTCTTATTTTGAAAAAGACATGAATTTAATAGATTGGTTAAGACAGTGGACAGATGATGATGAAGAGAGAAAAGAAGATTACATCAGAGGTTTTTTAGGTAAAATGATATTTAGCGGAGATGAAGCTTTAAAATCTTGTAAAGTTTTATCAGGAGGTGAAAAAGTTAGATGTATGCTGTCTAAAACAATGATGGAGAAGTCAAATTTTTTACTTTTTGATGACCCTACAAATCATCTGGACTTAGAAACAATAACTGCATTGAATAATTCATTAATCAAATTTAAAGGCAATATAATTTTAACAACTCAAGATTTTGAATTTGCGAATTCTGTTGGAAACAGAGTTTTTGAAATTGGTCCAAATGGAATAATCGATAAATTCATGAAATTTGAAGATTATTTAAAAGATTCGAAAGTAAAAGATTTAAGAAATCAAATTTATTGATCTCGAATTACAGCTCTGTGCTTATTTATAACCTTATTAATTATTTTATTTGAAATATTTTTTATTTCTTTTTCAGCTAAAGTTTTTAAGTTTGACTCTATATAAACTGAAAAAGAATAAGATTTTTTATTATCAGTTTTTTCTGATTTATAAGAATCATTAAGGTTAACTCTTTTAATTAAGACGGAATCAACAGAGTAAATAGTTTGTTTAATATCAGAATTTAAAATTTCATCATCTAAAATGAAAGAAAAATCTCTTGAAACACCAGGAAATTTTGATATGGTTTTGATATTAAAATAATCATTTGAAATTAATTTATAAAGTAAGTCAACATCAAAAGCAGCATAAAAGACAGCACTCTTAATACCATGCTTGATAAGCTTGTCGTGAGGAATTTTAATTATTTTACATAAACCTTTTTTATCAGCCTCAATAATTAAAGTGTCAGGATTGATAATTTTTTCAGAAAAATCAATATTGAATCTTTTAATAATATTTAAAACAATATTTTTCAAATAAAAAAAATTATTTGGAAGAGCTTTATTCAACCACGATTTTTTAACTAGATCACCATTCAAAGAAATTCCTAAAACTTTTTTTTCTTGATAACTATTACCTTTTTTGGTATATATTGACCCAAATTCATATAAACTATTAGAGGTGTTTTTTCTGTTTATATTATATGAAATAGTATTTAAAATTCCTGTTAATAAATCAGCCCTCATTATTGATATGTCATTGCTAATTGAATTAACAAGGCTGATGGCTTCAAAGTCAGAATTCTTTGAGTAATTATCTACTAATGAGTTATTCATTATTTCATTAAAACCAATTGAAGACAAATAGTTAGATATAATATTTTCATAATTATATTTTAAATTCGTTTTTGATGAAATAGAAAATTTAATATCTTCATTTTCTGGTATATTATTATACCCATGAATTCTTAAAATTTCTTCTACTACATCACATTCTCTATTAACATCATGTCTATAACTCGGTATTGTTATACCTGCTGAAAAATCTGTCACATTATTAATCTTAAAGTCAAGAAGATTTAAAATAGATTTAACTTTTAATTTATCAACATCATAGCCAATCAAATTATTAACTTTTTCAAAATTAAGTACAACATCCTTTTCTTCAATCTTTACTGGATATTCATCAATCAAATCACAAATAATTTCACTATCTGAATCTTCAACAATCAATGTAGCAGCTCTTTTCAATGCATACTGAACCATTTCAATATCCACACCTCTTTCAAACCTATAAGATGAATCAGTATTAATATTATGTTTTTTTGATGTTTTTCTAACTGAAACAGGATTAAAAAATGCACTTTCTAAAAAAATTGTTTTAGTCTCATTGTTTACAGAATGATTTTGACCACCATAAACACCAGCGATACACATTGGGACATCTCCATCACAAACCATAAGATCATCTTTTCCAACTTTAATTTCAACTCCATCAAGGGTTATGAAACTTTTTTGATTATTTAAGGTTTTAATTTCAATTTTTCCAGATTTAATTTTATCTAAATCATATGCATGCAATGGCTGACCAATTTCATGCATAACATAGTTTGTAATATCAACTACATTGTTTATAGGTTTTAATCCAATTGAATTTAACTTGTTTTGAATTTTTTTAGAAGATGGTTTTATTTTAATATCCTTAATTATTATACCACAAAACCTACTACATAGATCTGAGTTTTTAATTTCAACCAAAACACTAGGAGCTAACCTTAAATTGGTAAAACTTGAAATTGACGGTAATATTAATTCATGATTGGCTTCATTTCTATAAGATAAAGCTGCACGTAGGTCTCTTGCAACACCATAATGACTAATAGCGTCACATCTGTTTGGAGTTAGCCCGATTTCAAAAATAAAATCATCGTAAGAATTATAAATTTTAGAAACTTTATCTCCAATTTTAAATTTATTATTTAATAAAATAATTCCTTCATGATTTTCTCCAATACCAATTTCATCTTCAGCACACAACATGCCTTCGCTATAAATTCCTCTAATTTTTGATTTTTTTATTTTAAAGGTTTCATTGGAATTTGTTATTAATTTAGAACCTACAGGTGCTACAACTACTCTTTGTCCTAATTCAACATTTGGTGCGCCACAGATAATTGTTAAAAAATCATTACTGCCAATATCAACTTTAGTTACTTTTAATCTATCAGCATTAGGATGTTGCGAACAATCTTTTACCTCTCCAACAATCAACTGAGATAAATCAGTTGAAACACTTGAATAATTATGTATCTTTTCAACCTCTAATCCAATGTCCGTTAGCAATTCAGAAGTGCTTTCAATATCAAGATTAAAATCTAAAATATTTTTTAACCAATTATATGAGATTTTCATTTAGGTAAATATAAAGTAACAATTATAAATTAACCAATTTCATTCCATGATTTATTGAAAGGGTTATTTAATATGAATTTTCTAATATTATAATTTTTATTTTGAATCAACTTTGAGTCATTTTTAATAAGAATAGTAGCTTCATTAGATGCATTCTTTAAAATATCTCCATCTTCCAAAAGGTTTGCTATTTTAAAATCTAAAATGCCACTTTGTTGAGTTCCTAAAATATTTCCTGGACCTCTTAATTTAAGGTCAACCTCAGAAATTTTAAAACCATCATTAGATTTAACCATTGCGTCAATTCTAACTTTTGCATCATCTGAAATTTTATCTTTTGTCATTAAAATACAATAACTATCATAAGAACCTCTACCAACTCTCCCTCTTAATTGGTGAAGCTGTGAAAGTCCAAATCTTTCAGCATTTTCAATAATCATTACAGATGCATTTGGAACATTTACACCAACTTCAATAACAGTTGTTGAAACAAGTATATTAGTTTTTCCTTTTAGAAAATTATTCATTTCAAAGTCTTTGTTAGATGACTTCATTCTTCCATGCATAATGCCAACAGTATAGTGATTTATATCAAATTCTTTAATTATACTTTCATATCCATCCTCTAGGAATTTTAAATCCATTTTTTTAGATTCTTCAATCAAGGGATACACTACATAAATCTGTCTACCTTTTTTAATTTGATCTTTAATAAAACCAAAAACTTTCAATCTATTTTTGTCTTTTCTGCTAACAGTTATTACATCTTTTCTCCCTGGCGGAAGTTCATCTATAATAGATAAATCTAAATCACCATACAAACTCATTGTTAAAGTTCTTGGTATAGGAGTAGCAGTCATAATTAAAACATGAGGAGGTGGATTATTTTTTTCCCAAATTTTTGATCTTTGTTTTACACCAAACCGATGCTGTTCATCAATAACTGCAAATCCTAAATTCTTAAAAACAACATTTTCTTCAAAAACAGCATGTGTACCAATTAATATATTTAATAAACCATTTTTAAGATCATTAAAAATTATTTTTCTTTCAGATAATTTAGTAGATCCAGTTAAAAGCCTAATATTTACATTTAGATTTGACAAAGCACTATTAAAACTATTAAAGTGTTGAGTAGCTAAAATTTCGGTTGGAGCAATTAAACAAGTTTGAAAATCATTATCAATACAAATTAACATAGACATTAGTGCGACAATTGTTTTTCCAGAACCAACATCTCCTTGGAGTAATCTTATCATTTGTTTTTTTGATGAAAAATCATTTCTAATTTCTTTCAATACTTTTTTTTGTGAATTAGTAAGTTCAAAAGTTAAATTATTATTGAAAAAACTGTTAAACTTTGAGCCAACACTTGGAAAAAAATAACCACTATTATTTGACTTAATTTTGTGATGAGAAATTTTAAATTTTAATTGATTAAAAAAAAACTCTTCAAATTTCAATCTAAATCTTGCTTGTTCTAGTAATTTTAAATCTTTTGGAAAATGAACATTAATATAAGCCTGATTTGGAGAAATTAATTTGTATTTTTTATTAATTGATTCATTTAAGTTTTCATCAAATTGATTCTCAAAAAAAATAAAAAGATTTTTAATTATTTTAATCATATAGTTATTTGATATTCCTGAATTAATTAGTTTTTCTGTTGAAGAATATACAGGCTGTAGTTTTATTTTTTTTAGTTTAAAATTTTCAAGCTTTTCGAAATCAGGGTGAATAAATGAAGGTTTGTTGTCAAACCAATTTATCTTTCCAAATAAAACATACTTTAAGTTTATTTTTATTGATTTTTCGACCCAGCTAAGACCTTTAAACCACAGAACCTTAATATTGGTCTCTCCATCATAAAATATAGCTTCAATTCTATATTTGTTTCCCGATTTTTTATAGTTTAAACTCTTAAAAACTCCTATGATTTGAAAATAAATATTTGATGAATCAATATCTTTAATTTTATAATTTTTTGATCTATCGAGATATTTATATGGAAAGAAATTAAGTAAATCGCTGCAGTTCTTTAGACCTAACTCATCTTTTAAAATCTTAGCTCTAATTTTTCCAATTCCTTTAACGAATTCAATTGAAGTATTTAGTTTGGTATCTTTCACAGCTCTAATTTAATTTATTAACTTTAAAATAATATTTCTGCTACACTATAAATTTGAATAATTATTTAGAAAAACTTAATGATGAGCAAAAACTACCTGTTCTTCACAAAAATGGACCATTAATAGTGATTGCTGGTGCAGGGTCGGGGAAAACTAGAGTTTTAACCTATAGAATTGTTCATTTAATAAATAAAGGAGTTGATCCATTTAATATTCTTGCTTTAACATTCACCAATAAAGCTGCAACTGAAATGAAAAAAAGAATCTCAGAAATTATTTCAGAGTCAATTTCTAAAAATATTTGGATGGGTACATTCCATTCTGTTTTTGCAAGAATTCTAAGATCAGAGGCACCTTTAATAGGTTATCCAACAAATTTTACAATTTATGATACATATGATTCTGAAAAATTAATATCAAATATTATAAAAGAATTACAATTAGACAAGGATAATTATAAAGCAAAAAAAATTAGAAATAGAATTTCATCATTAAAAAATAATTTTATCACTGTTGATGGATACTTTAAGAATCCTGAATTATTAGAAATAGACAAAGCATCAAAAACTGAAGAATTTGGAAAAATATATAAAGAATATGTTAGACGATGTTTTAAAGCCTGTGTAATGGATTTTGATGATTTATTATTAAAAACTAATGAATTACTGAACAAAAGTCCTGAAACATTACTGAAATATCAAGATAAATTTAAATACATTCTTGTAGATGAATATCAAGACACAAATTATTCACAATATTTAATAGTAAAATCTCTTGCAGATAGATATGAAAATTTATGTGTAGTAGGGGATGACTCACAAAGTATCTATAGTTTTAGAGGAGCAAATATTGATAATATTTTAAATTTCAGAAAACATTATCCCGATTCAAAATCTTATAAATTAGAACAAAACTACAGATCAACCAGAAATATTGTTGAAGCAGCAAACTCGTTAATAAATCATAATATTTTAAAACTTGATAAAACAATTTGGACAAATAATAATATTGGTGATAAAGTCATATTAAATAAATCATTATCTGATGCAGATGAAGGTAGATTTATTTCATCAAATATTTTTGAAATGAAAAGTAATTTTTATTTAAAAAATTCAAGTTTTGCAGTCTTATATAGAACAAATGCTCAATCAAGATCAATAGAGGACGCACTTAGAAAAATAAACATTGAATATCAGGTTTTTGGTGGCTTATCTTTTTATCAAAGAAAAGAGGTTAAAGACATTTTAGCTTATTTAAGACTAATTGAAAACATTAATGACGAGGAAAGCTTAAGAAGAATTATAAATTTTCCGCCAAGAGGAATTGGTCAAGCAACATTAGATAAATTAATGATTTTATCAAATGAACATGATGTCAGTCTATTTGATGCAATTTCTAAAATAAATCCAAACACAAAAAGATTTAGCACCAGAACAATTGAAAAGTTAGAAAATTTTAAAAATTTAGTTTTAAGTTTTAAAATATATTCAAACTCAAATAACGCATATGAAACTACAAGTCTTGTTATTAATAAAACTAAATTAATTGATTTTTATAGAAATGAGGGGACATTGGAATCTTCAAACCGAATAGAAAACATCGAAGAGCTTTTGAATGGAGTTAACGACTTTATTCAACAACAAAGTGAAGTTTTTGAAGGAGATAATTCATTATCAAAATACCTTCAAGATGTTGCATTATACTCTGAAACGGATAAAGATATTCATTCTGAAAAAGTATCACTCATGTCTATTCATATGGCTAAAGGTCTTGAATTTCCAATTGTTTATGTAGTTGGACTTGAAGAAAACTTATTTCCCTCTATAATGAGTATCAATTCAAGAGAAGAAATTGAAGAAGAGAGAAGACTTTTTTATGTTGCAATGACAAGAGCAAAAGAAAAACTGATTTTAAGTCATTGTGAACAACGATTCAAGTGGGGAAATATTATAGATTGTGAACCAAGTAGATTTATTGGGGAAGTTGATGACAAATTTTTACAAAGAAATAATACAAATAAAAATTACATAACACAAAAAATAAATGAGAATAAATTGAGGTTAAAAAAAATCCCTAATAGAAGTTTTAAAAAAATAAAAACAAATACAATATCAAGCTTTAAAAAATATAAAATCAACATAAATATCAATGATAAAGTTTATCATGATAGATTTGGAGAAGGTAAAGTAATCGAAATAGAGGGTGAAGGGAATAATATTAGGGCAAATATTAATTTTAAGATAAATGGAGAAAAGAAAATTTTATTAAAATTTGCAAAACTTAAAATATTAAAATAAAAAAGGGGCTAATGCCCCTTTTTAATTAAATCATATATTTTTAATTAGAAGCCGCTTGCATTCCTTTTTCAAT
Source organism: uncultured Bacteroidota bacterium (assembly GCA_902515405.1). Taxonomy (GTDB): domain Bacteria; phylum Bacteroidota; class Bacteroidia; order Flavobacteriales; family Flavobacteriaceae; genus Eutrophosalina. The sequence continues at coordinate 37,077 of CABXUS010000004.1, read as the reverse complement.
TAAATCATAAAACTGATCTAGTTTTGGAAGAACAACAATTCTTGTTCTTCTATTTTTTGCTCTACCTTCAGCTGTTTCATTATCCATTAATGGAATATAATAACTTCTTCCAGCCGCAGTCATTCTTTGCGGTGGAACGTTGAAGTCTTCTTGTAAGACTCTGACAACAGACGTCGCTCTTTTAACACTTAAATCCCAATTATCTTGTAAAACTTCATTTTGAATTGGAACATTGTCAGTATGTCCTTCAACCATAAATTCAATTTCGGGCTTATCCAGAACAACTTGTGCAACTTTTCCTAAAACTTCTTTGGCTCTATCAGAAACATAGTAACTTCCGCTATTGAAAAGCAGTTTATCTGAAATAGATATAAACACTACACCTTTTTCAACATTAATTTCAATATCATTATCGTTAATATCTATAAATGCTCCTTTTAGACTTGTAACTAGGGCTAAGGTTACAGAATCTCGTCTAGTAACTGCATCTTGCATTGTTCTAATTACTAAATCCTTTTCTTTTAAACTTTCTAAAGACTTCTCAAGATTCTCAGCACCTTTTTGAGATAATGTAGTTAGATTACCCATGTTATTAATTAAATCTTGATTATTATCCTTTAAAAAGACTACCTGTTCTTGTAAGGCTTTATAGTTAGCTTCAGCAGATGCTTTTTCATCTAAACATGTGTTAAGTTTAACAGTAGCTGAATTTAAAAGATTTAAATTTTTTTGATTTGTAGCCTCTAACTCTGCATATTTCTTTTGAGAGACGCAGGAACTAAGCAAAATAAAGACTAATAATATATAAGTATGTTTCATTTTTTTTTTATTTTAAATTTAACAAATTTTATGCCAATAAGTAACTATTTAATAGATGAAAATTCCTTTTTTCTAAAAAAATAGTAATTAATTAAAATAGAAAAAGTATAAAAATATTTATAATATACCTTTGTCCTTTTTCTCTTACTTAAATTTTTTCTAAAATAAATTATATTATAATAATAAGCTGATATAATAGGAAAGAATAATTTAAAGTTAAATGTTAGTAAAGAAAAAATTAATATGAAAAAATCACTAAAAACTCTTAATAATAAAGAAAAAACAAAATAGGTCTTTGGTAAGTTTTTTATCATCATCATAAATGAATTTCTAAAATTTAAATAATTTTTATTAGATGAGCCATAATTCATCGTTCCTCCTCCTATGTGATATACTTTTGATTTGCCAACAGTTATTATTTTATAATTTGAATCAATATTTTTTAATCTCCAACACAAATCAATTTCCTCCATGTGACAAAAAAAATCTTCATCAAATCCACCAAGAATATTGAATATATTTTTTCTAATAACAAAACAAGATCCAGAAGCCCAAAAAATTTCTCTTGTAGTTTTGTATTTGTTTATACTTTCTAATTTATTTAAAATTCTTCCTCTGCAAAAGGGATAACCAAAGAAATCAATGTATCCGCCTGATGCTCCAGCATATTCATACTTACTCTTGTTGTTATAATCTATAACACGTGGTTGAGCAATTGAAACTAATTCATTTTTTTTAAATGCTCTACAAATTTCATCATAGGAATAATGATCTAGAAAAACAGCATCATTATTAAGAAAAAAAATAACATCCTCTGCAATACTTTTTACTCCCTCATTATATCCTTTTGCATATCCCATATTAGTGCTAAGCTTAATAACTTTGATTTGCGGGTAGTTTTTTGAGATAAAATCAGTTGATGAATCTGTTGAATTATTATCAATAATATAAATATTGGAGTTTTTACAATACTTTATAATATCAGGAACAAATTTTTTTAATAGTATAGAGCCATTAAAATTTAATATAGCAATAGCAAAAGTCATAATTCATTATAATTAGGTAGATTATTAATTATTGAAAATTTTTTGTCATCAAACTTTACAAAAAAATGATTTAAACCATTCGTTAACATTAAAAATTTTGATTTTATTTCCATATTATATACAATCAATTGATCTAGGGCTTTTTGATTTAATGATATTTTTGGAGATTTACATTCCACAAGAATTTTAATTTTTCCATAATCATCATAAACTATAATATCAAATCTTTTCTTTAATTTATTAACCTTAAAACCTTTTTCAACTGAAATGTGAGAAATTGGAATTTTTAGATTTAAATTAAGAAATGAAATAACATTTTGTCTAACCCATTCTTCAGGTGTTAATACAATTTTTTTTTTTCTAATAGGATCAAAAATATATTTTTTATTATCAATTGATATTATCTTATAATTATATTTATTTTTAAAGTATAAATTATACATGAATATTGTTTCAAATGTAGATGAATATAAAGAAGTTTTAAAAAAAATTAATAATAATTTTTTATCTAATTTATATATATTAAATAGTGAAGAAATATTTTTTTTAAATGATTTCATAAATCAAATAAAAAAAACTATCCCTGATGAGCTTAAAGATCTAAACCAATATGTATTTTATGGAAATGAAATTAAAATTGAAGATTTAATTATAAGTGCTAAAAAATTTCCAATGCTTGGAGATAAACAATTAATAATTATTAAAGAAGGGGTAAAGCTTTTTAAAAAAATTGAATATCTAATTTCACATATAAAAAGTATCCCTAATTCTACAATACTTGTTTTTTGCATGGATGGAATAAATATTAATTACAATAAAACTGCAATTAAAACATTAATTAATTATGGATCAATTTATGATTTTAAAAAAATATACGACAATAAAATATCTAGCTGGATTAAGTATTTAGCAGAAAGAAGAGGTTTTAATATAAACTTTAAAACTTGTGAATTAATTAAAGAAAGAACAGGTAATAATCTAAGCAAGGTTAATATAGAATTGGATAAAGTCACTCTAAATATCATAAACAATGAGATAAACGATAAAATTATTCTTGAACACTTTGGAGTAAATAATGACTATAATTTATTTGAACTACAAAATGAAATTGGAAAAAAAAATATTAAAAAAGTATTTATGATTTCAAATTATTTTACAAATAATTCCTCTTATTCTATTCAACAAATACTTTCAACATTGCACAATTATTTTTCAAATATTTTTCAAATTCATTCACTCAAAAACAACAATCCAAAATCATTATCACAAAATCTTGGACTCAATTATTACTTTGTTAATGATTATATAAATGCCTCTAAAAACTACAACATAAAAGATGTTGTAAAAATTATAAGAATAATCAAAAAGTATGATCTAAAAAGTAAAGGAATTAATTATGATGGAAATAGCAATAATCTAATTAATCAATTAGTTACTGAAATTACAACCTAATATTTTTTAGGAAATCTTTTTGGATCATATTCATTCATAATTTTATAACATTCTTCAAAAATATCATCAATAGATGGTTTTGAGAAATAATCCCCATCTGATCCATATGGTGTTCTGTGCTCTTTAGCAGTTAATGTTATAGGTTTTGAATCTAAATATTTAAATGCATCTTGATCTTCAATAATTTTTTTTAAAATAAATGAGGATGCTCCTCCAGGATAATCCTCGTCAACAATTAAGAGTTTGTTAGTTTTTTTTACACTAATAAGAATATTATTATTTATATCAAATGGAATTAAAGTTTGAACATCAATTAATTCAATTTCAATATTATGTTTTTTTAATTCAGGTATTGTTTTCTCAATTAATTTGAGAGTAGAGCCATATGAGATAACTGTTATGTCATTTCCTTTTGAGATAAATTCAACTTTTCCGAGTGGAATATTAAACTCACCTAAATTTTTAGGCTCCTTTTCTTTCAGTCTGTAAGCATTTAATGGTTCTATTATTAAGGCAGGATCTGAACAATTAATTAATGTATTATACATTCCAGAAGCTTGAACCATATTCCTAGGTGTTAAAACCAATAAACCTTTTAAAGAATTTAAAATCATACCCATTGGAGAACCAGCATGCCACATACCTTCAAGCCTATGACCTCTAGTTCGAATAATTAGTGGAGCTTTTTGTTTTCCTACAGTTCTGTAATATAGTGTAGCAAGATCGTCACTGAGTGTTTGTAATGCAAATATTAAGTAATCTAAATATTGTATCTCTGCAATTGGTTTAAAACCTCTCATAGCTAATCCGATACCTTCACCAACAATAGAAGCTTCTCTGATTCCTCTATCATCAACTCTAATTTTACCATATTTAACCTGTAAACCTTCTAATCCTTGGTTAACATCACCTATTTTACCAGAATCTTCACCGAATATTACTATATTTTTATTTTTGGTCAATAATGCGTCAAAATTATTTTTTAAAATAATTCTGCCATCTACAAGAGAGCTAGAATTATCATATGATGGAATAATCTCCTCTACGTTTCTAAAATTATCGGAATACTCATTATATAAAAATGAGCTGTAAAAAGGTTGAACATTACTCTTATATTCACTAATCCATTTTGATAAATCTGTAAAACTATTTAATTGAAGATTAGATCTAAGAATTTTTCTTGAAACACTAATTATATCTTTTCTACTAATTTCTCTTAATCGAAGAAGATTATTTGTAATATCTATAATTTCGTTCGATTTTTCATAAGAAATTATAGTCCTTAAGACATTCATTAAAGAATCTCTCTCTTTAATCATTGACTTTTGAAAAGAGCCCCATGCATCTTCTTTTTTTCTTTTTACAAATTCTTTACATTCTAATTCTAATTTATCTAATTGTTTAACATTTGAAAATCCATTTTCTAAAATCCATTCTTTCATTTTTATATTACAATCATATTTTTTTTCCCAATCAAGCCTATCTTGAGATTTATATCTTTCATGAGATCCAGATGTGGAGTGACCAATTGGTTGAGTAAGTTCCTTTACATGAATAATTACAGGTACATGTTCTTTTCTGGCTACGCTACTAGCAAATTCAAATGTTGATATCAAGTTTGGATAATCCCATCCATTAACACTTAAAATTTCATATCCTTTTTCTTTATTATTTCTTTGATAGCCTTTTAATATTTCTGAAATACTTGATTTAGTTGTTTGGTATGAATTATCTACAGAAATGCCATAATCATCATCCCAAATACATATTACTGCAGGAACTTGATGTACTCCTATGGCATTAACAACTTCAAAAAATAAACCTTCACTAGTACTAGCGTTGCCAATAGTACCCCAAACAATTTCATTGCCATTATTTGAAAACTTTTTAGAATTGAAATTTCCTTCTCTGTATAGTTTTGATGCCATTGCCAAACCCAATAATCTTGGCATCTGACCAGACGTGGGCGATATGTCTGAAGAAATATTATATTGGCTTGTAAGGTCTTTAAAAGAACCGTTATCATTAAGTAAAACACTACTAAAATGTGCATTCATTTGTCTACCTCCTGACATTGGTTCATCATTGAAGTTTGTATTAGCATATAGTCCAGAGAAAAACTGTTTAACATTTAATTCATTAATTGCAAACATAAAAGTTTGATCTCTGTAATAACCCGATCTAAAATCACCCTTTTCAAAAACCTTGGCCATTGCAATTTGAGGAAGCTCTTTTCCATCACCAAAAATTCCAAATTTAGCTTTTCCGTTTAATACCTCTTTTCTACCCAAAAGACTAACTTCTCTACTAATTAAAATAGTCTTATAGTCACTTAGAATCTCCTTTTTAAAATCATTAAAAGAAATAGACTTAGTTAAAGCTAATTTTTTCATCTGGTTTTCAAATTTACTAAATAAAAAGAATTTATTAGTTCAAATTAAAACCATCTTCTAGTAAACAAAGAAGAAAGGTTATCAATGTCAAATGTTAAAATAAATCGAATTTTATTAGCGTATGAATTATTATTCAAATAATAGCCTTCAGATGAATATACTGGGAGGAAAAGTTCAAAGTAATTCTCTACGACATTAAATCTTAAGCCACTATCAAAGCCAGAGTTTACTTTTTCTGATTTATTTTTAAATAAACCATAGTCAAAATATGCTTCAAACCATTTCCATAACGTTATTCCAGAATTAATAGACATTATAAAATCATTTGGATTACTTTCATTTATTTTAGATTTAAATGCACCCTCATATCTTAAATATTGCTGAGAATAGAATCCTGATTGCTCAGATCTACCTAATAAATAATTACTATAAAGGTAATCTGATGATCTATCAACACTAAAATTGTAAACACCATTCTCATTATTATTTTTAAAAAACTTACCAATAAATAATCTGATATTAAATTGTCTAAAATCACTAAAATAGTTTCTATAGTTAAATGTGATTGAATTTTTAATTATTTGATTATTTACTTGTAGATCATAATTAAAAGAAATACTTTTTTTGGCACCAGGATTTGTGTTGATATAGCTAAATCTTGATATACCATAATCATTATTAATATCGGTTTTATTAATTCCAATGTATTTAAAACTTAAAAATTGTTTATGGTTAGAAACTAGGTCTCTATCTCTTTTTGTAAAAATTATTGTTGGACTAAACCTAAAGTAGGTTTTGTTTGAATCGTAATTAAATTTTGAAAGAGAAAGATAATAGTTAGATGAAAATGTTTTTGAAGTGTAATTTGTATAGTTTAAATTAATATTTCCAACAATTTTCTGAGAATTAATCGCATAGTAAGGAGAAAGCAAATATGTAAATCTTTTTTTAAAGGGTGATTTATTAGTAAATGTAATTCCGGGAGAAAAACCGTCATATAGGTTGTAAATAAATTGAGGCCTATAAAATATCTGATTATAATCGAGGTCATCAAGGTCTGAATAAAACTTAAACTTAGTTTTTATTTTATTATTATTGATATTAGATATTTTATTGTTTTTATAATTTTCCTCTAATAAAAGCCTGTTAGGATCAATTGTTATTTTTTTAATGTTTGAATCAAAAGGTATTTTACTTTTATTACTTATTTGATCAATCCATATATTTTTAACTGTATTATCCAAATATTCAATTTTTACAGGTATTGGAATTGATAAGTCTTCATCTAATAAATTTTTTATGAGAAAACCATCATCCTTTTTGTAAAACTTAAAATCAATTAAGTTATCAGAATAAATATATTTTTTAAAAAACCATTCTAAGTTTAAGCTGGTATTATTTTCAAATAACTCTTCTAAATCATAGACATTATTTACAGTTTTTTGATGAAATAAAATTTCTGAAATAGATTGATTGAAAGATATGGAGCCAACATAGCTTTTTAAAAGGTTTAATGATTTTAATGATTTTGATGGATTTGATACTCTGTAATTTATTCTAGTTAATCTATTTGATGGAAGAGAAATACTTTGATTTAAGTTTCTTGCGCTAACAAATTTATAATTGAGTTCAAATTGACTTTTAAATTTATTTAATGAAATATTGTGTTTTTTTATAAAAAATAAATTAGAAAAATTGCCAATTAGAGATAAATCATTGTAATATTCATCAATATATTTTTCTAGATAAAACAACTCTAAACCAGAGTATAACCAAAACATTTCTCTAAAATCAAAATTTGAATAATTTTTAATTATAAGCTTAATAATATTCTTCATTAAATTAATTTCATTCAAAATGTTTTTTTCAAATGGATCAAAAAAAGAAGGTATCTCAGAATACGGAAGAAGAGAGTTTTTCTTAAAATAATTATTCTCTAACACAATGATTTCAAGGTTTTTTATTTTACTAAAATTATTTTTAATAAATGAATTAATCTTTGATAAATTACCTGTTTGTAGATTTAAAATTTTATCAGAATCAGAATATAAATCAAAATTGTCAAGATTTATTTTTTTAAATTTATTGCCTTTAGAAAAAATTAAATCTATATCTGATATTGAGGAACTCTCAAAAAATGCATTTTTAAATGTATCTAAATTCTCTATTTTAATTTTTGAAAGGTTTGAAGTTATATTAAAATTGGAATTAAATTTAATATCTAATTTTATATCTGATTTTTGAAAAAGCTGATCATCTAAACCTAAATTTGAATTCTTCAAAAAATCGTCATCAATAAATGGTAAAAATCTAAAAAAACAGTTTTTAAGATTAAAAAAAGTAAAATCTTTATTTCCATAATTATTTATATAAGTTGGTATTATTAATTCATACTCAAAAACAACATCTATAGTTGAATTTTTTTCTAAAGTTTTTTTTAGATTGATTTCTATCAAATCTTGTTGATTATTAGCTCTATTCCAATTAACAACTTTATTATTAACTAAAATTTTAGATACAAGTGTTCTTCCTTTTTGTTTATAATCGGATTTTAATAATGAAGAGTCATATTCACTGTAAAGTTTTTTTGATAGGGGAGTATCAATTGATGAAAATGAATTATTTAAATCATAAATAAGTATTTTATTTAATTTTTTAGTTGTGTCGTTTCTGAATACAGAAACCTGCTTTACCTTAAGCTTGTTTTCTGAGATTAAAAAGAGAGCTTCAATGTTGTGATTGTTTTGTGAAAAAATATTATTATAAATAAAAACAAAAACAACAAGAATTATTTTTTTAAAAAAATATTTCAATTTTTAGAAATTTGGAGCATACTTCTTGTTATTGTAGAATTTTTTTAGAATATTAATTATTTGTTCTTTGGAATCAACAAGCTCAAACAATAACATTTCATCAGAATTTATATTGTTAAATTTTTTACAAACAGTTTGCCTTAGCCAATCTATACATCCTGACCAAAAATCAGAACCATAAAGAATTACAGGAAACTTTTCAATTTTATTTGTTTGAATTAAGGTAATTGCTTCAAATAGCTCATCTAATGTGCCAAATCCACCAGGCATTACTACAAAAGCTTGGGCATATCTAACAAACATAACCTTTCTTACAAAGAAATAATCAAAGTCTATTATTTTATCAGAGTCAATAAATTCATTATGAGTTTGTTCAAAAGGAAGATCAATATTCAAGCCAACAGAAACTCCTCCAGCATTTTGTGCTCCTTTATTTGCTGCTTCCATTATACCTGGTCCGCCTCCAGTAATTATACCAAGACCAAGTTTTACAATTTCCTCTGAAATTTCTATTGTTTTTTTATAATATTTATCATCAGGTTTAGTTCTAGCAGAACCAAATATAGAGACACATGGACCAAGTTGAGAAAGTTTTTCATAACCTTCTACTAACTCACCCATAATTTTAAAAACAGACCAAGAGTCATGTGATTTATCTATCCAATTTTCAGAATCCATACTATAAATTTACTTCCTTTTTTATAAATGAGCCCGTGATTGAATTCTTATCAGAAATAATATCATTTAAACTACCTTCAAAAGTAATTCTTCCACCATTTTTACCTCCTTTGGGTCCAAGCTCAATAATGTAATCTGAAACTTTTAAAACATCAATATTATGTTCGATTATAATTATTGAGTTTCCCTTACTTGATAATTCAAAAATTATGTCTAAAAATACTTTTATATCTTTAAAATGAAGTCCTGTTGTTGGTTCATCAAAAATATATAAAGTTTTACCTGTATCTCGTTTTGACAATTCTGTAGCTAACTTGATTCTTTGAGATTCACCACCAGATAATGTTGTAGATTGTTGACCTAATGTGATATAACCTAGACCTACTTTGTTTAAATAGTTTAGCTTCCTAACAATTTTTGGATAATTAGAAAACAAGTCACCTGCATCTTTAATTGTCATATTTAATATATCTGAAATAGATTTGTTTTTAAACTTAACAGATAAAGTTTCTTTATTAAACCTCATCCCATTACAAGTATCACATTCAACATAAACATCAGGAAGGAAATTCATCTCAATTTTTTTCATTCCAGCACCCATACATTCTTCACATCTACCACCTTTAACATTAAAACTAAATCTACCTGGTTTATATCCTCTTATTGTTGACTCAGGAAGTTTAGAGAATAAATCTCTTATTTCATTATACAAACCAGTATAAGTTGCTGGATTACTTCTTGGTGTTCTTCCTATAGGAGATTGGTTTATTTGTATTACTTTATCTATAAGATTTAATCCATCAATTCTTTCATAAGGTAAAGATTCCTTATTGCCATTGAAAAAATAATTATTAAGTATTGGATAAAGAGTTTGGTTGATTAAAGAAGACTTTCCACTTCCAGAAACTCCACAAATACCAACAATTTTTCCAATAGGAATTTTTAAATCAATATTTTTTAAATTATTACCATTACATCCATATAAAATTAAAAAACCTTCATTCTTAATATTGTATTTTTCCTTTTTAATAGAATTTTTTCCATTTAAAAAATCTGCAGTAATAGATTTAGATTTAATTATTTGAGAATAAGGACCTTTAAAAACAATATTTCCTCCATTTTTACCAGCTCCAGGGCCAATATCAATTATATAATCAGATTGAAGCATTATTTCTTTATCATGTTCAACTACAATTACACTATTGCTTAAATCTCTAAGTTTTTTTAAAGATTTTATAAGTTTATAATTATCAATTTGATGTAAACCTATAGATGGCTCATCAAGAATATATAATACATCTTGAAGTTGAGAACCAATTTGAGTTGCTAATCTTATTCTTTGAGATTCTCCTCCAGATAAAGATTTTGTTTGCCTGTTAAGGTTTAAATAATCCAATCCAACATCAATTATAAAATCAATTCTTTTTGATATTTCTTTAATTATCTCAGATGCTATAATTGTTTTTTTTGAATTAAATTTATTTTCTAGAGAATCTATCCATTTTTTTAAATCAATTATATCCATTTGATTTACTTGTGAAATACTTTTATTATCAATAAGAAAGAATTGTGATTCCTTTTTTAATCTTGTACCATTACATGTTTCGCAAATATCATTTTTCATGTATTTTTTTGCCCATGTTTTTATTTTCTTACTATCAACTTGAAAAAACTGATTTTCAATAAAATTGACAACACCTTCAAAATCAATCATATAGTCTCTAGTTAAACCCAAAGATTTTGATTCAACTTTAAACCTTTCTTTACCTCCATATAAAATTATATCTAATGCTTTTTTTGGAATTTTTGAAATTGGATCTTTCAACTTAAAATTATATTTATTTGAAATTGTTTCTAATTGCTTAAAAATCCAATTTTCTCTAAACTCACCAATAGCTGTAATACCACCATTGTAGATTGAAATGCTAAGATCAGGAATTAAAAGTTTAATATCTATATTATAAACATTCCCTAACCCATTGCATGACTTACACATACCAGAGGGAGAATTAAATGAAAATGTATTAGGCTCAGGCGTCTCATATGAAATACCTGTGTCTGGACAAATAAGGTTTTTACTGTAATAAGAAAAATCATCATCACATGTAATTAAAATAGAATTTTCACCGTGATAAAGAGCTGTGTTGATACTTTCTTTTAATCTAAAAATAGTATTTCCATCATCATTAATAGTTAATTTATCAATTAAAATCTCTATGTTATGAATCTTATATCTATCCAACTCCATTCCCTCATATAAATCAAGCAGTTTATTATCAACTCTAACCTTATTAAAACCCTGTTTTTTGATTGAAATAAATAAATCTTTATAACTACCTTTTCTAGCTTTAATTACAGGTGAAAAAATTGTAATTTTTTTATTTAAAAACTTTTTTTTAACTAAATCAAATATCTCATCATCATTGTAAGTAATCATCTTTTTATTAGTTGAATAGCTATATGCATCAGAAACTCTTGCGAAAAGAAGTCTTAGAAAGTCATAAATTTCAGTTGTAGTTCCTACAGTGGATCTTGGGTTTTTCGATGTTGTTTTTTGCTCTATTGCTACAACAGGGGACAAACCATCGATTTTATCAACATCTGGTCTTTTAAGATCACCAATAAATCTTCTTGCATAAGCTGAGAAAGTTTCAATATATCTTCGTTGAGCTTCTGAATATATTGTGTCAAATGCAAGTGAAGACTTTCCACTACCTGAAACTCCAGTGATTACAATTAGCTTATTTCTAGGTATTTCTAAATCAATATTCTTTAAATTATGAACCTTACAACCTTTAATGGAAATTATCTCACTCATTCAAAAAAACAATCTGTTAAGATATGAATAAATTAAATCAATTACTCACCTAATGAGTAATCATCTCCACGGGGATCAGCAGCTGTAAATATTTTATTGGTTTTGTCTATATATATAGCATCAACTCTACCAATTGAGGAAAATTTTTTATTAATTACATAACCGAGACTTTGCAAAGAGTCTACTGTTTGTGAATCAAATGCTCCTTTTTCTAAATAAATTTTATCTGGAAGCCATAAGTGATAAAACCTAGGGTGATTAACTGATTCATTTATTTTATCACCAAACAAATAAACATTTAGGATTGTTTGTAATACTGATGTTATAATTGTCGGTCCACCAGGACTTCCTAAGATCATAGACAATTTATCATCTTTTTCAATTATGGTTGGAGTCATTGAGCTTAACATTCTCTTTTGTGGTTCAATTGAATTAACTTTTCCTCCAATTAATCCATAAATATTTGGTTCACCAGGTTTAATTGAAAAATCATCCATTTCATTATTTAAAAAAAACCCTAAGCTTGGAACTATAATTTTTGATCCAAAATTTGAATTTAAAGTTGTAGTAACAGAAACAGCATTTCCATACGAATCTAAAATTGAATAGTGAGTAGTCTCATAAGATTCGTTAAAAAAAACATCTCCTGGATTTATCTGACTTGATGGTTTTGGGTTAATAAAATCTATAGAATCAAGCCTTTCATTTAAATATTTGATTCCAACTAATGAATCAATGAACCCTGTGTCATAAAAATCTGGATCTCCTAAAAACTTACTTCTGTCTGCAAAAGAATTCTTTTGTAATTCAATTAATGTTTTGATATAATTTATATCTCTCTTTTTAAATTTATCCAAAGAAAGCAATTCTAATGATTTTAAAATTTGAGATAAAACAACTCCGCCAGAAGATGGTAAACCCATAGTTATTATTTTCAAATCATCAAAATGAAAAACAAAAGGTTTTCTCCAAACTGGATTGTATAATAGAAAATCATCTTTAGTTAATAAACCACCCTTTTTTGACGTATAGCTGATGATTTCATCTGATATTTTACCCTTATAAAAACCATCTTTACCATTTTTTAAAATATATTTTAAAGTATTATATAGAGGTTTATTTTTAAAAATCATATCAGTTTTAAAATCCTTATTAAAAAGGTTTAAACTATCACTATTTTTAAGTATTTTGTTTTTGTTTAGATTAAATAATTTTGCTTGTTTGTTTGTGATGGTAAATCCATTTTTAGCTAAACTTAATGCAGGCTCAAAAAGAGAATCTAGAGGAAGAGTTCCAAATTTTTTATAAACCTCAAATAATCCAGCAACAGTTCCAGGGACACCAATTGATAAAGCACCCACATTACTTGAATTCTTTACAACGTTGCCATTATCATTTAAATACATGTTTTTATATGCATTGATCGGTGCTTTTTCTCTAAAATCTAGACTTCCATTTTCTCCACTTTTTTGTCTGTAAACCATAAAACCACCTCCTCCAAGATTTCCAGCATTTGGATAAACAACAGCAAGAGCCAAATCAGTTGCAATCATAGCATCAAAAGCATTACCGCCCATTTTTAATATTTTATGACCAGCCTTTGAAGCTTCGATTTTAGCTGAAACAATCGCAAAACTTTTAAAAGGTTTTTCTTTTTTAGTTGTTTTACAGGATAATAAAAGAAAGAATATAATAAAGATTAAATTTTTAAAATTATATAACATATGATTTATAAATATATAATATTCGAATTGTATATTTGACCAATATGACATTAATAAGCTCAATTTCAGGCATAAGAGGGACTGTAAATGGGAGAAATGGATCAAATTTAACTCCAATCGAGGTTGTAAAATATGCAAGTGCATATGGAACTTGGATAAACAACAAAAATTCTAAAAGCAATAATTTAATTGTTGTTGCGAGAGATGGTAGAATTTCTGGATTAATCTTAAAAGAAATTGTTAAGTCAACTTTAATTTCTATGGGGATTGATGTAATTGATATAGATTTATCAACAACACCAACAACTCAAATTATAGTTCAACAAAAAAATGCTAATGGTGGAATAATTTTAACAGCAAGTCATAACCCAAAAAACTGGAATGCTTTAAAACTATTTAATTCAAAAGGTGAATTTCTAATTAAAGATGAGGCTGAAGAAATTTTTAATATTGTACAAAATGATATTTTTAATTTCAAAAATGAAGATGATTATGGAAAAATATTTTATGAAAAAAATGCATTTAAAGCTCACATAAATGAGGTAATTAATCTAAAATTAGTTGACCGAAAAAATATTTTAAGAAAAAAATATAAAATTGTTGTTGATGGCATAAATTCTAGTGGTGGCGTTATAGTTCCTATGCTTTTAAAAGAGTTAGGAGCAGAGGTAATTGAATTGAACTGCAATCCTGATGGAAATTTCTCACATAATCCTGAGCCATTGGATATAAACCTTTCAGATTTAAAGCAAACTGTTACGAAAGAAAATGCAGATTTAGGAATTGCTTTAGACCCTGATGTTGACAGGTTAGTCTTTGTTTGTGAAAATGGATTATTGTTTGGAGAAGAGAATACTTTAGTAGCCTGCAGCGACTACGTTTTATCTAAAACTAAAGGAAGTACGGTTTCAAATATGTCTTCATCAATGTCAATGGATATAATAACAAAAAAACATGGTTGTAATTACTACAGCTCAAAAATTGGTGAAATTAATGTAGTTGAAAAAATGAAAGAAGTTAATGCAATAATTGGTGGAGAAGGCAATGGAGGTGTAATTTACCCTGATAGTCATTATGGAAGAGATGCTTTGGTTGGTATTGTTTTATTTCTTTCACATTTATCAGAATTAAATATAAATGCTTCAGAACTACTTGATTTGTACCCTAAGTTCTTTATGATTAAAGACAAAATAAATCTTAATGATGATTTTAATTTTAAAAAATTTAATGACAAAATTAAAAGTCATTATTCAAAGAACAGCATAGATGAAAGAGATGGAATAAAAATTGTTTTTAATAAATCTTGGCTCCATATTAGAAAATCAAATACAGAACCTATAATCAGAATTTATAGTGAAGCAGAAACTAAATTAGATTGCGAAAAAATCATAAAAGAAATTAAGTCCTTGATTTAATTCTTTCTATGTTTAAAACGATTATGAGTCCAAAAATAATAATCTGGTTTTTCATGAATTTGTTTTTCAACCAATCTTAAATACTTTTCAGTAATTTCAAAATCTTTAAATTCATTAGGATTTTCTGCAATTAGTTCAAGTCTCATCTCATATTTCCCTCTACTAAGTTTAGACATTTTAGCAAAAACAACTGGGATATTTAATTCTTTTGCCATTCTCTCTGCTCCTGTGAAAGCTGGAACTTCAACACCTAAAAATTTTGTCCAATAATTAATTTTTCTAATTTGAGGGGATTGATCTGCCATAAAACCATACATGTAATTAGAGTCTGATTTTTCTAAATCTCTAATATCATTTAGAGCATTATATCTTGAAATTAATTTCATTCCATGACGAGCTCGAGATTTGATTGTTAGCTTTTCTAATTGCTTGTCTTTTAAAGGAGTATAAATTGCTGCTACTTTATAATCAAAAAAATAATCCAAAGCAGTACACCACTCATATCCTCCATAATGAGATACCAATAAAATAACACTTTTATCTTCCTTTAAGTATTTATTTACAATCTCTGAATTTAAAATCTTTAATCTGCTTTGAACATCACTTTTTTTCATTCGATCTAACTTGATCATTTCAAGATAAATATCACAAAAATGGCTATAAAAGTTTTTTATTAATTTTTCAATATCTATCTCTGTTAATTCTAGATTTGAGGACTTTAAATTATATCTAACTATATCAACTCTATATTTAATGACACGTAATAATATAAAGCTTAAAAAATCAGAAAGCAGGTACATTAACTTGAAGGGTAGGAATCCAATTATTAAAAACAAAAACTTAACGCTAAATATTTTTATTATTTTCAAATTAAAGAATAATTACTATTCATTATCTTTTAATTCAGCATTTAGAACAAACTCTAAATCTTCACCTTTTATATTTCTTGCAATAATTTTTCTTTCAGCATTAATTAAAAAAGATGATGGAATTCCCTCCTTACTAATATCGTATAGTTTAGCAATGGGATCATTGAAATACTTTAAGTTTGAAATATGAATCCAAGATTCTATTTTATCCAATTCAATAGCTTTCTTCCAACTTTGCATATTCATATCTAACGAAACTCCTAAAATGGTAAAATCCTCATCTGAATATCTGCTCTGAAGTTCTGCTAATCCAGGATTTTCAACTCGACATGGAGCACACCAAGACGCCCAAAAATCAATTAAAATATACTTGGATTTAATTCCATACAACGAGATAACCTCTCCATCTAAACCAGGTCCTGAAAATTTTGGTGCAAATGATCCAATTACGGGGGCCTCAGTGTTTGATAATCTAAAATTTTCAATTATTTTTTTTACAGCCAAAAATGGAGAAGTCAACTTAATTTTTTCATCAAAATTATCCATTATTGAGTCAGCTTTATCATAATCAAGGGATCTTTCAAAAACCATTCTTTGTAATATGAGTGCTGATATATAAGAGTCATTTTTATTTTTCATAAAATCAAATTCATATTCAGTCAATCTTTGTCTCATACTAATGAATTGTTGTTCTAAATCATCAATTAAAAGAGAGTCGTTCATAGCTATAATATAATTAATTTCATTCTGAATATTATTAAGTTCTTTTACTAATGAGGATGATTCATCTAAATAGGTTTTAAAGTCATCATTTGATTTTGTTCCATCGATTGAAGTACTTCTCAGTGAATCTTTAAAGACTTTCATTCTAATATCTCCAGGCTCTAAGACTACAGGAATATTTCCTTTTATAGTTTTAAAAAACAAATAATGCATTTCAGGAACAGAAATAGAATCTGAAAATTTGAAAATACCTTTCATTACGCTGGATGAATCTTTTAAAACGGGAATATTCTCTTTATATTGAACCAGATAAACCATTTCACCATCATCAATATCAGATGATGCAGTGAGATTAAAGTCTGATCTTTTAGAACATGAAGTTAAAATCAGAAATGCTAAAAAGAATAGTTTTTTCATTTGCATGCAAATTTAGAAATATTGATCAAAAGTAATAACTTTAATCCACATACTTATGAATGATAAATCCAAGGTAATTAATAATCTTAAATTGATTGTTGGGAAAAAATATGTTCTAACAAACAAATTAAACAAAGAACCATACTCAAAAGGTTGGAGATATGGACAGGGCAGTGCATTAGCAGTAGTTAAACCAGGTAAACTAATTGAAATGTGGAAAACTCTTGAGTTATGTGTTAAAAATGATATTATAATAATAATGCAAGCTGCTAACACAGGACTCACAGGTGGATCAACACCTTATGGAGATGGTTATGATCGTCCTGTTGTAATTATAAATACTATGCGTATGGATGATATTCATATAATAAATAATGGAAATCAAATTATAGGACTTTCGGGAAGCACATTATACGATTTAGAAAAAAAACTAAAACCGATTGGAAAAGAGCCTCATTCTGTGATTGGCTCAACATCAATTGGAGCATCAATAGTAGGTGGAGTGTGTAATAATTCAGGAGGGTCTTTAGTTAAGAGAGGTCCAGCGTATACAGAATTAGCACTTTATGCAAAAGTAAATCAAAATGGAAAGTTAGAGTTAGTCAATGAATTAGGAATAAAACTAGGCTCAAAACCAGAAGAAATACTTAATAACCTACAAAATAAAAATTATAGAAGAACTGATATATTAAATTCAAAAAAATTAGCATCAGATGATAAATACTCATCAATAGTTAGAGAAATTGATTCAAATAAACCAGCTAGATATAATGCTGATAAAAGATTGCTCTATGGAGTTTCAGGAAGTGCTGGAAAAGTCGCTGTTTTTGCCGTAAGATTGGATACCTACAATATTCCACAAAAAAATCAAGTTTTTTATGTTGGCTCAAATGACTCCAATGTTTTTTGGAAATTAAGAAGAGAAATTCTTTCAAAATTTAAAACACTTCCAACGTCTGGTGATTATTTACATAGAGATTGTTACGACGCTGCTAGAAAATATAGTAAAGATACATTTGTTGTAATAGAAAAACTTGGAACAAACTTTTTACCAACTCTTTTTGAATTAAAAAGAAAAGTTGATCACATATCAAAAAAAACCTCATTATTACCAAATAATTTATCTGATAAATTAATGCAATTATTTAGTAAACTATTGCCAAACCACCTGCCAAAAAGAATTGAAAATTATAGAGAATTGTTTGAACATCATTGGATTATTGAAATGTCAGATGATGGTATTGAAGAAGCTAGAAGTTTTTTTAAGGAATTTTTTAATAAAAATGAAGGTGATTTTTTTGAGTGCACAGAAAAGGAGGGTAAAAAAGCTATATTACATAGATTTACTGCTGCAAGTGCTTTTGGAAGATATTCAGCAATAAATGAGGATAAAATTGGTGGAACTATGTCAATGGACATAGCATTTCCTAGAAATGAGAAAAATTGGTTTGAGGTTTTATCTAAAGAAATTGATGATATGTTTGAAATGAAGCTTTACTATGGACATTTATTTTGTCATGTACTTCACCAAAACTATATTATAAAAAAAGGAGTTGATCCTAAAAAAGCTAAAGAAAAACTATTCAAAACATATGATAACAGAGGAGCTGAATATCCATCAGAACACAATGTTGGTCACGAATATCATGCAAAAAACACTTTAAAAGATTTTTATAAAGATCTTGATCCAACCAATACTTTTAATCCAGGAATAGGTAAAACTAGTAAACTTAAGAACTGGGAATAGATTTAATTTAAATTTTAAACTTATTTTTGCATCATCATGATGAGTAATACTTTTGGAAATTTATTTACAATAACAACATTTGGTGAGTCTCACGGTGACAGCATTGGAGGCATAATTGATGGTTGTCCATCTGGAAAATATATTGATGTTGATTTAGTACAACTGGATCTTAACAGAAGAAAACCAGGGCAATCTAAAATTGTTACTCAAAGAAAAGAAAATGACAAACTAGAAATTTTATCTGGAATATTTGAAGGAAAAACAACTGGTACACCAATCGGATTTATAATTAAAAATAAAGATCAAAAATCTAAAGACTACAATCATTTAAAAGAATCATTTAGACCTTCCCATGCAGATTATGTATATGAAAAAAAATATGGTAATAGAGATTACAGAGGAGGAGGTAGGAGCTCTGCAAGAGAAACTGCCTGCAGAGTAGTTGCTGGATCAATTGCTAAACAGATATTAGGTAATATAAAAATTAACGCATACGTTTCGTCTGTTGGTAATATTTCACTCAATAAATCTCATACAAACATTGACTTTGACAATATTGAAAAAAACAACGTTAGATGTCCAGATCTAAAAACTGCAAAAGAAATGGAAGACTTAATTCTGAAAGTCAGAAAAGATGGTGATACTATTGGTGGTGTGATAAGCTGTGTAATAAAAAACTCACCTGTTGGAATCGGAGAACCTGTATTTAAAAAATTACACTCTGAAATAGGAGCCGCAATGCTATCAATTAATGCTGTTAAAGGTTTTGAATATGGAAGTGGATTTTCTGGAACAAAAATGAGAGGAAGTGATCATAATGATATTATAAATTCTGATGGTACAACAAAAACAAATAATTCAGGTGGAATTCAAGGCGGAATCAGTAATGGAATGGATATATTCTTTAATGTAGCATTTAAACCTGTAGCTACTATAATGAAAGATCAGGACAGCATAGACTCTGAAGGAAAAAAAACAACAATAAAAGGAAAAGGAAGACATGACCCATGTGTCGTACCTAGAGCAGTACCAATTGTTGAAGCAATGGCTGCTTTAGTTATGCTAGATTATATATTAATTAATAACTCAAAGAAGTAATGAAAAAACTATCCCTTCAATGGAAAATTCTTATTGGAATGGCTTTAGGAGTTTTATTTGGTTTCATTATGAGCAATGTGAATGGAGGAGGAGTATTTATTTCAGACTGGATTAAACCTTTTGGAACAATTTTTATAAACTCACTAAAACTAATAGCAATTCCGTTAATTCTTGCATCATTAATTAAAGGTGTGTCTGACCTAAAAGATATTTCTAAACTATCATCAATGGGTGGTATCACAATAACAACTTATTTGATGACTACTGTTATTGCTGTTTCTGTAGGTCTTTTATTAGTTAATATCATAAAGCCTGGTGAATCAATTTCTGAAAAAACAAGAACTGAATTAATTCAAGCATATGACTCAGATGCAGAGAAAAAAAGATCTGCTGCTGCTGAAAATAAAAACTCTGGACCATTACAACCTTTAATAGATTTAGTTCCATCAAACTTTGTTGCAGCTGCATCAGACAACAAGAATATGTTACAAGTTATATTCTTTTCAATTCTATTTGGAATATCAATGATTCTGATTCCTCCAAATAAAGCGAAACCTATTAAAGATTTTTTTGATTCTTTTAATGAGGTTGTTTTAAAAATAATTGACCTAATAATGATGTTTGCACCATATGGAGTATTTGGATTATTAGCAGCATTAATTGTTGAAGCTCCTAATGCAGATCTTTTAAAAAGTCTTTTAATGTATTCATTAACTCTACTTTTAGGATTATTATTAATGATAATAATATATCTTTTAATTGTTAAACTACTAACTGGAAGGAATCCAGTTTCTTTTTTAAAAGCAATTCTTCCAGCGCAACTAGTAGCATTTTCAACTAGCTCAAGTGCTGCAACACTTCCTGTTACGATGGATAGAGTACAAAACCATTTAAACGTTGAAAAAGAAGTGTCAAGCTTTGTTCTTCCAATTGGAGCAACAATAAACATGGATGGAACTGCTGTGTATCAAGCAGTTGCAGCTGTTTTTATAGCACAGACTTTTGGACTTGATTTAAGTTTTACAGCACAATTGGGCATAATTTCCACAGCTACATTGGCGTCAATAGGAGCTGCTGCAGTCCCTAGTGCTGGTATAATTGTACTTGTCATTGTTTTAGCTCAGGCAGGTATTCCTGAGGCAGGTTTAGCACTAATCTTCGCCGTAGATCGTCCATTGGATATGTGTAGAACGGTTGTAAATATTACAGGTGATGCTACGGTTTCTACGATTGTATCAAAATTTCAAAAGACTCAAAGTTGAGTATTCGGATTTCTGAATCTTGGAAAAAAGTTTTAGAAAAAGAGTTTCAAACTGATTATTTTAATAATATTTCTTTAAAAACAAGAGAAGAGTATTCAAAGTTTATTTGCTATCCGCCAGGAATTAAATTATTTAGAGCATTTGATGAATGTCCATTTAATAAACTTAAAGTTATAATTATTGGCCAAGACCCATATCATGGTGAAAATCAAGCAAATGGATTATGTTTCTCTGTTGATGATGGAGTTGAAAAACCACCTTCACTAAAAAATATTTTTAAAGAATTAAACACAAATTTTACTAAAAATGAAAGAACAAATAGTGATTTATCCGATTGGTCAAATCAAGGTGTTTTACTTTTAAATTCTATTCTTTCTGTTAGAAGAAAATTTCCTGGCTCTCATAAGCATATTGGATGGGAAGAGTTTACTGAAAATGTTATTAAAATAATATCCAAAGAAAAAATGAATCTTGTATTTATGTTATGGGGAAATTATGCAAAAAATAAAGAAAAATTCATTAATGACAATAATCATTTAGTACTAAAAAGTGGACATCCTTCACCATTAAGTGCGAATAAGGGATTTTGGTTTGGAAATAATCATTTTAAAAAGTGTAATGATTTCTTAATAGCTAATAATTTAGAAACAATTAAATGGTTTTAATTTTGTAAATTTAAAATATGATATTATCTACTTGTGAATACATCCCAAATAAAAAAATTAGTGAAAACTTAGGTATAGCTAGAGGCTCAACTGTCAGAGCAAGAAATGCTCTCCGAGATTTAATGGCCGGTTTAAAGAGCGTTGTAGGTGGTGAAATTGAAGAATACACCAAGCTACAAGCTTATGCAAGAGAACAAGCTGTTGAAAGAATGGTTGGAGATGCTAAAAACCTAGGTGCTGACGCTGTTATTAATGTTAGAATGACAACCTCTGTTGTTATGCAAGGTGCTTGCGAGATTTTAGCATATGGTACTGCAGTAAAAATCTCTGATTAATATGTGGAGTGCTATAATTCTAATTCCTATTCTAATTGCTGTTTGTGCAGTGATATATGTGCTTTTTAACAGATTAGATAAATACGATAAAGAGAAGTTTAATAAAAGAAATAATTAACATGAAAAGATTTTTTGCTTTTAATGGAACTATTAGTGGTTCAACATTTATATTAAGAACATTATTTAGTATAGTGCTTTCAATTCCATTTATAGTTATTACAATTGCAATGTTTAGCTCAATAGTTTTTAACTACATGGATATAGACTTTGCAAATGCTAATGGAATGAGTATGGCAGAATCAAATACAATAGGGGAAGAGGCAGGTCTTAAAATTGCTGAAGAAATGATGGAAATTGGACCAATGGCTTGGTTTTCTCAAAATATATCAATTATATGGATTTTTGTTATAATTCTTTCCTTAATCCCTGTATTATGGTTTTCACTAGCAACTTATTACAAAAGAGTTTCTGCACTTTTTTATTCAAATAGAGTTAAAGCATTTTTTGCTTTTATAGCAGCTGAAGCTACTCTTGACATCGTGGGACTTACGTCGGTTAATAACTCAGTTTACTGGATTTGTGCATTGATAGGTGTTGCAATCTATGCTTATTTGTTATTTAGCAATTCACCTGTTGGAGAGCATGATGGGTAATCTATGGGATGTCTCCAAGTCTTTCTTGCAATAATTTTTCCTCCTCTTGCAGTTCTAGATAAAGGATGTGGATCAATTACTATTGTTTTTATACTTACTTGTTGTGGTTGGGTTCCAGGTGTAATTGCTGCCCTAATAATTTTAAATAAAAACGAATCTGTTAATAACTAAATATTATTAACCCCCAATTCTTTTTACTGAATGTCCTTGTGATTCTAGAATTGATATGATTTTATCTCTCTTATCTCCCTGAAAATAGATCTCATTATTTTTAATACTGCCTCCTATACCTAGCTTATTTTTAATGGGTTTAGCAAGGTTTTTTAAATCTTCTTTTTTTAAACCGGAAAAACCTTTTACAATTATCACTGGTGTACCAGCTCTACCTTTTACAGAGTAATGCGCCTCTAGGGTTTGTTTTTTAATATTAGACTTTGATTTAATTATATTTTCAGACTTATAGTCTTTTGGGATAAGTGACTTCAAGTCATCAAGGGAGGTTAATTTTTTCATACTTTAAATTCCTAATTTTTTATAAGTCATTCTACCTATAATACCATCAACAGTTAGTCCTTTTTGTTTTTGGAATTCTTTTATCTTTTCTTGAAGAGTCTTATCAAAATCACCTGTTTCCTCAAGCTTAAAAATTTTTTGTAGTTCTTTAACACCATAACCAGTTTTACCTAACCTTAGTGTTTCTCTTACTAATTCTTTAAAATTATAACCATCTTCTTCAAGACTTAAAACAACTCTAAAATTATCAATTTTATAAAAGATATCACCATTTCTCATTCTTGTATAAAAATTTCTGTAATTACCATACCAATTAGAAAGGCTTTTATTTAATGATTGTGAATATTTAATATCATTAAAATCTCTTAGCGTAGTATTTGGGTTTAATTTTTTAAAAAAATTAAAATCATTTTTATGAAACATATAATGATAAGCTTCAATTAAACCCCATGGATCGTTTTTATCATAACTAGAAGGTTTTGGTACAGAATAATTTGGTGTAACCAACTTAAACATAATTGTTGGACTTGAATAAGGTTTATAAGTTGTAGTTGAAGATCCATCAGTGTTTTTAGTTACTGATTCAATTTCAAGATAACTATCATTTTTAAAAGATAAATCGTAATTATAAGCTCCTGGGACATTTTCCTCAATTAAAATTCTATAAAAATTACCTTTTTTTATAAAATCTAGTGATTTTCCAGTAACAGTACCATATTCATTTAGTTTCCATTTAAAAAGAGTAGCTTCTGTAAAATCAATATTAGAGTTAAAGGTTATCTCAACCTTAGAATCTTTAACAACTGCATATTTTAAAGAAAGATTTTCAAACTCTGAATCATATAAAGGAGCATTTATATAATCTTTCTTTGAAACCGGCTCTTCTAATAATTGCCATTTACTATCATCAGGAAAATGATCTCTTATAAAGTCCTCAGGTTTAGAATTAAAGTATTTTGAATTAAAACTTCTCACAAAACCATTTCCTTCACCAGATCCTGCAGCCCAGGTCAAATCAAAAATCATATATTTTCCATTTACTTTAACCACATTCCAAGCGTGATTGGAATCATATTCACCAATTAGTGAAGAATTAGTTGTTCCCATTCCTGTTACAAAATTATTTTCAATAGAAGAAATTTCACAAAGTTCTTCAAAGAGTTCTGAATAATCCTGACAAACACCTTCCATTGTATTTATAGTATTTAGAGGAGTTCTAGCTCTTTTCCCATATGCAATTTTATCAGTTATAAATTTTGCAAAAGCATAAACTTTTTCAATGTCATTATAGTATGGCTTTACTATAGTATTATGAAGTTCATTAATACTGATGTATTTTTTGTTGGGAATTCTTTTTACATCATCATATATATAATTATAGTCTTGAGAAAATATAATAGAAGAAGAAAATAGAAATGTAATAATTAGAAGTTTATTGATCTTTAAATTAAAAGTTTTAATAGCAAAATACATAATGGAGTAGCTCTGGATTTGATTAAATTTCGACACGTATGAAATTTTCATTTATAAAACACCTATGTCTTTTAGTCTTTGAATTAAGAAGTCGTGAGCAGTAATATCATCGTACTTCTTAGGATTTTCATCATCAATACATGAGTCTAATACATTCAGTTTCATAGTTCCAACTGGATGAAGAAAGAAAGGAATAGAATATCTTGACTTTTTCCATAATTCCTTTGGAGGATTAATAACTTTATGAATAGTAGATTTTAATTTATTGTTGGTATATCTTGAAAGCATATCGCCAACATTAATAACTATTTCATCCTTTTCAGCTATTGCATCGATCCACTCACCATCGTTAGTTAAAACTTGTAATCCTCGTCCATGAGCACCCATTAATAGAGTAATAAGGTTAATATCACCATGAGCAGCAGCTCTTTCAGCTCCTAGAGGTTTTGTTTTAATAGGAGGGTAGTGGATAGGTCTTAAAATACTATTTCCCTTTTGAACGAATTTATCAAAATGATCTTCTTCAAGATCTAAAAACAAAGAAATAGCTCTCAAAACATAAATGGCTGTTTTTTCTAATGATTGGAAAACAGTTTTACCAATTTCATTAAACTCAGGAACTTCATCTACAATGAGGTTTTTTGGATACCCTAGCTTAGAATATTCAGAATCATCTAGATATTGGCCAAAATGCCAAAATTCTTTTAAATCTCCATGTTTTTTTCCTTTCGCGTGTTCTTTACCAAATGAGGTGTATCCTCTCTGACCAGCAAAGCCATCAAGGTCATATTTACACTTTATCTCCTCTGGAAGGTCAAAAAATAATTTAATGTATTTATATATATTTTCTATATCCGAATCTTTTAAAAAATGGCCTTTCAAGGCTACAAATCCGATATCTTGATAAGCCTTACCTAATTTATTTACAAATTCTTGCTTAAGCGAATGGTCATCTGAAAGAAAATTATTTAAATCAACAGATGGGATGTTAGGCATTGTTATATATTTAATTCAGTGTGGTTAAGATCAAATGCGTCTGCAACAGACTTATACACAATATCACCATTAATAATATTGAGACCCTTCTTTAATGGTTTATTTTCATTACACGCTTTTTTCCATCCCTTGTTAGCTATTTCAATAGCATAGAAAATTGTTGCATTGGTTAATGCCTCAGTAGATGTCATAGGAACAGCACCTGGCATATTTGCTACAGAATAGTGTAAAACATCATCAATAATATAAGTAGGAGAGCTGTGAGTAGTTGGTCTTGTAGTTTCAAAACAACCTCCTTGATCAACTGCAACATCAACTAAAACAGTACCTTTTCTCAAATTTTTAAGCATGTCATTAGTGATTAGATTAGGTGCTTTAGCTCCAGCAACAAGAACTGCTCCAATTACTAGATGAGCATTTTGAATTTCGTGTTTAATATTATACTGATTTGAAAACTTAGTTTTAACATTTTTAGGCATTATATCATCAAGTTCTCTAAGTCTATCAAGATTTATATCTAAAATAGTGACATCAGCACCTAAGCCAGCTAACATTTTAGCTGACTGAGTTCCAACAACACCTCCACCAAGAACGACAGCTTTAGCTGGACTAACGCCTGGAACTCCTCCAAGCAGAATACCACAACCTTTTTGATGTTTTTCAAGAAATTTAGCTCCCTGTTGTGCAGCCATTCTACCAGCTACTTCAGACATTGGAGTTAATAACGGGAGTGATCCGTCCGAGTTTTCAACCGTTTCGTAAGCAATACATATAGATTTACTATCTAACATAGCATTGGTGAGTTCTAAAGATGATGCAAAATGGAAATATGTATATATAATTTGACCTTCTTTTATTAAAGAGTATTCACTATTTAAAGGCTCTTTAACCTTAATTATCATTTCAGAAATATCATATAATTCTTCAATAGTTTTTAGAAGTTTAGCACCTACACTTGAATAATCAGCATCTGAGTGTCCACTACCTTGACCAGCGGAATTTTGAACATATACATCATGACCATTTTGAATTAAAGTTTGAACGCCAGAAGGAGTCATACCAACTCTATATTCACTTTCTTTAATTTCTTTAGGAATTCCTATAATCATGGGCTAAAAATAAAACTTATTTGAAAAGATTTGGGTCAATATTTGAAAAAAGTTTAAGAGCATTTTCAAAATATACCTTTTTTAAAATTTCATCTGAAAGATTCATTCCATATAACCTCCATAAACCATGTCTTTTTCGATAATATTCGATGTACTCATCATCAGTTTCAAGAACTTGAAAATATATGTAATATTCATCCATCTTGTAAATATCCTTTCCAAAAAGGATTCTATCTTGATAATCTTCAAAAAATCTTCTTGCTGTATTCGGTTGTCTACCAAGCTCATTTATAATAGCTCCAAATTCAACGTAAACGTTAGGTAACTCAGTAAGTTGCTTAGATAATTTAGCTAAATCATTTCCATACCATCCAAAATGAGCATTAATAAAAGTTGTTTTAGAATGTTTTTTAAATAGTTGATATTGTTCATACATCACTTGATTAAAAGAGGGATATTTATCACTAGGTCTAAAACTGTTAGGTTTTTCTCTAGCATGCAACCAACGTTCATTGTATTTGTTGACAGGATCAAAGAAGGCTTTTGGCTCACCAGAATGAATTAGTACTGGAATATTAAATTTTGCACATGTTTCCCAAATATGAGACAATCTATCATCGTCAACGGGAACGCGGATATTCCTTGAATCCCTAAGATTTAGACCAAGATTTTTATATATTTTTAATCCAATAGCTCCTTGGGATACAGCATCCTCAATATATTTAATATTATTTTCTTTAAAATCAACATCATCAATTTTATTTAAATCTAAGTTTAGAAAAACTCCAAACCTGTTTGGGTAATTCTCTTTAACGTTTTGCAAAGACTTCGTAAGATTAATATCCATTAGTTTTTGTTTTCCTGAGAAAACACCAAATCCAGAACCGCTTAAATTAATCATATATCCCATATTCAAGCTATCCATTTCCTTCACAATTTTAGAAAGGTCCTTAACAGGCATATCCCAATGATGACTATGTACATCAATAAATGGAAATTTTGATTTGTAAGTTGGTGTTTCAGAAACAACTAGAGTAGAAGTAGGAGAATATTCACCAATATCCATGACATTGTTTTTTTTATTTAAAAAATCTATTATCATATAAGAAATTCCAGAAAAAATTAAAAAAACTATAAATATTCCTGTAATGTAAGTAATGGTCTTAACAAAGCCTTTAAGAGTCATTTTACTTGAAAGGAATCACAACCTTAGTTAAATCCCATTTTATTGATATATAATTGAAAATTGAATCATTTTCAAATTCAATTGTAAATTGTTCAACACCATTTAATAAATTAATAACAGGAACTTTTACAGATATAATATCATCAGATTCACTTGGTCTTGAAACTCCAAAATAATTAACATTAGTATTGAAATAAACTTCCCATTCATTTTCGCCTGGAATTGTGTAAATAGAATATTTTCCAGGAAACAAAGTATTACCATCTATATTTAGGTCTATATTGTTTTCTATGTAAGTATGTCTATTTGCGCCAGTTCTCCAATAAGCATCATATGGAACTAAAGCTTCATCAGAGACATTTCCAAATATTAATCTATCATTCTTAAATGGTCTACTATAAGTTATAGAGACGTCAGAATCATCATTTAGAGTAACCGTTTCTAAAGGACTAACAGGATTGTTAACCACATATGCTGCATAAGCAAGAAATATTGCAACAATTATCAATAGGGAATATAATATCTTTCTTTTCATCTATAATTTAACATAATATATATTATGGTTCATTTAGTTTTTAATAATTTTAACTGCATTCATACCTTTTTCGCCTCTAATTAACTCAAATTCTACTTTATCTCCTACACTAAGCTGATTAGAACATTCACTAAAATGAAAAAAATAGGAATCATGATTAAGTGGGTTTTTAATAAATCCAAAACCTTTCTCATCATCGTAAAATGTAACCTTACCATTTACTCTATCATCCACTTCATCTTTTTTTGTAGGACTAATAATTATAGAGTCTAAACTAATTTGTTCTTTTTCAGCTGGATCTGGAGGTGTATCAGTAAAATTACCATTGAAATCTACATACACAAATTCATCTTGTTTAATCTCTCCGCGAGCTCTAGCTTCTTTTCGAGCAGCCATTTTTTTTCTTTTTGCCTCTCTTTTTTTTGCTTTATTCTTTTCTCTTTCGAGCTTATTGAATGTTTGTTGAGATTTAGCCATGCAATTAATTAATCTTAGGCAAAAATAAAGATTTTATATGTTAAAATAAAATGTTAATTATTTATGTCTTTTTTTTAAGACATTTATTACATTTTCAAGCTTAAATCCTTTGTTTTGCAGTAGTATTAAGTAATGAAATAACAAGTCTGCAGATTCCTCTAAAAATAATTTAGGATTGCTATCCTTAGATTCTATGACCATTTCAACAGCTTCTTCGCCCAGTTTTTGCGCGATTTTGTTTGTGCCCATGTTGAAAAGATTAGAAATATAACTTGATTTATCTGAGTTATTTTTTCTGTACTCAATAATATTTTCTAATATATCAATAAAATTATTCGATATATTTATTTCTTCAAAACAAGTGTCAAACCCTTTGTGACAAACTGGACCAACTGGATTTACCTTTATTAGTAAGGTATCAAGATCACAATCCTCCTTTAATGAAACAACATTTAATTCATTTCCGCTTTCCTCTCCTTTTTTCCAAATTCTTTGCTTTTTCCTACTATAAAAATGGACAATATTGGTGCTTAAAGTTAATTTTAATGATTCCTTGTTTAAATAGCCTAGCATCAATACCTTATTGGTATTGTTGTCCTGAATAACCGCAGGCAATAAACCGTCTTTGTTTTTGCTAAAATCTAAATTCATAATCGTATTGGTATGTTTTTATTTTTTAAATTTATTTTAAGTTCTTTTAATCCAATTTCGTTAAA
This sequence comes from uncultured Bacteroidota bacterium, assembly GCA_902515405.1. GTDB lineage: Bacteria > Bacteroidota > Bacteroidia > Flavobacteriales > Flavobacteriaceae > Eutrophosalina. The sequence continues at coordinate 7,145 of CABXUS010000004.1, read as the reverse complement.
ATGAAAGACACTTGCAGCAAGAGCAGCATCAATATTACCAGACTTAAAGACTTCGATAAAATGATCAATTTTTCCAGCACCGCCAGATGCAATAATTGGAATATTCACAGTTTCGGATAACTTCTCAAGTGCCTGACATGCAAATCCATTTTTAGTACCGTCATGATCCATTGATGTAAAAAGAATCTCTCCAGCTCCCCTATTCTCAACTTCTCTAGCCCAGTCAAATAACCTAATTTTTGTTTTTATACTTCCTCCAACTAAATAAACAAACCAATCATTTTTGACATGCTTAGCGTCTATTGCCAGCACAACACATTGACTTCCGTATTTTTTTGCTAATTCGTTAATGAAACTAGGATTTTTAACTGCAAAACTATTTATCGAAACCTTGTCAGCTCCGCTTTTAAGTAGAATATCAACGTCTTCTATTGACTTAATTCCTCCACCAACTGTGAACGGAATATTAATATTCTCCGAAATCTGATTTGCAAGCTTGGCAAATGTTTTTCTATCTTCTTTTGTAGCAGTTATGTCTAAAAAAACAAGTTCATCTGCACCGTTTTCAGAATAATACCTAGCAAGTTCTACTGGATTACCTGCATCTTTTAGATCTACAAAATTAACTCCCTTAACGGTTCTTGAGTCTTTAATATCAAGACACGGGATTATTCTTTTTGCTAGCATTATTTTTCTATAAAATTCATTAAATTTTTCAAGTTTATCTTGTTTTCATAAATAGCTTTTCCAAGAATAGCACCCTCACAACCAGCTTCTTTCAGATCTTCTAAGTCTTTAATATTTGAAATTCCACCTGAAGCAATTAAAAAAACATCATTAAATGACTTCAATATATATTTATATATTTCTGTAGACGGACCTTTTAACATTCCGTCTTTGGATATATCTGTTGGAATAATATATTTTATTCCTTTAGAAATATGATATTCTAAAAAATCGATAAGATAATTTCCAGAATCATTAAGCCATCCATTAGTTTTAATCTTATTATCTAAAAAATCAGCTCCCAAAATTATTTTATCACTTCCATATTTTTCAAACAAATCATTAAAGGTTTGAGGATCTGTAACAACAATACTTCCTAATGTTACCTGAGATGCACCAGAGTCAAATGCGACTTTAACATCTTCAATTGATTTCAAACCGCCTCCAAAATCTATTTTTAATGTTGTTTTTATGGCAATTTGCTCCAATATTTTATAATTTACAATCTTGCTAGACTTAGCTCCGTCTAAATCGACCAAATGAAGAAAATCTATACCATGATCTTCAAATCGCTGAGCAACCTCAAGTGGATTAGAACTATAAATAGTTTTTTTATTGAAATCACCCTGTGACAACCTTACACATTTTCCTTCAATAATATCTATAGCTGGAATTATTCTCATTACTAATTTTTTATAAAGTTTTTAAGCACAACTTCTCCTTTGTTTCCACTTTTTTCAGGATGAAACTGAACTCCAGTAAAATTATTTTTTTTTATAGCAGTACTATAATTGATTCCGTAGTTAGATTTTGCTACAGTATGTAATAAAACTGGAACATAATAACTGTGAACAGAATACATATATTCATTTTCATTAATTGAATCAAACAAATTGCTTTTTAAATCAAAAATAGTGTTCCATCCTATTTGGGGAACTTTAAGGGAATGGTTAAATCTTTTTACATTTGAATTAAATATTTTTAAACAATCTGTATTGCCTTCCTCAGAAAAATCACACATTAACTGCATTCCTAAACATATTCCTAGTACTGGTTGTTTTAGTTTTGGAATAAGTATGTCCAAACCTTTAGACTTAAGTTTTTTCATTGCGCTACTAGCCTGCCCCACACCTGGAAATATAACTTTATCAGAACCGGATATAACCTCTTTATTTGAAGTCAATACACCTTCACAATCAAGTCTTTTCAAAGCATACTTAACGCTTTGAGTATTTCCAGCACCATAATCTATTATTGCTATTTTCATCATAAAACTCCTTTCGTAGAAGGAAGTATTAGTTTATCTTGATTTTTTGAAACTGCTATTTTTATACATTTAGCAAAAGCTTTGAAGATAGATTCAATTTTATGATGCTCATTTGTTCCTTCAACTTTAATATTAGCATTTAGTTTGGCTCCATCACAAAATGATTTAAAAAAATGATAAAACATTTCAGTTGGTACGTCTCCTATTTTCTCTCTTTTAAATTCTGCATCCCAAACTACCCAACTTCTTCCTCCAAAATCTATTGCAACCTGAGCTAAGCAATCATCCATCGGTAAAACAAAGGCGTATCTTTCTATACCTATTTTCTTTCCTAAAACAGATAAGAAAGATTCACCAAGAGCAATAGCAGTATCCTCTATAGTATGGTGTTCGTCAACATTTAAATCACCATCAACTTTTATGTTTAAATCTACCATTGAATGTCTAGAAAGCTGGTCAAGCATGTGATCTAAAAAGGAAAGACCTGTATCAATGTTGCTTTTACCAGTACCATCTAAATCAATCTCAATCATGATTTTTGTTTCATTAGTTTTTCTTTTAAAAGAACAGTACCTGTTTAATGCACTTAAATACTCATACACTGATTTCCAAGAATTTGTTTTGAGTTTAACAACTTTATTTAATGAGTCTTTAATTTGTTTGCCATTATAAAGGATTCCTGAACAATTCAAGTTACTTGCTAATTGCATATCAGACTGCCTATCTCCTATTACAAAAGAATTATTCATGTCTATATTAGGATTTTCAATGTATTCTGTTAACATCCCTGTTCTTGGTTTCCTGTAATTAGAGTTGACATTTTCAAAACTTTTATCAATATGTGTTTTAAAAAAAATAACCTCTTCATTTTTAAATGAATTAATAATAAAATTTTGAACAGGCCAAAAGTTTTTCTCAGGGAAAGATGCAGTCCCTAAACCGTCTTGGTTAGTAACCATTACTAGTATATAATCAAGCTCAGAAACTATCTTATTTAAATACTTAAATACACCAGGAAAAAAAGACAGCTTTTCAAAACTATCCAATTGTTTATCAACTTCAGGTTCCCTAACTAAAGTTCCGTCTCTGTCTACAAATAGAATTTTTTTCATAATTCGTTAAGAGTTTTAATTAAACTATTATTTTCATTTTTTGTTCCAATCGTAATTCTTAAACAATTTTGACACAATGGTTGGTCAGATCTGTTTCTAACAACAATACCTTTATCCATTAATTGATTATATCTTTTATCAGCATTATCAACTTTAACTAAAAGAAAATTTGCATCAGATTTATATATTTTCTCTACAAAATCCAGTTTTTTTAAACATAAGATTAATAGATTTCTTTGATTTAAAATAATAGATATATTTGTTTTAATCTCATCAATCTTATTTAATTCCTCTAAAGCTCTTCTTTCTGTAAGGACATTTATGTTGTATGGTGGTTTAATTTTATTTAAATAACTAATAATTTTTTCGTTAGAAAAACCCATACCTAGTCTAATCCCAGCCATCCCAAAGGCTTTGGACATAGTTTGAGTAATTATCAAATTATTATTGTCTCTTATTAAGCTAATTAAAGATTGTTTAGAAGAGAAATCTATATAAGCTTCATCAACCACAACGATACCTTTAAAACCTTTAATTAAATCAATTAAATCATTTGTGTTAAATGAATTTCCTGTTGGGTTGTTAGGTGAAGATAAAAACAAAATCTTTGTACTGGTTGAACTTAATTTTAGAATTTCATTTTTATCAATTGAAAAGTCACTTTTTAATGGAATTTCAATATTCTCTACAGCGTTGGTTTTGGCAATGACATCATACATTCCGTAAGTTGGGGGGAGTGTAATAATTTTATCTTCATAAGGATTGCAAAAAACCCTTATAATTAAATCTAAAATTTCATCAGTTCCATTTCCAAATATAACTTCATTTACATTTACATTCTTAATTTTAGAAACTAACTTTTTTAGTTCAGCATGTTTATTATCAGGATATCTATTGATTAGGTTATGAAAAGGCGATTCATTTGCATCTAAATAAATTAATTTCTTATTAAACTCGTTCTTAAAATCATCTCTCGCAGATGAATAAGAGGACATGTTTTTTATATTATTTCTTACCAGAATATCTATATTCATTTTAATTATTTAAATCTTTGACTCTTATTGTAATTGCATTTTTATGGGCTTGCAGTCCCTCAAACTCAGCCATGGTTTCAACTGTCTTAGAAATATTCAATAAACCTTTTTTTGATATTTTTTGAAAGGTTATAGTCTTTAAAAAACTATCAAGATTTACCCCGCTATATTGCTTAGCATTTCCGTTAGTTGGTAAAGTATGGTTAGTTCCGGACGCATAATCACCTGCACTTTCTGGAGTATAGTTCCCAATAAAAACAGAGCCAGCATTTACTATTTTATCAATAAAAAAAGATTCATTTTCTACGTTAACTATGTAATGTTCTGGCGCATATTTATTAATAAATTCAACTGCGTCGATTTTATTATCAAAAAATATAAGTTTTGAATTTTTAATTGATTTATTTATATAATTCTTTCTATTTAAATTTTTAATCTGATTATTAATGTATTTTTCTACATCATTAATTAAAGACCTGGAAAGACTAACGAAAATCACTTGACTGTCAGGCCCATGTTCTGCTTGAGACAATAAATCTGAGGCTATGTAACTGGGATTAGCACTGTCATCTGCTAGAACTAATAATTCACTAGGGCCAGCAGGCATATCGATTGCAGTATTAAAGTTTATAGATTTTAATTTTGCATATGTAACATATTGATTTCCAGGTCCAAAAATCTTGTTTACCTTAGGTACAGACTCTGTACCAATACTCATAGCTGCTATTGACTGCGCTCCACCAACGCTAATCACTTTATTTACTTTACATAGCTTGGCACAATATAATATTGCTGGGTGAAGTTCACCTTTTTCATTGGGCGGTGAGCAAAGAACTATGTTTTTACAATTAGCAATCATAGCAGGTATTGCTAACATTAATACTGAAGAGAATAAAGGAGCTGTTCCACCTGGAATATATAAACCAACATTTTCAATAGGTCTTTTTTCTTGCCAACAACAAACACCAACAGTTGTCTCAATTTTTTCAGATTTAAATGTTTGATTTTCATGAAATTTATAAATATTATTAAAAGCAATATTTATAGATTCTTTTAAATCATTATCAATTTTATTTTCAGAATTATTAATTTTTTTTTGACAAACTATCAGATTATTTAAATCAACATTATCAAATTTAGCGGTGTAATCAATTAGAGACTTATCACCATATAATTCGACATTATTAAAAATTTCCTCTACAATATCTTTTACTAAATCAAGACTATATGATGGTCTCTTTACTAATGATGACCAAGATTTTTTTTCAGGATTAAATACTTTATTCATTATGATACTATTTTTTCAATTGGACATACTAATATATCTTCTGCTCCAGCATCTTTTATCTTATCAATAACATCCCAAAAAGTATTTTCGTTAATAACAGAATGTAAAGAACTCCAACCTTTTTTATTTAAAGGTAAAACAGTAGGGCTTTTTAAAACCGGAAGTATTTTTGATATAGCATCTATTTTATCATTGGGTGCATTAAGTAATATATATCTAGACTCTTTAGCTTTTAAAACTGAGTTAACTCTAAATAAAAACTTATCAATTAATTCCTTTTTAATCCTATTTGATGGGTTTTTACCAGCAAGAACAGCTTGAGACTCATGTAAAACAAAAACCTCTTTTAAATTATTTTTATATAAAGTACTTCCACTTGAAACAATGTCACATATGGCATCAGATAATCCAATATTTGGAGCTATTTCAACAGACCCATTAATAACATGAATATTAGCATTAATATTTTGAATATTTAAAAACTTTCTTAATGTATTTGGATATGATGTAGCGATTTTTAAATTGTTTAAATCATTAAGTGAATTAAATTTCTTATTATTTGGAATAGCAATTGAAACCTTACATTTTGAAAAACCTAATTTTTTTAAAACATTAATATTAAAATCTTTTTCAATTAACAAGTTTTCACCAATAATAGCTATATCAACCACTCCATCGTCAATGTACTTTGGAATATCGCTATTCCTTAAAAAATAGACCTCAACTGGAAAATTTGTAGATGAGGCTTTCAACTGATCTTTATAATTATCAATTTTTATTCCACATTTACTCAACAAGTCCAATGAATCTTTATTTAATCTTCCTGACTTTTGAATTGCTAAATTTATTCTTTTCATATCTATAAATAAAAAAACCCGCATGATTTCTCAAACGGGTTGTTATAATTAAATACATAATCTTCACATATATCGCTTGAGAGACTCAAATAAAAAATGATGATGATGTAAGTGTTTTTTCATAATAATATGCAAATATCTAATTTTTTTCTAAATAAAAAAATATTATTGAGTTCTAAAACTGTAAACAATTGAGAAGCTACTATTTGTGCCGTCATTTGTTTTAACTCTCCAATAATATAAAGTTCCAGCATCTAAAGCAACATCAACAGATTTTTCTGATATATTTGTTAAATCACTAGCTGGTGACTGTTTTCCGTCAGTTTTATCAACATATAAAGTATACTTCAATTCATCTCCTTGGTCAGGATCAGAACCTTCCCATATAAATGTAATTTTACCATCAGAAGATCTAGATATTGTTGAGCCTGATGTGGGTGCTTTCAAATCTGCAGGAAAAGGAGCATAATTCTTAATACCTTGTCCAGCTAAATAAAACTTCCATGATGAGCTGGTTCCAGTCTGTGTAGTAAATGTGTTTTTTGAAATAACTTTCCAAGAATATGGCTGACCTTTATCTAACTCTACCGTAGCATTTGTTGTTGTTAAGCCTGTCTTATTAACAGAATTTGAAGTGTTTATATTAGTAACTTGTAAATCGTATGAGTTTGTATTTGAGGATGCCTGCCAAGAAAAATCAACATTACTTTTTGTGTCAGAGATACTAGATCCAGTTTCACAAACTTTTCCACTTGCAGGAGCAGTTAATGAAACAGAACCTGGTGGTTGTGGTGGCGGTGGATCGACTGCTCCATCTCCTCCTCCCTCTTCACTTCCTCCACAGGAAAACATTATAAAAAC
>CABXUS010000003.1 GCA_902515405.1 uncultured Bacteroidota bacterium | reverse complement strand
GGAACTATTGCAATCTTAATACTATTGTTAGCTGTAAAACCTCTATTATACCCAACCGATTCTCCTTTTTTAATTTCATGAATTTGTGAAATAACTGATTTTAAAAACAAAACAGGCTTTAATTGATTTTTATATATTTTATTATTTCCATATCCATATAAAGCTATTCCTGTTCTAACCATATCAAATTGATATTTTGGATAATTTAAAATACCTGATGAGTTTAAAAGATGTTTATTAAACTTTTTACCAAATTTATTTTCAATCTTTTCTATAATTTTTTGAAAAAGATTAATTTGATTTAGTGTAAATTTCTTTTCTTCTAAATCTTCTGAAGCTCCCAAGTGAGAAAATATATATTTTATATTGCTGTTAGTTCTTAAAATATTGTATAGCTTGTTTATATCATTTATTGAAAATCCAAGTCGATTTAAACCAGTATTAAATTTAATATGAAATGGATGTTTTTCTGATTTTGACAAGAATGCTTCAAGAATTCTAAATGAATAGATACTTGGCTCTAAGTCATTTTTAATTATTTCAGTGAAATCGCCAAATTGAGGATGTAGAACCAATATAGGTATTTTAATACCTGATTTTCTTAGCTTAACGCCTTCATTTGTATAGGCAACAGCTAAATAATCTACTTCATTTTTTTCTAAATATTTTCCAATTTCAATTGAATCAGATCCATATCCATTAGCTTTTACAACACATAGAATTTTTGTTTGATTATTAACCTTGTTTCTTATATAATTTAGATTTTTTTTTAAATTATTAAGATTAATCTCAATGCACGTTCCTTTATAGCTCAATGAATTATTTTTTTTTCAATTTAGAGATAAAAGCTCTTCTAGATAGAGGTTTATATTCTTTTTTCTCACCAATCATTATGGTTTTTCTATCATTGGTTTTTCTAAAACTGTAAAGTGCTGGCTCTCCAGTTTCAATACAAGTAGCATGAACTTTAGTAACCTCTTCAGCAATAGCCATTAAAAATGGCATAGGACCAAAAGGTTTACCGGAATAATCCATATCAAGACCAGCGACTATAACTCTAGACCCAGAATTTGCCATTGTATTACAAACATCAATTATATCATCACTAAAAAATTGAGCTTCATCAATTCCTATAATTTCAAATTTATTTTTAAAGTCTAATACTTCATTAATATTTTTTATCGTAATAGCATCAATCTTAATTTTACTATGAGTTTCTATTTCATTTTGTTTATTTCTAGTATCCGTAACAGGTTTAAAAACTTTATAAGATTTATTTGAATTTTTAATCCTTTTGATTAATTCTTCTGTTTTACCAGAAAACATAGATCCACATATTACTTCAATTTTACCCAAGGTCTTATTTTTAATTTTACTTTGCGAGATAAGTTATTAATTTAGACAAATATAATTTTTAAATGTCAAAACTAATTTTAATACCTACACCTATTGGGAATCTCTCTGATATTACTGAAAGAGCAATTGAATCAATAAAAGATGTTGACCTGCTTCTTTGTGAAGATACAAGAAGAAGTTTAAAACTATTGAATCATTTAAAAATAAAAAAACAGTTTCAATCATATCATAAATTCAATGAACATTCTATTGTAGAAAAAATTATTAGTAAAATACAATCGGGTATTAAAGTAGGATTAATTTCAGATGCAGGTACGCCTAGTATTTCCGATCCTGGTTATTTAATTGTTAAATTATGTATTGAAAAAGATGTAGAAGTTGAATGCCTACCTGGGCCTACAGCATTAATACCAGGATTAGTTATCAGTGGATTACCAACAGAAAGATTCACTTTTGAAGGATTCTTACCTGTAAAAAAAGGTAGAAAAACAAGACTCGAAGAATTGTCTAATGAAAAAAGAACAATGGTTTTTTATGAATCTCCATATAAATTATATAAAACTTTAACAGACTTTTCTAAATACTTTGGGCTTGATAGAGAGATATCAATTTCAAAAGAGTTAACAAAGATATATGAGTCTACTAGAAGAGGAACAATAGAAGAGTTAATAAGTGATTATGAGAACAAAAAGCTTAAGGGTGAATATGTAATTGTAGTAAAAGGCTTAAAATAAAAAACCCTCCAACATGGAGGGTTTTTAATAATAAAAGTTAAAATTTAGAATCTATAGGTAAGACCTAAATTCCACGTTCTTCCCCAGCCTGGCAAAACTCTATTTTCAATATTTATACCCTTATAAGTAATACCATCTTCATCCATTGGACCATAATTATTAGCAGATTCTTGGTAATATTCTTCATCAAAAAGATTATTAACGTTGAGTCTTAAATAAACATAGTCATCTCCCATTGGAAACCTGTATGACGCACCAGCACCAAAAATTTCATATGATGGCATTCTCATATTTGTAGCGCCTTCTGGACTTGAAAAAGTTTCATAATCAATATCACCATATAATTTATCAGCATGAAATAAATCTAGATTGAATTTAAATCTATCTGAAGGTCTAATTTCTAAATCAAGATAAGCAGTACTATGAGCAGTATCGCCTACTTTAGCATCATCAAGATAAAGAGTAGCTGAACCTATGCTAACATTTGATTCATTAGTTGTAACAGCATCATCAGTAACGTTGCCATCATATGTATAGTCACCAATCGTAAACATTCCTTTAAGTGTTACAAAATTACTAATAGCCCAAACACCATCAAATTCAATTCCTTTATGTATTTGTTCTAAACCTGGAAAAAATCCTTCACCTTCTTCATCATCAATTTCAACATCTACATAGAAAAATCTGTCTGTCCATGTAGTGCTATAAAGGTTTACATTGAAATCAAATGATTTTGATCTAAATCCATAACCAAGTTCCAAGCCAACAATTTTTTCATTAAATATATCTGGCGTAGCAAATTGATCATAATTTTGAAAAACTCCATTTAAATTAGGTTGCTTAGAAAAGTATCCAGCATTGGCAAAAAGGTTATTTTGAGCATCAATATTCCAGTTAGCACCAACTTTTATAGTGCCACCACCAATATTAACTTTTTCAGAATATTGTAGTGGATCGCCTGGTCCGTATAGATAAAATTCTTCTCTTTGGTAACCTTTATTTGACCCTGAGCCTTGAACAAAAATTGATATATCATCCATTAAATATTCAAGCTGAAAATATAATCCAAAATAGTTTATAACACCATTATTATTTCTGTCAATTTTTTCTTCTTTATCAGTATCCCCAAAAACATTCCAAACATCGCCTATTGGCCATCTGTATTCTTGGGATGCAGCTACAACACCATTAGTGTTAGGAGTTCCATTATACCTAGAATCTCTATATCCATCAGAACCTAATAAATCCCTAACATTTCTGTAGTGTAAACCCTTGTAGAATCTTGAATCAAACCCAACATCTAAAGTTAGATTTTCAGCAAGTTCAGTTTTTATATTTGCAATTGCACCAAACCAGTTATGAGAGTTTACAGAGTTTCTTTGAATCCATCCATTTCTTCTTGGATATGCAGCACTGGAGGAAAAGTCTTCATCATTTACTATATACTGCCCTGTGGTTGCATCAACATCCATTGATGTTGAACCATATCTCCAGTTAGCTGTTTGACCGCTATTGTGTTTAACTATTTCATCCCATAAAACGTAACCGTTTTCAGCATTTCTCCATCGGCTTGAACTAAAATATCCCCAGCCTCCATTCCTACCAAGGTCTCCAGATCCTCCACCTCTTCCAAGAGATGCATAAGCTGTAGCAGAAATAGAAGTTTTATTGTTAAGTTTCAATTCCCAGTTTAAAGAAGCAATAGGTTTATGGTAATAATTATTTCTCATATTAAATCCTTCACCATCTCTTAAACCATAATTATAATTATATTTTATTCCATAATCTCTGTAGTCTTCTAAAGTGGCCATATTATAGTAACTTGTGGTTCTTTGACCATGAACTTGAGGAGCTCCAGTTACAATAAGTTGAAGGTTATTTTTCCCATCAGTGCTTCTGTAACCGTATCCTAAGAAGTATGCATATGCTTCAAATGGAGTACCGTCCACATATCCGTCACCAGCTGTTCTACTAAAAGAGGCAGAAAAAGCATGACCGCTGTCGCTGACACCTGTATTATATGTCATTACAGTTTTCATATATCCGTCATTACCAACAGTTGCAGAAACTTTACCTCCCTCAGCTAAATCAGTTGATTTAGTAACAACATTGATTGTACCACCAACTGAGGGTATTGGAAGCTTTGCAGAACCAAGACCTCTTTGAACCTGCATAGCAGAAGTTACATCACTTAATCCAGCCCAGTTACTCCAGTAGACAGCACCGTTTTCCATATCATTAACAGGCATACCATTGATTAAAACAGCAATATTTTCCTGTTGAAAACCTCTTAATCTAACTCTAGCATCTCCAAATGCACCTTGCATTGTTGAATAAATACCAGGTGTTGAATTTAAAAGTTGAGGTAATTCTAAATTACCTACTCTCTCAATAATTTCTTCAGCATTTAATGTTGAAGCTGCAACAGGAGTCTCTCTATCTTTTGCAATATCAATTGTTGAGAAAACTGTTACCCCAGCAAGTGCATTAGCTGCCGGAGATAACTCTATAACTCCAATATTGGCCCCATCTACAGATACCTCAGCAGACTCGTAACCAATATAAGAAATTACTAATATAGCATCTGATTCAGCACTAATTGAAAACTCTCCATTAAAGTCAGATGATACTCCAACAGACGATCCTTGTACTACGATTGATGCTCCTGGAAGACCTGAACCAACCTCAGAGTCAATTACAGTTCCAGTTACAGTATTTTGAGCAAAACCAATTCCAGTTATAAGAATAGTTGCAAAAAACGTTATTAATTTTTTCATAAGTAGTTTTGTTTAAAAAAACTAATATCAGAATTTTTTTAAATTTTACGTTTAATAAACTGTTAATTTTATGAACAGTTAGTACTAAGAACTAATTTATATTTTGAAGAATTATGTTTATTGTAAATTGTTTGACTTTTTATTAAGATTATGAACAATTTCGGACTTTTTTTATGATCATTTTTGTTGATTCGTCATGATTTTTAATTTTACCACTTTCAATTTCTGTTAATAACTTAGAAGCTAGCACTTTACCTAATTCTACTCCCCATTGATCAAAACTGAAAATATTCCAAATTATACCCTTTGTAAAAATGATATGTTCATACATCGCTATTAGCATCCCAAATGTATTTGGAGTTAACTTGTTAATTAAAATGGAATTGGAGGGTTTATTACCTTCAAAAACTTTGTATTTATATATCTTTTTTATTTCCTCCTCCGATGCACCTTTGGATTTCATTTCTGATATCACTTCTTCGGAATCTTTACCATGCATTAAAGCTTCCATCTGTCCTATATAATTTGACATTAGCTTGTTGTGACTATCTTGATTTCCATGTAAAGGTTTTTTAAAACCTATAAAATCACAAGGGATTAGTTTAGTACCTTGATGAATGAGCTGAAAGAAAGCATGCTGAACATTTGTTCCAGTACCACCCCATATAATATTTTCTGTGCTGTAATCAACTTTTTCACCTGATCTATCAATGATTTTTCCATTGCTTTCCATTACAGATTGTTGCAGGTAACCAGGTAAGAATTTTAAATATTCAGAATATGGAATTATAGCTTGATTTTGAGCTCCTAAAAAGTTACTGTTCCAGATCGATATTAGGGCTAAACAAATTGGTATATTTTTATTTAATGGCATTTCTTTAAAGTGAGTATCCATTATTTCAGCTCCTATTAAGAATTTCTCAAAATTTTTATAACCTAATGATATGGCAATTGATAATCCAACAGAACCCCACATTGAAAATCTTCCTCCAACAAAATCATACATGTTGAAAACATAATCTTTATTAATCCCAAATTTCTCAATTGCATCAATATTAGTTGAAATTGCACAAAAATGATCATCTACTTTTTTAGTTTTTAGATTATTCTCAATCCAATTTTTGGCAAGAATAGCATTTGAAAGAGTTTCCTGGGTTGTAAATGTTTTTGAGACTATTATGAAAAATGTGGTATCTGGGTTTAAGTCTTTTAAAATATCATTGGCATGATCACCATCTACATTTGAAATAAAATGAATATTAAGATTGTTTTTGTAAAACTTTAATGCTTCAACTGTCATTTTTGGACCTAAGTCTGATCCACCAATTCCAATATTAACCACGTCTGTAAACTTCTTCCCTGTAGAACTTTTTATTTTACCATTGATTATATCAGATGAAAACTTTTCAATTTTTTTTCTATCCTTTGAAATTGAATCTGGAGCAGACTTGAAATTTCTTAGTGATGTATGTAAAACAGCTCTTTTTTCAGTTTCATTAATTAATTCTCCATCAAAAAGTTTTTTAATTGAATCTTCAACTTTACATTCACTAGCTAAATCAAGTAAAAGATTAAATGTATTTTCATCTATAATATTTTTTGAAAAATCCACGTAAATATTTTCCAATTCAACAGATAAGTAATCCAGTCTATTATTTTCTATATTAAATAAATCCTTTAATGTTTTTTTAATTAAAAGGTTTTTGCTGTCTTTTAATTTTTTCCAGGCTTTTGTTTTTTTTGGATTAATATTATGAAGTGCCATATTTAAGGATTGATTCCATTTTGTATTCTTTGATCAAAGGTAAGATTTGATTTCATACTATCAAGCTTAAGTTTTAAAGGGTCCATATAAGTTAAGTATTTTTCTTTCAATAAATCAGAAATTGGTTTTGCTTCTGGAAGTTTTTGTTTTAATGGATCAACTTGTTTACCATTTTTCCAAAATCTATAACATACGTGTGGTCCAGATGTATACCCAGTCATACCTACTTCTCCTATTTTATCACCTTGTTCAACAGAAGATCCAACTTTAAGACCTCTTTTTCTCATGTGTAGATATTGAGTAGAGTAAGTTGCATTATGTTTTACTGTTACATAATAACCATTGCCCCTTGTATACCCTGATTTAGTAACCCTCCCTGCTGCAGTTGATCTAATTGGTGTACCAACAGGAGCCGCAAAATCTGTCCCATAGTGTGGTCTAATTTTACCGTAATATGCAATTTTTCGTCTTAAATTATATCTTGATGATATTCTACTAAACTGTACTGGGGATAGTAAAAAAGCCCTTCTCAAGTTCTTTCCCTTGTCATCAAAATACTCATACATTCCTTTAATAGAATCTGTTTGAAATTCTATTGCATAAAATGGCTTCCCTCTATGCTGAAAATAAGCATTATGAATTCTATTAAGTCCAATATATATTGAATCGTCAACGTATTTTGAAGTATACAATATTTTAAAGTTATCACCCTTTTCAAGTCTAAAAAAATCAATGTTCCAGGCATAAATTTCTGACAATTCGTTTGATAAAAGTGGACTTAACTTAAGATCTTGCATAGTTTCTGACAAGGAACTTTTAATTGTTCCCACTGCTTCTGATTCAACGAGTTTTATTACTTTTTGTTTTTTTTCAGCCCAAATAGAGTCACCTAATGACACAACTATGTAATCAATCGGATTAGGCTGATAAATAAATACCTGAGGAGTGTTTAATGAATCTTTTGATGAGAGGATAGTATATGTTCTTCCAACATTAATTTTTCTTATATCAAAAACTTTTTTTGTCTTTTGGACTATGTCATAAATCTTTGGATAAAAGAGATTGTTTTCCTCAAGTATTAAGCCAAAAGAATCACCAGAATTTATGGTATCTTCTTTTACATTGAAATTATTTAAAACAAAACCAAAATTTTTAATAATTTTCTCTTTTACAACTTCATTTTTAGGTTCATTATTTTCTCCACCACATGAGATTAGAAATATCAAAAAAATAATAAAACAATTTTTATTCACTAACTACAATTTTAAAAGGATTAGCCAGCCCTCTAAACGATACCAGGTTAGCAACTATAGACCCAACTCTTAGGTCTGCTTTAACTTTAATAGGAAGTCTATTTTCATCATTGGTTACCCATATTTTTATTCCTTCATTGTCCCTAAAAACCCTTCCAGATTCCATGTAAGGCCTAAGTTTTAAACATTCTACCAAACCAAATTTAGTCTTAATTTTTTCTTTACCTAAAAACATCATTTTAAAAGGATAAATTTCCTTGTCAAAAAAAATATCAACATATATTAAATCATTTGGTTTTAGTAATGAAATATCTAAATGTTTTCTTAAATAATAAAAAGTTGAAATAATATCTTGGATCTCAGAGTGGATTCTAAACTCTTTATTCACATTTTTTAATTTATCATAAAAAAATGCAGTATTTGACTCATAGTTATATTTTGTTTCAGATTCTCTTTCATATCCACCCTCATAAATATCTCTGATAGATTTAATAGGTTTTACATTATCCAATGAAAAAAAAGTTTCATATATATCATCTACTTTAAAAAATAACCTTGCAAGCCCAGTTGTTCTTCCAATTGAAGTTGCCCTAAACACTTTTTCTCCATCTAAAACCTCTTCTTTTACTGAAAGTGACGCATAGCTCGCATTTAAAAATCCATAATTTAATTTATATTCTAATTTTTCCCCAGCTTTAAATGCATAAAAATTAGATTTGGTATTTTGAGAATAACAAAAGCTTAAACTTAGAACAGATATATAAAATATTATAATTCTCATTCTAATTACAAAATTAAAAAACTACTTATTATCATCTAAAAACTCAAACAGTTTTTTTGTTTTACTTTTTCCAATTTCAGAACTAACCTCATCAAAACTGTATTTCTTGATATTTGAAATTGATTTAAACTTTTTCAATAATTTAAGTTTAGTTTTTTCCCCAATTCCATTAATAATGTCTAATTCTGATTTTAATGAAACTTTAGATCGTTTGCTTTTGTGAAATGTTAAGCTAAATCTATGAGCTTCGTTTCTTAAATTCTGTATTACTTTAAGGGTTTCAGATTTTTTATTTAAGTAAAGCGGAATAGAATCATTAGGGAAATATAATTCTTCAAGTCTTTTTGCAATTCCAATAATTGGAATAGAATTATATAAATCTAATTTCTTTAAGCTTTTTACTGCTGAGCTAAGTTGACCCTTACCACCATCAATTACAATTAGTTTTGGAAGCGATTTGTTTTCATTCAAAAGTCTAGAATATCTCCTGTAAATAATTTCTTCCATTGATTTATAATCATTTGGCCCTTCAACCGTTTTTATAATAAATTTTCTGTACATTTTTTTCATAGGCTTCCCATCAATGAATACTACGCACGCTGCTACTGAGTTGGTACCTTGAATATTCGAAACATCAAAACATTCAATATGATTTGGATCATGTTCTAATTTTAAATCAATTTTCATTTGATTCATTATTCTATTTTTATGTCTCTCGGGATCTAATATTTGTATTTGTTTAAATCTTTTAAGCTTATACATTTTACAATTTTTAAGTGAAAGCTCTAATAGCTTTTTATTATCACCAGCTTTTGGAACAATAAACTTTATATTAAGTTGTTTAGTAAGATTAAATTGAGATATAATAGTTTTAGATTCTGAGTTGAATTTTTGTCTAAGATTTATAATTACTAAACTTAGAATATCAATTTCATCTTCGTTGAGATTCTTTTTAATTTCCTGATTATGAAATCTAATTACTCTACCATACGCTATTTGTAAATAGTTTATATATGCATTTTCAGAATCAGAAATTATAGTAAATACATCAATATTGTTTAGTTTTTGACTAACAACAGTAGACCTAGATTGATAATTTTCAAGCAATTCCAATTTTTCTTTGATATTATGAGCTTTTTCAAAATCCATTTTCTTTGAAAATTTATACATGTCTTTTTTAAGTAAATCTTTGACTTTTTTAAACTTCCCATTTAATATCTCTCTAACTAGAGAAATATTTTTGTCATACAACTTTTCCGAAAGCAAATCTTCACTTACTTCCTTTAAACTATTTTCATGAAACCCTATAATAATTGAATGCTCATTTTTTTTAAAAATTTTTAAGTATAATTTTTTATCACTTTTTTTAATTTTATAAGATGAAAAGTTGTAATTACTTGTCCTTAATGGATAAATAGTTCTTACAATATTTAATAAAATATTTATCACTTTTATGTTTGTATAAGGACCAAAATATTCTGATCCATCTTTAATTAATTTTCTTGTTAAAAAAACCCTTGGAAATCTCTCATTTTTTACGCAAATCCAAGGATAGGTTTTATCATCTCTCAATAAAATATTATACTTAGGTTGATTTTTTTTTATTAATGAGTTTTCAAGTAAAAGAGCATCAGATTCGGACTGAACCACCACGTGTTCAATTGAATTTATATTTTTAACTAGATTAATGGTTTTTCGAGATTTTAAATTTTTTTGAAAATAAGAACTAATCCTTTTTTTTAAATTTTTTGCTTTACCAACATAGATAATCTTTTGATCTTTATTTAAAAATTGATAAACTCCTGGAGATTGTGGAATTGTTTTTAATACTAATTTTGAATTATCAGACACTTAAACTAAAATAATTATTTTATTTGTTTAGATTTTAAAAATGGACAAATTTAAAGCAAGAAAAAAATTTCAAACCCTTAGAGATAAAATTTCTTCAGATGAATTATTAAACCTGAGTGTTAAAATTGCAAATAATTGTTTGAATTTACCAATATGGAACAAGGATAATTATCATATATTTTTACCAATTAAAAATAAAAATGAAGTTGACACAACTACATTAATTAATGTTTTAAATGGTAAAGAAAAGCAAGTAATAGTTTCAAAATCAAATTTTGAAACAATAACATTTAAAAATTATGTTTTGAGTGATGACACTCTTTTAAAGCTTAATAAATATGGCATCCCTGAACCAATCAATGGGAATCAATTTAAATCAGTAAAAATTGATGTTGTTTTTATTCCTTTGTTAGCATATGATCTTAAAGGCAATAGGGTTGGTTATGGAAAAGGTTTTTACGATAGATTTCTAAAAAAACTATCAAAAAATACAATTAAAATTGGTCTCTCCTTTTTTTTACCAGAAAATTATATAACTGATTGTAGTAATCATGATATTCAAATGGATTACTGTGTGTCCCCAGAGAAAGTTTTTAATTTTCTTTGAAAAAAGATTTATTAAAGATTAACATTATAAAGATACCTACAGAAATAGCTGAATCTGCAATATTAAAAACAGGTTCAAAAAATGTAAATTCATTTCCTCCAATTATTGGGATAAACGAGGGCCAAGTCCAAGTAGCTATGGGGAATTGAAACATATCAACAACATTTCCATAAAATAATGAGCTATATCCCTCTCCAGGAGCAAAAGAAGCTATTTGAAAATAACTATCTGTAAAAAAATATCCGTAAAAAACAGAATCTACAACATTTCCAATTGCACCGGCTAAAATTAGTGACAAAGAAATACTAAAAAGCATACTAGAGTTTTCCTTTACGGTTTTTTTGAGCCAATGAAAAATAAATAAGATTGCAAATAGTCTAAAAAGTGTCAAAAATAATTTGCCACTTTTTTCAGTAAGAAAAGGTATAAAGTCATTTATTTGAGCTCCCCATGCCATACCTTTATTTTCAATGAATAATAATTTAAACCAACCTAAATCAAAAATAGGAGCTTGTCCATAAATTGAAAGTGGGAAATTAAGCTTTATATACACTTTTAAAAATTGGTCAAAAAACAATATAACGGCAACTATTGCTAAACATTGAAATAAATTAATTTTCTGTTTTTTCATTTGTACTTTCAAAAATGTGGTTAGCAGACTGTGTTATAAAACCATTGAAATTATTGTATCTATAAGCAAACTCATAATAACATCCTGGGACATTATATAATCCATCAGAAAAATCTACTAAAATTTCTTTTGACATTATTGATGACTGTTCAAGACCTTGTTTTTCTGAACCTTTTATTTCACCGCCGGAGGAATTTATTTCAAAACCATTCTCTTTTAGGTAGTTATTTAATTGACTTAAATTTTTAAAATAAGAACAATCTGTCACACTTACAGTAAAATGATTTGCAATATATCCCATTGCAAGAACCCAAGATGCATAATCAGATTCTTTTTGAATATTTTTATAAGTTTCAAAGTCTATTGGATTCCATGGTATTCCTGAACTCAGAAAAATTGGATTTGATATTAATTCAGCATCAATTTCTTCAATTTTTTTATTAATTATTTGTTGTAAAGAATCAGAAAAATTTTCAAGTAATAATTCACTTATGAAAATCCTTGGAAGACTAGGATTTGAATGTATATAATAAGTTGCTTTTAATTTTTTTTTAGTAAAAAAAAGGTCTTCAATGGGTTTGTAGCCATTTTCAACAAAATACTTTGATAGAATGTGTCTATTAATTTTTTTATGATTAAAAGTTCTTAAAGCAATATGATCATTAATAATTTTATTCGGTTCTTTATTTTTAATTAATTGCAAAACTTTAATTATATGTGGGTTTAATTCAGAATAATCTTTCCACATTTTAATAAGAAAATCTTCGATTTTCATAGGTAATTATATACTATGATATAGAGTTCTTAGCTTCAATACTCAGGGTAGCATGGGGAACAAGTTGTAATCTTTTCTTCGAGATTAATTTACCGGTAACTCTACAAATTCCATAAGTTTTGTTTTCAATTCTAATTAAAGCATTTTTTAAATCTCTAATAAATTTTTCTTGTCTTATCGCTAATTGAGTATTAGCTTCTTTTGACATTGTTTGTGAACCCTCTTCAAATGCTTTAAAAGTTGGAGAAGTATCTTCTGTACCGTTATTACCGTCATTCATATATGCACTTCTAATAAGTTCTAAATCTCTTTGAGCTTTTGATATCTTTTCATCAATTATTTTTTTAAAACTCCCTAAATCTTTATCAGAGTATCTTACAACTAGATTATCATTTTTCATTTTATTTTTCTTTAAAAATTTTAATTTTAACTTTTATGTTATCAAATTCTATTTCTTGAGAATTTAGCAACTTTTTTTCAAGCTTTAATTCAATAGCAAGAGTTTCATTCTTAATATAGTCAATATTTTCAAAAATAGCTTTTTCAATTAAATTATTGTTTTCAATTTCTATAAAAATTTTATCACTTACATTAAAGCCAGAATCTTTTCTAATATTTTGTATTCTATTGACAATTTCTCTAGAAATACCTTCATTTTTTAGTTCCTCTGAAATATTAGTATCCATTGCTATTGTTATGCCATTTTCTGAAACAACTTGCCATCCTTCAATATCTTCATAATATATTTCTACATCATCAATTGAAATTTTAATTTTATTTTCAAAAACAAAAACTTTTTCTAATTCAATTTTCTCAATTTCATCAGATTTTAAATTATTAATTAAAGAACTTACAATTTTCAAATCTTTTCCAAATTTTGGACCAACTATTTTAAAATTAGGTTTAGCTTTTTTAATTAAAATCTTTGATGAATCACCTACTAATTCAACTTCTTTAACATTAATTTCAGATTTAATAAATTCTGAAATTTCTTTTAAACTGTCTTTTTCTAAATTATCTCTATATGGGATTATAATTTTATTTAAAGGTTGTCTTACTTTAATTTTTTCTCTTTTCCTAAGAGACAATCCAAGTGAACATATCTGTTGTGATTTTCTAATCTTATTTTCTAAATCTCTATCAATTAAGATTTTAGAATATTCTGGATAATCAACTAAATGAACTGATGTGTTTTTCATCGTTAAGTCCTGATATAAATTATCCATAAAAAAAGGACTGATTGGAGATGATAATATTGAAACTTTTTCTAAACATTCATTTAAAGTTTGAAAAGCAGCTATTTTATCTTTATTATATTCTCCCTTCCAAAATCTTCTCCTAGATAATCTTACATACCAGTTGCTAAGATTATCTTGAACAAACTTAGAAATTAGCCGAGCAGATTTTGTAGGCTCATAGTTTTCATAAGCATCTCCAACATCTTTAACTAAGGAATTAAGTTCAGATATAATCCACCTATCTAATTCAGATCTTTCATTATAATCAATAGGACTTTCATGGTTTATAAACTTATCAATGTTTGCATATAAACTAAAAAATGAATAAATATTGTGCAGAGTACCAAAAAACTTTCTTTTTACTTCTTCAATTCCAGAAACATCAAACTTGAGGTTATCCCATGGATTAGAATTAGATATCATATACCATCTAGTAGCATCAGGGCCATATTTATCTAAAGTTTCAAATGGATCAACAGCATTACCTAGTCTTTTTGACATTTTTTGTCCTTTTTTATCAAGCACCAAACCATTTGAAATAACATTTTTATAGGCATTTGAATCAAAAATTAATGTTCCAATTACATGTAAAGTATAAAACCATCCTCGAGTTTGATCAACACCTTCAGCAATATAGTCTGCGGGAAAGAATTCCTTATTATCAATATAATTTTTATTTTCAAATGGATAATGCCATTGAGCATAAGGCATTGCTCCAGAATCAAACCAAACATCAATTAAGTCTGACTCTCTGTACATTTTTTTATTTGAAGAAGAAGTTAGAATGATATCATCAATGATATGTTTATGTAAATCAATTTTATCATAATTATCATCACTCATATTATCTAATTCAAATGAATCAAATGGATTTGATTTCATATTACCAGATTTAATTGAAAGTTCAATTTCAGAAATTAACTCTTTGACAGATCCAATTACTTTTGTTGCAGAACCATCTTCAGAAATCCAAATAGGGAGTGGGATACCCCAAAATCTAGATCTAGATAAATTCCAATCATTTGCACTATTAAGCCAGTTGCCAAACCTTCCTTCACCTGTAGATTTTGGTTTCCAATTTATTTTATCATTATTTGAAATTAAATTCTGTTTACTATCAGTTACTTTTACAAACCATGAGTTTAGTGGGTAATAAAGCACTGGTTTATCAGTCCTCCAACAATTTGGATAACTGTGAGTATATTTTTCTACTCTAAAAGCTTTGTTTTCTTCTTTAAGCTTTATAGCAATTTCAACATCAACAGACTTTTCAGGTGCTGTACCCTCCTCATAATATTCATTTTTAACAAATTTTCCACCAAGAGTTCCAAGCTCCTTAACAAATTTACCTTGCAAATCAACCAAAGGGACTAATTCATCGTTAGTATTTTTGATTAACATAGGAGGAACTTCAGGTGAAGCATTCTTTGCTGCAACTGCATCGTCAGCTCCGAATGTTGGAGCAGTATGAACAATACCAGTTCCATCTTCAGTCGTAACAAAATCACCTGAAATAACCCTAAATGCATTTTCAGGATTATTCTCTGGAAGTGGTGCATCTTTCCAAATTTGATGATATTTTATTCCTACAATTTTTTTACCATAAAAAGTTTCACAAATTAAGAATGGAATTGTTTTTTCATTTTTAAATACTAAATCACTTTCATTTTTAATTTCTTTAAAATTTAGTTTAAAAACTTTTGTAATAAGATCTTTTGCAAGAATGACATTCACCGCTTTGCGAGTATACAAATTAAATGTTTTAATTAAACAATACTCAATTTTTTTACCAACCGTTAAGGCAGTATTTGAGGGTAATGTCCATGGAGTAGTTGTCCATGCTAAAATGTATATTTTTGAATACTTTTTTAAAAACTCTGGAATACTTTCATCTTCACACTCAAATTGAGCAGTAACAGTTGTATCTGTTATATCCTGATATGTTCCTGGCTGATTAAGTTCATGAGAGCTTAATCCGGTACCTGCTTTTGGAGAATATGGTTGTACACTATATCCTTTATAAATTAATTTTTTATCATGGAGATTCTTTAGTAACCACCAAACAGTCTCAATATATTTAGATTTATAAGTTATATATGGGTTATCCATATCAACCCAGTATCCAATTCTTTTTGTTAAATCATTCCATACATCAGTATACCTCATGACAGCATTTTTACATGCTTCATTGTAATCTTTAATAGTTATTTTTGATCCGATATCTTCTTTAGAAATATTTAATTCTTTTTCAACACCAAGTTCAACTGGAAGACCATGAGTATCCCATCCAGCTTTTCTGTTTACTTTAAATCCTTTAAGTGTTTTATATCTGCAAAAAATATCTTTAATAGTTCTAGCCATGACATGATGAATACCAGGCATCCCATTTGCAGAGGGAGGACCCTCATAAAAAACAAATTCTTTATCATCTCTTGTGGAAATACTTTTTTCAAATGTTTTATCTATTTCCCAGAAATTGGAAATGTATTCAGAAACTCTTGTTAGATCTAATGTTTTATATTCTTTAAATGACATAAAAAAGCAAAAAACGAATGTAATTAATTTTAATGTAATTTATGGGTAATAACTAGTAACTATAAAAAAAAAACAATTAATCACTCTTATATTCCACTACTTTTATTTTCGCGTTATCATAGTGGATAAAATTTAATTTTTTCCTTATGATTTCTAATTTTTCCTCTTCGTTTAAATCATTTGTAGATTTTTTAATTTCTTTGACGTCCATTAACCACCCTCTAGGAAGATTAGTAGATTGATGTTCATAGCGAGAGAGCCTGCATTGAGACCAAAGGCATAAATTATCTTTAAGCCAGTTTTTGGATAAATCTTCAGCGCATGTAAAAATAATTTCAAACCAATTTTTATCATATTTTTTTTCTGCTAATGTTTTAAATATTCTCTGGCTAGTTTTGTTTTTACGCTTTGTTAGTCCAAGCTCAATCCTTAACCTGTTGTTAAAGGTTTTTACAACATAATATCCAATTATAGATGAACCTATAATGTGGTCATCGGCAGTTTCCTTTATTTTGTTGCCGTTTTTTGAAGAAAGTCCAGTTTTAAAAGGAGATAGACCTACTCTGTAGCCAAACAATAGCCTTTGAAATTGAAAGGCTCTTGATGATGTTCTGTTGGTTTTTCTGTATGCGTCCATGGCTTCTTGTTTATGAAATTTTGGTACTCTTTTCCAATCATAGTATTTTCCGACAGCATATTGCACAAGATTAAGACAAAACTGATATTGTAAAACTTCTCCATTAGTTACGCTTTTATTAGCTGGAACTTTGTTCCAAAAAATTTTAAGTTTTTCATAGGTTTTTTTATAAACTTTTGTCTCTTCAATTTTTATTAAATTTCTTTCCATTCCAAAAGTTTTTTCACTGTTTTCTCATCTTCTCAGTAGCACTTCCAATTATAATTCCTGCAAGTAATCCTATACCTGCACCTAAAGATATTTTAGATTCTTTCATAGTAAATTGTTTCATTGACACTGAGTTAGAGAAAATATATGAGGTTGGCAATCATCATGAATATAGAGGAAAACCATTACCGGCTCTATTTCAATCCTTATCCGTAAGTTTCATTTAAAAAAGTTTTCAAACTAATTAAGTCTTTAAACTTTTGATTAAGTAATGATAAAGAGGGATAATCCTCATTTTCATTAAGTTTACTTATCCAAGAATGTGATTCGACCCAATAAGCACCATCCCAAAATTCGTAGCTACCATCTTCATACTTTTTAATTTCAATAGCAGAAGCTACAGAAACTAAATAATTTTGGTCTTCTGCATCTTCATCAAGTTCTAAAATGTTTAAATCAAAATCTTGAGTTAATATTTCGGCTTCCCAACGAAGAGGAAATTTTTGTATTTCTAAGATTGGTGTTGGATCGAAATTAGAAACTAAGTCATCAACAATTTTAATAAGTTCATTTAAGTCTTTCATAATGTTTTTTTTTAAAAATATTAATTATTTCTGAAATTGAAACCCTTACTAATAAATAGTCTATGTATTGTTATTAATAAAAGTAGTTGAAATGGGTAGATTCGGCTGAACGAAGTATGGGAGATATTTAAAAGAACATCATTGGTCAAACATCATTGTTTACAGGACTTAATTAAAAATAGCTACCAAGTTTAATGATCTACCTGGTGATGAAATTCCAGATGCAAATTCTCTGTAATGAATATCAAAAATATTATCAAAAATAAATTTAATATCTATAGACCTTTTAAATAATCTAGTCTTAAATAAGCTTGAAACTTGAAATACACCCCAGCTTGGCATACCAGCATACTCTGTCTCACCAATTTCATTTAAAATTAAAGGAGTTTCATCTAAACCATCCTCTCCACCCATGCTGTAAGTTTCAGGATTTTTTGATCCAGAAAATCTATAAGATAGCTGCAATTGAGATTTTTCTTTGATAAGTTTTATTTTAAGGAATCCAAAAATTGGAGGTATTGAAGGCATTGGTAGAATGTCTCTAAATGAAGATCCCTTGGTATATGTTAGGCTACCATCAACAACTATGTTGTCAAATAGATTTGCTTTAAAATCGAAGTTTCCACCATATACATTAGAATTTTCCAAGTTAAAATTTGCCATCATTTGAACAAATTCTTCATCAAATAAAATCGTGTCAGTTTCATTTTTGAAGTAATCTCTTCCAATTGAACTATTCAAAATAGTATAATATATGTTTAAATTGGTTCTAAATTTTTTATTAAATTTTGACCAACCTAAATCTAAAGTATAAACATATTCTGGTTTTAAATTCATGTTGGGTACAGATAATATACCAGCATTTTCTCTTATTTTACCAATATCATCTATGTTTGGGGATCTAAAACCACTTGAAAGATTAAATGAAATTTTATTTAGATCATTCATTCTATGGACAATCCCTAGACTTCCTGTGATTGATGCATTTGACATCTTTAAGTCATCAAATTGATTAAAAAATAATACATCATATTTATCTTCATAATCAGAATCAAAGAAGTCGTAATCCCAATCAGCATTTATAGTCACAGATGAAAAGCGCAATCCAAAATCATAATTAGTTTTTAGATTTATGAATTTTTTAAAATTAAAATATCCTGCTAATGATTTATAATCACTTCCATTATTGGGGTACCTTGTTATTGATTCTAAAATATCATTTGAATTAACATCTGATTGATATCCATTTGAATCTAGATTATTACTTGTAAGTTCAAATCCATAAGCTATTGTATTTTGCCTATTTAAACGCTTAAAAAAGTCTGAGTTTACAGAGACAACATCTAGATCTTCATCTTGAGTATTTATAATGTTAGAACCAAACCTTCTCTTATTTCGAGACTCATCAATTTTTTGATAGGCTAATGTTAAATTCATTCGATCAAATAATTTTTGATTGTAAAGATGAAGTTTTGACGAAATAAATGTTCTTTTTTGAGGACCATAATACCATTCGGCAAACTTTAGATTACCCAAATCATTTAATTCTGTCAATTTATCAAACCTGTTAATATTTGAAGATTCTGAAAACTGGAAATTTAAAATCAATCTTGATTTATTTCCTAATTTGAAGTTAAACTTCTGAATTAAATCATTTTGTTTATATGCTGTATTTCTCTGTAGATTAGGATTATTATTTACTGAAGGATTTTCATAAAATTCACTTTTAGTGTTTTTTGAGTAAAAATTAACAAGTCCCCAATTGTTATAACCATGATTTCGGACTTTTCCCATGTAAATATCACCAAAATTAGATTTAGTATAACTAGTATAGCTTGCCCAGTTTTTTTTGCTTATTTCTATAGAGCGATTAGTTATCCTTGATTTATCCCTTAAATTATAAGATGTAGATCGCTTATAGTTGAATGTTTTATTATTATCAAGCTTTGGGGTTTTGGTGTAATAATGAACTACTCCACCAAGAGCGTCAGAACCATATCCAACTGAGGATGGCCCATAAATCACTTCAGTACGTTCTAAAGCACTCGGATCGATTGTTATTGAGTTTTGAATATGACCAGATCTATAAATTGCATTATTCATTCTAACCCCATCTATAACGAGAAGAACTCTATTAGCTTCGAATCCTCTAATAACTGGGCTTCCTCCTCCGCTTTGAGATTTTTGAACATGTATACCCCCTCCGTGATAAAGAATTTCTGCACTTGTTTTTGGAGACTCCATAGATAAGGTCCTTTTATCTATTACAGAAACTTTTCTTGAGAGTGTTGCAATATTTTGTGTGTTTCTAGAAACTGAAAGAACGACTTCGCTCAAACCAAGATCTTTTGGATTTAACTGAATCGTTTTTTTATTTTTTAAATCTTTAAATAAAAAATTTTTAGTTTCGTAAACAATATGTCTAAAAACTACAGAATCATATTCTTTAAAGTCGTCTAAAGTTACAACACCATTTATATTGGATGTTTTTCTATTTTTCTTTTCTAAATCAAAGACGAACACATTAGCAATTGGCCTTCCATTTATTGAATCTATAACTCTAATTTTTTGCGAAAAAATGTGATTGGATAGTAAAATCAGTAAGATTAGTATAATATTTTTATGAAAAGATTTCATTTAATATTTCAATAGATTTGGGTTTTTTAAATCCACCTACATGATATTCGTAGTAGGAAATCAAAAAATTTAACATATTTCTTCGTTGTTGAATGTTGTTTAAAACTGAATTATTATAATCAAATTTTATGCCCAAAATCTTATGTAAATCAATAACTACTTCTCCCTCTACATAGTTTTGCGATATAGGATTATCGCAAAAAACACCATTTTCTATATCAAAAAATGAAAATTGTATCTCAGAAGATTTAGGCATTATTCCTAAAAATTCAGTTAGTTTAATTATAAAAAGAAGATGAAAGTTTGAAGCATTTTCTGCAGAATCAAACCACAATAAGCTCTTTTTTATAAAATCATAAATCTCTTTGTTTGTTATATCAATTTTAAATATTTTGGATAAAAATTCAGAAAGAAAAAGAGAAATATTAATTTTTGATATTTTAGTATTTATGGAAGTAAAAGGGTGAATAATTTTGATTGATTTTAAATATGAAAGCTTATCAGGTTTTGTATTATTAAACTCTATATCTAAAATAGTTAAAGGCTGAAGTTGCCCCAATGTAATTTTTTTCTTTTTCTTACTCCTAATTCCTCCTATTATAAAAGATTTAGAACCAAACTCTTTTGTGTATGATTTTAGAATTATACTTGTTTCAGAATAATTTATATATCCAAGAATTATTGCTTCTGTATTTACAAGCATTAGAAAGTTTTAAACTACACCTTGAGCAAGCATTGCATCTGCAACTTTTATGAAAGCTGAGATATTTGCTCCTTTTCCATAATCTACATAATCCTTTTCTTTACCATGTTCCAAACATTTCTTATGTATTCTTATCATTATTTTCTTTAGTTTTTCATCAACTTCTTCTCGAGACCAAGAATAACGTAATGAATTTTGTGCCATTTCTAAACCAGAAACAGCAACCCCACCTGCATTTGAAGCTTTACCTGGAGCAAATAATACTTTTTTAGATTTAAATATTTTTATTGCATCAGAATCACATGGCATATTTGCTCCCTCTGCAACACATATACAGCCATTTTTAACAAGAAGCTTTGCGTCACTTCCATTTAATTCATTTTGAGTAGCTGATGGTAAGGCAACATCACATTTAACGCCCCACGGATTTTTATTCTTTTTAAACTCTGCTTTAGGATATTTTTTTAGATAATCAGATATTCTTCCTCTTTTATTGTTTTTAATATCCATTATATATGCTAATTTTTTTTCATCAATTCCTTCCTTATCATATATATATCCAGAGGAGTCAGACATTGTGACAACTTTTGCTCCCAATTGAATACATTTTTCAGCAGCATATTGACCTACATTTCCAGAGCCTGATATTGTAACTGTTTTACCTTGAATACTATCTCCAATGTGATTTAGCATATCTTCTGCAAAATATACAGTTCCATATCCAGTTGCTTCAGGTCTTATTAAGGATCCTCCCCATGAAACACCTTTCCCAGTTAAAACACCTGTAAATTCATTTTTAAGTCTTTTATATTGACCAAATAGATAGCCAATCTCTCTGCCGCCAACTCCAATATCACCAGCTGGTATATCAGTATTAGGGCCAATATGCCTAAAAAGTTCAGTCATAAAACTTTGACAAAATCTCATTACTTCACCATCTGATTTATTTTTTGGATCAAAATCAGAACCCCCTTTTCCTCCACCCATTGGAAGAGTAGTTAAACTATTTTTAAAAACTTGTTCAAAAGCTAAAAATTTAAGAATGCTAAGATTTACAGAGGGATGAAATCTTAAACCTCCCTTGTATGGGCCAATTGCTGAATTCATTTCAACTCTATAGCCTCTGTTAACTCTTATTTCACCACTATCATCTATCCAGTTGACCCGAAACATCACTACTCTTTCAGGCTCAATCATTCTCATTAAAATATTTTTTCCGTGATATATTTTTTGACTTACAATGTATGGAATTAGATCTTCAGAAACTTCTTTAACAGCTTGCATAAATTCAGGTTCGTGAGAATTTCTGCTATCAATCTCTTTTAGAAACTTATGAATTATTTTATTCATTATCAATGATTTATGTAAAATTAGGTATAATCAACCAATTGCCTGTTCAATATCGCTAATTAAGTCATCAATATCTTCAATTCCTACACTTAATCTAATTAAAGAATCAACAACACCAGTTTTTTCCCTTAGATCTTTAGGAATAGAAGCATGAGTCATTGATGCTGGATGATTTGCTAAACTTTCAACTCCACCCAGTGATTCAGCAAGTGTGAATACTTTAAGCTTACTAGTAATTTCTTGAACAGATTTAAAGCTACCATTCTTTGTTGTAAAAGATACCATACCACCAAAACCAGACATTTGAGACTTAGCTAAAGTATGTTTTGGATGTGTAGAAATTCCAGGCCAATATAATTTGTCAATTTTTTTGTGATTTGATAAAAAATGAACAATTTTTTCTGCATTGTAGCAATGTCTTTCCATTCTTACATGAAGAGTTTTGATTCCTCTTAGAGTTAAAAAAGAGTCCATTGGGCCACAAATTGCTCCAGATGAGTTTTGTAAAAAATATAATCTTTCAGCTAACTCAGAATCATTTACAATCAAAGCTCCTAAAATCACATCGCTATGCCCTGCAAGGTATTTTGTAGCAGAATGCATAACAATATCAGCACCCAAATCTAGAGGTTTTTGAAGATAAGGTGTAGCAAAAGTATTATCAACTGCTAAAAGAATTTTATTTCTTTTACAAATTTTAGAAATTGCATTAATATCAATTAAATTCATCATTGGATTAGTTGGAGTTTCAACCCATATTAGTTTAGTTTTTTTAGAAACTAATTTTGATACCTCATTAAGATTTTGCAAATCCGAAAAGATAAATTTTAAACCAAATTTTTTAAAAACTTTTTCAAATAACCTGTAAGATCCACCATATAAATCATTAGTTGAAATAATTTCATCTCCTGGATCAAAAAGTTTTAAAACTGCATCTATTGCAGATAATCCAGAGCTAAATGCTAAACCATATTTTCCATTTTCAATGCTAGCTAAAGAATTTTCAAGGGCAGATCTTGTGGGATTGTGGGTCCTACTATATTCATAGCCCTTATGTTCACCAGGACTAGTTTGAGAATAAGTAGAAGTTTGATATATTGGAGGCATAACTGCACCATAACCCTTTTCCTTTATTTGTCCTCCGTGGATTGTTTTAGTATTAAATTTCATTTATTCAATTATAAATTTACCTCTCATAATTTGATAGTGCCCAGGAAATGTACATATATAAATATAGGTACCTTTTTCTTCTACTGTAAAACTTACTGAATCTGATTCACCCCCGCCTAACATTTTAGTATAAACTATAGTATCATCGCCATCAGGGATATATTCATTTTCTTTAGCAAGCATTGCTTTTTGAGCAAAATCATCAACATCAACATCCTTTTTTAAAAGAACGAAATTATGCCCCATAAACTCTTTACCAATCTTACCAGTGTGATACAATGTAAGATTAATCTCTTCTCCGGACTTACCTTTTAATAAGCCTTTGTCAAAAAGCATTTGATCGTTTGAATTTAAAATTAGACCCTTGTTAGATGTTTCTTTTTTATCCTCAATTTTAACTCTTTCATAAGAAAATTTTTCTTTTTTTGGTTCACTCCCACAGCTTATAATTAATAACCCTATTGCAAAAAGACATAATAATTTTTTCATAACTTAATTTTGTTCAAATTTACAAACATTATACCATTACAAAATCTATAATCAAAAATTTAATTTTTTTACAAAAACTCTATGATTTTTTGATGAAGATTAAATACTTATATTTATTAAAACAATTAACCCATTTCTTATGAAAAGAAGAGATTTTTCTAAACTAACTATTGCATCAGCCTTTATAGGCTTAAACCCACTTGAAATTCTTTCCGCATCTTCAAATAATAAAGATCAACTTAAAATTTCATTAGCTCAATGGTCTTTAAATAAAGCCATAAAATCTGGAGAATTGTCTCCCCTTGATTTTGCTAAAAAAGCTAGATCTTTTGATATAGATGCTATTGAATATGTTTCAGGATTATATACCAACCATACCGACACATTGAAAAAAATATCTATGCAAAAATTAAGTAAAGAGTTATTAAAAAGATCGGATGATTATGGGATTGATAATGTTTTAATAATGATTGATTCTCAAGGTTCATTGGCATCAAGCAATAAAAAGGAAAGACTTAAAGCTATTGATAATCATAAAAAATGGATTGATTTTTCTTATGAGATTGGTTGTGAAACAATGAGAGTTAATTTAAGTGGAGAAACAAAATTAGATAGATGGACTGAAAATTCAATTAAATCCCTTACAGAGTTAAGTGATTATAATAAAAATATTAATGTGGTAGTAGAAAATCACGGAGGTTTATCATCAAATGGAAAATATTTATCTAATGTTATGAGCAAAGTTAATATTGATAATTGTGGAACATTACCTGATTTTGGAAATTTTTGTAT
Source organism: uncultured Bacteroidota bacterium (assembly GCA_902515405.1). Taxonomy (GTDB): domain Bacteria; phylum Bacteroidota; class Bacteroidia; order Flavobacteriales; family Flavobacteriaceae; genus Eutrophosalina. The sequence continues at coordinate 67,723 of CABXUS010000003.1, read as the reverse complement.
TGATGGATCTCCAAGAGCTTGTAATGAATGGTATGATATATATAAAGGATTAGAGGAACTGATGCCATATGCTCACGCTGTTAGTGCAAAGTCATATGATTTTGATGATTCTGGAAACGAAACTAAGATTGATTATTCTAAAATGATTGATATAGTTAAAAAAGCAGGTTATAAGGGTTATATAGGTATTGAATATGAAGGCAGTAGAATGTCTGAAGATGATGGTATCATTGCAACAAAAAAATTATTAGAAAAATTAATATAAAATGAAAACAATAAAAGGACCAGCAATTTTCCTAGCTCAATTTTGTGGTGATAAAAAACCTTTCAATAATTTAAAAGATATTTCTAAATGGGCTAGTGGATTAGGATATAAAGCTGTTCAAATTCCAACTTGGGATACAAGAATTTTTGACTTAGATAAGGCAGGATCCAGTAAAGATTATTGTGATGAAGTAAAAGGAATATTAAATGAACAAGGGTTAGAAATAAGTGAACTTTCAACGCATCTACAGGGACAATTAGTAGCTAGTCATACAGCATATGACTTGATGTTTGATGTTTTTGCGCCTGAAAATTTTCAAGGGGACGTCAAGAGAAGAACAAAATGGGCGGTAGATCAAATGATTAAAGCTATTAATGCTAGTAATTTTTTAGGTATTAAACCAATGGCTTCATTTTCTGGCTCATTGTTATTCCACACATTTTATCCATGGCCTCAAAGACCTTCAGGTCTAGTAGAAGAAGGTTTTAAAGAATTATCTAAAAGGTGGATGCCAATTCTTAATCATGCCGATAAAAAAGGTGTTGATATTTGCTATGAGATTCATCCTGGTGAAGACCTACATGATGGTGTAACATTTGAGAGATTTCTTGCGTCAACAAAAAATCATTCAAGAGCAAAAATACTTTATGATCCTAGCCATTTTATTTTACAACAATTAGATTATTTACAGTTTATTGATTTTTATAAAGATTATATTGAAATGTTTCATGTTAAAGATGCAGAATTTAATCCTACTGGGAAAGCAGGTGTATATGGGGGATATTTAGATTGGAAAGATAGACCAGGAAGATTTAGATCGCCCGGAGATGGTCAAGTCGATTTTAAATCAATTTTTTCAAAACTAAGTCAATATGGATTTGATGGATGGGCAGTTCTTGAATGGGAATGTTGTATTAAAAGTCCAGAGCAGGGAGCTAAAGAAGGATCTAAATTTATTTCAGATCATATTATTGAAGTTACTGAGAAATCATTTGACGACTTTGCAGGATCTAATATTGATAAAAATCAAATAAAAAAAATACTTGGTTTATGAAAATTTGTATAACTACATTTTTTACTATTTTTTTTCTTTCGTGTAATGGACAAACTGCTAAGGATACTGAAATATGGGAACCTATTCCGAAAGAAGCATATTCAATTTCAGATTCTGCTCCACCCGGTGATGCTATTGTTTTATTTGATGGGAAAGATCTTTCAAAATGGAATGCAAAGTGGTCTGATAAGGAAAGTGGTTGGCAAATAAATAAAGATGGTTCAGTTACTGTTGTTTTTGATGGTTCAGGTGGAATTGAAACAAAAGAAAATTTTGGATCTGTGCAATTGCATGTCGAATGGAAAACAAGTGAAGATATTTCTCATAAAAACCAAAGCAGATCTAATAGTGGAGTTTTTTTACAAGGCAGATATGAAATTCAAATTTTGGATAGCTACAAATCTCCAACATATGTTAATGGACAAGCAGGTTCTGTCTACAAACAATATATTCCACTTGTTAATGCATCGAGAAAACCAGGTGAATGGCAATCATATGATATAATTTTTGATGCTCCAAAATTTGATTCTGATGGAAATAAAATCAAATCAGGATATTTTACTGTTTTTCATAACGGGATACTTATTCATAACCATGTTGAAATATTAGGGACGACTGAAAATGTTGGCCCTCCTAAAAATATTGCTCATGGCGATGGGCCAATTTCACTTCAAAACCACTGTTGTTCACAAGTTTCATTTAGAAATATTTGGGTTAGAAATTTGCAATAAATAACTTAAATAATTCTTTATTAAATTTGTACATGCTTCATTCAATGACCGGATATGGGTCAACAACACTTGAAATAAATAAATTTAAATTTGATATTGAGTTAAAAACTCTAAACAGTCGATATTTAGACAATAATATTTCTTTGCCTAATTTTCTTTCAAGTATTGAGATAGAAGTTGGCAATATTTTAAAAAAGAGGTTGTTAAGAGGAAAGATTGAATTAAGAGTAAAGTCTAGCTCATCAGATGGAAATTCAGTAAAATTTAATCAAGATGTAATTAAAAAATATATTAAAGATTTAAAAAATATTTCTGAATTTGATGAATCTAATCTCTTAAAATCTGTGATAAACTTGCCAAATTCAATTGACAAACCTGAAATAATCATCACTAAATCAAATTTGAATAATTTTTATAAAGCAATTCATACTGTAATTAATAATGTTATTTCTTTCAGGTTAAAAGAAGGTTTAAATACTGAAAAGGATATAAAAATTAGTATTAAAGAAATTTCATATATGTCAGAAAAAATTATTGGGCTGAGTTCAGATCATAAAAAATTTCTCAAAGATCAATTAGAAAAAAAATCTCAAGAATACAACATCAGTATTGATAAAAGCAGGTATGAACAAGAAGTTTTTTATTATTTAGAAAAAATAGATATTAATGAAGAGCTTGTAAGATTGGATAGTCATCTAAAATATTTTAATGATATATTAAAAGACAAACAAATAGAAAAGGGTAAGAAACTAGGTTTTATTTGTCAAGAAATTGGCCGTGAAATAAATACAATAGGATCCAAAGCAAATAATTCAAAGATTCAAAGCTTTGTTGTTGAGATGAAATCATCTTTAGAAAAACTTAAAGAACAATCCTTAAATATTCTTTAATGTCAGGAAAAGTTGTAATATTATGTGCACCTTCTGGAAGTGGTAAAACTACATTAGCTAAACACCTTCTTTCTATAAAGAAACTTAATCTAAAGTTTTCTGTTTCAGCAACTACTAGAAAAAAAAGAGTTAATGAAGAAAACGGAACTGATTATCACTTTATTAGTATTGAAAGTTTTAAAAATAAAATTGATAATGACAGCTTTATTGAATATGAAAAGGTTTATGATAATATATTCTATGGTACATTAAAATCAGAAGTAGAAAAATTAATTAAAAATCATAATATAATTTTTGATGTTGATGTTATTGGAGCAATTAGCCTAAAAAAATATTTTTCAAAAAAGTCAATTTCAATTTTCATTAATCCTGGGAGCATAGAGGTTTTAGAAAATAGATTAATCAAAAGAGGAAAGGATAGTAAAACTAGTTTGAAAGAACGCTTAAGCAAAGCAAGAAATGAAATGGACATGATTGATAATTTTGATACCTCAATAATTAATGATGACTTAGATTTTGCAAAAAGAGATATTTTTAAAACTGTTGATATTTTTTTAAATAATTAATGAAGAAAATAGGTTTGTTTTTTGGGACTTTTGATCCTATACATGTTGGTCATGAAAAAATAGCTAAGTATTTTTTGGAAAAATATTTTCATCAAGTTTGGTTTGTGATAACACCCTTAAATCCAGATAAAGTAAATGAAAACTTAACAGATCAAAATATTCGTTTAGAAATGACAAAAAAATATTGTACGATACATAAAAATTTTGAAGTTTGTGATATTGAATATAAACTACCAAAGCCAAATTACACTGCAGACACTTTGGTAGAATTAAAAAAGAATTACCCTGATCATAATTTTAGTATAATTATGGGTGAAGATAATCTTGTTGGTTTAGAAAATTGGAAGAATTATAAAAAAATTTTAAAAGAAAAACTATATGTTTATCCTAGAAATACTGAAAAATCTGCTAATTCAACCTTAAAAAGTCATCAAGCAGTTATTTTTTCAAATGCTCCTCTAATGGAAGTATCCTCAAGTAAAATAAGAAATATTATAAGGAAAAATAAAAAATATTCTCATCTTATTCCAGATGAAATTTATAAATTTATATCCGATAGCAATCTATATAATTGATTTTTGATTATATCTTATTTAACCATTATTTAACATTATTTAATAAGAATTTTTAATAGTATTGCTTCCCCTTAAAAATTATAATTATGGATAAGAGTAAAATTGATATTAATGCAATAAATGAAAAAATAAAAAAAGAAAGTTCATTTATTGATCTATTAATTCCAGAGGTTAATAAAGTAATTGTAGGTCAAAAATATATGATCGAAAGATTATTAATTGGACTGCTTGGAAGAGGTCATATCCTTCTTGAAGGTGTACCTGGACTTGCTAAAACATTAGCTATTAACACCTTAAGTCAAGCTGTAAAAGGTTCTTTTAGTAGAATTCAGTTTACTCCTGATTTACTTCCTGCTGATGTTATTGGAACAATGATCTATAACATGAAGGAAAATGATTTTTCAATTAAAAAAGGACCTGTTTTTGCAAATTTTGTTTTAGCTGATGAGATAAATAGAGCTCCTGCAAAAGTTCAATCAGCATTACTTGAAGCTATGCAAGAAAAACAAGTTACAATTGGTGATACAACTTTCAAGTTGCAATTACCTTTCTTGGTTATGGCTACACAAAACCCAATAGAACAGGAAGGAACTTATCCTCTTCCGGAAGCTCAAATGGATAGATTCATGTTAAAATGTGTCATTTCATATCCTGAATTTGAGGATGAGCAGCAGATAATTAGAGCTAATATCAATGACTCATTTGAAAAGGTAAAACAAGTTGTTTCAATAAAAGAAATTGCCAAAGCACAAGAATCTGTTAAAGAAGTGTATATGGATGAAAAAATTGAAAAATATATTTTAAAATTAATTTTTGCTACAAGATTTCCTGAAAAAAACAACCTATCAGATTTAAAACCACTAATTGGATTTGGATCATCTCCAAGAGGTAGTATAAACTTAGCTTTAGCAGCAAAATGCAATGCTTTTATTCAAAGAAGAGGTTATGTTATACCTGAAGACATTCGTGCTGTTATTCATGATGTTTTAAGACATAGAATAGGGTTAACTTATGAAGCGGAAGCAGAGAATGTAACATCTGAAGATGTAATCAGTAAGATTGTTAACTCTGTTGAAGTCCCTTAAAAGTTTTTATTTTGGACGCTAAAGATCTTTTAAAAAAAGTTAGAAAAGTTGAAATAAAAACTAAAAGACTTTCAAATAATTTATTTGGAGGAGAGTATCATAGTGCCTTTAAGGGGAGAGGAATGACTTTTAGTGAGGTTAGAGGATATGAATTTGGGGATGATGTTAGGACAATTGATTGGAATGTTACGGCAAGATACAACCAACCTTTTATCAAAGTTTTTGAAGAGGAGAGAGAGCTTACTCTAATGTTAATTATTGATATTAGTGGCTCAAAATATTTTGGAACAGATTCTCAACTTAAAAAAGAGATTGTTACTGAAATTTCTGCAACATTAGCTTTTTCTGCAATTCAAAATAATGATAAAGTAGGATTGATATTATTCTCTGATCAAATTGAATTATTTATTCCCCCAAGTAAAGGAAAATCACATATTTTAAGAATCATTAGAGAATTGATAGAATTTAAGCCCGCAAGCTTAAAAACTGATATTTCAGTAGCCTTAAAGTTTTTTTCAAATATTGTAACAAAGAAATCGATAGCATTTATAATTTCTGATTTTAATTCCAATGATTATTCTAAATCTTTATCAATAGCAAGTAAAAAGCATGATATAACGGGGATTAGAATTTTTGACAGATTTGAAGAAGATATTCCTAATATTGGATTTGTTCCAATGTTGGATCAAGAATCATTTGAATTAAAATATATAGATACTTCATCAAAAAAAATAAGGACTGACTATAAAGCTAAATGTTTAGGAAGAAAAAAGAATTTTGAAGATTTATTCAAAAGAAATGGATCTGGAACAATTAATTGTAGAACTGATCAAAGCTATGTTAAATTATTATTAGGCTATTTTAAAAATCGTGGATAAACTTGTTCAAATAATTCTAATATTTTTTATAATCCAAAGTGGTTTTACTCAGCAGGATATTATCATTGTTTCATCATCTGTAGACTCAACTGAAATTAAAGTAGGACAACAATTTAAATATTCAATTAAAGCAGAGTCAGATAATATAAATCAAATTGTTTTTCCTGAGAATTTTCAGTTTAGTCCATTTGAAGTTGCAGATGAATTCGCTATTGATACTGTTTTTTTTAAGGGAAAGAAATCTTTAAATAAAAGCTTTAAACTTACAAATTTTGATGAGGGATCTTTTGTAATTAAACCTCAGCAAATTTTATTTAATGGAAAAAAATATTTAACTGATTCAATTTTGATTGATGTTAGAACTATAAAAGTTGATACTGTTTCTAAAAAGTTTTTTGATATAAAAGAAATAATTTTAAATAATGAGAAAAGAATTCCATTTTCAAAATATTTACTTTCTTTTTTAATATTATTACTTGGGCTTCTAGCTATTTATTTATTATTTAAAAAATTTAAAAATCACAAGTTTGATAAAAGTATATATAAAACCCCATTTGAAAATGCAATTGATGAGTTAGTAGAGTTAGAGAATGAATCTTTTAAAAATCAAGAAGATTATAAATTATTTTACTCCAAATTAACACAAATTGCTAAGAATTATTTGGAAAGAGATATTGAAATTTCTGCTTCAGAGAGTACTTCATCGCAGCTAATTGATAAAATTCAACTTCTAAAAAAATCAAAAAAAATAAATATTTCAGATGAATTAATTGAAAATTTTAAGAATGTCTTGAGTAATTCAGACTTGGTAAAATTCGCTAAGTTCTCGCCCAAGGATGGTGTAGCGTATGATGATAATAAGTTTTTAAAATCATTTATTGTTAATACTAAAAAATCTATCCCTAATAATATTGAAAAAGAAAAGGAACAGAAGAGAATTGCTGAAATGAAATTTAATCAAATGATTAAAAAACGTAAGATTAAATATTCAGTTGTTTCAATTATTACATTAATTATCAGCTTAACTTTTTCAGTAATTGTTTTATTTGGAGCACCAAATATTTCTTCATTTTTTATTTTAGATGCTGATAAAAAGTTGCTAAATAAAGATTGGGTTACAAGTACTTATACTGATAAAAATTTAAAACTTGACTCTCCTGATGTTTTATTTAGATCTAATGACTCTTCGTTAAATAAATTAACTTATTCTACAAAAAATAATAGTCTTGAAATTAACTTAATTACTCAGCCTCTAAATGAAAATTCTGATCCTATCAATGATTTAATAAATAATTTTAAAGAAAGAAATTATATAAATGTCATTACAAAAAATGAGGAATACAAAACAGTTGATGGAGATCAGGGGATTAAAATATTTGGATCCTTTGATGATAATAATAAAAATGAAAAAAAAGATTATTCCACTATACTTTTTGTAATTGAAAAACTTTCAATAAAGCTTGAAATTATTCATAAAAGACAAAATAAAGATCTTCAATTAGTAACAGATCGAATTATTAACTCTATAAAATTTATTAGGAAATGAACAATATAGAATTTAATAATCCTGAGTTATTATGGCTATTAATTTTAGTTCCATTATTAGCATTTTATTTTTATAAATCGAATATTAATAGAACAAACTCATTCAAAATTTCATCCACAGATGATTTCAATTATGGACTCAAATCCAAAATATACCCTTTTTTAGATATCTTAAGATTGGCGATAATTTCTTTATTAATTATTGCATTATCTAGACCACAAGAAATTAGTAATTCCGTAAGAACTAAAACAAGTAGTGGAATTGACATAGTAATCGCGGTAGATATATCATCTAGTATGTTAGCTCAGGATTTAAAACCAAACAGGTTAGAAGCTTTAAAAACTGTTGCAGCAGAATTCATCAATGATAGACAGAATGATAGAATAGGTTTAGTTATATATGCTGGAGAGAGTTATACAAAAACGCCTGTGACATCCGATAAATCTATCATAATCAAATCTCTCAATGATATTGTTTTTGATGGAATTATTCAAGATGGAACGGCTATTGGTATGGGCTTAGCAACATCTGTAAACAGGCTTAAAGAAAGTAAAGCTAAGAGTAAAGTAATTATTCTACTTACGGATGGAGTTAATAATTCAGGATTTATTGACCCTTCAACTGCTGCTGATTTAGCTGCAAATTATGGAATTAAAACCTATACTATAGGTTTAGGATCAAATGCTAATGCCTTAGCCCCAATTGCCTTAAATCCTGATGGATCATTTAGATTTGGAATGACCAAGGTAGAAATTGATGAGGAGCTTCTCGAATCGATAGCTTCAAAGACAGGGGGACTCTATTTTAGAGCAACAAATAATGAGAGCTTACAAGATATATACAATGAAATAAATAAATTAGAAAAAACAGATGTTGAAGAAATTAGATATTCAGATGCTGAAGAAAAATATAGGTTTTTTATTTTAATTTCATTAGGCTTAATTTTTGTTGAGTTTACTTTAAGAAAATTAATCTTTAAAAGTTTAGTTTAATGTATCAGCTAGAAGAAACATTTTATTTTTATATCCTACTTTTAATTCCTGTAATTATTTTAGTTTTTATTTATAATAAATTATGGCAAAAAAAAATAATAAATAAATATTTTAATAAAGAAACATTTAAATTTTTAAGTCCTGATTTTTCGCATTCTAAATCATATTTAAAGACATCAATAATTTTATTTGTAATAACTTTCTTAGTAATCGGACTGGTTAATCCAAAAATTGGGACAGAATTACAAACTGTAAAAAGAGAAGGAGTTGATATTGTCTTTGCTGTAGATGTCTCTAAAAGTATGCTTGCTGAGGATATTGCACCAAACAGAATTTTTAAAGCTAAAAGATTAGTATCAGAAATATTTAATAAACTTGGATCAGACAGAGTGGGTATAATTGCATATGCATCAACAGCTATACCTGTTTTGCCAATAACAACTGATTTTTCATCAGCAAAAATGTTTTTGGAAAGTTTAAATACAGATATGTTATCATCTCAAGGAACTTCAATATTTGAAGCTATTGAGTTGTCCAGAGGTTTTTTTGATGACGATAACCAAACTAATAGAGTATTGTGTATACTTTCTGATGGAGAGGATCATGAATACAAAGAAGATCAATTAAATTCTACAATTAATGAAAGTGGAATAACAATTTTTTCTGTTGGATTGGGCTCTATTAAAGGAGCACCAATTCCTATTAAAGAAAATAATATAGTAAAGTCATATAAAAAAGATGAAAACGGCGAAGTTGTAATTACAAGACTAGATGAAAATTTGCTTCAAAAAATAGCTCAACAGTCAGATGGAAAATACATTAAAGGCGATAACACAGCATACGTTGTGGATGAGGTAATTAATGAGCTTAAAGAAATGGATAAAAAAGAATTTGAATCAAAACAATTTGTATCCTTTAAAGATCAATTTCAATGGTTTATTGGTCTCGGATTATTACTAATTTTACTTGACTCAGTTATTTTTAATAAAAAAACTAAATGGATTAAAAAACTTAACTTATTTAATGAAAATGAATAAAATTTTTTTAATTATATTATTTTTTTCTGGATTAATCTTTGCTCAAGATGAAAATCAGAAAAATTCAAATAATTTAGTTTTTGATGGAAATATTGAGTTTCAAAAAGATAAGTATTCAAGTGCAGAATATAATTATAGAAAAGCATATTCAATTGATTCATTAAACTATCAAGCACCATATAACTTGGGAAATTCTTTATACAAAAATAATTTATCAAATGAAGCTAGATTTAATTATAATCAATCTTTAGCAAAGCTAAATAGCAAAGAAGATTTACATAAAGCATTCCATAATTTAGGTAATACATTTATGAAAGATAAAAATTATCAAGGAGCCGTAGATAACTTTAAAAAAGCGTTACTCAATAATCCTGATGATGAAGAAACAAGATATAATTATGTTTTGGCAAAGGAACTTTTAAAAAATCAAAAGAATAAAAACGATAAGAATAAAGATAAAAAGGACAACAAGGATAAAAAGGATAACAAGGATAACAAGGATCAGGATAAAAAAAATGAGGATGATAAAGATGAGAATAAGCAAAAACAAGATGATAAATCAAAACCAAAAAATAACCCATCCCAAAAACAAATTTCACCTCAACAATTGAAAAGTATTTTAGAAGCAATGAGTAAAGAGGAGAAAAAAGTTCAGGATAAGGTTAATAAGAAAAAATTCAAAGGAAACCCAAAACCTAACAAGAAAGACTGGTAAAATGAAAAACAATATTATTTTATTATTCATATTATTATCTAGTAGCTTAATCTTTTCCCAAGTAAAGTTTGAAGCTAATGTTAGTAAAAATAAATTAGGTTTAAATGAAAATTTAAGAGTTGATTTTAAAATGAATATGGACGGAGACAATTTTTCTCCTCCGAATTTTAATGGTTTTAATATTGTTGGTGGACCAAATCAATCAGTGAGTAATAGTTGGATAAATGGTACCAGGACATTTTCAAAAACATATACATATTTCCTTTCTCCTATTAAAAGAGGAAGATTTAGAATAGGTCAAGCTTCTATAGAAATTGATGGTGATATATATAAAACTTCACCGGTTGAAGTTCAAGTTACAGAAGCTGTTGAATCCTCTATATCACCAAACAGCTCTGATACTTTATTAGATGATGACGTTCAGTTAGTAGCTGAGTTATCTAAAAGTAATCCATATTTAAATGAACCAATTTCTATAGTATATAAATTATTTTTTAGCCCTGAAATAAATGTTAGAAATCTTGGAGAGGTTGATTCGCCAGAGTTTAAAAATTTTTGGTCTCAAAAAATTGATGTACCAAGATTAGAAATTAAAAGATCTTCATTAAATGGTAAAAGCTATAACTATGTTACTTGGAAAAAAACATTATTGTATCCACAGAAACAAGGTAAATTAGAAATTAATCCTATGACACTGGATGTATCAATAGATTTACCAACAAATAGAAGAGATTTTTTTGGCAATGTCATATACAACCAAACCTCAAAAAAGGTCTCATCTAAAAAGCGAATCATTAATGTTAGTCCTCTTCCAATTAATAAACCTGACGATTTTTCTGGGGCAGTGGGAGATTTTGAAATTTCAATAAATTCTAATAAGACTCAATTAAAAGCAACTGAATCTTTTCAACTAGAGCTTAAGATTTCAGGTTCGGGTAATTTAAAATTATTTTCAATTCCTGATCTTATTGTTCCATCCTCACTTGAAAAATACGACCCTGAGTTCTCTGAAAATGTAAAAGTTGGATTATCTGGAATGAACGGAAATATATTAAATACATACACTATTGTTCCTCAATTTCAAGGTAAATATCCAATCCCGAGTGTCAAGTTTTCATTTTTTAACCCCTCTTTAAAAAAATATATAACTCTTTATACTGATGAAAAAATTGTTGATGTTTACGATGGTCCAGTAATTTCAAATAATAATGAAAAAATTGCTAGCTCAAATAATGAAATTCCATCAAGCTCAGCTCAATTTAACTTTATAGAACTAAATTCAGATTTCACAGAAATAAATAATAAATCTTTTAGCATTGATAATAAAATTTATTATATAATCTTTACCCCAATTGTATTATTAATAATCTTTATCATTTATTTAAAAACCAAAAAAAATTCAGTATCAGATCAAGAAAAACAATCTGAGAAAGCAAAAAAATTAGCCAATAAATTTTTAGAAATTGCTAAAAAAGATATTGATAACGTCGATCTTTTTTATATTTCTTTGGAAAAAGCATTATTTAATTTTTTAAAATATAAGTTTGATTTTCAAACCTCTGATTTTTCTAAAGAAAATATAAAGCTCAAGCTTACAAAGAAAAATATATCTAATGATTTGGTTAATGATTTAATTAAAATTTTAATGAGTTGTGAATATGCTAGATATACACCAGGAAACCCAAAAGAATTAAAAGTTGATTACGATAAGGCAGTTGAAATAATTTCTAATATTGAAAAATCATGATTTTAAAGAACATAAATATTATTGTCATCTTTTGTTTTTTATTTTCATTTTCATTTAGTCAGAACTCTGAATTATTTGATCAGGGCAATGAACTTTATAATAATGGAAATTATTATGAAGCCATTGAAAAGTATTCATCAATACTAAAAAGTGGAGAGCATTCAGATAAGCTATATTATAATATGGGTAATTCTTATTATAAATTAAATGATATTGCCAACTCTATATATTATTATGAAAAAGCTCTATTATTAAATCCTAACAGTGAGACAATAAATAATAATTTGGTATTTGCTCAAAATATGCTAATTGATAAAATAGAAATACTGCCTGAAAATCAAATATCTGTTTTTACAAATAGCGTGACAAAACTATTTAATTATAATACTTGGCAATACTTATTTATCTTCTTTGAGTATTTGGCAATATTTTTATTTTTCCTATATATGATTAGTAAAAAATCTTCTTTAAAGAAAAAACTATTTATTTCATCCATTTCTAGCACTATATTATTTTTATTATTTTTAATTTTAGCAAACAACTCAAAAAATATTTCTGAAAACAATAATCCTGCTATTATTTTTGATAAACAAATTGAGTTAAGGGAGGAACCTAATTTAAGGTCAGAAGAAATAATTAAACTTCATGAAGGAACAAAATTAAATATCCTAGAAAGCATTAATGATTGGAGTTTAATTCAGCTTAAAAATGGAAATAAAGGATGGATTTTAACATCTTCATTTAGGACAGTTAAATAGTAAAAGAATTGTTGTTTAAATAATCTAATATTAAATTTCCGATATCAATTAAAACTGGATATACTTTAGAATTATTTGTTTGATCCAGTGGTATCATCTCAATCATTAATAGCTCGGATAAATAATTAATTACCATTGAAATAGATACTATTACAATAATAAATTTCAAAGAGCTGAACAGGCCACCAAGTAATCTGTTAATTGTTCCAAGGGATATAAACTTTATAAGTTTCGTAAAAGACTTACCAGCAAAAGTAAAGAGTAGAGAAGTGGTAATAAATAATATAATAAAACTTAAAATATCCCATAGTTTTGGAGAAACGACATATAAAGGCGAATCTTTTTTTATATAATTATTAATAATTTCAGAAAGGTCGTCTGAGAAACTATAAGAAATAATAGCTCCTATTAATAATCCAAGAAATGAGGCTAATTCATTTACAAGACCATTTGAAAATCCTTTTATAAATGCATATATAATTACTACAATTATTATTAAATCTATATAAATCAAAATTTAAAGTATAATTTTATTAAGTTATAAAGTTAAAACTAAAATGGAATACTTTGCTGAGTTGGGTTATATAGGTTTATTTATTTCTTGTTTTCTCGCAGCAACATTTGTTATTCCATTTAGCCCCGAGGTTATTTTAGGCGTTCTAATTGTTAAGGGATTTAACTTATATATTACAATTTTAATTGCTACTATAGGTAATTGGATGGGAGGAATGACTTCTTATTTTGTTGGTAGGATTGGGGATTGGAAAAAAATAGAAAAATATTTCAAAATCAAAAAAGAAAAGGTTAATGCTTTTAAAATAAGAATTGATAAGTGGGGAAGTGTATTAGCTTTTTTTACTTGGTTTCCTCTTGGAGGAGATATTCTTGCTTTGAGTTTAGGCTTTTTTAAAGTAGATGCTTATAAAGTATCTATTTGGATGCTTATTGGAAAGTTTTTTAGATTTATTATTTCAGCATTAATAATTTATTATGGAATTGACTTAATTAAATTTTGGTGAAGTTTTATTTTTTAATTTAATTGAGATACTTTAGCATAAGCAATGAATAAAGAAATAAATAAGTATTTAGCAGAATTAAATAAAATTAAAATTAAAGATGCTAATGAGCTTGAGAAATTTAGAATTAAGTATATATCAAAAAAGGGAATCATTCCATTGCTGTTTTCTCAACTTAAGAACATCCCTAACAATGAAAAAAAAGAAGTTGGTTTAAAAATAAACTCTATTAAGGAGAAGGTTAAATCTATAATTAATAATCACAAAGAAAAGTTTGTAAAGAATATTTCAAATGATAATTTTGAAGACTTAACTAAGCCAGCTGACTTTATAAAATTAGGGTCTAAACATCCAATTTCTATTGTTAAAAATAAAATAATTGATATTTTCTTAAAAATTGGATTTGATATTTCTGAAGGTCCTGAAATTGAGGATGATTGGCATAATTTTACAGCCTTAAATCTTCCAGAACACCACCCAGCTAGGGATATGCAAGACACATTTTATATTAGTAAAAATCCAGATTGGCTTTTAAGAACACACACTTCATCTGTTCAAATTAGACATATGGAGAATAATGAACCTCCTATAAGAACAATTTCACCTGGAAGAGTTTATAGAAATGAGGATATTTCAGCTAGATCTCATTGTTTTTTTCATCAAATTGAGGGTTTATATATTGATAAGAATGTTTCATTTGTTGATTTAAAGCAAACACTTTTACATTTTACTAAGGAATTATTTGGCAAAAGTAAAATCAGATTAAGACCTTCATATTTCCCATTTACTGAACCTAGTGCCGAGCTAGATATATATTGGGGTTTAGAAACTGAAGCAGATTATAGAATTACTAAAGGGACAGGTTGGTTAGAAATTCTAGGATGCGGAATGGTGGACCCTAATGTCTTAAAAAACTGTAAAATTGATACTGAAAAGTTTTCTGGATTTGCTTTTGGGCTTGGGATTGAAAGAATAACAATGTTATTATATCAGATTGAGGATATCAGAACTCTTTATGAAAATGATTTAAGATTTTTAAATCAGTTCAGTAGATCAGTATAAACTTACAGAAAGCTTTTTTATACATTCTTTAGGCTCCTTACCATTATATAAAATTTCATATGCAGTATTTATAATAAAAAACTTTTCATTATTAAGTTTTGAAATTTCATATGCATTTTTTGTTGCATAATATCCCTCTACAATCATAGACATTTTAGAAATAGATTCATTAACAGAATGACCTTCTCCAATCATTTTACCAAAAGTTCTATTTCTGCTAAATGATGAGTATGTTGTTACTAGTAGATCTCCAATATATGCAGAATGACTAAAATCACGTTTTACATTATCAATTGACATAATGAATTTAATCATCTCCTTACTGCAATGGCTAATTAAAACACTAATAAAATTATCCCCATATCCTAAACCAATTGATATGCCAACTAAAATTGAATAAATATTTTTTAAAGCAGCTGAATATTCTATACCAATAACATCCTTGGAAATAGATGTTTTTATATATGAAGACTTTAATTTTTCAGATAAAAAATCACATATGTCTTTATTTGATGAACCAATAGTTAAGTAAGACAGCTTTTCATTCGCAATTTCCTCAGCATGAGTTGGTCCGCTTATAATACCTAAATTTTTATACGGAATATTGTAATATTTATTTAAGTGATCAGTAATTACTAAATGAGACTCAGGTATTACTCCTTTAGATCCAGAAAAAATTATTTTTTGATTTAATATTGATTTATATTTTTCAAGACTTTCATTTATATAAGGAGAAGGAATAGCTAAGATTATAATATTAGATTGCTGAATAATAATCTCAATATCACTACTAATTACTAGCTTATTAACATCAATCTCCAAATTCTTTAAATATTTTGGATTCCTTTTTAATTTAATTATTTCATTAGCATGATCTGAATTCCTTACATACCAGAGAACTTCATTAACATTTTCACAAAGCATTTTTATTATTGCAGTCCCCCAGCTACCAGCTCCTAAAACAGCAATATTATTTTCATAACTCATTTTAACAATTCTTTAATATAATATGCATCAAATTTAAACTAATTTTAATATGTTAGTTTTTCATAGTTTGTTTAGCCTAAGACACTCTTCTAGAGTGTTTTTTGCTTTTACAGAATCAAATCATTAGTAATAGCCCAATAAAATAAAGACTAAACAGTCTAAGAAACTTTTTTCTTGGCTCAGTAACTTTATTATGGCTATAAAACCCCAATAAAATAATTAAAAAAACTATAAAATTTTTAATATTAAATTTCATATCATTGTAGAACCACAGTAAAGATAAAGAGAACTTAAAAAAAACAAATATTAAAGTCATAATAGAAATTCTAAAATCAATTATTGAATATTTTTTTTTTGCTAGTAGCTTATAGCCATATGTCAATGTACAATATATAAGGAATGTAAATGATATATACTTTAGTAATGAATCTATATTATATAATATGTCATTCATAAATTAAATTATAGCATCAATTAGCCTTTTTGTATATTTTTTTGGTTTTTTAAATAGCTTAGTTGACGAATTTCTATCCACTATTTTACCATTATTTAAAACAATTATTTTATCTGACATAAGTTTAACCAATGATAGATCATGAGATATAAAAATATATGTTAATGACATTTCTTTTTTTAATTTTTCAAGAAGTTTTAAAACAGAATATTGAATTGATTTATCGAGTGCAGAAACACATTCATCACATATTATAAGTTTTGGTTTTAGACATAACGCCCTAGCAATTACTACCCTTTGTCTCTCTCCTCCTGAAAGTTCAGATGGATATTTATAGAACAGTTCTTCATTGAGCTTGACTCTTTTTAAATATTCAGCTGCTTTAACTTTTAATTCATCTTTATTTATTTTAAAATGAATTCTCATAGGTTCTATAATTTGATTAATTACTTTAATATTAGGATTTAAAGCTGAGTAAGGATCTTGAAAAATTAATTGAATCTCTCTGCTTAGATTAATTCTATTAATTTTTCTTATGTTATCGCCATTATAATTAATCCTACCAAGATAATTTTTATAGTAACCAATAATGCATCTTGAAATAGTGGTTTTGCCAGATCCAGATTGACCAATAATTCCAATAGTTTCACCCCTTTTAATATTAAAATTAATGTTATCAATTATTTTTTTATTACTTAATGAAAGTGTTAGTTCATTAATTTCCAGAATATTATTTGTAGAGACTTTATCCTTTATTTTTCTTTTATCTTTTTTAAGGTTTTCATTTTCTTGAATAAGTTTTTTAGTATAGGCTTTTCTAGGATTTGAAAATATTTTTTTTGTTGAACCTTTTTCAACTATTAATCCTTTATTCATAATCAAAACTTGATTTGAAATTTTTGATATTAAATTAAGATTGTGACTTATAATAATAAGACTGGTATTCAACTCTTTTTTTATTTCAATCAAAAGTTCAATAATTTCTCTTTTTATCAAACTATCAAGTGATGAGGTTGCTTCATCTGCTATAATTAATTTTGGATTTTTTGCGATAGCAATTGCTATCATAATCCTTTGTTGTTGTCCACCACTTAGTTCATGAGGATATTTATTGTAGGTTAATTCTGGATTTTCAATTTTAACTTTTTGAATCAGTTCAATAACTTTATTTTTTTTCTTTGCCTGTAAAACCTCATTAATTTGTTGACCACATTTCATACTTGGATTTAAGAAGCTCATTGGATCCTGAAAAATGATAGAGATTTTATTTTTTATTAAGTCTTGAATATTAGCATGAGAAATTAATTCTTCATTATAGAAAATCTCTCCCTCTTGATTAAGACCTTTATATTTGTTAAGATTTAAAATGCTAAGTGCAGTTAAAGATTTTCCACTTCCAGATTCTCCAATTATTCCAAGAACTTTATTATAATTAAGATCAAAAGAAATCCCTTTAACTAAAATAATATCTTTAGTAAAAACTTTTAAATTTTTAACAGAAATAAGTTTAGACTTTTTCAATTGCTAACATTTTAAATGCTTCTTCTAAATATATTTGTTGATCTGTAGGATAAATTTCCCTTTCGCTTTTCACATCATGTCTTTTACCCAATCTAACAATAATTATATTTTGCTTTGGAAAAACAAATACGTGTTGACCAAGATGACCTCTCATTGCAAAGAAATCCATATTATTAAACTTTCCAATCCAAAAACCATATCCATAATGAGGACTTTCTTTGAATCTTGGAGATGTAACTTTTTTAACAAACGATGAATCCAATAAAATTTCTTTCCCCCAAAAACCATAATCTTTAAATAATTTACCAAACTTTGCAAAATCTCTTGCATTTGAATTAAAACAACAATAAGCTTTTTCAGTATTTGTTTTTAAATTATCAACTTGCCATAACGCATCATTTTCTGCACCCATAGGCTCCCAAAACCATTCAGATACTAAATCAGAAATTTTTTTTCCAGTGGCCTTTTCGATTGTCATTGCCAAGAGCTGTGTATCTCCACTTAAATACTCAAAAGACATACCGGGTTCACTTATGATTGGTCTTGACTTTATTAGCTTTTCTAATCCAGTACCAACATATGCTCTTGCTGTTACTCCAAAAATGTTTTTATAGTCTTCAGTCCATTTCATACCAGAGGACATACTTGATAAATCTCCAACTGTTAAATTATTAGCTAAACCAGTACTAAACTCAGGTATAAAATCTCCTACTTTATGATTTAATCCAGATAGATAACCCTCCATAATTGACCTTCCTAATAGTGCAGCAACTATACTTTTAGAAATTGAAAAAGAGTTACTTAATGAATTTTTGTTATACCCCTCATAATAATTTTCATACCAAATAGAATCATTTTTAATTATTAGAAAAGCAACTGTTCCCAAATTTGCGTGTGTGCTATCTAATTTTTTTGTAGAGATAACTTTATTAAAATTATTATGCTGGGGCCATGACTTTGGAGTTTTACTTTTCGGGATTATAATATTGTCAAAATATTTATAGTCTGTTATGTCTGCATTTGTCCTTTTAATTTTAATTATAATTTTTGTTAATTCATATAGATAGACGGTTTCAGATTTAAAAATAATTCCTAGAGAAATTAGAACTGAGATTGAAAATATTATAAAAGTTTTTTTTTTCTTCATTTCATCTAATTTATTAAAAATAAAAAAAATTAAGTGGAATAATATTTGATTTTAATATTTGCTATATTGAATATCTAAGATTGAGACATTTATGAAAGAACCCTTTTTATTACTTAGAACCAGGATCTTTTTTGCCATGATTATATTGGTTTTTGTTTCTTTTTTACTAATTGGAATAACTACAAGTTTTCAAATTCGTGAGAATTCATTTTATTATCATGAGTTGAGACTCGACAGAAAAGAATCACAACTTCAAAGGGCTTTTTATGTATTATTTAATGAAAAATCTCAACAGCCAGATAATCAATTGTCTTATTTATTTAGTAAAAGACCTGAATATGGAATAAACATAAGCACCGTTTTGGATACTGAATTAAAAGATGAAATTTTTAAAATTTCCAATATTCAAAATATTAACTTCACATTATACGATTTAGATGGCACTCTAATAGGATCAACTATTAACCAAGATGTATTAGAGAAATTAGATGAGTCAATTATAGATGAACTGGAAACTTCAACAGATTTAAAAATTGTTAAAACTAATGAAGCTGAAGACCAATTTTACAGATCATCTTTTTCATACATAGTAGATATTAACAAAAAACCAATATGGATTTTAAATTTACCTTATGTAGATGACGATAAATTGAATGCTTATGAAATAAGATCATTTATTATAAATATTGCTCAAGTTTATGTGCTTCTATTTGTTCTCGCCATAGTCATTTCATATTTTGTTTCAAGCTATATAACAAACCCTATTTCAGAACTGGTAAAGAAAATGAGACAAATGAGGATTGATAAATCAAATAAAAAGATTGGATTAAATGTTTCAAGTAAAGAGATATTTACACTAGTTAGCTCATATAACAACATGGTTGACCAAATCGATGAAAATGTGAAAAAATTATCAAAATCCCAAAGAGAATTAGCATGGAGAGAAATGGCTAAACAAGTTGCTCATGAGATAAAAAACCCATTAACTCCTATGAAATTAACTGTCCAAAATTTTAAATTAAAATTCAATCCTAATGATCCAAAAATTCAAGATAAAATGGAGGATTTTAGTGACACCTTGGTTCAGCAAATTGATGTTCTTAGCTCAATTTCAACTGCATTCTCACACTTTGCTGAGCTTCCGGCACAAAAAAATGAAAATATAGATATAATATCAACTACTAAATTAGCTTTAGAAATTTTTAATGAGCAGAATATTTTATTTAAATCTAAATTAGAAAGTCTAAATGTCAAAATTGATAGAACAAATTTGATAAGGATTATAACTAATTTGGTTAAAAATGCTATTCATGCAACTGAGAATATTATAGATTCAAAAATTATTGTATCAATCAAAAAAGTTAGAAATAAAGCCAATATTGAAATTGAAGATAATGGAGACGGAATACCCAGGAAAAATAGAGACAAAATATTTGAACCAAAATTTACTACAAAGTCTAAAGGAATGGGTCTTGGTTTAAGTATTATAAAAAATCTTGTTACAAATTATAATGGAAAAATTGACTTTGTCTCAAAAAAAGGAAAAACTATTTTTAAAATTGAATTACCAATTCATAAAAATATTTAACAAAACTCGTCGTAAGCTTGTTTAAGATTTTCTGAAATTAACGACGCATCTCTTCCCTCAATATGATGTCTCTCAAGCATGTGAACCAATTCACCATCTTTAAATAACGCTATGCATGGTGATGATGGAGGAAATGGAAACATAAGCTCTCTGGCTGAATCAGTAGCTTCCTTATCGACACCTGCAAATACAGTAAATAAATTATTTGGAGTTTTTTCATTATTTAATGATGATATAACTGCTGGTCTTGCATTTGCAGCTGCACACCCACAAACAGAATTTACCATAATTACGGAACTTCCATTCTCTATCATGTTTTTTATATCATCATTGTTGGATAATTCCTTAAATCCATTTGATGTTAGTTCTAGTTTCATTGGTTTTACTAATTCTTCTGGGTACATAACTGTTTTTTTTTCAAATATAATAAAGAACTATTAATTGACATTTGTAAATTTGGATAGCTTTTATGTATAAGTGGATATTAGGATTTATTGGACTTTATATTTTTAGATTGCCGGGTTTTTTTATTGGTTTATTTATTGGTCATCAAATTGACAAAAACAACTTCGTCAAAATAAGAAATAACATCAAACGTGATTTTGAGTTAAATCTGCTAGCTCTTGCGTCAATTTTAATTAAAGCAGATGGAAAAGTAACAAAGCAAGAACTGCAATATGTAAGAAATTATTTCATCTCAATTTATGGTCCGCAAAGAGCAGAGATCCTATTTAAACAATTCAATATTAATATTGATAAGAGAAATATTTCAGCTGAAAAAATATGTATGTTTTTTTTAACCAGAACTAGCTATGGAACAAGGCTTCAATTGATTCATTTTCTTTTCAATATTGCAAAATCTGATGGTTCAGTTTCAAAAATTGAAATTGAGAAACTTTTAGAATTCACTAATTATCTGAAAATATCTAAGATCGATTTTGAAAGTATTAAAGCTATGTTTTTTAAATCTTCTGATTCAGATTATAAGATTATGGAAGTAGATAAAAGTTGTACAGATGATGAACTTAAAAAGGCATATAGAGAATTAGCGAAAAAACATCATCCTGATAAAGTTCAAAACCTTGGTGAGGTATATGTAAATGCTGCAAAAGAAAAATTTTCAAAAATTCAAGCAGCATATGAAAATATTAAAAAACAAAGAGGAATATGATTTTAGATCAAATTATTTTTTACTTAAAAATTGGCTTTACTCATATTATGGATATAAATGCTTACGACCATTTATTATTCCTTGTTTCCATATCAATAATTTATTCATTTAAAAGTTGGAAAAAATTATTTTGGATTGTTACTTTTTTCACTTTTGGTCATTCATTATCATTAGTTATTTCATCATATGAAATATATAAACCAAACATTGAAATTATAGAAACACTAATTCCAGTTACAATAATTCTTTCGGCATTAACAAATTTATTTTTCTTAAATGCTACAAAAAAAGTAAACTATTTTACTATTCTAATAGCCTT
Organism: uncultured Bacteroidota bacterium; assembly: GCA_902515405.1. GTDB lineage: Bacteria > Bacteroidota > Bacteroidia > Flavobacteriales > Flavobacteriaceae > Eutrophosalina. Next base: position 45,619 of record CABXUS010000003.1, on the reverse strand, counting down.
ATTTTTTGGGTTAATTCATGGATTTGGTTTTGCAAACTTTTTCAATCAGATTTCGTTTTCTGATGGAGTTGATTTAGTTGCTTTGATTGGGTTTTCGTTTGGAGTTGAAGTAGCTCAAATTATAATTGCAGTTTCTATTTTAATATTAAACTCAATTTTATTTTTAAATAGTTATAAATTCAAAAAAAATTACATTAGATTAGTTTCAGTTATAGTTTGTTTATTAACTGTATTAATATTTATTTAGAATAATGTCTGACAGCAAACAGTTAAGATATGATAAAGCTTATTTAAAAATGGCCACTGAGTGGGCAAAGCTTTCTCATTGTAAAAGAAGACAAGTTGGAGCATTAATAGTCAAGGATAAAATGATTATTTCTGACGGGTATAATGGTACTCCAACAGGTTTTGAAAATTGCTGTGAAGATGATGAAGGTTATACTAAGTGGTATGTTTTACATGCTGAAGCAAATGCAATCTTAAAAGTTGCTTCATCTACTCAGTCAACCAGAGAATCGACTCTTTATGTAACGCTTTCTCCCTGTACAGATTGCAGCAAATTAATTTTTCAGTCAGGAATATCAAGGGTTGTATACATTACTGAATATAAAGATAGAACTGGTATTGAATTCTTGATTAAATCTGGTGTGAAGGTTGAGCAAATTACAGACCTTTAATTTTAGAATTAATTTTTTCGGAAACAATTAGAATTAGAATTAATACTAAAGCACATAGACTTCCAATTATTCCAATTATAGCAACTTTATTATCTTCTGAAAATAGAGATTCATTAAAATCAAAATAAACTAAGTTTATTATTAGAATTACTATTGATATTATTAATCCGAAATATTTTAACATTGATAATTCTATGTTAAACTAACCCTCACAACTTTCGCACTCTTTCTTTTGTTTGAACTTTTGAGCTGCATTCATACTATGTTGATAGTATAAAGATTTCAGTCCTAACTTCCAGGCAGTGACATGAATTTTGTTAACATCCTTAGTTGATGTATCTGGGTGTATAATGACATTAAGAGATTGACCCTGGTCTATATAGTTTTGTCTATTCGCTGCTTGATATATAATAACTAGCTGATCAATTTCAGAATATGTTTTGAATACTTCTTTTTCATTTTCTGATAAGAAATCAAGATGTTGAACGGAACCATCTCTATCTCTTATATCTTTCCATACTTCTGGTGTATCCATTCCTTTTTCTTTTAAAAGCTTTATCAAAAAAGGATTTTTAATTGTTGTTTTTATTTTTGCAATATCCTTAACATAAATATTAGACCATATCGGCTCGATACCTTGAGAAACTTGACCCAGTATAAATGCAGATGATGTAGTTGGAGCAATAGCATTTAAAGTTGAATTTCTTCTACCATAGCCTTTTAGTAATTCTGGTTCTCCAAACTTTTCCGCTAAGTGTTTAGATGCTTTATATGAGTTTTCCTTTAGTTTTTTAAAAACTTCATTATTCAAATCATACGCTTTTTGACTATCAAAAGGAAGCATTTTCGACTGTAATAAAGAGTGCCATCCAAGAGTACCCATTCCCAATGCTCTATTTTCTTTTGCAAAATTATATGCTCGTTCCATAAATAGAAATGTTTGTTGATCTTCTCTGTCAGTAGAATTTTTATAAGACTCTAGTTTTTCTAAAAACTCTGTAATTACTGCATCTAAGAAATAAACCATTATTTCAACGGCATCTGTATCTTTCCATTTATCATAATGCAATAAATTAATACTTGATAGAACACAAACAAAAGACCAATTATGGTCAGAGGGCAACATTATTTCTGTACATAAATTACTTGCATATATTGGCAGCTCTTTGTCCTTATAAACATCAGGAGCACCATTGTTTGCATTATCTGTAAAGAAGATATAGGGGTATCCCATTTCAGCACGACTTTGTAAAACTTTTGCCCAAACAGTTCTCTTATCAACATCACCATCTATCATACTTTGCATCCAGTCATTTTTTACAGTGACTCCATGAGTTAACTCTTGAATGGGATTACCTTCAGTTCCTATTTCTAGAAATTCCATAATATCTGGGTGATCAATTGGAAGATAAGGAGAAAAACGACCTCGTCTAACTGAACCTTGGCTTACTACATCTACCATAGATTCAAACAATCTCATAATATGGACAGCTCCTGAAGCTTCTCCATTGTTTTTTATGGCAGCTCCACGATGTCTAATTTTACCAAAATAACCAGATGTTCCTCCGCCTAATTTAGACATCATACCAACTTCAGATTGGGTATATAAAATATTTCCTATATCATCATCAATATGAGAACCAAAACAGCTAATTGGTAAGCCACGTTCTTTTCCAAAGTTTGACCAAACAGGGGATGCTAGTGAGTAATATCCCTGTGACATATAATAATAAAATTTGTCTGCAAAACCTGGCATTTGCAGTATAGATTCTGCTCTTTTGGCAATATTAGCAATTCGTTCTTCTGCACTTAATCCATCTCCTAAATATCCAGCAGCAAGAAATTTTCTACTATTTTCGTTAAGCCATTCAAATTGTTTATCGGAATTTAAATTCATTCCTTTTCTTGCTTTTTCTCTAGCATCAATTAAATGTTGATATGGGTTTATTTTTTCCTTTTTTGTTGTTGTTTTTTTTTGCATATTCTAAAACAGGTCATCACTTGTTATACTTTGTGTTCTTTTACTATAATTGATGGATCGTTTCACAAAAAAATCTCCATGTTTAGTTCCTATGATCTCATCATCAAACCATTCGGTTTGCGAAACTAAGTTTTGATCGATTTCAAATGCTTTTTCAATTCCAATACTTTCTAAAGAATTGTTAAATCTATTTTTTAAAAACTCATTAATTACCGCCTTAGGTAAAAAGTCTAACTCTCCGTTTTCAAAAATCCAGTCAACAACATCTAATTCTGCTTCAAAAGCTTGTTTACATACACCCTGGATGTTTTTGTGATATTCAGGTGTAAACCAGTCAGGATTTTCTTTTTTAAGAATTTTGATTAAATCAATCCCAAAATCACCATGGATTTGTTCTTCTTTTGAGGTTGCCTCTACCACGTTAGAAATACCTTTCAACATATTTTTATGTTTATTGAAAGCCATAATAATTAGGAATTGAGAAAATAGGGACACATGCTCAATAAACAGTGAAAACAGCAGAATAGCTTCTGCATATTCTTTATTGTCGTCGCTTTTTGAGTTCTTTAGTGCGGTTTCTAAATACCGAACTCTTTTCATAATAGCAGGTTTCTTTTTGAGCTCTTTAAATTCTGAATTCAGTCCTAATATTTCTAATAAATGAGAGTAAGCATCTGCATGTCGAACTTCACTTTCAGCAAAAGTTGAACCTACAGAACCAATCTCTGGCTTTGGAATTCTGTGATATAAATCCCCCCAAAAGGATTTAACAGCTACTTCAATTTGAGAAATTGCTAACATAGTATTTTTGATAGCACTTCTTTCTGAATCAGTTAGCCTTGACTTGAAATCCTGAATATCACTAGTAAAATTAAATTCTGAATGTATCCAATAAGAATGTCTAATAGCTGGAACGTATTCATATAATTCCGGATATTCGTATGGTTTTAGGTTTATTCGCTTTTCAAAAATATCTGTTTGTCTTTGTTGACTTCTTCTATTTCGGTATAAAATGTATGCTTTTGCCGCTTCTTTGAATTCACTTTCCATGAGTTGAGTTTCTACAATATCTTGAACTTCTTCAATTGTGGGAACATACTCTTGGTCTTGGTTTTTTCTGTCAAGTAATGTTTTGTAAACTGATAATGCAATGTCTTCTGCATTTTGCTTTGTGCCAAATCCAACCGCAATCATTGCCTTTTGAATAGCTTCAGTAATCTTATCCAAATGGAAAGTTTTTGTACTGTAGTCTCTTTTGATTATGTGTTCTATCTCCATGATTTATAAAATTGTTCTAAAGTGAAAGGCAAAATTAAATTTATACCAATAGTAAAGTTCTAATTTATTTCATCTAGTTTAAATGCTCGCTTCATAGGTTTTTAACAAAGTTTTCAACATACATTAATTTTAGATAAATTATTCAAATAACCAATTATTATGCCAAATAATTAAAACATTTTGAACATAAAAAATAAAAAATTTAATAAAAGAATTATAAAACATAAGAATTATAAAACATTGATTTTCCAATGGATGACTTTTAAAAAAGACAATATTTTAAAAAATTATATTTAAATCCTGATTAAAAAGATTATAAATTTATTGAACCCGAATGCATTCCAAAAAAATTCATTATTTATCAACAAAATATTTAGATTTATTTAAAACATCTAAGTTTAGTGCCCAATTATTAAGTCTAGATTCTTACTTTTTTGAAATAATTAAAACTCAATATAGTTTCATAATTTAAACACAACTTTATTAAAGATTATATAATTAAGTTTTAATATAGTTAAAAAAAAGACAGCCTAAGAGACTGTCTTTTTTAAAACCAATTAAGATTTTGATTCTGAGTACATCTCTAGTAGATTCATAGTTTTCTCTACTAAATCTTTGCTCTCAATTAAAATACTAAAGTATAGTGTTGTATTTTTCGGGCTAGACTCATCCTTTTTAGTTCTAGAAATCTGAATATCAATTTTTTGTTTAAGAGAAGAGTAGAGCTCTTGTTTTTTATTAATCACTTTATTCAACTCTTTAAAATTATTTTTTGAGAAAATAAACTGTATTTCATCATAAAGATTATTTAGCTCAGAATCAATTTCTTTTAGTTCTCTTATTTGATTAAAGGTTAGATTTGTATGATTATTGTTGATGTGCTTGTACGTAATCTTGGATATGTACTGTAAAGATTCTGCAATATCTTGCAGGTAGGCTAAAACATTTATATAGAAATTACTTGCACCTTTAATAGTTGATTCATCTAGGTTTTTGATGAAATAGAATAGGTCATTTCTCAAGTCATCTATTTCTTCAGAGTATTTTGAAACAGCTTTTCTATTTTTCTTAAGTCCGCTTAAATCCCCTTTGGCTAAACCTTGTATTGATTGTGAATAAATCTTTTTAATTTTTTTGGAAGCTTTTGACATATTACCACTGCTCTCATCAATAACCCCTTGAATTGATTTACTTTCAGCTCTTGTTAATGCATCAGAATTTTTTTCTTCTTCAAGATCTTTTCTGTGAGAAATATAATTCCTGCCTAAAATTAACAGGGCTGCAAATATTAAAATTGCAATTGCAGTTGGTCCTCCAAGGTGTATCAATAAAGCGATAAAACCTGCAGCTGTGAAGGCTATAAATGCAGTAAAAAACCATCCACCAATGACATTCAATACTCCTGCAACTCTGTATACAGCACTTTCAGATCCCCATGCTCTATCAGAAAGTGATGTACCCATGGCTACCATGAAAGTAACATAGGTGGTTGATAATGGTAATTTAAATGAAGTTGCAATTGAAATTAGAATAGCAGCTACCATCATATTTACTGATGCTCTAATCATATCAAAAGCTGGTAATTCGACGGCTTTTTTTGAACTCATTTCTACAACAGGAACTTCGAACTGAGCATTAATATTATCTCGCAATTTTTTAGGAACTATTAAAGAAGTGTATTTAGCTAAATTATAAGAAAATCTAACCAATCCTCTTGATATAAAGTTAGGTTGAAATCTTTCTTTTGTATCTCTTTGTCTTGCAAGATCAATTTCAGTCTTAGTAACCTTCTTTGCTTTTGATGATATCCAAAGTGTAACAACCATTACCATTCCTGCTAAGAATAAAAGTAAATTAGGAGTTGGAACTTTAGTTGAAAGAACTTCCATTGAAAACATATCCGCTGGAACTCCCGAAGCAATCCAAGCCTCGTATGATTGCCAAGCCGCTATTGGAACCCCAATAAAGTTTACCAAGTCATTCCCTGCAAAAGCAAGAGCTAATGAAAATGTACCTACTCCAATAATTAATTTGTAAATATTTACTTTAAAAGAAAAAATTAGAATATATGATACTAAGGATAACAGCACAAAACTTGCCAATGAAATAAATAAAACTTCAGTTTCTAAAAATGAGGAAATTGTAGCTCCATCTAATAAGTCAAAACTTTCTTTTGCAAAAGATGTACCTTTAATTCCTTTCATCAAGATGAAATATGATATGGATGTTAAAGCAACTCCACCAAAAATTGAACCCACCCATTTGGATTTTTGTTCATAGTTGTATGATAGAATAGTCCTAGCTAAAAACTGGACTAAAGCACCAATAGAAAAAGCTATAAATACCGATAGTAAAATCCCAAGTATAATTTGAGAAGCTTTCTCAACATTTATGTAATTGACTAAATCTCCAAATTCATTTCCAAGACCAGAGATTTTGATTAATGAAACTGCAACTGCAGCGCCTAATAATTCAAAAACAATGGAAACAGTCGTTGATGTTGGAAGTCCAAGTGTGTTAAAAAAATCTAATAATAATATATCTGTAATCATAACAGCCATAAATATTATCATGATTTCCGAAAACAATAACATTTCTGGATTAAAGATTCCTTTTCTTGCAACCTCCATCATTCCACTTGAAAATACAGAACCAACTAACACTCCAAGACTTGCTAGTATCATTATTTTTCTAACGGAAATTGCCTTTGAACCAAGCGCTGAATTTAAAAAATTAACAGCGTCATTACTTACACCAACAACAAGGTCACCAACAGCTAAAAAAGCTAAGGCAACAATCATTATAAAATATACATCCATATTTTCAACGACATTTGTTAGTATATCGCTACTTAAAAGTAATTGAAAGTTAAGTAAGTTCATAATTATATTTTTATTTCGGCATTTATGAATACCATAGATTTATTATTAATTGAAGTATCATTGTAATTATAGTTTCTATAATTTAAATTGAGCTTAAATCCTTTAGTGACTACATGCTCGTATCCTAAAATCATAAGTTTACCGTCTTTACCTGAGTTCCAAGGGTCCGAGCTACCTGCAAGTATATTTGATTGTAAAGAATCATATCTGAAAAATACACTTGAATTTTCAGAAAAAATTTGAGATATATATCCAGAAAATCCTGAAAGATTATTGTCTAAGGAAGGACTATTATATGATTTAGCATTGTTGATTTTATTGTATTCAAATCCAACTCTTGTTTTATTTTTATCATAACTAATAAAATAACCAACATTTATAACATTAAATTCATCATTACCTGGTTCTGAGTCATAATATAATTTCAAGGATAATCCATTGCTAATTTCATATATTAAATTTCCACCAATTTTCATATATCCATTGTCGTCTTGGATATTTTTATAACCCTCTCCATTTAACATAAATAAATTCATTTTTAAATTTTTCGAAACTTTAATTTCTCCATTAACCCCTAAGTCGGCACTGCTTCCAAATTTATTCTCATCTTGAAAAGTTTTATATAGATATCTATATCCCCAAATGGATTCTTGATACTTGAATTGTTTATTCCCTATCATACCAAAACTAAGTTTAAAATTATCTTTTAAGCTCCAGTCAATTTGAGCAGTTTTTAAAAATGTAGTATAATCACTTCCAGCACTATTTTTTCCTATGTCAAATGTTACTTTGGCAGATATTTTATCATCTATTTTAAATTTGTATCCTAAATAAACTCTTTTGACTTCAAAGGAATTTTTTTTACTAGCTTCAGATGATAAATCTGTATTATAATTCCAAAATATAGTAGAAAAAATATCACCCTTATTTGTATCTTGAGTGTAAATATTAAGACTAAAAAAAATTACTAAGATTGTTAAATATAATTTTTTTGTATTCATTGTTTTAGTTTTGTTTATACAAATATCTATCTTGAATTAATAACTGATGTTAAGTTAACGTTAAGAATGAAGCTTAAAATTTTTTACATTATTTTTTTTCTTTTTACAAATGCTATAATTTTTTCACAGAACGTAGTGCAGGATATTAATCTATCTAAAAAATTAGATGAGACTTCAGGTTTAGAAATTATAGGCAATCAATTAATTACAATTAATGATTCAGGTAACAATCCTATTTTATTTTACTTGGATAAAAATGGAAATATTGCAAAAGAGAGAAAAATAGAATGTTGTAAAAATAATGACTGGGAAAGTTTAGCCGTTGATGATGAATTCATATATATAGCTGATTTTGGAAATAATTATGATACTAGAAAGAATCTATCAATAATTAAAATCCCTATTGCTGAAAACATAAATGAATCAGAAATTATTAATTTTTCATATCCAGAACAAAAAAAATTTAGGAGAATTTATAGAAGATCAGAGTATGATGCTGAAGCTTTAATCTCTTTTGAGGATAAACTATTAATATTCACAAAAAATAAACGAAAAAAAATTACTGAAATCTACTCTCTTCCAAAAAATGAAGGAAATTACCAAGCAAAAAAAATTGGTAGTTTAAATACTGATTCAATAGTCACTGGAGGTGATTACGATAAAGCAACAAATACATTAGCTCTGACATCAACTATCAAGTTTGATGAATACTACGTTTTAATAATTAGTGATTTTAGTTTAAATAATAAAAATCAAAAAATTGACATGTATGAAATCCCAGTTGGGAAAACTCAGGTTGAGGCTATAAAAATTATTGATCCAACAACATTCTGGATAACCTCTGAAGATGAAAAAAGTAGTTCAGCTGCAAGGTTGATGAAATTTAAATTATAAAACATTCATTTTTTCATCTTTCCAATTCTTAAAAATATTTAAATTGCATAAATGAAATGGGAAAACCTACTATCCTTAAAAAGACAAGGTGATAGTTTAAAAAGACTAAGATCTGAACAGGATGAAACCAGAGTTGGATTTGATGTTGATTATGATAGAATTGTTTTTTCATCTTTTTTTAGAACGCTGCAAGATAAAACACAAGTTGTTCCATTTTCTAAGACCAGTTTTGTTCATACTAGATTGACACACAGTTTAGAAGTTTCTGTTGTTGGTAGAAGTTTAGGTAGAACTGTTGGTCAGCATATATTAAATAAATATCCTTACTTAAATCAAACTCATGGATTTCAAGTAAATGATTTCGGAAGTATAGTTGCAGCTGCCTGTCTAGCACATGATATAGGTAACCCACCATTTGGACATAGCGGAGAATCTGCTATTGGGGATTTCTTTAAAATTGGAGAAGGCGAAAAGTATAAATTAGAATTAACAAAACTTCAATACAATGATTTATGCAACTTTGAGGGAAATGCCAATGGATTTAAAATATTAACAGAAAGTAAAATTGGATCACCAGGTGGTTTAAGATTAAGCTATGCAACTCTTGGAGCTTTTACAAAATATCCAAAAGCCTCGCTTCCATACAAGCCAACAAAAAAAATTAAGGATAAAAAGTATGGGTTTTTTTCAAATCAGTTTGATTTCTTTGATGAGGTTGCAAGTGAACTTGGATTAAAAGTTGGCGACTCAAATTATAATAGACATCCACTGGCTTATCTAGTCGAGGCAGCAGATGATATTTGTTATACATTAATTGATTTTGAGGATGGTATTAATTTGGATTGGATTCCAGAAGAATTTGCCCTTGAATATTTGGTAAAGCTTGTCAAGGATACAATCGACAAAGAAAAGTATTCTAAAATGGGATTAAAGTCTCAGAGGATTGCCTATTTAAGAGCACTTGCAATTAATACATTAATCAATGAAGCAGTAAATATTTATCTAGAAAACGAAGAAAATATTTTAAATGGAAGTTTTGAAAAATCATTGATGTCAACAAGCAAGTTCAAAGCCCAAATGGATGGTATAATTGATATTAGCATTGAAAAAGTTTATAAATCAAAAGAGGTAATTGAAAAGGAACTTACAGGATATAAGGTTTTACATTTTTTATTAAAGACCTTTACAAGTTCAGTAATAAATTGGAGAGATGATAAAGTTAGTGCCTTTGATGAATTGGCACTGGAGTGTATTCCAAAAGAATATTTAAATAAAGACACCGATTTATATTCAAGCCTTTTAGATGTGAGCTGTTTTATAGCTAGCTTAACAGATGGATTAGCACTTGAATGGTATAAAAAATTAAGTTAATGACTCAAGAAGAAAAAGATGTTTTTTACATGAACAAGGCGATAGCAGAGGCTAAAATTGCATTTGAAAAAGATGAGGTTCCAGTCGGAGCAGTAATTGTTTCAAATGATAAAGTCATTGCTAGAGCTCATAATCTGACAGAGATGTTAAATGATGTAACTGCTCATGCTGAAATGCAAGCTATAACATCTGCAGCAAATTATTTAGGTGGAAAATATTTAAAGGATTGCACACTATACGTAACATTAGAACCGTGTCAAATGTGTGCAGGTGCTATGTATTGGGCTCAATTAACAAGACTAGTTTTTGGAGCGAGTGATCCTCACAGGGGATACAGAAAACTAAAGACTACATTACATCCAAAAACAAAAGTTTCATACGGAACTTTATCCAATGAATGCAAACTACTAATAGATGCTTTTTTTATAAAAAAAAGAAAACTTAAAAAACTTTAATCCTTATAGATATAGTCTTCAAGATCCCTTTTACTGTAGCGGTAATAAAGAAAGATTGGTAAGAAAATAAAACAAAAAGCAAGAACACTACTTCCAATTAATTTTTCTCCAAGTTCGATATCTGTATTTTTTTTATACAATCCGAAAAACAGTAGAGCTAAATCCAGAATAAAAATAATGTAAAGTAAAATTCGTAGAAACAAATTATTTGATTTTAATATTCAAATCATCCAACTGGTCTTTATCAATGCTTGATGGGCTGTCAATCATAACATCTCGTCCACTATTGTTTTTTGGAAATGCTATATAATCTCTTATTGATTCTTCACCTTTCATAACTGCAGCTAGTCTGTCTAAGCCAAAGGCAATACCTCCATGTGGAGGAGCGCCGTAATTAAATGCATTGAGTAAAAATCCAAATTGATCAAAGGCTTCTTTTTTTGAAAATCCGAGAATTGAGAACACTTCTTCCTGGAGTTTTTGATCATGGATTCTTATTGAACCACCTCCAATTTCATTTCCGTTAATAACAAGATCATATGCATTAGCAAGAGTAGCACCAGGATCCTTTTCAATCCTATTATCTACAGGGGATGTGAATGGATGATGCATGGCATGATATCTTTTTGAATCTTCATCCCATTCAAACATTGGAAAGTCAGTTACCCACAATGCTTTAAATTTATTTTTATCACGGAGACCTAATTTTTCAGCAACGTGGATTCTCAAGGCACCAAGTTGAGTCAATGTTTTTTTCTTATCACCAGAAATTATAAATGTTAGATCACCAGGATTAGAATTGGTAATTGATTTTAACTCATCAGCGCTATAAAATTTATCAATTGAAGATTTTACAGATCCATCTTGATTATGCTTTATCCATATTAATCCCAATGCACCAATTTGTGGTCTTTTAACCCAATCTGTATAATAATCAAACTCTTTTCTTGAAAAGGATTCTCCATTTTCAATATTAAAGCCATATATAGATTCACTTGAATCAAAAATTTTAAAATCATTTCCTTTAGCTTTTTCTGAAAGGTTTAAAAACTTCATATCAAATCTTGTATCAGGCTTATCTGAACCATAAAACTCCATTGCATCTTTATAAGAAATTCTATCAAATTTTTCTAGCGAAAAATCAATACAGGATTTAAATAAACTTTGGATCAATCCTTCAAAAGTGTTAAGGACATCTTCCTGATCGACGAAAGACATCTCACAATCTATTTGAGTAAATTCAGGTTGCCTATCAGCTCTAAGATCTTCATCCCTAAAGCACCTAACAATCTGAACATATTTATCAAAACCACTAACCATTAAAAGTTGTTTAAAAGTTTGTGGTGATTGTGGAAGAGCGTAAAACTCACCAGAATTTATTCTCGATGGCACTATAAAATCTCTTGCTCCTTCAGGTGTTGATTTAATCAAATATGGAGTTTCAATATCAATGAAACCTTGAGCTTTTAGATATTTTCTTACTTCAAAAGTTAAATCATTTCTAAAAATAATATTGTCTTTTAATACAGATCTTCTAAGATCTAAATATCTGTATTTCATTCTGAGTTCTTCTCCACCATCAGTTTCATCTTCAATAGTAAATGGAGGTATGATAGACGGATTTAGAACATTTATTTTTGAAACCAAAATCTCAATTTCTCCAGTTGAAATATTTTTATTGATAGCCTCTCTTTTTATTACCTCTCCTTCAACTTGAATTACAAACTCTCTGCCTACATTCTTGACAGAATCAATAACTTCCTTAGAACTTTTTTCTGAGTTAATTATTAGCTGAGTAATACCATACCTGTCCCTTAAATCAATCCAAACTAGAAATCCTTTATTTCTAATTTTTTGAACCCATCCAGAAAGCTTTACATTGTTTCCAATATCTGAAATCCTAAGTTCTCCACAATTGTGAGTTCTGTACATACCTTACAAATATCTAAAAAGAAAAAATAAAAACTAAAAAAGTTTATAAAGTTTCTATTCATCTAATTTACCTTTTAATATTTATATAATGTATTTTAGCATTATATATAATGAAGGGATTTAAAGACCATATAAACTTAATCGAAAATTATATTGAAGAACTTCTAAAAGGACTAAATGGTAATCCTGTTTATGATCCAGTTAAATATTTTTTAAAATTACCTTCAAAGAGAGTAAGACCTCTTTTAACTATAATATCCAGTAGCTTGTATAATAACGATAATGAATATTCATTACCAGCTGCAATCTCAAATGAGATTTTCCACAATTTCACGCTGGTTCATGATGATATAATGGACTCTTCATTAATTAGAAGAGGAAAGGATACTGTTCACGTTAAATGGAATTTAAATCAAGCAATACTTTCTGGAGATATTATGCAAATCTTAGCATATAAATGCTTGGAATCGTATGATTCTGAAACTCAAAAAAAACTGATTGAAGCTTTTAATGATACTGCAATAAAAGTATGTGAAGGTCAGCAATTAGATATTGAATTTGAAAGTCAAAATAATTTAAAATTTGATGATTATATTCAAATGATTAATTATAAAACTGCAGTATTATTAGCATCTTCTTTAAAAATGGGAGGTATAATAAATAATGCTTCTGAAACTGATTTAAAATCATTGTATCAAATTGGTTTAAATATGGGATGTGCTTTTCAAATTCAAGATGATTATTTAGATCTGTTTGGAGACCAAAATATAATTGGAAAAAAAATTGGAGGGGATATTATTAAAAATAAAAAAACCGTAATGTACCATTTACACAAAGAAAATAGTTCCATTGAAGATTCAAATATTTTAGACGAAATATATAATGATTCAAATATCCAAAATGATAAAAAAGTTTCTAATATTAGAAGTCTTTTTGAAGAAAATGAAATCGATTTAAAAACAAGACAGCTTGTTAAAAAATATACTACAAAAACAGATGAATATATAAATGGTTTAAATATAGATACATCTAAAAAAAAATATTTAATAGATATTTCAAATAAGCTCCTATCTAGGGACTTTTAATTATATATATTTGCCATGTGAACTTAAAAATACTTTTTTAAAGTATTTAATAAAACAACTTTATGAATAGCATTCTTGATTTTTTCCAATCTTTAAATAGCCCTATTCTACAAGCTCTGTGTGCTGGTCTTTTTACTTGGATCTTAACTGCTTTTGGAGCAGCTTTAGTTTTCTTTTTTAAAGGCACAAATAGAAAAATATTAGACATGGCTTTAGGTTTCACAGGAGGAGTAATGATTGCTGCAAGTTTTTGGTCATTAATAGCTCCTGCTATACATGCAGTTGAGGTTCAAAATGAATTAGGTCAATCAAATCTTCCATCATTTTTACCTCCAGCAATTGGTTTTTTTATCGGGGCATTATTCATGTTTTTTTTAGATAAAACCATTCCTCACCTACACATTTTTGGTAAAATGACAGAAGCCGAAGGTCCAAAGACTGATCTTAAAAAAACCTCTTTGTTGGTATTAGCTATTGCAATACATAATATTCCAGAGGGATTAGCTGTTGGTGTTGCATTTGGAGCATTGGTTATTCCTGAATTTGCAAATGTATACACATTAGGAGCTGCAGTTGCTTTAGGAATTGGAATTGGAATTCAAAATTTCCCTGAGGGATTTGCCGTTTCAATGCCTTTAAGAAGAGCTGGATTTACTAGAAAAAAATCGTGGATGTGGGGTCAACTATCAGCAATAGTTGAACCAATATTTGCCGTGATTGGAGCAGCCCTAGTAATACTTGTCTGGCCAATTTTACCATATGCATTATCATTTGCAGCTGGTGCTATGATTTTTATTGTTGTTGAAGAGGTAATACCTGAGAGTCAAAGAGGAGGAAATACTGACTTAGCAACCATGGGTTTAATTGCAGGGTTTGTAATTATGATGAGTTTGGACGTAGCTTTAGGATAATCCAAACAAACTTGGAAAAAATAATTGACTTGAAATTTTATATTTAATAACACTAAATTATTACTTCGTACTTGTAGTTTTAATTATTCTAATTTCTATTTGCTTTAGCAATTTCCTCAAAGTCTACATTTTTATATATAAAGGAATTTAATTTAAATAAATCTTTTCCATACTTATCAATCCAGTCTTTGTGAAATGCTAAATCAAATTTATGAGGGGGGTTTATCTTAAACTCAACAGTATATAAATCATCAATTTCCCCGGGCAATGAAATATTTCTTGCATAATGAAAATTATCAATAAGATTGATATGAGGTATTAAGTCAATAAAAGTTTTTAAACCCGTTTTTTGATTATAAACAATTGAACTTATTTTTAAAAATGGAACAAATCCAGCAGGTGGTGTTCCATAGGGAATATTAGTTATATCCCAATTTACTCTAGCTTCAATATGAACATTTGTTTGCTCCACGCTTAAGTTGTTTGACTCAGGCATAACCACATCCTTTACAGCACCTTCAAAAATCAAAATAATTCCTGGCTCTATTCTTTCCTCACCAATTATAAGCTCTTGACTAAACGAATTAACGGTCATAAATAAACATATAGATAAGCTAATTAATACTTTGTTAAATTTTCTATGAATTCTCATAAGATTTAATTAAAATTTTAATATCGCTAAGTAGCTTATCCATTTCTTCAATTTTAGTACCGTCATAATATCCTCTAATTCTTTTTTCTTTATCAACTAAAACAAAATTTTCAGTATGAATCATACCATGATCATTAACCTCTGGGTTTGCTTTGGCAACTAAATATGATTTTCTAGCTAGATTATATATTTGTTTTTTATCTCCAGTCATTAAATTCCACATGGAATCATCAACTCCTTTTAGGCTTGAATATTCCTTTAAAATTTCAACAGTATCAATTTTGGGTGTTACTGAAAATGAAGCTAACATAACATTAGTGTCTTTTAAATTTTCCTGAAGATATAACATGTTTCCGGTCATAATTGGACATATATCAGGACAAGTAGTAAAGAAAAAATCAGCTACGTAAATTTTTTCACTATAATTATTTTGAGTTACTTGATTTCCATTTTGATTATATAATGAAAAATCATTTATTTTATGATATTTTTTAACATAACTCAAATCATCATCATACAATTCATTACTAACCATTGATGGGCTATAAATAGGCAGTTTTTTTGTAGGGCTTTGAACATAGTTAAACGATGAAACTCCAACTATTGAAAAGACAATAAAAAACAGAATTAATAGTCCATATCTTTTTAAAAATTTATTTATCATAAGTCCTTTCAAAATTAAGCCATTTATAAAATCTAAAATATTTTTTCTGAGTTTTTTTGTCACAACAAAAAAGTTTACTTTTGAATCCAATTTTTTATGGAATTATTTTTAATAAAAGCAGCCCAATTAATTTTAAGTTTATCCATTCTTGTAATTCTTCATGAACTTGGACATTATATACCTGCTAAACTATTTGGATGCAGGGTTGAAAAATTTTATTTGTTTTTTGACTGGCCGTTTGCATTATTTAAGAAAAAAATCGGTGAAACAGAGTTTGGTATAGGAGCTTTTCCATTAGGAGGCTATGTCAAAATATCTGGTATAGTCGATGAAAGTTTTGATACAGATCATACTGATTCGGAGCCAAAAGAATGGGAATTCAGATCAAAACCTGCATGGCAACGATTAATCATATTATTGGGTGGAGTAACTGTTAATTTTATATTAGGTTTTCTTATTTATAGTATGATTTTATCAGTTTGGGGTAAAGAAATTATTTCAAAAGATGACTTAACATATGGATTTAAAGTTTCTGAACTTATGCAAGAAGTTGGATTTAAAGACGGAGATAAAATTTTATCAGTTGATGGATTAGAGCTTACAGATCAATGGGATATAAATACAATTTTAGTAACACAATCTATTAATCAAATAGAGGTTTTAGGTATCGATAAAATTAAAAGAAATATCGATATTCCATCATCAATTGGTTTAACATTACTCGAGAACAAATCCCCCTCTTTTATTCCCATTCCCGATATATTAATTGATTCAATTATCCCTGGTTCGAGTGCTTTCTATAATGGAATAAGTTCTGGTGATATATTAATTTCTGTAAATGGTTCTAAAATTTTTAATTTAACAGACTTTGACAATGCTAAAGAACTAAATGTAGATTATATAGATCTCGAATTAAAAAGAGGGAAAGAAATTATTAATAGAGTTGTCACATTTGATAATGAAGAAAAATTAATTGGTATTTATTTTAAAAGTGCAAATACTCTAAATACGACTCAATTAAACTATTCATTTATCGAAAGTATCCCAGCAGGTTTTAAATATGGATTCAAAATATTAGATGATTATGTTAGATCTTTGAGTTATGTTTTTACTAAAACTGGAGCATCCCAGCTTGGTGGCTTTGGTACAATTGGAAAAATTTTTCCTGCAACTTGGAATTGGGAAAGATTTTGGCAAACAACAGCATTATTATCTATAATTTTAGCTTTTATGAACTTACTTCCTATACCAGCACTTGATGGAGGTCATGTTATGTTTGTTTTATATGAAATTGTAAGTGGAAGAAAGCCAAATGAAAAGTTTATGGAGTATGCTACCTTAGCAGGAGTAATTCTTCTTCTTGCATTATTTGTTTATGCTAATGGAATGGACGTAATCAGAGCAGTAAACTAAATTCCTTTCTCTAATTTGAATACCCAAAAATTAAATTTATATTTGCCTTCAGAAAATTCCTCCTTAGCTCAGTTGGTTAGAGCATCTGACTGTTAATCAGAGGGTCCTAAGTTCGAGTCTTAGAGGGGGAGCAAGCTTAACCGCTACATCACACACTCGTAAAGCCCACTATTAAGTGGGTTTTTTCTTTATCAGTATTTTATATTGAACGTAACTTAAAAGTATAAAATTCTTGGCAACTATATGGCAATTGAAAAAACTTGATTATTGGGCTATTAATTTAATCTACCGTTTTTTTTAAAAGTCCCTTATTAAAATTAAGTATTCTGTTAGGAATTCTAATTTGACCAGAGAACCAATCAGCAAAAACTTCTTTTTTGTTTGGAAATAAATAGCTAAGGTCTACTTTCTCACTATTTTCTATAAAACCAATTAGAGAAACAAGAAAAAGTTTTTTGTTTTTAATTTTCCAGGTGCCAATATAACCTCTAACTAAGGCTGTAGATTTAAAAATAAAACTTATATCACTTCTGCTTTCTAAATAAGGTTTTAGTGGCTCTGTTGCAATAGTTGTTTTTTCACCATTGTATGAAAGTATGTCTCCTGATTGTATAGTCATAATTTAAAAATTACATTTTTCACCAGCGTTCTTCATCACTTGAACAAGAAAAAACAAGTGGAATAAATAGTAATAGTATAATTAGTTTATTCATTATACTTTATAAATTAATTAAAAATGAAAACCCCTAATATATTTGCTAATAGCATACCCCAAGTTTCAAGAAACTCTGCTAATCCTTTCTTTTTCTTTTTCATTTAATTACCAATTAACAGGCTCTTAAGTTTTGAGGTTTCTTTTTCATATTCTTCTTTATTTAAAATACCTTCATCATAGAGTTCTTTAGTTTCTTTAAGTCTTTTTATAATTTCATTCCTTGATAGTTTTTCTGATTCATCTACCATTTTACTTAAATCAATTTTAGGCAACCATTCTTTCATATGTTCATCAGAAATTCCAGCATTCAAGGGGATTCCAATTACTTTATTTGCCCTGTATAACTTTAAAACTGTTTGCTTTGATGGTTTAAAAATATATTTCTGTAATCTTCTCGCTCTCATATTTTGCCATTCTCTCATACGAGCAGAATTAAAAGCACCAATAGGATTAGCTGTAACATTTTCAGTAACTACATTTAAATCAATTTTTTTTGATTCTTCTTGTCCTAAAGATACAAGTGGAATAAATAGTAATAGGAGAATTAGTTTTATCATTTTCAGAAAGTTACAAATAATTCACAAAAGCAACTACTTATTAACATTCGGCATATCTTCTTCTTTTAGTTCTGCTACTTCAAGCCCTCTTAAATAGGTTAGACTTACGTTTAAACTTGAATGCCCACTATTAAGTGGGTTTTTTCTTTATCAGTATTTTATATTG
Organism: uncultured Bacteroidota bacterium; assembly: GCA_902515405.1. Taxonomy (GTDB): domain Bacteria; phylum Bacteroidota; class Bacteroidia; order Flavobacteriales; family Flavobacteriaceae; genus Eutrophosalina. The sequence goes on along the minus strand of CABXUS010000003.1, from coordinate 26,985 downwards.
AACGTATATTAAAGGCTTCTAAATAATAATAGAATAATGTACATTTTTATTATTCAATAGAAAAAATGGTTGGCTTTATAAAATTAGTCCAAACATCATATCCTTTTTCACTTAAGTGAATCCCATCAGTTGAAAGATCACTTTTGATAGTTCCTAGATCATTTACAAATACAGAATGTAGATCTATAATTTTATAAGGGTTACTCTTTTGGGCTTGCTTCAAAATACTATTAATACTCATAATATTTTTTTTATAAACTTCTTCTTCAACAGGTAAAATGGTTTGAACATAAATTTTAGTATTTGGAGAATCCTTATTTATAGCTTTACTAATTTTAATAATGTTGGACGAAATGTATTCAACTGAAGGTATATTAGGTGTCTTATTCCATAGATCATTAATACCAATTAATAAAAAAACTGCTTTAGGTTTAAAGTAAGTAATTTCATCTATTCTAGCCAATACACCTTCACTAACATCTCCTCCAATTCCTCTATTTTTAATATTAGGGTAACTCAATCTTTCGCTCCAGTCTTTCCCCTCTGCTGTAATACTGTTTCCTAGAAAAACTATATCTCCAAAATTTAAAGGCTGTTTTTTAAATTCCTTAATTACTTTTTTATAATTATTTCTTCCCCAATCATCTTGGTATTTTAATACTAAATTTTCATTTGGATATAAATAATCTAAAGCAATCTCCTCTTGCCCGAAAGAAATAAAATGTGTGAAGAGTAAAAAAATAAATAATTTTTTCATTTCTTTTATAATCTAAACCTTTAAATAGCATTAAACGGTTAAAAAAATCCTGACGAATCCCAGTAATTTTAAAGATAATAAAAATGAACTTATAATATTAGATTTTTAATATTGATAAAACAGGATGGTGGTCAGATGCCCAACCTCCAAAAGGAGTTTTCAAATGTATATTCTCCGCTTTTTTAACAACAATATTATTAACAAAAATATAATCAATTCTTCTTTTTGTCTCAACTATATTTTTAAACCCATTATATGTTTCATAATTGGTATTTAATTTGTTTATTTTTAATAAAACATCTTTCATTTGGCTTTGAATTTTTTTAATTGAAGAATCATTATCATCTAAGTTAAAATCACCTGTCAAAATAATAGGTTTACCCATTGATTTAATTTCATTAATCCTTCTTAAAATTAAATCTGTAGATTTTTTTCTTGCTTCATTACCTACATGATCAAAATGAGTATTAAAAACCCATATTTTTTCTTTTGAATTTATATTTTCAAACAATCCATATGTACATATTCTTTCCATGGAAGCATCCCAGCCAACGGAAATTTTTTCTGGCGTTGAAGAAAGCCAAAAGGTTTTATTGTATAAAACTTGATATTTTCTTTTATTAAAGAATATTGGACTGTACTCTCCTTTTGTTTTTCCATCATCCCTACCAACCCCAATAAGGCTATAGTTTACTAATGATTCTTTTAAAAATGATAGTTGAGAATAAGTCACTTCTTGAAGCCCAGCAAAATCAGGATTTTCATCATTGAGAAATTTAGCAATAGTTGATTTTCTATTTTCCCAAATATTAATACCATCATTAGGGTTGTTGTATCTAATATTATATGAAATTACTTTTAACTCCTCTGCACTTATAAACAATATTATTGGAATTATAAAAAAAAGTTTTTTCATTAATTAGTGACAACTAATATTATATTTCTTCAACCTCCAGTAATTGTAAGGCAGCGGAGTTATAAAACCTGAAAGTAGCATAATTGGTATAGCCCACCAAGTTAGGAACGCACCCCCTGTTAACAAAATATCTGTTAAGTTCATAGCTATTTCCATAGCCAACATTGAAATAAAACTCATTCCTAATGCAGTTTTAAACGCAATTATAAAACTCATTTGTTTTATAAGAATTATTGTTTCCAAAATAATAGAAGTCAATAAACCATTTATGATTGCTAAAGTCATAATTGCAGCTACACTCCAATCATGTTCTATATTTTGGAAATAAAATATTGTTCCAAAATCGCCAATAGAACATCCTATTAAACACCAAAGTGTATTTATTCTTGCTTTTTTCCAAGTATGTTTACATTTCCAATTCATATCAATAAATTAGGAAGGTTTTTAACTCATAAACTATGGAGTTATATGTTTAACACGGGAACCATTACTAGGTGGTTGGCCATTCCAACTACTTAGATTATGATAATGCTCTACGAAAACTGGTTCCTCACGAATTTCTTCATATTTAATCTCACCAGTATATTTATTAAAGATTAAACCTCTAGTATCTTTTAAGTCATAGAACTCGTAAGCAGTTGCTTTTTCGTTTGTATTTGCACCCATTATTATAAATAATAATAGTATACTAATAGACCCAACAAAAATTCCATTTATAAAATTTTTTTCTTTTTTCATTATTTTAAGTTTTAATATGAACTACAATTTAATCCTTTACTAATTATATTTTTAAAAAAGTATATAAACTTTTTTATGTAAATTGTATTTAACAAGTAAATTATGGAATGGTATTTAAAAGTAATGCGAGATAATTATTCGAATTTTAGTGGTCGAGCAAGAAGACAAGAATATTGGATGTTTTCATTATTCTATTTTATTTTTACAATAGCTGCTTTTATTATAGTTGCACTTATTGGTGGTCTATTATCTGTAGCTGCAGGGGAAACTGTTGGATATGTCATAGCTGGTTTATTATTTATAGTCTGGTTTTTGGCTCATTTTATTCCTAGTCTTGCTGTTACTATTCGAAGAATTCATGATACTGGCAATAGTGGTTGGCTATATCTACTAGTGCTGATCCCTTATCTAGGAAGTCTTATTATTTTTATTTTTACAGTTATTGATGGGCAAAAAAAAATAAATAAATGGGGCCCAGACCCTAAACTAGATGCTTAATAAAATGAGGGCTTTTTTAAATCTAAAATCAATAATATTAGTATTTCTTTTCTTCCCATTTATTTTGAGTTCACAGTGTGTTGAGGGTGACTGTGTAAATGGATTTGGAAAGATTATCTATGAAGGAAATAATTCATATGAAGGATCTTTTAAAGATGGTTTAAAAAATGGTCAAGGAATTTTAATTGAATACACAGAGGATTATAAAGCAACAACTAAAGGACTATTTGTGCTTGACAGGATAATTGAAGGTAAAAAAGTTCAAATACATTTAAAATTAGGATTTCCTGTTGAATCCACAATTACATCATATTCAGGATTTGGAGACAATGATAATATCAATAAACATAATGATAAAATTAAAACAACAACCCCCATCAATGCCGATGAGATTTTTGATATCGTTGGAGAAACAAATGATTTATCTCTTTGTGAAATAAGTATTTTTAATAGTCATACGGATTCATTTATCTTAAAATTGGGACCAAGTTCATATAGCTTCAAATCAACTGAAACAAAAACAATCACAATTAAACCCGGAACTTACAGTATTCATGCATCATCAGTTGGAGTTAAACCATTTATCGGAGAGATTAAATTGGAAGGTGGTAAAAAGTATTCTAGAGTTTACAGAGTAATTACAATTAGTAAATAAATTTTAAACATGAAAAAAATTTTAGTTATAATTCTTTTTATTCCAATAATATTGAGTTCTCAATATTACACAGGTCAAAAAGTTTTTAAGAGCAAATTCCCCCCTGAAATTAAAGACAGTTCACAAGATACATATATAGAAATCATAAATTCAAATACAGACATTATTGTAGCAATTAGGAATGTCAGATCAGATAGAGTTATTCAACATGCTTATATAAAAGCAAGACAATCTTATAAATTTAAAAATATCCCTGTTGGGACATATGTTTGTAATTATATGTGGACAGATAGAAATGGAAAAAGATATTTTAACAAAGATGATAAGTCTATGGCTTTTAAAACTAATGAGGTTGGAGGTTATGTTATAACTATGCAAAAAACGACTAGCGGAAACTTAACTCAATCTAGCATAAGCGAAGATGATTTTTTTAACTAATTTTTATTTATAGAGGATTAATTCTTTTTTCTTCATATTCCACTCAACATTACTGAATTTAATTAGAAATTGTGTTCCTAATAATGAGTAGTTATTATTTTCATCAATATCAGCAACAACATTTTTAATAATATAATCTCCAATCTTTATTTCTTCAATAATAACCAAGCTACCCGATGTTTGTCCACCAACACCAATTGACGATACAGTTTTATTTAAGTCTGTATACTTAATACCATTTTTAACTAATCTTTCAAATAGTATTTTACCTATTGAAAATGGCATTGCTCCAGTATCTAAAAGCCATTCTCCCTTAACTCCATTAATTTCTAATTCAACATCATACGCAAGGTTTCCTTCATTTTCCGATCCTCTTTGTATAAGCGGAACTTTGATAAATTCAGCTTCCCCAATTATATCATCTTTTTTATAAATATTTACATCATTCCTTTCAACAAGAGTTTCTTTACCATGTTTTACTTTATATGTACTTTGAACTCCCGAAGAATTCTCTTTAATAACCTTAGTTCCGTTTAATAAATCATTCTTAAAAAAATCTCCTTCACTGATTGAAACTTGAAATTTATTTTCAATAACTAATTTTCCTTTTCCATCAAAGTAATTTCCATCAAACTTACCTTCGTAAGTAATACTACCATCTTCATTTTTTCTAGAGAATTTCCCCTCAACCAACGTACCCATTTCATAATTCCCTTCATATACATCTCCATTTAGCCATACAGTTTTACCATTTCCATTTAGACGGTCATTTTTCCAGGTCCCATCTTGGTACAATATCTGATAGTTGATATAATTAAGTTTTCCTTTTCCATCTCTTTCTCCTCTGTCATTTATTTCTCCGCACCATTCAACTTTAACTTCAGTTTCATCTGTGTAAGTAATGGTCTGATAAATGAGATTATCACACTGACTAAATATATTTAGGGGTAAAAGAAAAATGAAAAAAATTAAATATCTATACATGAAAAATAAATATAATTATATTATCTTAAACCTAATTAAATAGTAATATTATGAATAAAAATTTAAATTTTATAATGGCTTTTATAACATTGTTATTCATTGGATGTAACAATCCGTCAGAAAAGCACTTAGAGTTAGAAGCCGCTCAAGCTTCTTTGGAGAAAAATCTTGAAATGTACACAATGGTTTGGGATGCCGTTTTCAAAGACAAGAATCTTGATATCATTAATGAAGATTATTTTGACAAAGATGTCGTTGCTGTTGCAACATCAGCTGGTGACATTATTGGAATTGAAAACTTTAAAGCTTACTATGGCAATTATATTACTGGATTTTCGGATGGTGAATTAATTTTTGTTGATCTTTTTGGTCAAGGAGATAAAATGGTTAAACATTGGAGATTTAAAGGCACTCATGATGGAGAATTTTTTGGTGTACCTGCAACCGGTAAAACAGTAGATGTTTCAGGAACTACTTTAATTAAAATGAAGGATGGGAAAATAGTAGCTGAGCAAGATTTTATGGATTTCCTAAGCTTCTATACACAACTTGGATTGATGTAAAATTTATGATTAGTCTTAAAAAATTAAAGCCCTTATTTAGGGCTTTTTTTTATTTTCCATCTATAGAAGAATATTAAAAAAATTAAAATAAAATTAATTCCCAATACATATGGGTTTGACCACGGAATACCATCAAATCTATAATCAGAAATTGGCCATAAAATTGGGGTTGGGAAAAACTCAATACTGTGTGTAAAAAAATCTATAATTATATGAGTAGGCCATGCTAACATAGGCCATGCAAAATCTTTGTTAATCTTGTAAGCAATTGCAATACAAAAGAAAGCTGTTATCATACTATGGGAAATATCGTATAAATTATAGACCCAAAATGGAAGTTCTTCTCTTGATGGTTTTCCAAATTCAAATTCACTAAATAAAAAAAGATATACAAAGTAAATTCCAAATGAAAATAAATCAGGAATAGCACCAAATAGAAAGGAAAACCATCTATATTTTTTATATCCAAAAAGACCTTTTCCGTATAAAGCATGACTAAGAGTATCCATTATTATTAAAAATTTAATTAAGTTTAGAAAAAATGAAATTCATAATTAGAAGATTCAAAGGTATTATAATTGCAATTAAGGGAATGTTTTTTCTTTTAAAAAATGAGCAAGCGATAATGGTTCAATCTTTTGTTTTTTTAATTGTTATTTCTTTAGGGATTTACTTTGAAATAACTACTAAAGAATGGATTATTCATATAATATTGATTGGATTTATTTTAACAACTGAAGCTTTAAATACTGTTGCTGAAAAAATTTGTGATTTAATTAATTCCAAATATGATGAACGAATTAAGTTAATTAAAGATATATCTGCTGGTGCTGTGTCTTTTGCAGTATTAAGTTCATTAATTATTTTAGTAATCATTTACTACCCGTATATAAAGAACTTATAAAATCAATTAAAATATTATTCATAAATTTAGTGATATGACAAATTCAAATTGTGTTTGTAATTGTGAGTCATGCAATAAAAATAATTGCAGTCAGTGTATATGTAATCTATGTAGTTGTGAACCCTGTGATTACTCGTAATTAAGTGAATTTTTATACTCTAAAATATTCATGTTTATGAAGATAAATCCATTGATTTTTATTTATATCTGTTTATTAAGCTTTTCATGTGATAATTCCGAAGACAATTCTGATGATATTGTAACTAATAAAGAATTGCTTACAACAACAATTTATATTGACCAAACTATAGAAGGTGTTAATGTTCAGCGCTCTGTTATTATTCAAACACCAGAAAATATTGATTTATCTGTAAACTATCCAATTGTATTTGCTTTTCATGGTAGAGGAGGAACAAACATAAGTTGGGTAAATAAATTAAAAAACTTTACTGATAGTGGAGATTTTATTGGAATATATCCGCAAGGATATTTAAAATCATGGAATTTAGGAACAGAAGAATCTAAAGCGGATGATGTTGCATTTGTTACTTTAATTGTTAATGAATTAAAAGATTATAACAACTTAGACATGAATAAGATGTATGCAATTGGAAGTTCTAATGGCTCTGGAATGGTTAATAAATTGGCAATAAATACTTCTCACTTTAAGGCAATTGCTCCAATTGTAAGTCAACTTATGGAAAGCATGCCAATTTTAGATAATACTAAGGCAATCTCAGTTTACCAAGTAAACGGAGCAGAAGATTCAACAATACCAATAGATGGAGGACCAAAATTAGGGCATATTTTTTTAGATGCTTTAAAAAGTGCAGAACTTTGGGCAACAAAGTTTGAATGTGATTTTCCTGCTAAAATCAAATATCTTGGAGATGACTCATTATATATTTATGAAAATTGTAATTCTGAAAAAGAGATAAGATACTTGAGAGTTGAAAATGGACAACATAACCTGCATTGGGCAAATCCAAATCTTTTCATGGATATTTGGGAGTTTTTTAAAAGATTTTAAAAATTATTTTTTCATTTAAAACTTACAATAGATAAAGTTTAATCAAAATAATTTGGTATGCTATTTGTTGTTTTTTAAATATGAAATCAAAAGATGTTTTATTTTTTTTATCTCTTATTTTATTCACATCATGTGAAAGTGATGAAAATAACACTCAGACTGATGAAGACGGAATTATAACTGGACTTCAGACAAAGACCTTTTCACACGATAATGTAAACAGGAACTATTTTATTTATATTCCCAACTCTTATGATTCTGAAATTGATTATCCTTTAATGTTTCTCTTTCATGGTTTTGGAGGAATTGCTTCTCAATTTATGAACACAGCAGACATGAGAGATTTAGCAGAGAGTAAAAATTTTATAGTTGTCTATCCTCAAGGTCTTGATTTAGCTGGTACTGGTTCACATTGGAATTGTTCTAATCCCTCTGCTGATAATAAAAGTGATGTTGATGATATTGGATTCATTGAAAATTTAATTGATCAGCTTTTAATTGATTATCCAGTTATAGATAACAAAAGAATATACTCCGCTGGATATTCGAATGGAGGATTTATGTCATACTATTTGGCTTGTAATTCAAAAAAATTTGCTGCTATTGGTTCAGTTGCTGGTACTATGTTAGATGATAGTTACCAAAGTTGTAATGCTCAATATCCCACTGCGATGATCAATATTCATGGAACAGATGATTTTGATGTTCCATATGTTGGAAATTCGTATTATCCATCAATTCCTGATTTGGTTGATTGGTGGAAAAATTTTAATAATACAACAAATGAAGATTTATTAACCAATCAAGACGGTACAATTGAACAATATATTTATTATGATGATGCTGGCGATAGATTTGTTGAGCATATTAAAATTATTGGAGGAGGTCATTACTGGGACGATAAATTAAATTATGAAGCTAAAAATACAAGTGGTTTAATTTGGGAATTTGTTTCTAATTTTGATATTGATGGAGTAATAAATTAGAAAAGCTAATTTTTTACATGAAAAACATAAAATTACTTCACTTCATTTTACCAGTCCTATTATTTTCATGTAATAATGATTTAGAGACTAAATCCCCTAATGTTATTATAGTAATTACAGATGATCAAGGTTATGGGGATATAGGATTTAATGGCAATCCACATTTGATTACACCAAACCTAGATAAATTTGCTGGTGAGAGTATAAGATTTAATAATTTTAATGTTTCACCAGTTTGTGCTCCAACAAGATCAAGTTTGTTAACAGGTAGGTATTCGCTAAGGACTGGAGTTACTGACACATACAATGGTGGAGCAATTATGTCCTCATCTGAGATAACACTAGCAGAAATATTTAATGAGAATAATTATAAAACTGGAATTTTTGGAAAATGGCATTTGGGAGATAATTATCCATCAAGACCATCAGATCAAGGCTTTAAAGAGTCTTTGATTCATTTGTCAGGTGGTATTGGTCAGGTTGGAGATTTTACCAACTATTATAAAGGATCCACAAGCTATTATGATCCAATACTTTGGTTAAATAATAAACAACAAAAATACAATGGCTATTGTTCAGATATATTTACTGATGAGGCAATCAAGTTTATTGAGGACAATAAAGACAACCAATTTTTTTGTTATTTATCATTTAATGCACCGCATACGCCTTTACAAGTTCCTGAAAAATATTATCAAATGTATAATGATATAGATCCAACAAATATTAATGGAGAAATTTTGAATATGTCTGAAAAAAATATTCTTGATGCAAAAAAGATTTACGGAATGGTAACCAACATTGATGAAAATTTTGGGAAAGTAATAAATAAGTTGGATGAGCTGAAGTTAAAGGAAAATACGATTGTTATTTTTATGACCGATAATGGACCTCAACAACCACGATATGTATCAAATCTTAGAGGATTGAAAAGTCAGGTATACAATGGTGGAATTAAAGTACCATTTTATCTCAATTATCCAAGAATCCATGATGAAGGAACTGATTTAGATTTTTTTTCAGCTCACATTGATGTTCTGCCAACCATTACAAAACTTTGTAATCTTCCAATTCCAAATGATAGAAAAATTGATGGAATAGATTTATTTGATAATAAAATAAATAAAAAAGAAAGAGATTTCTTTTCATATTGGACAAGGAAATCACCGGAGTTATATAAAAATATTTCTTTGAATAACGGTAACTATAAGTTAGTGGGAAATACTAATTATAATTCTAAAATTGAAGACTTTGAGCTCTATGATTTAGAAGAAGATCCAAACGAAAGTGAAAATTTAATTGTTAAAAAAAAGTCTATTGGATTGGAGATGAAATCAAGGATGGATAAAATTTATGATGAATTAATTAATTCAAAAAATTTAATAAATAAGCCAATAATAAATATTGGAAATCCAAATGAAAATCCAACTTTTTTGAACAGAAATGATGCTAGTGGACAAAGAGGGATTTGGAGTCAAAATGAAGTTTTTGGGTTTTGGAAAGTTAGTATTGCGACTGGAATATATGATTTCAAGTTTAAATTTAATAACCTAGATACTTCTGTTGGTGAAATGACATTGGAATTAGGAAATAATGTCTATTCAACTGAGGTTAGTATTGATCAGGATGGATTTGTTTTTATGAGAAATATAAAAATAACGGAGGGAGATTATGACTTAACTCCTTTTTTAAGATTAAATAGAAAAAATATTTTACCCTTTTTGGTTGAAGTAAAAAAGAAATAACTATTTATTTTTAAGTAGCTGATTAATTTTAAAAATTTGTATGCTCATCACAACAATATTTAAAAACATTATTGAATAAGAACTTGCAATTATTCCGTAAATCAACCAAAGTGTAGCACCAATTAAATTTATTGATCTAAGCTTTAGCATGTCATTAACCATAAAAGATGCAATTACAACAAAAGTTGCCACCCATCCTACAATTTCAAGAGTATTCATATCCATATTTAGTATAATAATATTTACAACTAAATTAAGTAATTTTGGTGCTAAGATTAATGAAAAAAATATTTCTTTTTACAATATTAATTTGTTTTAGCTTTAAACAATTTTCTCAAGAAAACGTTGACGGTAAAATACTATTTTCGGAAGATGGTAAAGACTATCCTGTCATGGGGGCGACTGTTAAATGGATAAATACTGATAAAGGGACAATATCTAATGAAGAGGGTGATTTTAAGTTAAAAAGAAATTCAAAAATAGATTTAATTGTAATTAGTTATGTTGGGTTTCAAACTGATACCTTATCAGTTAAAAATATAAATTATATAACTCATTATATGAGTTACTCTGAGGAAAATTTCTTAGATGAAGTTACTGTTTCTAAAAGAAGAAACTCAGCACAAAGAACTTACTTAATGCCTCAAAATATTATTAACATTAGTGAAGAAGAATTATTGAAGGCTGCATGTTGTAATCTTTCAGAAAGTTTTGAAACTAACCCCTCAGTTGATGTTAATCATAATGATGCTATAACTGGCACTAAGCAAATTGAAATGTTGGGATTAAAGAGTCCTTATATATTGATTACAGAAGAAAATATTCCTATGGTTAGAGGTGCATCTCAAACGTTTGGATTGGGTTTTACACCTGGAACATGGATTGAAAGTATTCAAGTAACAAAAGGTATGGGAACTGTTACTAATGGATATGAAAGTATTGTAGGACAAATTAATACAGAAATTAAAAAGCCTTATAATGATATGCCATTCTTTTTTAATCTGTTCAAAAGTATTGATGGAAGATTTGAAGCGAATGCCCATCTAAGGTCAAAAGTCAGTGATAAAATCCAAAATACATTCTTTATTCATTACAACGATAGAAAAAAAGTAAATGATAAGAATGGAGATATGTTTTTAGATAAACCATTACAGGATCAATTAAATTTATTAAGTAAATGGCAATTTACTGACGCAAGTAAAGGAATAGTAAGCTTTTTAAATATTAGATATTTAGATGACAATAAAAAAATTGGAAGCATTGATTTCAATGAAAAATTAGACTTATCTAGTTTTTGGGGAGGTGAAATATTTACAAATAGATTTGACTCTTCATTTAAGCTAGGATATGTCAACCCAAATATCCCTTATCAAAGTTTAGGATTTCAGCTTGCATATAATTTTCATGATCAAGAATCATATTATGGATCAAATGATTATAATATTTCTCAAAAAAGCTTATTTATTAATTTAATTTATAACTCTATAATATCCAATACAAAAAATAAAATTAAAGCAGGATTAAATTTTTCAAGCGATAATTACAGTGAGTATGTTTTCAAATCTAATATTGATAGGATTGATAGATCATTAGGTGGTTTTTTTGAATATAGTTTTGACAATATGAATGATTTTAATCTAATATTTGGATTGAGATATGATATTCACAATAATATAGGATCATTCTTCACTCCTAGGTTACATTTCAGATATATGTTTAATGATAATTTTTCAATAAAAGGGTCAGTTGGAACAGGAAGAAAAATAGCTAATGTGTTTGCTGAGAATCAAGCTATATTTTTAAGTAATAGAAAAAATATAAATAAAAATTTTGATGCTAAATTATATGGTGTCAACCCTGAAAAAGCAACTAATTTTGGATTTAGTTTAGATCACAAATTTTTTCTTTTTGAAGGACAAGGAAATCTAATTTTTGATTTTTATAAAACAATTTTTGATAATAGAGTAATTATTGATTTTGAAACTTTTGGAGAATTTAATTTTTATAATTCTTCATTAGGAAAATCTAAATCTGATAATTATCAGATTGAGTTTTTATTTTCTAAAAATAACTGGAATATAACTGCTGCTTATAAGAAATATGATGTCAAATCGTATTATCTAAGTGGTTTAAAAGAAAAACCACTTCAGCCTAGAAATATTATCTTTTTTAATTATGGTATAGAATCCAATAAGGTTAATGAAAGTAATTGGAAATTTGATATTACTTATAATAGAATGGGTAAACAAAGATTGATGTTAAATCCTAGAGACAATTATGAGTTTGTAGATCCTCATCTTTCTGTTAATTCACAAATTACAAGAGTATTTAGTTCAAAATTTGAAGTTTATGTAGGTGGCGAGAATATATATAATTATCAACAAGAAAATCCTATAATAATGGCTAATGATCCATTTAATCCAAATTTTGATGCATCAATAATTCATGGTCCGATATTTGGTTCAACGTATTATATTGGTTTACGTTATAAAATATTAAATTAGCTATATGAAAAAAGTTTTTTTTCTTTTACTACTTATCCCATTTATATCTTTTTCACAATCAAATGAAAAGAATGCTAAAGCTACCTTTAAAGTCAGTGGAAATTGTGAAATGTGTAAAGATAGAATTCAAAAATCTACACTATCACTTAAAGGGGTAAAGTATGTAAGTTGGAGTCCTCAATCTAAAAACTTTTCAATCATCTATAATGGTACAAAAGTTTCTATTGATGATGTGAAGAAAACAATTGCTAAAGCTGGTCATGATAATGGTTATTACATTGCAACTGATGAAGCATACAATGATCTTCATTCTTGTTGTAAATATCGTGATCCTGAATAATGATAATTTAAATTGATCTCATCAATAACATAATTAAAATTTAGAAAAGCTATTTCTATTTCCAATGAGAATATACTAGAGAAATATAAAATAAGTATTACTTCATTTCAAATTCTTTTGGCGGCTCTATACCTTTTAGATGTTTAACAAAATAGTCCCATTTCTTTCTTGTAAAATAATTATTCATGTCACCGTATCCGTGTCTTTTATTTGGAAAAATAATTAAGTCAAAATCCTTATTTTCTTTTATTAATGCATCAACAACTAAAAGTGTGCTATAAGGTGGAACATTATCATCTAAATTTCCGTGAGCCAACATTAATTTACCTTTTAAGTTTTTAGCAAGAAGTTGATTTGCTTGATTATCATAATTTGTTTGTTTAAAATCATAGTTGGTATCACCATCATCAATATCTTCATCAGTATATTTTAATAGGCCTTGCCATTTTTCTCCCCAATCGGCTTCATAATTTCTATTATCATGATTACCAGAACTTGATACTGCAACATCATAAAATTCTGGGTATTCTAAAATTGCTCTAGTCGATGCAAATCCTCCACCGGAATGACCCCAAATTCCCACTCGTTCAGTATCCATCCCTTTATATATTTTAGAAAGATCTTTTATTGCTTTTATATTATCAGGCAGACCATTATCACCCATATTACCATAGTATGCGTCATGAAATGATTTAGATCTACCAGGAGTGCCCATCGCATCAACCCCAATAACTATAAAACCTAATTCAGCTAAAGCTTGGAAATCTCTTCTTGCCACTGAAAACCCATAATTACCTATACTGCCAGATTGAGGTCCAGGGTATATATAATTTAATACTGGATAATTATGGTTTTCATTATAAAAACTTGGTAGATAAAGTAATCCATAAACATCGGTTTCATTATCCCTAGCTTTTACAAAAAACTCAATAGGTTGTTGCCAATTATTTTCTAATAATTCTGAAATATCAACTCTATTAATTTCTTTTAAAGTTTCACCATTTCTATTTTTAAGAAGAGTAACTGGTGAGTTTTCAGTAGTTGAGAAAGTTGTCGTGAAATATTTCCAATCTTCAGAAGCATTAATTCTATGTGTTCCTTTTTCAGGAGTTAAACAAACTAACCCAGAGCCATCAAAATTTACTTTGTATAAGTAAACATGATACGGATTACCTTTTTCTTTGCCACCACCTGTAAAAAATATTTCCCTTGTTGATTCATCAACATGTAATACATCTCTAACCAACCATTCACCGCTGGTAATTCTATTTTTTAAATTTCCATTTGACAAGTCATGTAGGTAAAGATGACCCCAATTATCTTTTTCCGAATACCACAAAAACTCATTTGAATTAAAAAACACCCTCCAATTTTCACCACTAACGCCAGATTCAAAATATGTTTTTGAAACTTCTTTATATACAGATTTAATATTTCCAGTATTAACATCTGCTATTTGTAAGTGAGCTTCTTTATGATCTCTTGACGAAGAGATAAATGCCAATTTTTTCCCATCCTTACTAAAATTAGCATCTAATAGAGTTCCATCCCATCCAGCAATATGATCAGTTGTTGTTGATCTTTGGAAGTCTCGACCCATTTTAAATTTTGAAATTTTTCCAGATTCTACATTTATGAAAATTCTTTCTATTTCAAATATATTTTCATCTCCTGGAAGAGCATATTTCCATTTTTGTAAATTAGGGTGACCCACATTTGTTGTAGTTAAATACATTTCTCCAACCTTTCTTGAATCTTGTCTAAACGTAGTTATTGTTTTAGAATCATTTGACCATTTTAAGACAGGTCTGTCGTTTTTAATCCAACCAGCATTATTTGTTGCATATCCATAATCTTCATATCCATTAAACGTGAGTTGTTTTGTTTTTTTTGTTGTTAAATCTCTTATCCAAAGATTATAATTTTTTATATAAATACTTTTTTTCTTATTGGGAGAAACAATCTCAAGATAATTTACTCTAGGTCTTGTTTCATATGGTAATTCTTCTTCAATAATTTCAAGAGTTTCAGCGTCAATTTTATAAGATTTAATTGTATTATCACTTTTAACGTTGAAGTATAAATTATTATCAATCCATTTTTGCGATGTAAGGTTGTTTTTTACATACTTATTTAAGTATTGAGGTAAATATTTAGATGCATTTTCGTAAACCTTAGCATCATATTTTTGAACACCATTATCACATGAAATCAGTGCAGTAAAAAATATTATAAATAAAAAAAAATTGTTTTTCATAAAATAAATTTAAAACAATTTAAAAACTTTTTTATAATCTAGTATTTATTATACTATTATAGATTGAACCAAAAGTATAGCTTAGCCCAACTGAGAAGTTAGTTCTGTAATCAGTTGCAATTTGCCTTTGCTGTAGCAATAAGTCCTCAATCGAGGTAGAGCCTGCAGCTAAATTATATTGTTCCCTAATTAGATTTATATTTCCTGAAAGTCTAACTGCCAAACCTTCATAAACCCTAATATCTAAATCACTTCTTAGGGAAAATCTTTTTTTTGACCCATCATTTAGAAATTGCGTTGCATTAAGATAAGAGCTAATATTACCCCACTTTTGTCTAAAACGGATATTTAGGCTAAGTGTTTGTGAAGACAGCTTTTGTTTTTCAAATCCATAAATTGTTTTTTCTATATAATCTCTTTTACCTACTCCAATTCTATAAGCAAGTGTTATCTCTTTGCTTAAAACATCCTCATAAGGGTAAAAGCTATACTCAATTGCAGGTGCGATATATCTATTTAAATCAACATTCTCATAAGTATTTTGGTATAATCCAAAAAATGCTCCAGCTGAAAAATGATCAGAGATACTTCTAACAATCCTGCCATTAAAGCTCGTTGATTTTCTATTACTAGTATAAACATCGTCTTCACTAAAAAATTTCCTATTGGATTCATTTCTTTTTAACTCCATACCAATTCTCCAATCTTCTGTTAGTTTATCAATTTCAAATTCTATTTCGTATCTATTAGTTTGTCTACTTTCTTCTTTATCATTATTGTAAGAGCCTGACAATTCAAATACCCAGTTTTTCCATTTATCATCATTAATAGATAAATCTTCAAAATTAGAATCAATATCTACTTTTAAATTATAATTACCCTTATCTAAAAATGGAACCAATGCTAATTTTAGTTTGTTGAGTAGCTTGTCTCTTAAAGTACTAGACGTGTCATTCGCATATCCTACAGCTACTGTACTTGAGCTTATTTCTTCATAATCATTATTACCATCTATTTTAATTTCAAATGATCTCGACCCAGTTGGATTTCTTTCATCACGTACAAAAATTTCAATATCAGCTAGATCTTGATCTCTAACATATTCTAAGAAGGAAGTCTCTTGTTTTAAATAATTTTCATCACATCTACAGTCTATATATGCTTTTAATTTTTTTTCCTGACTCAATGAAGAGAATGAAATAAACAATAAAAGAATTACGGATAGGTATTTCATCTTAATTTTCTATTTTTAGTATCAAAATCCGCGCCCAAATTATGATAAATGATTTAAAAAAAATTTTAAAATCGAAAAAATATTTTTATTCATTTATTATTATAAAAATATTAATTATAATTTCATGTTCAAATCCTAATCAAAGTAAAGTGTTAATAGGAAAAATGAATAATGGTGAAGAGGTTTATAAATTTCTTCTTAAAAATGACGATTGTGAAATTGAAATTATAACCCTAGGGGGTATAGTAACAAGTATAAAAGTACCAGATAAAAACAATAAATTATTAGATGTTGCTCTTGGTTTTAATAGTTTAGAGCCTTATTTAGATGATCATCCATATTTTGGTGCAATTGTGGGTAGATATGCAAATAGAATTGATAATGGAAAATTTATAATTGACAATATTGAATATAATTTAGATTTAAATAATAATGGTACATCTCTACATGGAGGAATAAAAGGATTCGATAAAGTTAACTGGCAAGTTTCGGGTTATGATGATATAAATAATAGATTTATTAAACTCAATTATTTATCAAAAGATATGGAGGAAGGTTATCCTGGCAACCTAAATTTATATGTTATATATAGTTTGTCTGATGAAAATGAATTAATTGTTGAATATTATGCTGATACTGATAAAACCACAATTTTAAACTTAACACAACATTCATATTTTAATCTTTCTGGTGAAAGTTCTGGAGATATATTAAATCATAATTTAGAAATTTATGCAGATTCTTTTTTACCAGTAAATAAAAAAATTATACCATCTGGAGAAATTAGAAATGTAGGGGGAACACCCTTTGATTTTAAAAATTCAAAAAAGATTGGAAGGGATATTAATCTTGATGACAACCAATTAATCTTAGGAAATGGTTATGATCATTGTTGGGTATTAAATGACTTTGACGGAAGTGTAAGAAAGGTTGCAACTGCATCAAGTGATAAAAGTGGAATAAAAATGGAGTTATACACTGACCAACCAGGTGTTCAGTTGTATACGGGCAACTTTTTGAGTGGGTCATTAAAGTCAAAACAAGATCTGAAATATGAAAAAAGATCTGGTTTCTGTCTTGAAACACAACATTTCCCTAATTCACCAAATGAAGATAGTTTTCCAAGTACCTACTTAAAACCTGGTGAAAAATTTAAATCAAAAACAGTTTTTAAATTTATTTTTTGATTGCAATAGCATTATCCATAATATAAACACCACTACTTACATCTAGCCTATTCAATCTTAGTATTCCAACAACAGTAACAAGTTCATCCATAAAAAAAGAATCATGTCCAGGTTTTAGTCTAAGTTCTATTGCAGACTCTGGACCGCCATAACCACAAAAGAAGCAATCAGCATATGGATTTTGTGATAAAACGTAGATGCCTTCGTCAGGAGCTAATGTTAGCATATATCCAGTAATTATAACTTCTTTATTATCTAATAATTCAACAGTTTCACCGAAATAAGGTGTTTGAAAATACCCATCAACATCTTCTCTATACTCAGATTTATAGTAGACGTCCCTAAGCTTTAGCCAATCAATTTCAGTTTGAGAAATAAGATTATTTGAAATAAAAAGAACTAATACGTATATTAATTTATTCATCTGCTAGTATTTCGGATATATTCATTTTATAAACTTGAATTGCTGGAATCAAAGATGATATCAGTCCAATTAAAATTGATAAACCTAAAAGCCAAAACTCTTCATTTAAAATATATAAAGAACTTAAACTGTAATTTAGACTTTCTTCCATTAGCGAAGATACAAACATGACGCCTAATCTACTAACTAGTAATCCCAATAAAAATCCTGAAATTGTAAGAATTAAGCTTTCAAATATCACCATTACCGATAATTGAGATCTTGAGGCTCCTAAAGTTCTTATTAATGCCATTTCATATTTTCTTTCTCTCATTGAGTTAAATAAGTTAATAAATAAACTAAATCCAGAAACTAGTATAATTAGGTATGCTAAATAGGTCAATGTTTCAATTCCAAATCCAAAAAGTTTAAATAGTCTAGATATCTCATAAGAGGGTACAGCTGCTTGGAGGTTTGTATTTTCATTTATTTGTCTTGGAAACTGTATAATATTCATAGGGCTTTTAAACTTTATAAGCATTGCAGTTATCTCTTTATCACCGTGTTCATGTTCGTCATGGTCTTCATCATCATGATCGTGTTCATGTTCGTCATGGTCTTCATCATCATGATCGTTTTCATGTTCGTCATGATCTTCATCATCGTGATCATGTTCATGCTCGTCATGATCTTCATTATCATGTTCTTCCTGATTCTCATCATCATGATCATGTTCTTCATGCAAATCCCAAATACTCTGAGGAGACGTAATAATAAGTTGATCAACTACAGAGTTTGAAGGCTCTAATAATCCTACAACTTTGAATGGTTGATTAACATGTGCTTCACCAGTTTCTCTTAAGCCATGTGAGCTTATTAGCTCATCATTTAAATTTATATTGAGTTTAGAATATATTTTTGCCCCAACTACAACTTCAAATGGGGCATTCCATTTCTTTCCATCTTTAATTTTAGCATTATATAAATCTAAAAATTTATCCTCAGTACCAACAATTCTATATCCTTTATAATTATCCCCATAAAGCAGATCAATACTAGATCCAACCATTCTATTATTTTTAATTTCTTCTGCATCTTCAACGGATATGTTTCCTGTTGGAGAATCAATATGGTATACAGCAGAAAGAATTAATTGAAGAGGACTACCTTTTGCACCAACAACCATATCAATACCCTTTAAGTTATTATCCATTTGAGTTTTAATAAGACTGTTTAATTGTAATAAAAGAGAGATTATCCCAATACCTAAAATTAATAAGGCTAAACTCAATATTGAGTTTAATGGCTTACTTATAATATTCTTTATGCTTAGCTTAAATATATTCAAAGTTTAATTGATTTTTTGAAATGTTTTTTTAATCTATTATCATGAGTTATTACAATTAACTGAGCATTAAATTCAGAAGCTTGTTTTTTAAGAAGTTTAATAACCCTATCACAATTTTCATCATCTAAGCTAGAGGTTGGCTCATCAGCCAAAATTAATTTTGGGGAATTTACAATTGCTAAAGCAATAGATGCTCTTTGTTTTTCCCCTTGACTAAGTTGATTTGTATTCTTATCAGATTTATCAAGAATCCCCAAGCTTTTAAGAATAGTATTAATTCTATTATTATCTTTTTTATTAGCAATAAACTGAGCAAGCTCTAAATTTTCTTTTACTGTCAATGAGTTAACAAAATGAGATCTTTGAAATACTATTCCAATATTTTCACCTCTAAAAGTATCTAGTTGATATGAATTTAAGTTACTAATTTCTTTTCCAAATAATTCAATTGATCCAGATTTAGACTCTAGTAATCCAGCTAAAAGATGTAATAAAGTAGTTTTACCAATACCAGAGTTTCCTATAATTAAAAGATTCTCTCTATTTTTAATTTCAATATCTGGAAACTCAAAAAAAACTTGATTATCGTAGTCAAACTTAATATCTCTTGTTTTAATCATTGCTTAAATATATCATTTTAAAAAATAATTTTAAAAATATTGTTATGTCATTAACATTTTCTAATTTAGAATGTTTCAAAATAAAATCATTATGTATAAATACTTAATACTCTCCTTTTCGTGCATTATGATGTGCATTACTAATTATTCACAGTCAAAAAAAAATAAAGATATAGAATCTATAAAATCAATGTGTGGGTGTTTTAAAATAGACTTTAATTTTTCAGAAACTTTTGTATTTTCAAAAGATGAGAATTATCAAAAATCTAAGACTTATAAATCTGGAGGACTTGAATGGGGACAATTAATTGTAGATGATAAAAATAAAATATCAATTCAACATCTACTAATTGTTGGAAGTAAACAATTCCCAACAATTATTAAGCATTGGAGACAAGATTGGATTTATCAAAACACTAATCTATATGTGTACGACAAAAACGATAAATGGTCTTTCAAATCTTTGGAGAAGAATGATGTTAAAGGTCAATGGACTCAAAAAGTCTTTCAAGTAGATGATAGCCCCAGATATGAGGGATCAGCATCATGGGTTCATGTTGATGGTAAAAGCTACTGGGAAAATACCACTCCCGCTCCTCTACCACGAAGAGAATTTTCAAAAAGGTCAGATTATAATGTTACACTTAGGGGAAATAGACATGAAATTATTGATGATGGATGGATTCACGATCAAGACAATAAAAAAATTCAAAAGGATAATACTGGAAACGAATCTGTTTTAGCTCACGAAAAAGGTTTTAGTACCTATACTAAAGTTCCTAATGCTGAATGTAAAGCAGCTGTAGATTGGTGGATGAAAAATTCTAATAAGTGGAAGATGGTTAGAGATAAATGGGATTTAATATACTCAAATAATAAAGATTTGGCTTTGAAATCAGTTGTGGATGATAAAAAATTATACAGTTATTTGTTTTCTCCAAAAATGGATAGTAAAAATGAAATAGATTCTACTATTGAAATGTTTTTAATGGATTAAGTTGACTTTAAAAGACCTCCATCTATTGGAATATTAGCACCATTTATATAGCTCGCATTTTCAGATGCTAGAAATGTTACGAGAAATCCAAATTCCTCAGGACTGCCAATTCGTCCTAATGGAACTTCTTGTTTCATAGCATCATATAATTGACTTATTTCAACATTAAGTTTTTTTGCTTTTTCAGAGTTGAGTTCTTTTAATCTTTCAGTATCAAAAAATCCAGTTAATATATTATTAACGGTAATATTATTATTACCAATATCGTTTGAGAGTGTTTTAGCCCATGATATGACAGATGATCTTATTGAATTAGATAATGCTAAATAACTTAAAGGCTCTTTTATGCTAACAGATGTCATATTTATCACTCTTCCCCATTTATTTTTTTTCATTTTTTCAAGCGCTAACATTGTTGTATAAACTGTATTTTTGAATAGTAAGTCAAATGCTTTTTGATAATCATTAATTGATAAACTAGTCACATCGCCTGCTTTTGGACCTTGTGTATTATTAACTAAAATATCAATTCTGTTTTTATTCAAATAATCTCCAATAATCTTTGAATATTTTCCGTGATCATTGTAATCGCAAACGATATACTCATGCTTACAATCAGTATTTTTATTAAGCTCTTCGATTGACTTTATCAATAAATCTTCACTTCTTGCTACTATGGTAACTTTAGCTCCAGAATAAGCCAATTGTTTAGCAACCGCATAACCCAATCCCTTACTGCTACCTCCAATTAAAGCATGTCTTGATTTTAATGTAATTTTCATTTGTATTCTTCTCTAACAGGTGAAAATACATCCATTAATCTACATTCAGTCAACGCTTTACCTGAATGAGAAATATTTGATGGTATAACTACCACATCACCACTTTTATAAATTTTTTTATTTCCATTTAAAATAAATTCAAATTCACCATCAATTACATGCATAATCTGTTCATGATGATGAGAGTGTTCAGGTACCTCTGCACCTTTTTCAACATCCCAAAAAGCCCATGTGATTTTATCACCATGTATGAGTTTGCCTTTTAAACCGGGGAAAAATTCCTTTTGCTTTATATTTTCTAAATTCATTTTATATAAACTTTATTATTAACATAAACACAAAAAGTCACTTTGGCTGAAGCTTCTAAAGTTTTTGATACAGAACAATATTTTGTAAATGATAACTCACTTGCTTTAAAAGCTTTTTTTGAATCCACATTTCCCTCAATAAATACTTTTGCATGAATTTCTGTAAATAGTGATGGTAGTTCTTTACCATCTCTTTTACCTTCAACTTCAATATATAAGTTGTCAAAATTTTGTTTTTGTTTTTTTAAAATTGAAATAATGTCAATGCTGCTACAGCCAGCTACACCCATTAATAGTAACTCCATAGGACTTACGCCTTTTGGAGATAAGCCAGATTTATTATCAATTTCTATTGAATTTCCATTCTGATTCTCAATTTTTGAATGATAACCAGATTTGTGAATTAACTTTACTTTCATTTTAAAACTGGAATCAATACGGCACTCAAATCAGGATCTGCCATATCCTTATCTAAAGGGAACATTGGTCGTTTAATGTTTTTGTATCCTAATCTTTCTAAGTCTTGATCAACTCCGCCTGGTGTTAAAGCCATTACCCAATCTCCTCTTATGTCATAAAGTTCAGGAACTAAATAACCAATTTTGACCATGAGGATTTCTGTTTTTGAAGGATTTAAACTAAGGTTTGTAAAGTCAGATATGTAGTGATAAGGTTTTCTTTTATTAGTAACTATGACCTTAATACTCCCTAGCTGAACTACAACTTCAGCTTCAGCATTTTTATCTCCTAAATGAACTGCCCTTAAAGTCCCATTTAATAATATAGGAGGAGAAAATCTATTATCAACCATAGCTCCAACATATCCACTAACTTCTTCTCCAATTTTTGTATTAAGTGCATTTTTAATTAAGTCAGGCCCAGGAATTGATGCATAAATAATTTCGGGGCCATTCTTGGATTTAAATTCTTTAGTTTTTAATAGCTTATCTAAAGTCCAAGTAACATCACCTGCACCACCAGCTGTGGGATTATCTCCCATATCACTAATTATAAAAGGTTTGTTATCTTTTTTATTTTTTAAATATTTAAATGCTTGGCTTAATGCATCGTTTAATGTGGTAGTGGGGGCTACAAAATCAAATTCATCTCTTGCATCCCAAAAACTTTTTGCTAATTCCTCAGCTCCCTTTACAACTGCATTTTTATTATCACCAACAGTCATTACTACTGCATGATTTCTAGGCGCATCACCCCATGCATATCCAACCCAGATAGCAGCATCTACAACCCCTTCGCTATCAGCAATTGGTTTGACTTTTTCATAAAGGGATTTTCCAGGCTCAACTCTTGTGCTTGTTTGTTCTCCAGGAAGTAGTATTGGAACAGGAATCCAAGCTTTATATTTAGGTTTCCCTTCGCCGGATTTAAGTCTTTCAACAAGATTATCTAAAGCCCTTTGTTTAGATTCTAGTGCATCTGTGTGAGGAGCTTTTCTGTAGCATGTTATTATATCTGAATTTAAAGCTAGTGTTTCAGAAACATTTCCATGAGAATCCATTGAAGTCGATATAATTGTTTTATTCCCAATAACACTTCGAATTCTTTCAATAAAATCCCCCTCCGGATCTTCCATTCCTTCAACATTCATAGCTCCATGTATATCAAAAAACAACCCATCCAAAGGAAGAGTTTGTTTTGTTAACTCAATTATTTGTAAAACCATAGATTCATAAGATTCTTTTGAAACTACCCCACCAGGTAAAGCTCTTGCTCTCATTGTTGGAAACCAATCCGCATTATCCATGTAACTCTGATTAAAGAATGGATAACTTCTAAATATATCTCCACCATATCTAATATCAAATTCTTTTTCAGTTGTTATTGCTGGTGAAAATGTACTAGATTCAATTGCTAATCCAGTTATACCAATTCTTAGTTTCTTGTTTGAAGTATTACATGAAAATAGGACTGTAATACTTATAAAATATAATAATTGCTTGATCTTCATATATATTGTTGAATTTATAAAAAATTTACAATTACTTTTTTAATTATTCTATTAATTTTTTATTTCAATTAATATTTTGTAAAATGTATGTTATGGAACCAAATCTACTAATGTCCAGAACATTCTTAATTCTGGGAGGCATGTTAATTATTACAACAATTACAGCTCGTTTAAATAAAGCATATGAAACATCAACTGAATTATTTATAACAGTTGGAGGAAGTTTTTTATTTCTTTTCTCTATTATGATTTTTGCTGATTCTTATCCAATAAACTTAATAGTCGTTGCAATTTTCTCTGGTTTTGTTGGATGGTCATTAGGACCAACAATTGCATACATTGGAGAATCATTTAAATTTAGAAAGTATTTAAAATCAAAAATGGTTTTATCAAAGAGTATCAAAAGAGAACAAAGTCCAACATTTTGGGAAAAATTTATGGGAGCTAATGAGGAAAAAAAAACAGGTTATTATTATAAATCTGAACCATCAAAAATTTTTTACAGAAACTCAAATGAATTCAAAGAATTAAAAGATGACTTTGATAAAAATGTACTGCATCATGATAGATATAATCAGGAATGGCAAAATGTAGTATTTCAGGCAATGGTTGGTACAACTTTAGCTGTTATAATAGCAGGGACTATTGTTGCATTCATTCCAACAGATTTTAGCTTTCTAGGTATCTTTTTATGGATTGCATTACTAGCACTAATAGTTGTAGAAATTATTAATGCCTTTGTGTTTAAATCAGAAAGAAGAAGGGTATTATATTCTTATTGTGGTGTAGTCATTTTTTCTTTGTATTTAATTTATGATTTTAATTATTTAGAAAAAGCAATTGCTGCTGGAGATAATTCATGGGGAACTGCCGTTAATATTGCAGTTAATTTATATTTAGATATTATAAATCTATTTCTTGATTTACTTGAAATATTAGCTTCTTCAGATTAGAACATATTTTTTTCTAGTCCAATTAAAAAAGCGTATTCCATTGCAACTTCTTTTAATGCTTCGAATCTACCTGAGGCTCCACTATGTCCTGTTTCCATATTTGTATGTAAAAGAATTGTATTATTAGAACTGTTATAGTCCCTTAATTTAGCAACCCATTTAGCAGGCTCCCAATATTGAACTTGAGAATCGTGTAATCCAGTTGTAACTAAAATATTTGTATAGGCTCCCTTTATAACATTGTCATAAGGTGAATATGAAAGCATATAATCATAATAGTCTTTGTTATTTGGATTTCCCCACTCATCATATTCAAGTGTAGTTAACGGAATAGATTCATCCAACATAGTAGTCATTACATCAACGAAAGGCACTGCAGAAATTACTCCGTTAAATAACATTGGTTCTAAATTTAGAACAGCACCCATCAAAAGTCCACCAGCTGAACCACCCATTGCATAAATATGTTCTTCAGATGTATATTCCTCATTAATTAGATATTTAGCACAATAAATAAAATCAAGAAAGGTGTTTTTTTTATTTAAAAGTTTACCATCTTCATACCAATCTCTACCCAAATATTCACTTCCTCTAATGTGCGCTATTGCATATACAAAACCCCTATCTAATAAGCTTAGTCTTACAGATGAAAAATATGGATCAAGAGTTATTCCATATGAACCATAACCATAAAGTAATAGAGGAGTATTTTGATCTAACTTAGTTTTCTTATGTCTTATTATTGATATGGCTACTTCTTTTCCATCATGAGATTGTACCCATTTTCTTTCCGTAATATAATTTTCCTCATCAAAACTACTTCCTAAAACTTCTTGCTTCTTTTTAATTTCAAATGATTTCGTTTCCATATCAAAATCAATAACAGATGATGGTGTGTTTAGAGATGAAAAAGAATATCTTAATTTTTTTGAATTAAAATCAATATTGGTACCTGGCGATAGATTGTATGTTTGTCCATTTATTGGTAAATAATAATCATCAGAATTATCCCATTTTTTTATATTCATTCTTACAAGACCAGAGTCTCTTTCTACTACTACAAGAAAATCATTAAATATTTCTATTCCCTCTAGCAAGACTTCGTTCCTGTGTTCAATAACATCTACCCATTTTTTCTCATCATTATAATCTAAAGAAGTCTTCATTAGCTTAAAGTTTTTAGAATTATCCTTATTTGTTATTATAAAAAAATTGTTCTGAAAATGGCTTATTGAGTATTCATGTCCTTCAACTCTTTTATTAAAGATTTTAAATTTTCCAGTTGGATTGTTTGCATCTAAATATCTTACTTCGCTTGTTAGTGTGCTTCTTGAGTTAATAAATAAAAATCTTTCAGATTTAGATTTAGATATACCTAAACTAAAAGATTCGTCTTTTTCTTCGAAAACTAATTGGTCATTTGTAGAATCTGTACCTAGTTCATGCTTAAAAATTTTATCGACTCTTAATGTTACTTCTTCTTTTTTAGAATAAAAAACTGTTTTATTATCATTAGCCCATACCAAACTGCCAGTAGTATTTTTAATTTTTTCATCATATAACTTTCCAGTTTCAAGATCTAAAAAGTTTATAGTATATAACCTTCTTGATAATATATCTGATGAATAAGCTAATTTTTTATTATCAGGACTAATACTTATTCCACCTAAATTATAAAATGAATGATCTTTAGCTAAAATATTAACATCAATTAAAACCTCCTCTTCGTTGTCTAGGCTTTTATATTTTCTTGTATAAATTGGATAATCTTTTCCTTTAATATATTTTTTTACGTACCAATATTCATTGTAGAAATAGGGGACAGAGCTATCATCTTTTTTAATTCTATTTTTCATTTCATTAAATAGC
>CABXUS010000002.1 GCA_902515405.1 uncultured Bacteroidota bacterium | reverse complement strand
CATGTAAACTCTGTAAGGTGAAACGCCAAGTAAATCAACTTATAGAGCTGCTCGTTCTATGTTGAAGGGTAGGCGGTTAGAATGTAATAGTAATATTGCGTCAAGATAAATGATAAGGCTAGACAGAATCCGGCTTATAGGCCTGCCTTTTTTTACATATACTCTTTTGAATTTGGACCGCAGTTAAAAATTAAATCTAACACACTCAAATCATTAATAAAACCATTTTTTACTTCAAAATTTTGAGTATATTTTTTTCTTATTTTATTTTTTGTTTTTTTGGTTTTAGACAGAAATGTTAAATCATTAATCTCATCATTATTAAAATCATTAAGGTTTATTTTTTTTTCATCAATTGTTTCGTCCATCCATTTAGATATTAAGTTTATTGATGCTAAGTTAAACTTGTACAAGTACTCAAAATTTGATTGATAAAGATTGAGCAAATCAGATTCATAAAACTCAAAATATGGAGATGATTGATATGATATTTTAATTGATTTAAAATGATTTTTTTTCCAATTAAAACTATAGTCAATTTTTACTTCAGAATATGCTCTTGGACTAACATTACCAGAGTGTTTTATAGGAACTGAAAGCATTAGCTCACCATTAGGAGAATCTATATATGTTCTATTTGTTAAAGTTTGCTTATTGTAACTTGATTTAATATCCCATAATATATTACCAGATAAAATATGTTTCCAATGTGAAATAGGAGGAAAATATGTTGGCTTAATTAGCCTAACCATTAAGGCTTAGTTTTTTTTAAAAAAAATTTATTTACAATCCATGTCAATAAGCAAAAAACTAAAAAATGTACTAAATATGACTTTGGCTCACCATCATTATGAATTGTAGTAAACACACGATTCCATCTAATTTTCCAATTTTTAATTCCATCATTTATACCATCAATACTCATCCAAATAAAAACTGGTTTTCCAACAATATGATCATCTGGAACAAAGCCCCACATACGACTATCCTCTGAGCTATATCTATTATCTCCCATCATCCAGTAATAATCCATTTTGAAGGTATATTCATTAGTTTCTTGTCCATTAATAAAAATTTTATTGTTTATTATTTCAAGATTATTTTTTTCATAATCTCTAATGATTTTTTTATATAGTGGAATATTAAATAAATTTAAATTAACTATGTTATTTTTTTTTGGAATTATTAAAGGTCCAAAATTATCTTCATTCCAATCATAGGTAATATTATTTGGAAAATATGATGTATTGTAAGACTTATTCATTTTAAAGTCTCTTTTTATACTATCAACAACATTACTTGAAAGAATTAAATCATAATCTTTTTGAGTTATTGTTAATCTTTTTTTTCTCTCAGTTATTTCTGAAATTGACATTCTATTTATTCTGATTTTTTCTATAGGAATACCATTTGAATTTGTAATAATTGTAAAATTTTCTAAACTGTTGTCAACCAAACTTAAAATATTAGTTTTTATATCATCAAATGATTTTTGATTAATATTATTTATTTTAAATTTTCTTTGAAAATCATATAAACCTAATTTTTTTAGTTTTTGACTTGATATCCCATTTGAATTATATGCTATATACTTAAATAATGGTTTTGCTCTGTATGGAAGAATACTTTTTTTGTTATTAATAATTAAATCACCATTTAAAATCAATAAAGTATCTCCAGGAACAGCTACACATCTTTTTACGTAATTTGATTTTTTATCAATGGGTTTTTTTACACCTTTTTCTTTCACAAAAAATTGTCTAACTGTATCTGCTGGCCAATTAAATGTTACTATATCATTTCTTTTAATTTTTTGAAGTTTTGGAAGCCTTAGATATGGTAACTGTGGTTTATTTAGATATGATCTTAGTCCGGTTCCAACAATTGTATCATGCACCATTGGAAATGCAACAGGTGTTTTAGGAACTCTTGCGCCATAGTTGTACTTGCTTACAAAAAGAAAATCTCCAACCAGTAAAGTTCTCTCCAATGATCCAGTTGGGATTATAAAAGGTTGAATAAAATATGTATGAACAACAGTTGCTAATATTACTGCAAAAATTATTGAACTAAACCATTCTTCAAATCCACTTTGTGGATTCAAATTTCTGTTTTCTAAATATTCAGACTTATTGTTGTAATTTATTATATAAATGTAAAGTCCAAGTGATAAAACAACTAATATAGTATCAAGTAAGGACTTTCTGCCAAAACTTCTAGCAGTTTCAATCCATATTATTGGGAAAATTAGAAGATTTACTACAGGAAGAAACAATAAAACAATCCACCACCACGGTCTTTTTATAATTTTCATTAAAACTAAACCATTGTATATCGGGATGATTGATAAAAAAGGATTAAAACCTGCTTTCTTATATAGATTAAATGTACCTAAAGCATGGATGATTTGAATAATCAAAAAAAATATAAACCATCCAAACCAACTCATATATTATAGTTTTATGTTATTAATCACATCATTTATGGTAAATACTCCTTTTTTACCAATTACATACTCAGCTGATAACACAGAGCCTAACGCAAAACTAAATCTGTTTTTTGCATTATGACTAATTGTAATTTCATCATTTTTAGAAGTATATTTTATTTCATGAAAACCTTTTTCATTTCCTTCTCTGTATGAATCAATATTTATATCATTTTTTGTGGTGTTACAATCTAATATCCAGCTAGAGTAGTTAGAGTTTTTTATTATATCATTTGCTAATTTTATAGCTGTACCACTAGGCTTGTCTTCCTTTTCAATATGGTGTTTTTCATTTATATTTAATTTATAATCCTCATGGTTTTTCATCATTTTAGAAAGATATTTATTTAACTCAAAAAATAAGTTTACTCCAATGCTAAAGTTTGGAGAAAATAAAAATGTACCATTCAAAGATTTACAATATTCCTCAATTTCTTTGAGATCATCAGTCCATCCTGTAGATCCACATATAACAGGAATTTTCAAATCTAAACAATTCCTTATGTTCTTATAAACACTTTCAGGGGAAGAAAAAATGATTGCAACATCTGAGTCCTCTAAATCAAAATTAGTATTGCTTAAGTCTATAATTTTTGAGACTTTATGACCTCTAGAAATTAAAACTTTTTCAACTTCTTTACCCATCTTCCCATAACCAATAATTGCAGCATTCATATTATAAATTCATTTTAACTTTTAAACCAATGCTTTGTTCAAATACTATATCATTTTCAAAGTATGGTTCAAAAGACAAGTTTTCATTAACATTGAAATCTAAAAGGTGAGCATCAATATTTGCATCTAAAATATTCAAAAAATAAAATCCCACAAGAAATACCATAGATAAATCTTTATATTTTTTATGAAAATCTTGACCATCAAGTAGTCTATCATCATTTATAATTATACCCTGATATTGATCATCTGAAAATCCAGCTTTTCTTCTTTTATAGGCATCTCTGTAAGACCAAAACTTTTTTCTATTGTAATCATATGAATATCCTGAAATACCAATAGCTGCATAAACAATTGGTACTTTCCACGCTTTTTTATTGTAAATCTGACCAAGCCCAGGAATTACTGCAGAGTAAAAAGCAGCTTTTGAGGGTCTCAAAATATCAATTTCATTTTTTGAATTTTCTTCTTGACTAAACATAAGATTGTAAAAGAAAAAAAATAAAAAGTAAACAATAATAAATCTATTATTCATCTAGCTTTTTAATTAATTTGTTTAATTGAGAAATACTATCAAATTTAAATGAAAGATGTCCTTTTTCATTTTTTAATTTTAAATCAATAATTAAATTATATTTTTTCTGTAGAATCTTTATTTGTTTTTCAAAGGAAAAATCATTTTTTGAAAATTCTTTTTTCTTCTTTTTTTTATTTAAATCTTTTACAATCTTTTCTGTTTGCCTAACTGAAAGTCCGCTTCTCAATATCTTTTCGTAAATAATTAATTGCTTCTGTTTTGAATCTATATTTATTAAAGTTCTACCATGACCCATTGATATAAAATTATCTCTAATTCCACTTTGTATGATTGGATCTAATCTTAGTAATCTAATATAATTTGAAATTGTAGATCTGTCCTTTCCAACTCTTTTACTCATGTCTTCTTGAGAAATATTCAACTCATCAATTAATCTATTGTAGGAAATCGCAATTTCGATTGGGTCAAGATCTTTTCTTTGTATGTTTTCAACAAGAGCCATTTCCAATGAAGCTTGATCATCAGCTTTTCTTACGTAGGCAGGAATATTAGTGATTTTTAATAGTTTAAATGCTCTGAGTCTTCTTTCTCCAGAAATTAATTCATACCTATCATTATCAACTTTAACAGTTATAGGCTGAATTAAACCTAAAACTTTTATAGAAGAAGCTAAGTTGTCTATATCTTTTTTATTAAAGTTTGTTCGTGGTTGAAATGGATTCAAATCAATTGAATCAACTGAAATTTCATTAAAGCTTGTTGATGAATCAGAGTTTTTAAACCTATTATTTTCATCATCGCTTAAAATGGCTGATAAGCCTCTACCCAGAACTCTTTTTCTATATGCTTTTGCCAAACTAATTTAAATTTATTACTTCCTGAGCAAATTTAATATAACTTTTTGAGCCTTTGCTAGTTGAGTTATACACAATTATACTTTTTCCATGACTTGGAGCTTCACCTAAACTGACATTTCTAGGGATAATTGTTGAAAAAACCATATTCCCAAAATGTTTTTTTACATCCTCTTTTACTTGATTAGAAAGTCTTAACCTTGAATCAAACATTGTTAGCAGGATTCCTTCAATTTCAAGCTTTTCATTGTGTACTTTTTGAACACCTTTGATAGTATTTAATAATTTACCAAGCCCTTCTAAGGCATAGTATTCACATTGTATAGGAATAATAACTGAGTCTGATGCAGTAAGAGCATTAATAGTTATTAATCCTAGTGATGGTGGACAATCAATAACAATAAAATCATATTTATCTTTAACATCACTAGTCATTTTACTAAGCATTAATTCTCTTTTTTCAACATCAACAATTTCAATTTCAATTGCAACTAAATCAATATTTGCAGGAATTATATCAAGGTTTGGGCTTTTTGTATTAATTATACAATCTTGAATTTTACATTGATTAAGTAAAACATCATAACTAGATTTGTCAAAATCTTTGCTTGAAATTCCAATACCCGATGTTGCATTTCCCTGAGGGTCAGCGTCAATTAAAAGAACTTTTTTTTCTAAAACCCCTAAGGATGCTGCCAAGCTTAATGATGTTGTAGTTTTTCCAACACCACCTTTTTGATTTGATACTGAAATTATTTTACCCATTATTCTTTAAATTCTATTATGTAAATTTCTTCATTATCTTTTTTCATATAAAGTTTTTCTCTGGCATATTTTTCAAGACTATCAGGGTTTTTCAAATTAGATATAATTTTTTTATCAACTTCTATCTGTCTCTGCAAAACTTCTTTTCTATCTCTTAACTCATTAATTTCTTTTTTTAATTTAAGATTTACTAAAATTGAATTAGAGTCAATAAAAAAAATCCAAATAAAAAAAATCAAAGTTGTTAGAATATATATATTACTTAAAAGTTTAAAAAATTTAGAATCTTTTATTTTTTTGATTATTTCCATATAATTTTTGATCGATTTTATTTTTAATCAATTCAAAGTCATAATCTTCATTCAAAATAATATCTGCAAAATTTTTAGAAGACTCAACATATTTGTTGTGCATTGGCTTTATCATTTTTAAATACCTTTCTTCTACTTCAGCTTTACTTCTTCCTCTTTCTCTATTATCTCTTGAAATCCTTCTTTGTAAACGTTTAGAAGAATCCAAGTCCAAAAATATACTTAAATCAAAAAATTCTCTAATATTATTTTTTAACAATATTAAAATACCGTCTAAAACTAGTAGATCTCCATGTTTTAATAAGTTAGTTTTTTTTAGTCTTTTATGTTTTTTATATGAGTATGTGGGGGTATTAATATCATCCCCTTTTCTATGTTTACTAATATGTTGATAAAATAATTTAAAGTCAATTGAATTTGGATGATCAAAGTTAATTTTTGATCTTTTGTTGAAAGATAGTTCACTATAATCTTTATAGTAGAAATCTAGAGATAAATAATTTACTTTAAGATTAGAATAATTTTTTAAGATTTTTTTTGCAAGTGTTGTTTTACCAGACCCTGTTCCACCTGAAACTGCAACAATAATCATTAATTAGGAATAACTTTAAAAATACCCTTATTGTCAACTGCTAAATAAATGTATCCGTCAGGGCTAAGCTTTACATCACGAACTCTGCCAATCTTTTCTGCAACTTTTTCTCTGTACTTAATGTTATTATTTTTGTTTAAAACTAATCTTTCTAAGTACATATATTTTAATGATCCAACTAAAATACTACCATTCCAGTTATCATATTTTTCTGAACTTATAAATTCAAAACCACTTGGGGCAATTGATGGAACCCAATAATAAAGAGGTTGCTCCATCCCCTCTAAGGATTTATCATTAGTGATTGTTGTTCCACTATAATTAATTCCATATGTAATTTTTGGCCAACCATAGTTTTTTCCACTTTCAATAATATTTATTTCATCTCCTCCTCTTGGACCATGTTCATTAGTCCATATTTTCCCTGTAACTGGGTGCTTAAACATTCCTTGTGGATTCCTATGTCCGAAAGAATATATTGCTGTTTTAGCACCTTTTTCATTAATAAAAGGGTTGTCTTCAGGTATAGAACCATCTTCATTAATTCTATAAACTTTCCCTCCATCTCTTGAAATATCCTGTGGATTTTGATCTCTATTTCCTCTATCACCTATAGTAAAATATAAATATCCATTATTATCAAATTGAAGTCTAGATCCAAAGTGTAGAGACTTTGAAGTCATTTCTTCTCCTAAATAAATAATTTCTAAATCTTCTAATTTGTTTTCAATTAGCTTTGCACTTGCTATTGCAGTATTTGTCTCATCTTTATCATTAGCTTTTGAAAAAGATATATATATTTTTTTATTATTAGAAAAATTTGGATGTAACTCAATATCAAGTAATCCCCCTTGGTTTTTATGAAAAACATCAGGTAATCCATTAATTTCAGTTGCAATTCCATTTTTCAATAGAAATAATTTACCTCTTCTTTCAGTGTAAATTATTGTTTCATTATCAATAAATTCAATACTCCATGGAACATACGCTGTTTCATGAATATTAGATATTGTATAATTAATTTCCGATGGAGTAACGATTGTATCATCATTTTGTGCACATGATATAAAAAAAGTAAAAATTAAAATAAATCTCTTCATTATATAAAAATATAAAAAATGTCGGGATGACAGGATTTGAACCTGCGACCCCACGGCCCCCAGCCGTGTGCGCTAACCGAGCTGCGCCACATCCCGATTATGTAAATATATTTTACTCATTTAATATAATAGACTTTATGTTATAAAAAAAAAGCAGCCATCTGACTGCTTTAAAGTGTCGGGGTGGCAGGATTCGAACCTACGACCTCCGCGTCCCAAACGCGGCGCGATAACCGGGCTACGCTACACCCCGAAGACGGGTGCTAATATAAAACTCTTTAGATTAACAACAAACACAAATTTTTATATTAATTTTGGAGGCATGTCGATTGAAAAAATCAAAACCTTAATTATAGGCTCAGGGCCTGCTGGATATACAGCAGCAATATATGCATCAAGAGCTGATTTAAACCCTGTTCTTTATACTGGAATGGAACCAGGCGGACAACTTACGACAACCACTGATGTTGATAATTTTCCTGGTTATCCGAATGGAATTGATGGTCCTAAAATGATGGAAGAATTAAAAGCTCAAGCAGAGAGGTTTGGGACAGATGTTAGAATTGGAGAAGCAACTAAAGTAACCTTTGCTAAAAAATCTGATGAAATTCATGAAGTTATAATTAATCATGAAACAGTTCTTCATGCTAAAACTATTATTATTTCAACGGGTGCATCTGCAAAATATTTAGGTCTAGAAAGTGAACAGAAATTAATTGGCGGAGGTGTTTCTGCATGCGCCGTATGTGATGGTTTTTTCTACAAAGGACAAGAAGTTGCAATTGTTGGAGGAGGTGATACTGCAGCAGAAGAAGCAACTTATTTATCAAACATATGTTCTAAAGTCACAATGCTTGTTAGAAAAGATGAAATGAGAGCTTCAAAAGCTATGCAACATCGTGTAAATTCAAAAGAAAATATTGATTTAAAGTATAATTCTGAAGTTGTTGAAGTTCTTGGTAATAATGTTGTTGAAGGTTTGAAAATCATAAACAATAAAACGCAAAAAACTGAAGAGATTAATATTACTGGTTTTTTTGTTGCAATAGGGCATAAGCCCAACACTGATTTATTTAGGGGTCAGCTTGATATGGACAAAACTGGTTATATAATTACCAATGGAAAGACAACTAAAACTAATATTCCTGGCGTATTTGCATCTGGTGATGTTCAAGATAAAGAATATCGTCAAGCAGTTACAGCTGCTGGAACAGGATGTATGGCTGCATTAGATGCAGAGAGATACTTGGCATCAATAGGTGACTAATATGTTTAAATACAACTTATTTTTATTTAAATATCTTCCATCAGCTTGGTTATGTGGAATTAGAGTTTGTGAATTAAACAATAAAAAATGTTTAGTAAGAGTTAAACACAATTGGTTTAATAGTAATCCATTTAGGTCTCTATATTGGGCAGTTCAAGGTATGGCCTCTGAATTAACAACAGGAATGTTAATAATTAAAGAAAAAGATAATTTTGACTTTAATATTTCTATGCTGGTTGTTTCAAACTCTTCAAAATTTTTAAAAAAAGCCAAAGGAAAAATTGTTTTTGAATGCAATGATTTAAAAGTCATTAAAGATTCATTCCAAAACTTAACAAAAAATAACACTACAGCTGTAATAAAACTTAGTTCAAAAGGTTATGATAGTGTTGGAGATATTGTTTCTGAATTTACCTATGAATGGAGTATAAAAAGAAAATTTTAACATTTCTTTAAATTTAAAAGTCTAAAACAAATCCTAAATTTAAGCATGGCTCGTCAAGTATTTCAATACACAAAAAATGTTCTTAAAAAAGTAACTTTTAGTTTTACTTTATTTAAAAAGGAATTGGATAAAGCATCTAAAGTTTTACTTCCTCACGAATATGAAGAGTTAGAAATTTGGGTTGAAAATTATATTAATAAGCATCCACATTTAATTGGCGTTGTTTAGTTAAGAATTTTAACTTTAATCTTTACATTATCTATTGGCCATTCTCTTCTGTCTGTTTCTATATTTGAAATTAAATCAACTACCTCCATTCCATTAATTACTTTGCCAAAAGGTGTATAGTTCTCATCTAAATGATAAGCACCATTTATATCAACAACTATAAAAAACTCATAAGGAGATGCAAGTTTATATGGATTGTCAATATCACTGCTAGGAATAGATATTACCCCTCTATGATGTTTAAATCCTTTCTTTGTATCAGGAGGTAATAAATATCTACCAATTTTTTTTCTTCTTTTAGATATTTCATATGAATCTGAATTTCCGCCTTGAATAATAAAATCTCTAACCACACGATGAAAAGAGGTTCCATCAAAATATTTTTTTTTGGTTAAATAAATAAAATTGGATCTATGATATGGAGTTTCGTTAAATAATAATAGATCTATATTTCCAAACCTAGTCTCAATTCGCACTTTATTTTCTTTATTTTTTTTGTTGTATTCGAAAAAAAATGGAATTGCATTTTCATCACTCAAAACAAACTGATCGGCAACTGATTTAACTTTCTGTTTATTTTCAATAGCTTTATTTTTATTGTTATTTTTTGTTTTTGGTGTATCTTGACATGAAATTAAAATAATAACAATCCATATCAATAAATTAATTGGGTGAAGTTTGAAGATTTTAAACACAGATTGTTAAAATTAAAAAAATTTTTTTGTCATATCATTAAATTATACGTTCATTTAGCTTATGATTTTAAATGAATTTATATCCATAATTAAGTCCTAATTTATTGTTTATATATTTGTCGACAAATTTATAAGGTGCCATTTTTCAAAAGAAACCCGTTTGGTCATATACTTTTTATTAAAACTTGGTTAATAAGAATTTTAGGTATACTAACTCATCAAAGATTTAAGGGTTTCAATAGGCTTAAAATTGAAGGATCAGAAATCTTAAGAAAATTACCAGAAAAAAATGTTTTGTTTGTTTCAAATCACCAAACATATTTTGCTGATGTGGTAGCTATGTTCCATGTTTTTAACGCTGGGTTAAGCGGAAGAGTAGACTCAATAAAAAATGTTGGTTATTTATGGAAGCCAAAACTTAACATATACTTTGTTGCAGCTAGGGAAACAATGAAATCTGGACCACTTCCAAGAATCTTTTCATACGCAGGTTCAGTTTCAATTGAAAGGACATGGAGGGATAAAGGGAAAGATGTTAATAGAAAAGTAAAAATGAGTGATATTTCAAATATAGGAATAGCACTAAATGACGGATGGGTTATAACTTTCCCCCAAGGTACTACTACACCATTTAAACCAATTAGGAAAGGTACAGCACATATAATAAAAGAATTTAAGCCAGTAGTTATTCCTATTGTAATTGATGGCTTCAGACGTTCATTTGATAAAAGAGGAATAAGAATCAAGAAAAAAGGTATATTACAATCTATGGAAATTAAAGAGCCTTTAAAAATTGATTATGAAAATGATTCTGTTGAATCCATAGTTGAAAAAATTGAATTTGCTATTGAACAACATCCTTCATTTTTAAAGGTTATATCAAAAGAAGTTTTAGTGGAGTATGAAAAGATGAATAAACTAAGAAAGTGGTCTAAGAATTAATTATTTCTCAATGGTTACAGTTTTTATTGATGGATTGAATGGTACATCGATTAAATTTCCGTTCGAATCTATAAGCTCTAATTTAATTTGAGTATCTCCTTCCTCTAAACCTTCAATATAATATGGAGCCCATTCATCTATAAAGAAAACAGTATCGCCAATTGTAGCTCTAACCTTGTTTCCATTAGTAGATATATCTGTATTTACTAAATAGAAATCTAGAAGAACTTTTTCAGTATCCTTCCCTTTGTAAGTGCCTTTTGGTCTACTGTAAAAAAGAAATTCATTATTTAAATCAATAGGCTCATCACTAATTTGAGTTAAAATATATGCATTTTGATTCTTGACTGATTCATGATGTGATCTAGACAAAAATGCTAGAATTACATTGTTTTCGTCATCCATTTTTTTTAAAAAATTCTCAGAGTAGTAGGCAGAATAAGGTTCATTATTTATAATAAAATGGATATGTTGACCTTTGTCTGAATTAGCAAGGTGATAATCATATTCTGTTTCAGTTTTAATACCTAGTTCATACTCAAAAACGTCAAAAGAAAATTGATATTCATCATCAACTTTAACTTGTTCAGTTAATGAGAGTTTAGAACTTTCAAATGATGGAGATCCTTCTATTTTCGAAATTGTGATCTTTTGATCTATTTTTGAATTACAAGCTAGAAAAATAAAAATTTGTGTTATTAGAAAAATTTTTTTTAATTGAATTCTCATATTTATTATAAATTAGATTTAATGTTTTTTAAAAGTAGTAAATTATTGTTCATTTTTCTTATAATTATTAGTTCATCATCATGTGGTTTATTAAAAGATAATAATGGTGAGATTAAATATAAGACAACAGATTTTAACAAACATCCTAAACCTAAGCAACCAACATATTTAAATTTAGATGATTGGCTAGTTCATCCTGAAAAAAAATCTGATTTAACTTTTTTAAATAAAAATAATGGCCTGATGATGGTAGATGTTTTTTTTATTGTTCCAACATTATTTACTGATAGAAAAAATATTAATTGGAATTCAGATATATATGATAATGATTTCTCTAATGTTTTATTGCAATCTTCTATTAAATATCAATCAACTGCATGGTTAGATTCAGGCAATCTTTATTCTCCAAATTACAGACAAGCCCATTTTAGAGTATTTGATGAGTTTAGATGGGAAAATGGGGGAGAAAAGGCATATAATCTAGCATATGAAGATATAAAAAGATCATTTGAAACATTTCTTAAAAATTACAATCATGGTAAGCCAATTATAATTGCAGGTCATAGTCAAGGTTCTGGACATGCTAAAAGATTACTACAAGATTTTTTTGACGGTAAAGAATTAAAAAACAAGCTAATAGCTGCCTATTTGCCTGGTACTAAAATAACAGATAATGATTTTTTTGATTTGCAGTTTATGGAAAATCCAAATGAAACAGGTGGTTTTGTCACATGGAATACTTTTAAAATATTTAAGAGAGAAGATAAATATAATTATACAATTGAAAAGCAATGGCTTTCTGATGCTTTGTGCTCTAACCCAATAACTTGGGATTCAAAAAAAACATCTAATTTTTCCAATCACAAAGGCCTATTATTTCTAAACGGCAAGGTTTTTTCTAAAGCATTAAAAATTGATAATATTGACAAAGGTGTTTTTTTAAAAACTCCAAAAGTTGGTTTAATTAATACAATTTTAATATCAACTTTAAAAGATTACCATAAGGGAGATATTAATTTATTTTGGGAAGATATAAGACAAAACTCTATAAATAGAGTCCAAGCTTATTTTAAAAATCTAAGTAATTGAATTACCGTATTCCCATCCTTCTCTTGCTGGCTCTTTTATATATGCATCAATATCAGGACGATTAGTTATTTTCATGTTTTGTGAATCATATATTATTTTAGCACCAAATCTTTGTGATAGGGTTCCAAGTAGTGCCATTTCTGTTAGGTCAGCTCCATAATTAAAATTTGATTCAGGCAGGTAATTATTTTTAATTGCATCTATCCATTCTTGAACAGGGGTCTCATCTCCCCATTTGAGTCTTGGAATTGTCTGTTCTGGAATATTATTTTGAAATTCTTCCCATTCATTATCAGAAATTAATAGCCTTGGATTATTTGGTCTTCCCCCAGTAATTAAGGAATTTTTTGATCCAACCATTATCATTCCACCACCCCAAAGTTCCTTTATTGGCCATGACGGGTCAATTTCTGGTTTAAATCCTCCTTCATACCATTTCATTTTAACCGAAGGTCTTTCATCTTTCTTGGGAAAATTATATGTGACAATTGATTTTTCACAAACAAAATGATGATTATTTATTCTGTTCTCAACATAAGAGTCAACTTCAGTGGGCATACCTAAATTTAGCGTCCAAAATGGACCATCTAGTGTGTGACATGACCAATCTCCTAATTGACCGTTTCCAAAATCAAAAAACCCTCTCCATGATTTAGGAACATATACTGGGTTATAATCTCTTTTCTTAGCAGGACCAAGCCATAAATCCCAATCTAAATGATTTGGTATTTCATTTTTTGGTGGGGGAAAGCTATCAGGCAGTGTCCAATAATGTCCAGGTCTAAAATTAAATTCCCCAATCCAAGCATGAACTTCTTCAACTTCACCTAATATTCCTGCATCATACCATTCTTTAATTTGTCTAACACCATTAGTTGTATGGCCTTGGTTGCCCATCTGAGAAACAATTTTATAATAATTTGCGGCTTTTTTTAAAGTCCTACATTCCCATACATTATGAGCCAATGGTTTTTCCATATACACATGTTTCCCCAATTCCATTGCAATTATGGCAGGAGCAAAGTGAGTGTGGTCAGGCGTACTTATTATAACAGCATCAATCTCATTATGCATTTTATCATACATCACTCTGAAATCAGTAAATTTTTTGACATTTGGAAATTGAGATTTAATTTTCTCATATCCATCTTTTGCCCTAATGTCATCAACATCGCACATGGCAACTATGTTTTCAGATTTTAAAATAGGACTATAATTAGCGCCTCCTCTTCCTCCAACACCAATAACGGCAATATTTAATTTATTGTTTGGGTTTTGACAGCTAAGTAAATAGGGGCTAAATAAGGTTGCTCCTGCAAAAAGTGTTGATGATTTTAAAAAATCTCTTCTCCTAAAATTATTCATAAATTAAAATTTTCTATAAGTAGAATCTAAATATTTATTAGCCTCTTCTTCCTTAAATTTTGCTTTTAAGCTATCCCAGTGCAATGTTTTCCCTGGAAATCTTCCAGCTATTACTCCTAAAAGAATAGTTTCAGTTAATCTTGATGAATATGAAAATGGAGCAGTACACTCATCTTCCCCAAGACATGTATCAATAAATTGATGATAATGTAGGTGCGACTCTTTACCATAATCTCTGACAGGTATTTCACTTAATTCTCCGTTATCAACAAATTTTGAAACATCAAAATCTTTATATTCATTATCTACAATCAATTTAGGTAGTTCCATAAAATGTGGAAGAAGTAATTTTCCTTTTTCTCCCATAAACATAGCTCCTTGTAATGGAAGTTTATCACCATTAGGTAATTTTAAATCTTTATGTTTTTTTGGAGAATCTTTTCCATCTTCCCATATCCATGTTAATGTATCTGTGGTATATTTAGTTCCAGGAAAAACATACTCAACATAATTTTTTTCCGGAAAGCCAAAATTGTTTGGTTTTCTACATTTATTCTTTATAGTGTAAGGTACGTCTAGGTCTAAAGCATTATATGGAGTATCAAAAATATGAACTCCCATGTCGCCTAATGTTCCACATCCAAAATCAACCAGTTTTCTCCACATCCCTGGATGATAAATTTTATCTTTAAATGGTCTTTCTTTTGAAGTTCCTAACCATAAATTCCAGTCTAGATAATTTGGAATTGGGTCATTTCCTGAGGGTTCTGGACCATCATAACCCCAATTCTTTGGACACCATGCTCTAACTTTGTCAACTTTTCCAATTATACCAGATTTAATTAACAATGTTGCAAGTTTATAATCATAAAAAGAATGAACTTGGATACCCATTTGTGTAACTAGATTTTTTTCTTCAGCTAGCTTTTTCATCGCTCTAGCTTCTGAAACATGGTGAGTTAGAGGTTTTTGACAATAAACGTGTTTATTTAGCTCCATTGCCATAATAGATGCTGGTGCATGAGTGTGATCTGGTGTTGAAACAATAACTGCATCAATTTCATCATGAATATTTTTCAGCATAACCCTATAGTCTTTAAAAAGTTTTGCCTCTGGAAATAATTTTCCAGCTTCAACAAGAGCTTTGTTGTCGACATCACATAAGGCAACTATTTGAGCTTTTTTATGAGAAGCTATATCATTTAAATCTGCTTTTCCCATTCCTCCAACTCCAATATGAGCTGTTCTTATTTTTTTATTCATAGACTTAAAAATATTATAATTAGGTAAAAAAGGAGCAATTCCAAAAATGGATGAATTTTTTAAAAACTTTCTTCTATTTATCATTTTATAATTTTTTGATTTTTATTTCTCTGAACCATATGGGACTATCATGGTCTTGTAGTGCTATGTAGCCTTTTTTGAATTTTCCGTAATCAGGATACTGATCCCATTTTCCAGAGTTTCTTCTTTCAAACCAATCTTTAGAGTAGGGAGTAAAAGAAACTATAAGTTCACCATTCATCCAGTGTTCTACTTTTTCTTCAGTGTATTTTATTTTTGAAGTATTCCATTCACCTGCAGGTTTTAATTTTTTGATTTTTTCATCTGCAGAATACATTGCATAGTCTGCTCCAGCTTTTTGCCAATCCTCAAGTTCAGAGTTGTTTAATTTTCCCCATCCAAAATCATCAATTAATTGATATTCAGGAGAAACAGCATATGGAGCTGAATAACCTTCTTTTACATGATAAAAAACTCCACTGTTACCACCAACTGGTAATTTCCATTCTAGGTATAATTCAAAATTATCAAATTCTTCAAGGTAATATATGATATCTCCACCACCTT
This sequence comes from uncultured Bacteroidota bacterium, assembly GCA_902515405.1. Lineage (GTDB taxonomy): Bacteria > Bacteroidota > Bacteroidia > Flavobacteriales > Flavobacteriaceae > Eutrophosalina. Next base: position 81,951 of record CABXUS010000002.1, on the reverse strand, counting down.
CCCAATTTTCTTCTTTCTTCAACTGAGTGTCAAAAGTTAAATTCCCATCTACAGCTGCCCATTTACTTGGAATTTCTTCTCCATTATATGCTCTCCAGCCATTTGTGCTTTCTCCATCAAATAAGTATATCCATTCAGCATTATTGTTTAAGGAATTACAAGAAACAAGAAAAGCAATTATTAAACCCATTACTATTCCTTTAAACCAAGATATCCAATAAGCTTGGTAGTGAGATAAATCCCAATACAATCTCTTTTTTTCGGTAAAATTTTTGTGCCAATTATAAATATTTTTCATTTCACTTATAAGTTAAGTTAATTTTTTCAAAAAGTTTAATTTCAGCTATAAATTGCCAATCCATATTTAATGTTTGATTAGCTGTGTGATTGTGATGATCTTGATCAAGAATATAGTTGTCTGGCTTGATAATGTTTCTACTTTTTGAGTATACTTCTTCAAAATTATTTCTGATTGAAACAAATTCATTTCCTTTATTTAACAAACTACTTAGATCATTTTTTCCGTTGTCAAAATTTGAAATAGCAATAAAAGTTTCATAGCTAAATAAAGCCACTTTTGCAACTTGCTCATAAACTTCTAATGCATAACTTCCTCTTATTGTTTTCGTTTGTTGCAGTTTTATTTTTTCAATTATTATTTTTAGATCTTTAATGTGGTTTTTGGCAATAGATATTTTTTTATCAAATTTTTGATTCCATTTTCCTGAATTGTTTATTTCTGGAAGCTCTACAATATGAGTTTCTAATGGCAAACTAGTTTTAGTAATTTGATTTCTATGCTTTTTTTCAACAACAAATAAATTAGCCCAATCTCTAACTGGCATATCTAATTCATCAATAAAACTATACTCAATATCACTAAAATCTGGAGAAAAATATCGATGTCTAAAATTTGATTTAAAATCATTAGGATTCAAATCTTTTCCTCCCCAGGTATATTCAGCAAAGGAATAAATACCTCTTTTGTACAACTCAAAATGCGGAGAATCATCATCCCATAGAGTTAATAATAAACCATCTAAATTTTTTTTAACAGATGTCAATGAAAATGATTTAATCGATTCAATATTACTATAATCTTGAGGCATTAATATCCATCTTGTTTGTCCAGCAGTAGCCCCCATTACTTTCATGTTATTTTCTTTATACCAGTCTATTGTTTTTAGATTTCCTTCAGCCAATGGGTAAAAATAATTCCATCTCATATATATGCAGTTTTTTGGAAAATCATCAATATACTCAGTAAGTTGTTTTTTATTTTTTTTCCAAATATTATTTACATCATTCTTTGAAAGACTTGTATTCCTTGTAATATTCCAAACACCACCATGTTTTAGATACATATCATCCCAAAATATTGGTATTCTATTATTTTTTTTAGCGAAATCTGAAACTTTATTTAACCACAGTAGATTAAGCTCGAATCCCTTTTTTCCATCTCTATCAATAACTCTTACTTCATCACCTCCTACATGTAAAAATTGACCATAAGGGGTAGCTTCAATTGCATCTTTGTAAAGATCAAATTGAACATCATATGTTTCTGTATTAAGGGGATTGAAAGCCCAATCATTATCTGATACATCTCTTAAAGCTTTGTACTTGTCATGTTTAAGAATAAAAGAGGCATGCCCCAAACCTTGGATTAGGGGACTTATCTTAATATTCCTTTCATTAGCATAGTAACTTAAGCTCTTCCACCAAGAAATCGAATAACTATCCGGAGCAGCAATAATTGGTCTTTTTTCGTATCCAAGTTTATCTTCAAATTCTATGATTATGCCATTGATTTTTAAAGAAGCTAATTCGTCAATAAGTTTTAAATAATATTCTTTTTTTTCAGTATGGTGCTTAACATCTATATGAATTGATCTATACTTTAAAGAAGGAAAGTCCTTAATTGAAATAATTGGTAAATTGATGTTTTGATTATTTGAATCAGTAATTAACTGGTTTAATGAATTAAAACAATAAAACAATCCAGCTTTATCCTTTGCTATAATTTCAATATTTTCTTTTGAAATATTTAAATGATAACCCTCATCAGGTATGTCTAATTCATTGTCAATTCTAAATGATAAGTTATGTTTACTTGTTGTGCCTTTTTTCAGATTGAATGTTTGACTTAATAAAACTGGAAGTTCATTTGATTCAGAATAAAAAACAAAATCTGATTTACTGTTAAATAATGATAATTTTCCATTGTATTCTGCTTTTTTTACAGATGGTAATAAAATAAAATTTTCTCCAATTTTGTTTTTTTGACATGAAGAAAAAAAGATAAGTATTAATATTATTTTTAGGACAATTTTCATAACGTAATATGTATACTCTGAATTTAGTAAATATTAAAATAAAAAAAAACTCACTTTAAAGTTAGGTTAACATATTTCGTTAATTATCAGTTATATAATTATAAAAATAATTCTATGGTTTAAAATAAAAAAGCCCCAAAAATTAGAGGCTTCATTAGGATTGATAATATATTTTTCATAGTTGTTTGTTTAATTCGTAACTAGTTACAAATTATTTTATAATAATCAAAAAAATGACCATTTTTAATATTAATTTCTTTTATTATAAATACACAAAAAAACCTCACAAGAAAGTGAGGTTTAAAGTGATCGCGGCACGATTCGAACGTGCGACCGTCTGCTTAGAAGGCAGATGCTCTATCCAGCTGAGCTACGCGACCAAATAATGATGGCAAATTTAATTAATTATATCTTCTTTCCAATTCTTTTATTAACTCATTTAATCAATATTGAAAAATCAAAATTCCTCAAATAATGTTATTAATTATTATTGTTTTAATATAAAAACTAACTTTTTTTTGTGGAATTTTTAAGAAAATGGTTTCGTAATTTTAAATATATTTAATATATTACCAAGTTAATTAGTCATAACAAATTGTTTATGTTAAATGAAATCGATTTCGTAATTTTTTAAAATAAAATCTTATTAATAAATTGGCGATCCCTAAAAAAAATAAAATGAAAATCAAAAAAATTATTATACTTTTTTTACTATTACCATTCTTTGTTTTAGCACAATCTAAAACGGTTACTGGTTTAGTAAATGATGAAAATGGTTCACCACTACCTGGTGCAACAGTTCAGCTTAAAGGATCAGAAACTATTGGTGCTATCACCGATTTTGATGGTAACTTTTCAATTTCAATTCCTCTTGATGCAGAACAAACTTTGATAATCTCCTATATCGGATACTTGAATGAAGAAGTTGATGTTTCAAACCAAATTTCTATATCAGTAAATCTTCAACCCGACACTGAAGCTCTTGATGAAGTTGTAGTTGTAGGCTACGGTACAGTACTTAAAAGAGATTTAACAGGTTCTGTTAGTTCCGTAAAGATTTCCGATGATGTTTCCAGAGCTTCTAATACTGTTGATCAGCTATTGCAAGGAAGAGCAGCAGGTGTTCAAGTAACTCAAAATGCTGCAAATCCTAACTCAGGTGTTAGTGTTAGAATTAGAGGAACAAACAGCTTGAGAGGAAATAATGAGCCTCTTTATGTTATTGATGGTGTTATCATATCATCTGCTGGAGAAGATGTTAGTGCTGTTGGAACGGGAAATACTGGCCAGGATGCTCAAAGTGGTTTAAATGGTATTAATCCACGTGATATTGAAAGAATAGAAATTTTAAAAGATGCATCTGCAACTGCAATTTATGGTTCTAGAGGAGCAAATGGTGTTGTCTTAATTACAACAAAATCTGGATCAAAGGAGGATGGAAAAGGAAAATTTAACGCATATTTTACTACAAGTGTTACAGAAATAACAAAAACATATGATATGCTAGATGGGGTTGGATATGCAAATTATTCTAATGCAGCTAGGCTTGCTGCTGATGAAAGTCCAAGGTATAGAATAGATGGAGATAATGTTTATTCATTTTTAACTAATCCAGATGGAACCCCATCTGATGTGATTGATAATACTCCAAATTTAATTTATGACTGGCAAGATTACATTTATAAGCAAGGAATCAGTTCCAATTTAGGAGTTACATTTTCAGGTGCTAGTGATGCTGGAGATTATTATTTATCAGCTGGCTTTAATGACATGAACGGATTAATTGAAAATGCTAGTTTTAAGACGACTGACTTAAGGTTGAACTTAAACTATGATATCAATGATAAGTTAAGAGTTGAAGCTAGATTTTCTGCTTTTTTTAGTGAATCAGATTTTGCAGAAGGTGGTGACTTAATTGGTGGAGATCAAAGTTTTGTTCAACAGACAGCTACCTACAATCCAATTAGAGCAAATGGTTTAGAGGATTTAAGCGATTTCTTTGATGGCAGTGCCTTATCTAATCCCATATCTTGGATTGATGATTTTACAGATGAATCAAATGAAAATAGGGTTATTGCTTCTCTTGCTTTAAAATACAAGTTTAATATTCCTGGATTACAATATGAATTTAGATTTGGAGGAAACCTAAGAGATAAGGACAGAAAAAGATTTTATGGACTTACAACTTGGCAGGGAGCAAATGCTAATGGTTTATATCAACAAATGAAGTTAAATGCTCTTACTTATCAAGTAAATAATTTTTTAAGATATAATCGTAACATAAATAGAAATCACAGGGTAAATGCCACACTCGGTATCACTTATGATGTTAGAGATGTTTCTAATAGCACATATGCTGTTCAGGATTTTGTAACAGCTTCGCTTGGAATAGATCAACCATTTTTAGGTCAAGTGATTTCAAATCCACTAAATTTACGAGCTGCTGATCAGCAGTTGTTCTCGGTTCTTGGTAGAGTAAATTATACCTTTAAAAATAAGTATGTGTTTACTGCTAGTTTTAGGAGGGATGGTGTGTCAAAGTTTTCAGAGGATAATCGTTATGGATTTTTTCCCTCATTTGCACTTGCATGGAGAGCTGGAAGTGAAAAGTTTATTCAAAATTTAGATTTATTTTCAAGTCTCAAGCTAAGAGCAGGTTGGGGACAAATTGGTAACCATGGTATTGGCCCTTATGGAACTCTTCCTAATTATGGTGCCTCATCTAGTTTATATGGAACGCCAACTAATGGAACGACTGTTCCTATAATTTTAAGCAATATTCCAAACCCAGATTTAACATGGGAAACTACAGAACAATTAAATGTAGGTATTGACTTTGGTTTTAATAATGGAAAGATTTCTGGCACTATTGATGTATATGAAAAAGACACAAAAGATTTATTGCAACAAACTCCAATTCCTACTTCATCTGGTTTTAGAAATATGTTAATTAACAGAGGAACATTGCAAAACAGAGGTCTTGAGCTAGGTTTAGATGTGATTCTACATGAGAAAGGAGATTTCAATCTTTCAGTTGGTGGAAATATTGCATTTAATAAAACTAAAATTGAAAATCTTGGTCTTACACCAGGAAATGTTTTAATGGATGATGGTAATGGTAATTATGGTGTTCAACAAATCCCGTCTTATTTAGGTAATGCTCCAAGTAGAGGAAATAGTATAAAGTTTCCTTTAAACATTTTCTTAGAAGGACAAGAAACAGCATTGTTTTATGGATGGAAAACAGATGGTGTTTTTCAATCCGGAGACCAAATGTACATAATTAATGGGGCCATGTCACAACCTGGCGATATCAAAGCATTAGACTTAAATGGTGATGGAGTGGTTGATTTAGATGATAGAACTATAATTGGTAATCCAAACCCAGATTATATTTATGGTTTTAATCTAAATATATCTTATAAAAACTTCTCACTTAGAGCTTTATTTAATGGTACTGAGGGGAATGATATAGTAAATGGAAATATGTATAGATTTGGATTTGCAGAGGGTACCTATAGAAATATTCTGAGTGAGGCATGGAATGATAGATGGTCCTCTGAAAATCCTAGTGGAACATATCCTAGACTAGGCTATTCAGCAAACTTATTTGCAGCAGCTATGGATAGATTTGTTGAAGATGGTAGTTATTTAAGACTTAAAAACATAACAATGAATTATGACATTCCAATGAAATCAGATAATTTTATAAAATCTGCTAATGTTTATGTCACAGGTTCAAACTTATTTACATGGACAAATTATTCAGGTTATGATCCTGAAATAACAACATTTATGTATGACGGATTAATTCAAGGTGTTGACTGGAACAATAAGCCAAACTCAAGATCTGTTCTAGTTGGTGTAAATTTAACTTTTTAAAAAATGAAATACTTAAAATCAATATATAAAATGAAATACTTAAAATACTTTCTAATAATTCCAATGTTGTTTTCAATATCATGTGAATTGGAAGAAAATCCTCCTTTTCTTCTTGAAAATTTATATCAAGAAGTTCAAAGTGCTGAGGCAGCTAGAGATGGTATATATCAATCTATTACTTCATATGATAATCAGGAAAGACGCTTATTTATTGAAAATCTATTTTCAGGATTAATGTATACTGGCAAAGGTGGAAACAGAATCAATACAAGAGATATGACTACATTGTGTTCTTTAAAACCTGGGTATCACCTTGATGCTGAATTTTTGTGGCAAGGATTATACCAAACTATTGCAAGAGCCAATGGAGTTATTACTCATGTAAATACGTTTTCAGACCCTCAAAGTCAAGACGAAGTTGCTTTTAATGATGTTGCTGGACACGCATATTTTGTAAGAGCATGGTCATATTTTAGATTAGTTACACTTTGGGGTGATCTTCCTTTATGGACAGACTTACCAACTCAAGGGAATACTAATAAAGCTTTGTCTCCTGAAATAGATATTTACAGTCAAATTATATCTGACCTTCAAATGGCTTCAAGTTTAATGAATGGAAATGCCGGTGTCGGATATCCTAAACAATATGCCGCTAATATGTTATTGTCTAAAATTTATATGGCAATTGCCACAAATGCAAGTCTTCAAACCTCTGGTGGGTCAATGGATTATTGGACAATGGCATATGATGAAGGTATAAAAGCTTATGGACAATATTCACTTGTATCTGATTTTGGTAGTTTATTCACAGTGGAAGGCGAAAATTCATCAGAGTCTATCTTTGAATTACAAATTTCACAGGATGCAACAAATTCTCAAATGGGAAGAAATTTTACACCGTGGAAATATAAAGCTGGACAACATTTTGGCTGGTTTAGAGTTACAGCATTTCAACATGACAATCACTTAAAAACATACGGTGGTGGCTTAACCTACAATCCAAATAATCTAAATACCATGCCTGATAAAAGATATGCGGCAACCTATTTATATGATTATTTTAGATACGACAAACCAGCTGCAAGGGTTAGAACATATCCCTCAGCAACTTGGAGAAGTAACTTTGGAAATTCTCACCCATATTTATTTAAATGGACAGAAAAAGATAGATCTCATAAAAATCAATTTAATAGTCAAAATATTGTTGATATGAGATATGCAGAACTTTTATTAATGTTAGCTGAGATATCTAATGAATTAGGTAATGGCCAGCAAATGACATATTTACAGCCAGTTCTTGATAGAGCTGGTGTACCAGTTAGAGCTGAATTTAGTAATGGACAAGCTTCTTTCAGAGATGCTATTATGAATGAGTATAAAATTGAATTAATCGGTGAGGGGCAAGATTCTTTTCATGTAAGAAGAAGAGGAATGCAATATTTTTTAGACAATACAATTTTACCTCACAACAATGCTATTGGTACAACAAAAGTTGCCGTTGGTGCTAAAAAATATGCGGCAAATAGAGAAGTTCCCTTTTCAACTAATCAAGCTGAAATAATGAAACTTGCTATTCCACTTAGTGAAATTAATACTAACGAATTAATAAATTAATAATATGAAAAAGATTTTATTTATAATATTTCTGACTTTGCCACTTTTTACATTTTCTCAAAATGCTACTAAATGGCAACAAAAAAACGCGGATAAAATATCAAATTATGTAATTGAAAAAATGAATCTAAATGAAAAAGATGCTATTTTTTTTAGTAAAGTTCAATTAGCTCAAATTGTTGAAAATGCAAATAGTATTAAACAAAGTGGTGCATCTTCAGCTGAAGAAAAAAAGGCAATTTATAGAGTTGGTTACAATAATATTAAAGAAAAACTTACAAAAAGATTTGGTAATAAGTTAGCTCAAGAGCTTTTAAAAGTAGCTAATGAGGCAAGAAAACAGTAAGTTATTTTTATTTGTAAACATAATAGGAGGATGAAGTCCTCCTTTTTTAATTCAATTTAAAACAAATTAAATGAATTTTAGACTATTCTATGTGTTTCTTTTTTTATGGTTATCATCATTTTCACAAGAGAAAAAGCAAAACATATTATTTATTGGCGTTGATGATTTAAGACCTCTAATTAATTCATATGGTTATGATCAGATGATAACACCAAATATTGATAAGTTGGCGAGAGAAGGTGTTCAATTTAATCAAGCTTATACAAATGTTGCTGTTTGTGGTGCTAGCAGAGCAAGTATTTTAACTGGAGTAAGGGGAAATAACTCTCGATTTTATAGATATTATTCAAGAGCTGATGAAGATTTACCTAAAGCAGTAACACTTGCAAAACTTTTTAGAAAAAATGGATATAAAACAGCATCTCTTGGAAAGATATATCATAATTCAAGAGATAATATTGATGAATGGGATATTCACAAATCATTTCAAAATTTTACTGGATATCAAAATCCTAAATCTATAAAATCTATAAAAGATAGAAACGAACGTCACCCATCAAATGGTAAATTGAAAGGTCCAGCTTTTGAATATGCAAATGTTAGTGACGATGCCTATAATGATGGCAAATTGACTGATTATGCAATTAAAACACTCAGCAATTTTAAAAAGTCAGGTGATCCTTTTTTTCTGGCAGTTGGTTATATTTCCACACATTTACCTTTTATCCAGCCACAAAAATATGGTGATCTGTACAGTGATGATGATATTGTCTATTCTAATCTAAGAGATATTCCAATTAACGCTCCATCACGAGCTAATCATCAATGGTCTGAGTTAAGAAACGCTTATTTAGACATTCCCCAAAATGGCCCTGTATCAGCTCAAATGGAAAAGGATTTAATTAAGTCATATTATGCAAGTGTAAGCTATATGGACGCAATGCTTGGTAAATTAATTAATGCTCTTGATGATCTTGATCTGAGAGAAAATACCACAATTGTATTTTGGAGTGATCACGGTTTTTTTCTAGGCGAACATGGTTTTTGGTGTAAACATCATACATTTCAAGAAGCAATTCATGTCCCATTAATTGTTTCTTCACCAGGTATGAAATCAAATGTGAAATCTGATGCATTGGTTGAATATGTAGATATATACCCTACTATTAGTGAACTTGCTGGATTAAATCCTCCTGATTACATTCACGGTAAAAGTTTTGTTCAATTATTAAAAAACCCAAATCTAGATTTTAAAGACCAAATTTACAGTAGATATCAGTTTAGAGAGGTTGTTCAAGATAAAGAATACTCATATCACGAGATTCTTTATTATCCAGAGACACGAAAGAATAAATATGGGGCGAAAACACATGTTTCTGGAACTAAAATTATTGTTACGCAAAAAATGTTATTTGATATGAAAAATGATAAAAATCAGTCAATTAATATTTCACATTATCCAGAAAATAAAAATATTGTTGAAAAGTATTCAAGAAAACTTAAAAACATGAGAGATTTCTCAGAAAATAAAATATTTATAAAATGAAAAAAATAATAATTCTATTACTAATCTTTACATCATTTTCTTATTGCCAAAAAAATTTTTTAAATGACCCCTTAGTTTCGGAAATTTTCACTGCTGATCCATCTGCGCATTTATTCAATGGAAAAATTTACATTTATCCCTCTCACGATATAATTGAAAAAGATCCATTATATGATGATTGTGGTAGCCAATATGCTATGAGAGATTACAGGGTTTTGTCAATGGATTCTATTGGAGGACCTGTGACGATTCACGACGTCGCACTTGACTTAAATGATGTTCCCTGGGCTAAAAGACAATTTTGGGCACCAGATGCTGCTGAAAAAGATGGAAAATATTACTTATATTTTCCTACAAAAGATAAAGAAGATATTTTTAAAATTGGAGTAGCAGTCTCAAACAAACCTGAGGGTCCTTTTAAATCTAAGAAAGATCCTATTGAGGGAAGCTACAGCATGGATCCAAGTGTGTATAAAGATGATGACGGAAAATATTACATGTATATAGGAGGTATTTGGGGAGGTCAATTACAACGATGGGATGAAAACAATCAGTACACACCATCAGGTTGTGAAACTCAAGATAATGGCATACCTAATAGTCCAGCAATTTCACCAAGAATTGCTTTAATGTCTGATGATATGGTAAGTTTTGCTGAAGAACCAAAACCAGTTAGAATTATTGATAAGGAAGGCATGCCAATTTTAACAAAAGATCATGAAAGACGATTTTTTGAAGCAGCATGGGTTCACAAAAAAGATGGTATATATTATTTAAGTTATTCGACCGGAAATACTCATCTCATTGTATATGCTACAAGTGACAACCCTTATGGACCTTTTGTTTACCAAGGAATTATGAATAACCCTGTCCAAGGGTGGACAAACCATCACTCAACATTGGAAGTTGATAATAAATGGTATTTCTTTTACCATGATACTCAAATTTCAGGAAAAGATTTTTTGAGAAATGTAAAATATACTGAGATGTTTCATAAAGAAGATGGTTCTATAGAAACTATAAATACAATAATAGAATAAATATTATGTATTACATAGGCTATGATTTAGGTAGTTCTTCACTCAAGATTGCATTAACTAATGCAGAATCTGGTGAGAAAGTTAACTTGATTCAAGAGCCAAAAAATGAAATGGATATTATTTCAAAGTCAAATGGATGGGCTGAACAAGATCCTGATTACTGGTGGGATTTAATATGTTCAGGAACAAAAAGAATAATTAATGAAAGTCAAATTCGTTCTAAGGATATTATTGGTGTGGGTATTTCATATCAAATGCATGGCTTAGTTGTTATTGATAAAAATGGAAAATCTTTAAGAAATTCTATAATTTGGTGTGATGGGAGAGCTGTTGAAATTGGCAATAAAGCTTTTAATGAAATTGGATCAGATAAATGTTCTAATCATTTATTAAATTCTCCTGGCAATTTTACAGCATCTAAACTTGCGTGGGTAAAAAGAAATGAACCTGATTTATACCAGAAAATTTATAAATTTTTATTACCAGGTGATTATATTTCCTACAAGCTTTCAGGAGATATTTCATCAACAATAACTGGCCTTTCCGAGGGTATGTTCTGGGATTTCAAAGAAAATAAAACTGCTAATTGGCTTCTAGATTACTATAATATTGATAATGATTTAATACCTGATATTGTAGAAAACTTTAGTGATCAATGCTACGTTTCTTACATTGGATCTAAAGAAACTGGACTTGAAAAAGGAACACCAATAAAATATAGAGCAGGAGATCAACCAAACAATGCTATGACTTTAAATGTATTGAATATTGGAGAAGTAGCTGCAACTGGAGGAACTTCTGGTGTATTATATGCTTTAACAGACAGTATTAAATCTAAGGAATCGCTACGCTTAAATAATTTTGCACATGTAAATTATTCTAATTCTAATAAGTTGATTGGTAAACTTTTATGTATAAACGGAGCAGGAATTCAATATAAGTGGTTAAAAAACCTAACTTCGGCAAGAGAATATGATGAAATGAATAATCTTGCAAGTGAAGTCAAAGTAGGTTCTAATGGTTTGCTTGTTTATCCTTTTGGAAATGGTAGTGAAAGAATGTTCAATAATAAAAATATTGGAACATGTTTAAAAAACCTTAATCTTAATAGACACTCAAAAGAACATTTGTATAGAGCATCACTTGAGGGAATTGCATTTTCATTTATATATGGAATGGAAATCTTAATTAATGATAATTTTACACCCAAATTAGTAAGAGCTGGAAATGATAATTTATTTCGTTCTGAAATCTTTTCTAATACAATATCAACAGTCTTAGAAAGAGAGATAGAAATTTATGATACAACAGGGGCTTACGGTGCCGCAAGAGCAGCTGGTTACAATACAAAAAATTTTAAGTCATATTCACAAAAAACAACTAAAAATGATTACGTCAAATCATTTGAACCTGAAAATAATAAATCCTCTTACAAAGATGCCTACAATTTGTGGAAAGAAAATCTATTAAAAATTATAAACTAACATATTATGGTAACAATTGGAAATAAAGAGTTTTTTAAAGGAATTAATAAAGTTAATTACGAAGGAACAGAATCCAAAAACCCTTTTGCTTTTAAATATTACAACCCAGATAAATTGGTCGCTGGTAAAACTATGAAAGAACACTTTAAGTTTGCAGTTGCTTACTGGCATTCTTTCTGTGGACAAGGAGCAGATCCATTCGGATCTGGCACACAAAGTTTTCCATGGGATAAGTCAAATGACCCTTTTCAATCTGCAAAAGATAAAGCAGATGCAGCTTTTGAATTTATATCTAAAATGGGATTTGATTATTTTTGTTTTCATGATTTTGATTTGATTCAGGAGGCCAGTACCTTTTCAGAGTCTGAAGAGAGGTTACTTTATATAACGGAGTATATTAAAAAGAAAAAACAAGAGTCTGGTATTAAACTATTATGGGGAACTGCAAATTGTTTTTCAAATCCACATTATATGAATGGGGCTGCAACTAACCCAGATTTTGATGTAGTTTCAAGAGCGGGAGGTCAAATTAAATTAGCATTAGATGCTACAATTGCACTTGAGGGAGAGAATTATGTTTTTTGGGGTGGAAGAGAAGGTTACATGTCTTTACTAAATACTGATATGGGCAGAGAACTTGATCATATGGCTCAATTTTTAAAAATGTGTAGAGACTATGCTAGGTCAAAAGGATTCAATGGTACATTTTTTATTGAACCAAAGCCAATGGAACCATCTAAACATCAATATGATTTTGATACTGCTACATCAATTGGTTTTCTTAAAGAATATGAGTTAGATAAAGATTTTAAGATTAATATTGAGGTAAATCACGCCACTTTAGCTCAGCATACTTTTCAACATGAGCTAACTGTAGCTGCCAATTCCGGTATGCTAGGTAGTATTGATGCAAACAGAGGAGATTACCAAAATGGCTGGGATACTGACCAATTTCCTATTAATATCCAGGAAACAACAGAGGCCATGTTAGTTTTTTTAAAAGTCGGTGGATTAAAAGGTGGTGGTGTAAATTTTGACGCTAAGCTTAGAAGAAATTCCACTGATTTAGAAGACTTGTTCTTAGCTCACATTGGAGGTGCAGATACTTTTGCAAGAGCTTTACTTATTGCTGATAAGTTACTGACTGATTCTCCTTTGGTTGATATGCTCAATAAAAGATATAAAAGTTTTGACTCTGGAGATGGAAAGAAGTTTGAAGAGGGTAAATTAAGTTTAGATGACTTATATAAATTGGCAAAATTTAATGGTAAATTAGATTTAAAAAGTGGTAAACAAGAACTAATAGAAAACATATTATTTAATTATATAAAATAAATTATGGAAGCAACAAAATCAATATTTGAGGGATTAGATTGGGTAGTTTTAGGAATTTATTTTGCTATTCTAATTGGAGTGGCAATTTGGGTAGCTCTACAGAGAAATAAAAATACAGAAGATTATTTTCTTGCAGGAAGAAATGTTGGATGGTTTGTAATTGGAGCATCAATTTTTGCATCTAACATAGGATCAGAACATGTTGTTGGTCTTGCTGGTACTGGTTTTTCATCTGGAACTCCATTGGCACATTATGAGTTACATGCATGGATCGTTCTTTTACTGGGTTGGTTGTTTTTGCCTTTTTATATAAGAAGTGGAGCATTTACAATGCCTGAATTTTTGGAAAAAAGGTTTGATAGTAGATCAAGGTGGTTTCTTTCAGTTTTTTCTTTATTTGCCTATGTTATAACCAAAGTTTCGGTTACTATTTATGCTGGGGGAATTGTTGTATCTGAGCTATTAAATTTAGATTTTTGGGTTGGAGCAATTGGAATAGTTGTATTTACTGGAATCTATACAATAGTTGGAGGATTAAAAGCTGTTGTTTATACCGAGACATTACAAACTGTTGTTTTAATTGCTGGATCTATTATTATTACTTATTTAGGTTTTCAAGAAGTTGGAGGATGGAATCAGTTAACAAAGACTGTAACTGAAGTTAGCCCTGAACATTTTAATATGTGGAGACCTTGGGATGATCCAGAATTTCCATGGGCAGGACTACTTTTTGGAGGTACTATTGTAGGTATATGGTATTGGTGTACAGATCAGTATATTGTTCAAAGAACTTTAGCTGCAAATAACATAACTATTGGTAGAAGAGGGGCTATTTTTGGTGCTTATCTAAAACTATTACCAATTCTTATTTTTCTTGTACCCGGAATAATTGCATATGCATTAACTATACAAAACCCTGAAATTTTTAGTGTTATAGACCCTGAAACTGGCTTAGAAAGAGCTGACAGGGCCTTTCCTATGTTGGTAACTACATTATTGCCAGTAGGATTAAAAGGACTTGTAGCAGGTGGATTAATGGCTGCATTAATGAGTTCTTTGGCATCTGTTTTTAATTCCTGCTCAACAATTTTTACAATTGATATTTACAAACAAATCAGTCCTGAAAAATCTGAACAATACTTAGTTAATGTGGGTAAAATCGCAACTGTAGTAATTGTGATATTAGGAATTGCTTGGATTCCAATTATGGAAAAAATTGGAGGTGGAGTAATGTATCAGTACCTTCAAAATGTTCAAGCTTATATAGCACCACCTGTAACAACTGTTTTTCTACTTGGAATAATATGGAAAAGAGTTAATTCTCAAGCTGCTATTGTTACTCTTTTCAGTGGTTTGTTTTTGCTTGTATTAAGATTAGGTTCAGAGATTGCAACAAATGAAGGAATAATAGATAGTGGTTTTTTATTTGAATTTGCTTCTATTAATTTTTCTTATATGGCAATTTGGATGTTCTTATTTTCTGTTATTTTATGTATTTCAGTATCTATTTTAACCTCTGAACCAGATTATCAAAAAATTCGAGGTTTATCTTATGGTACTTTATCAGCCCAAGATAGGTTAAATGCAGATAATTCATATTCAACAATAGATATTGTTCTTTCAGTTGTTTTAGTTCTAATTGTTATTGGTATTTTAATATTCTTTTCACCAATATTCTTTTAAATTGGAATCTATGAAATCTATTTTAATATTATTATTTGGATTCTTTTTATCATTTAGCCAGGATAAATATTCAATTAAAAATATTTTAAAAGAAAACAATTATAGCATTGATTCTTTTTTTGTTGGGGCAACATTAAATCACAAACAACTAAATACTCCTATTTCGGAACTTTTTCTAAATGAATTTAATTACTCAACGCCTGAAAATTGTGCTAAGCAAGCTCAAATTCATCCTGAACCTAGTATATGGAGATGGTCAAAGCTTGACGATTACTTAAAATTTGCTAATGATAATAATATAACATTGAGAATTCATGGACCCGTCAGCCCTCAGGCATCTTGGTGGGCTAAAAATGATAATAGAACAAAACAAGAATTATTAACAAATTTAAATGAATTTTTTACTGCTTTATGTATTAAAATCAATGATAATCCACATGTTAAATGGATGGATGTTGTAAATGAAACAGTCACTAGGAAAGGGGAGTGGTTTGCAGAAAAACCAGGATTTAAAAAATGGGAAAATCCTTGGACTCAAATTGGATTAAATGATGATGGAATTCCAATATACATAATTAAAGCCTTTGAAATTGCTAATAAATATGCCCCAAATATTAGTTTAGTTTATAATCAACATGGAGGAATGGAACCTTTGATGTGGAAAAGAGTTCTTGAAACTATATTATATTTAAAGGAAAATGGTTTTAGAGTCAATGGAATAGGTTGGCAAGCTCATCTTAAAGACCTTGAAACATTAGCACTAAACAAAGAAAAACTTGATTTTTTTGCTTCCATTATTGATTGGTCTCATAGGAATGGGTTAGATTTTCATGTTACGGAAATGGATTACAGAATTAATAAAGAAAATCCATCAAATAAAGATCTCCAAAGACAGGCAGCTGCTTACTCAAACGTAATAAAGGTTTTAATATCTAGAAGAAACAATGGTGTTGTTACTTTTAATACATGGGGAATGATTGATAGGCCTGGTGAACATACAAATGAAAACAGGTTTTTATTTGATAACCAGTTAAGACCTAAACCAGCACTTTTTGCAATAAAAAAAGCTTTAATTGACAAAAAATCATCTCTAGTTTTGTATGATTAATTTAAGATGAACCTCTTATAATTAAAGATGTTGGAACTTTTTCTTCAACAAAATCTAAATTATTATTATTTTCTATTCTATCAATAAGAATTTTAGCTGATAATTTACCGATATATTCACCATGTTGGTTAATTGAGGTTATACTTGGCTTTATGAATTCAAATAATGGTCCGTCCGTAAAACCAACTATCGCAATATCTTTAGGAATATTAAATTTTAAATTTAATATCAAACTATGAATTGCAACAGTAATATGTTGTTCAATACAAATAATTGAATCAATTTTTTTTGAGATTGCAAGTTTTGTAATTTCGCTTTGAATGGTGTTACCACTATTTAAAGGAATATATAAGTTTTCATCATACTCAATTTTTTCTATTTTTAGAGCCTTTTTGTAACCGTCGTATCTTTTTTTACCAATAAGAGTTTCATGAATTGGTGAAACTAAGGCTATTTTACTTTTTCCTCTTGAAACTAGATGTTTCACAATATCATAGGTGCTTTGAAAATCATCAATAAAAACTTTATCGCATTTAAAGTCACCAACAATTCTATCAAACATCACAATTGGAATTTGATAATCTTGAATTTCAACAAGTTGTTTAGATATTTTTTTTGAAAAAGGATTTTTTGCAGGTGATATCATTAATCCAGCAATACTTCCGTTTTTTAACTTTTCAAGTATTTTTTTTTCTCTTGAGATTGATTCCTCATTAACAAAACACATAAGATCATATCCCTTATCAAAAAATTCTTGTTGTGCGCCTTTTAAAACTTTGGCAAAATAATAATTTAAAATATTGGGGATAATTATAGCAACATTTTTTACGATATTTTTTCTTAGATGACTGGCAAAAAAATTTGGTTTATAATTGATTTTTTTTGCATATTTAATAATAATATTTTTAGTTTTTTTACTAATTTCTTTACTATCGTTCAATGACTTTGATATTGTAGATTTTGAAAACCCAGTTGCTTTTGATATATCGATTATTGTTGGTTTATTCATTAGTTGCGTAATAATCCAAAATATTTATTAAATAACATCTAATTTAAATATTTTTTAAGTTATTAAGTATCCATTTTTTTGATCTTATTTTTATTTCAGGCAATCGTTTTTTGTCATTATTTCCTCCACAAATTAAACAGGCAACGTTTTTTCCTTTAATTTTTTCTTTTATTTGACGCAGAGCTGTTATTGACATTGCACCCGAGGGTTCAGCATTAATATTTAAGTGCTTTTTTAAATCAATAACTGTTTTACATATTTCCCCCTCGTCAACAATAATTATTTCATCTAGATAGTCTTTACATATTTTAAATGGTATATCTCCTACTTTTCTTACAGCGGCACCATCAACAAAATTATCAATCTTTTTAAGTACAGTTATAATTCCTTTTTCAATTGATTTTTTCATCGAACTTGCACCCGCTGTTTCAACTCCAATAATTTTCGTATTTTTTGATAATTGTTTAAATACATTAATTGCACCCGAAATAAGTCCTCCGCCTCCAATAGGCACTAGCAAAAAATCAATTTTTTCAACTGATTGATTAAGAATTTCTAAAAATAATGTTGATTGTCCCTCAATTACTTTTAAATCATCAAATGGGTGAATAAATGTTAAATTATTTTTTATTGAAAATTCTATAGATTTGTCATAAGCATCATAAAAATCATTCCCATAAAGAACAATTTCTACATTTTTTTTCCCAAATTTCTTGACTTTTTTAATTTTAATATTTGGTGTAGATTTAGGCATGAAAACAGTTCCTTTAATTTTTAAGATACTACATGAAAGTGCGAATCCTTGTGCGTGATTACCCGCACTTGCACAAACTATTCCCCTATTTGTTTTGTCATCTCCTAAATTGCTTATTTTGTTAAATGCTCCTCTAATTTTAAAAGATTTGACAATTTGTTCATCTTCTCTTTTTATAAAGATATTACTGTCATAAAAATTAGAATAATATTTATTTTTTGAATAGCTAGATTTTAAAACAATATTAGAAAGATTATTTTTAGCTCTATATATTTCATTTATGTTTATTAGTTCGTTCAAATATTAGTCATTAATGATTAATCTGTACTTTCTCTTTTTCTAACGTTTTGATCAAGATAAATTTTTCTTATTCTAATACTTTCTGGAGTTACCTCAACATATTCATCTTTTTGGATATATTCTAATGCTTCCTCTAACCCAAATTGTATTGGTGGAGCTAATTTAACCTTATCGTCAGTACCAGCAGCTCTTACGTTTGATAGTTTTTTTGTTTTAGTAACATTTACTACAATATCATCTGCTCGATTATTTTCACCAATAACCTGACCTGTATATACAGCATCTCCAGGATATATAAAAAACTTTCCTCTATCTTTTAGCTTATCTAGTGAATATGGTATTGCTATTCCTTGTTCCATAGAAATCAATGATCCACTAAGTCTTTTTGGTAAATCTCCTTTAAAAGGTTGAAATTCTATAAATCTATGATTCATAATAGCTTCACCAGCAGAAGCAGTAATTAGCAAATTTCTTAAGCCAATAATTCCTCTTGATGGTATGATAAACTTGCATACCATCCTTGAACCTTTTGCATCCATACTTATCACTTCTCCTTTTCTGGCTGCAACCATTTCAATTGCTTTACCCGAAACATGCTCTGGTAAATCAATTATCAATTCTTCAACAGGTTCAGATTTTACACCATTAATTTCTTTAATTATTACCTGTGGTTGTCCAATTTGTAACTCGTAGCTTTCTCTTCTCATAGTTTCAATAAGTACAGATAAATGGAGTACACCTCTTCCAAAAACTAAAAATTTATCTGCCGATCCAGTTTCTTTTAGATTCATTGCTAAATTCTTTTCTAATTCTTTTTCCAGTCTTTCTTTGATTTTTCTTGATGTAACATATTTACCTTCTTTTCCAAAAAATGGAGAATCATTAATTGTAAATAGCATACTCATTGTTGGTTCATCTATCTTTATTGTTGCTAATGCTTCTGGATTGTCAAAATCAGCGATAGTATCTCCAATTTCAAAATTTTCTAGTCCAACTACTGCACAGATATCACCAGAATTAACATTGTTAACTTTTGATTTACCTAATCCATCAAAAATATTTAACTCTTTAATTTTTGATTTTATAATTGATCCATCTCTTTTAACTAAACTAATATTGTCACCCTGTTTTAAAACACCTCTTTGTAATCTTCCAACAGCAACCCTTCCTGTAAATGAGGAGTAATCTAAAGAAGTTATAAGCATTTGTGATGTTCCATCTGAAACTTTAGGTTTCGGAATATACTTTATTACAGAATCTAAAAGTGGTTCGATACTATCTGTTTGATTTTTCCAATCTTCGGACATCCAATTGTTTTTTGCTGACCCATAAATAACAGGAAAATCTAATTGCCATTCTTCAGCATCTAGTTCAAACATTAAATCAAATACAGACTCATAAACTTCATCAGGCTTACAGTTTTCTTTATCAACTTTATTTACTATTACCAATGGTTTTAATTTTAGATCTAGTGCCTTTTGCAATACAAATCTTGTTTGTGGCATTGGACCTTCAAATGCATCAACTAATAATAGTACTCCATCAGCCATATTTAGGACTCTTTCAACTTCTCCTCCAAAATCAGCGTGACCAGGTGTATCAATAATATTTATTTTAACTCCTTTATATTGAACAGAAACATTTTTAGAAAGTATTGTAATTCCTCTTTCTTTTTCTAAATCATTGTTATCTAATATTAACTCACCTATTTCTTTATTATCTCGAAATAATTTGCAATGATGTAATATTTTATCAACCAGTGTAGTTTTCCCGTGGTCAACATGAGCAATAATTGCAATATTTCTAATAGAGTTCATCTACTATAATTTTGCGCAAATGTAATGTTTTTTAGATACCAGTAACAGAAATATCTGTTATCAAAAAATATGATATTAAATTATAAAACCCTAATAACTTATTTATTAAGTATTTAGGGTTTTACTTTGCGGAGAGACGGGGATTCGAACCCCGGCGACAGTTTCCCGTCGACAGATTAGCAATCTGCTCCATTACCACTCTGGCACCTCTCCAAATTGGAATCCAAATTTAAGTTTTAATTTAATATGTAAAAAAATAAACTAAAGGTTTTTTGTAAGTTTCTTTACGAGCTTATTTTCACTAAAAAAAACTTTAAGAAACACCTTAATTACTGTGTAAGATGGGATAGCTAGAATCATTCCTACAACTCCAAATAATATCCCTCCCGTTAATATTACAAGAAAAATTTCAAGAGGATGTGATTTAACTGAATTTGAAAATATAAAAGGTTGACTTAATAAATTATCTACAAGTTGAGCAATAATGTATCCTATGATTACATATACAGTTTTAGGAATAATAACACTACTAAAATCTTCTCCTAAATAGCTTGTCATTGTTAAAAAACTCATTAGAATAATACCAATTAAAGGACCTATATAGGGAATTAAATTTAAAAGTGCACATAAAAATGCAATCACAACAGCATCTTTAACTCCAAATATTAAAAGAATTATTGTGTAGAGAAAAAATAAAATACTTATTTGAAAAATAAGACCTAAGAAATAACGAGAAAGAAGAGATTTTATATGTAAAAGTGAATTTTCTATTCTCTTTTTCATTTTGGAAGGAAATAAAAGAACAAATATTTTTTCAAAATAAATACCGTCTTTTAACAAAAAAAAGGTAATGAATAAAACAGAAAGAATTCCAATAGTTAATGAACCTAAAACTGATCCAATTGAATTAAGAAGTGCTGGTATGGCTTCAACACTATTTTTTGTAAATCCTTGAATGTCAAAAATACTATCACTAATGCTTATATTATATTTATTAAGATAAATACCAAACTCTGAATAAAGTGTGTTGGCTCTTTCTTGAAAAGCATTAACGTTGAGTAGAGAAAGATTCTTTCCTTGTTCTAGAACTAAAGGAATTAAAAGAGAAATAATCCCAGAAATTATAATTAAAATCAGAATAATTGCAAAAATGCTTGCTATAGTGATTCTAAATTTAAGTTTATCACAAAGAAATTTAACAATTGGTCTTGACAATAATGTTAAAATTGAAGCAATTAATAAATAACCAACGATTATTTTAAGTTTAATTATAAGATAGCCAACAAGGATAGTAGATATTAAATAAAATATAGACTTCGTTATTGAATTAGATAAACCTCCTTTAATCATTTAACAAATATATTACTTAATAAATGAAAAAATAGCACAGGCCATTATACCAGCTGTTTCGGCTCTTAATCTTGTATCGCCAAGGCTAACAAACTTAAATCCAGAATTTTTTGATTCATCCAATTCTTTTTTACTAAAATCTCCCTCAGGACCTATCAATATTAAATTTTTCATTTTAATATTATATTCATTTGAAAGATGACTTTTATTATATTCCTCACAAGTAGCAATTAATTTGTTTTTTTCATTTTTTAATTTAATGAAATTTTTAAAGTCAATTGGGTTATTAAGTTTTGGTAAATTATATTTAAATGATTGTTTTAAAGCGGATATTAAAATTTTATTAAGTCTTTTTGAATTAATTGTTTTTTTATATGTCCTTTCACAAATAATAGGTGTAATTTCTGAGACTCCAATTTCAACTGCCTTTTCAAGAAATACTTCAAATCTAGATGGAGATTTTAAAATAGAAATACCTATGTGTAAGTGGGGTGGAGGATTAATTTTTTTTCTAGATATTATTTTAAAAGTTGACCTTTTTTTAGCAATTGTTATAATCTTAGTTTTAAAGCTAATATTATTTCCATTTGTAAATTCAATTATATCGCCTTGTTTTTTTCTTAAAACCTTAATTATGTGATTATTTTCCTCCTTTTCAAGTATAAACTCTTTAGTCTGAGAATCAATATGTTTATTATAAAATAATTCCATTAAATCTTGTATCTAGCTTTTGAAACAACATCTAGGTTTGAAAATTTATTATTCTTAAATTTTAAATACCCAACCATGGCAATCATAGCAGCATTATCTGTAGTATATTCTCTTTTAGGAAAAAAAACATTTAAGTTTTTATTTTTGTTAAAATAATTTCTTATTCCTGAATTTGCTGAAACTCCACCTCCAAATACTATATTTTTAATACCAGTTTTATTAACAGCAGCCTTAATTTTAATAGAGAGTATCTTAACAATTGTTGATTGTATTGATGAGCATAGGTTATTTAATTCTTCTTTTAAAAAGCTTTCTTTTGCTTTAATGCCTTTTTCAACACATCTTTTAAAATTTGTTTTTAAACCACTAAAACTAAAATCTAATCCTTCAACTTTAGGAACAGTAAATTTGAACTTATCTGGATCACCCATTAAAGAATTTTTATCTATTAGCGGACCAGCTGGATATTCTAGACCCATTATTTTACCACATTTATCAAATGCTTCGCCAATTGAATCATCTAAAGTTTCTCCGATTAGATCCATATTAAAATAATCTTTACATAATATAATTTGTGTATGTCCACCTGATATATTTACGCCTATAAATGGAAAATTTGTTTTTTTATCGCAGTTGTCTTCGATAAAATGACATAATAAATGTGCTTGCATGTGATTTACTTCAATTAATGGAATTTTAAGTGACATTGAAAGTGATTTAGCAAAAGAGGAACCTACTAAAAGAGAGCCAAGTAAACCAGGACCTCTAGTGTATGCTATGGCATCTATCTTATTTTTTGCGATATTTGCTTTTGAAAGTGCTTGATTAACGACGGGAATTATATTTTTTTGGTGGGCTCTTGATGCTAATTCAGGCACAACCCCTCCATATTTTTTATGAACCTCCTGGTTTGCAATAACATTTGATAATATTTTTTTATCAGAAATTATAGCTGCAGAAGTTTCATCACAAGATGATTCTATTCCTAAAATTGTTACGGGCACAATCTTTGTTTTTGTAAATATAATGCTATCTATTATCAAAAATATTTTTTCCAGAAAGAAATTAATAATCTTTTTATTTCTATTTATAATTATTGTTTTATCAACACTTTCTTATTTGGAAAATAATATTCAGAATATTATTTCCAATCAGTTTTCTAAAAACTCTAACTACTCGGTTAAGTTAGATGATGTAGATTTTAATTTTTCAGGAGATTTATCCTTCGATAATGTTATAATTTTTAATAATAATAAAGACACTCTTTTTTATTCGCCTAAAATTTTAGTAAATCCAACAAGTGTTCAAAATGCTGTAATAAATAATGAATATGATTTTGATAAAATAGTTATTCAAAAGGGATCATTCTTTATTGAAAACTTTAACGATTTTGATGAAATTGAAAAATCATATTCTCTTAACAGTGAAAATAAACTATTAATAAAAACACTTCTTTTAAACGACTTTAGGATAATTAATTCTGATAATACTAACAATATTAATTTTGACATTAATGATTTTATTATATCAAAAAACAACATTGATTTTTCATTAAAAAACTCAAATATTAAATTAAATGAAATTGATCAAATTAATTCAATTAACTCTAATGTAAATATTTCAAAAGATAATTTAAATTTAAATGATGTAAGTTTAGTTTATAAAAACTCAAATATTAATCTTAATGTTTTTATTGAAAAAACTAATAATCTTGATAGCGTAATTTATTATGGGGATATTAAAAATTCAAGAATAATTTCTTCAAATTTTATTTATGGTTCTATTGACAATTCATTTAATTTAAATTCAAAATTTAATGGTAATAAAAATGAAATTATTTTAAATAATCTAGAATTAGAAAATGAATACACAGAAATAAATACTTCAATAATCATCAAAGATCCATTTTCTAAATCTTTTAACAACATAGAGCTTGATTTTAAAGAGTTTAACTCCTCATCTTTTGAAATATCAAAAACATTTCCTAATATTTTTGGGTCTATATTACCAAGTTCCTTAGAATCAATAGGAAGATTTTCATTGAAGGGATTTATTAATTATTCAAATGATAATATTATTTCAAACTTTGAGCTTTTCAATAATAATGGAAAAATATTCTCAGCATTAAATATTTCTGATTTCGATAATATAGATAATGCAAAATATGTTGGCACTTTTAAGGGTGATAACATTAATTTATCAAATTTTATTACACTTCCCTTTCTTGGTAAATCAAACTTTGAATTTACAATTGATGGTCAAGGATTTATTCCTGAGTTTTTGAATTCACAACTTAATGGAAAAATACAGTCATTAGAAATAAACGAATATGTTTACAACGAAATTTCTGTTTTTGGTAATGTTTCAGATAAGATTTTTAATGGTGAGCTTAAGGTAAATGATGATAATTTAATAATGAATTTTACTGGTTTAATTGATTATTCAGATGAATTAATTGATTTTGATTTTTCAACTCAAATAATTGATGCAAAAATTGGTAATTTAAAAATTACAAATGATTTAAATAATTTCTTGTCAGGTGAAATAAAAACAAAATTGAGAGGCACTAGTATTTCAGACTTAATAGGAGATGTTTCTTTTTCAAATTTTATATACAGTACAGGAGATATCAAATATAGTTTTGATGAATTATTAGCTCAATCCAGAATTAACAATAATAAGAGATTTTATAATATTAATTCGCCGGATGCAATTAATGGGATTATTATTGGAGATTTAAATTTTCTAAAGTTTAATGAAATATTAAAAAATTATGTTTTTTCAAATTATGAAAATTTTGATTCAATTGATGAAAGTTTTTTTAGTGACTTTAGCTTTAATTTAAATTTGAAGCCAAAAATCGCAAGCGTAATAAATAGTGATATAACAATTGACGAAAACACTTTTTTCAGAGGAAATTTTAACCTAGATAAATCCTTTGAAATTTTTTTTACAAGTTCATATTTAAAATCCAAGGATATAGTCTTAGAAAATATTGATTTAAAAATTAATGATAAATATGGAGTTATAAATTTAGATAGATTTAAATCTAAGTTGTTCAATGGAAATAATGTCAAATTAGTTTCAGACTTTAAAGATGACAAAACAAACTTTCTAATTAATTTTAATTCAATTAATGGATTAAATAAAATAAGTTTTAACCATACAATTGATGAAAACAATAGAACCTTATTTTCTTTCTTAGATATTTCATTTGATTATAATAAGAATAAATGGGTTCTTGATAAATCTAACCAATCAAATAAAAACAAATTGATATTAAGTAAAAATTATAAAGAATTAAAATCCACTAAAATCACATCCAATGATCAAATAATTGAGTTTAAATATTTAAACAATAAAGATAAATTTGATTTTGAGTCAATTTTTAAGAATGTTGGTTTTTCATCTCTATTACCAAGACCAAAAAACATTCTTTATGAAGGTTTAGTTAATGGAAATATATCACTTAGTAAAGATGATGGTATATATTCAAGTGAGTCTAAAATAATTTTAGAAAATTTTTCATCTAATGGATTTGTTTTAGGTGATGGTTTTTTAGATATAATAAGTTCTGAATCTAAAGATAAATATGATGTTGAATTTAAAATTGTTAAAAATAATTTAAACACTTTTCATTTAGATGGTTTTTTTAAAATTGATGACAATGATTATCCAATAGATTTGAATGTTAAAACCAATAATTTTCTAATTAAACCATTCTCAGCAATTGGTGAAGAAGTATTGCAAAACTTTGAGGGATATTTTGATTCAAATTTTAATATTACAGGTACTTTTTACAAACCAAATTTTGAAGGGTATTTAACTGCAAATGACTCAAGTTTTGATGTGCCTTATCTAGGTGTTAGATATTCTTTCCCAGAGAATCCTTCTTTTAAGCTCAATGAAATGTCTATTTATATGGAAGGATTTAAAATTCAAGATGTATTGAAAAATAGTCATGGTATTTTAAATGGACAAATCAATCATAATAGATTAAAAGATTGGTTTTTAGATTTTAATATTATATCTGAAAACCTATTAGCCATAAAAACATCATATGATGACAATGATTTTTATTATGGCACAGGATACTTAAACGGATCAGCAAAATTTTATGGACCAGGTAAAGATTTAGACATTAATATTTCAGGATCTACAAATAAAGAAACTAAAATTACAATTCCAATTAAATATGATGATGGAGTTGGAAATCTCTCGTATCTCAAATTTTCATCTAATGATAATACAACAGACAACATAATAAATGAAGGCCTGGAGGTTAATGTTAATTTAAATTTAAACGATAATGCTGAACTTGAAATTATTTTTGATGAGAATAGTGGGTCAAAAATATCTGGAAGAGGTAATGGTGATTTTATTTTCGAGTCTGATTATTCAGGAAAATTTAATATAAAAGGAGATTTTATAACAAATGTTGGTAAATATCATTTTAAAAACTTTGGATTTGTAGAAAGGATTTTTGAGATTAAAAAAGGAGCAAATATAACATGGGATGGAGACCCCTATAAAGGTATAATCAATGCTGAGGCCATATATGAAGTTCCTGGCGGAGCTAATCCCGCTGCACTTATACAAAACACATCTTTTAACAGAAAAATTCCAACTTTTGTAAACGTTTATCTTTTAGGAGAACTCTCAAATTTACAAACTCCAAAATTTGATATTTCCTTTCCTAATACTAGAGGATCTATAAAGTCTGAGCTTGAATACTACCTTAATGATTATGAGAATAAACAAACTCAAGCAATTTCTCTTATCAGTCAAGGTTTTTTTACTGAAAGTGGAAACAATTCAATTGTTTCATCTCAAACAATTACAAATAACCTTTTCCAACGAGCATCTGGAATAATCGATGAAATTTTTACAAATCCTGATGATAAAATGAATGTTGGTATTAATTTTTCTCAAGGAGACAAGTTTTCATCATCAAGTTTATTGAACAGAGATAGAATTGGATTATCATTGCAAAGTGAAATCAGTGACAGGATATTGATTAACGGTAAAATTGGAGTCCCAGTAAGTGGAACTGAAGAGAATGTGATTCTAGGTGATGTTCAAATTGAATTTTTACTTAATGATACCGGCAATCTAAAAGCTAGAATATTCAACAAGGAAAATGAGTATCAATTTTTTGGAGATGAAATAGGCTACACACAAGGTATTGGAATTTCTTACGATGTCGAATTTGATTCCTTTTCTGAGTTAATTCAAAAAATCAGGAAGAAAAAAAAGAAATAATTTATATCTTTAGAAATAACAACTAAATCAAATAAAACAATGGAATTAAATATTTCAAAAAAAGCATTATTTAATGCTTCATGTATCGCTTTAACTGTAACTGCAATGACATTTGCCATTAGAGCTGGTATTCTTACAGAACTAGGTGTCGATTTTGGTTTGAACAATACTCAACTAGGATGGATTAATGCAATGGCCTTTTGGGGCTTTCCCGTTGCTACAATATTTGGAGGACTTTTGTATAATTATTTTGGTCCAAAGAAATTACTTGTTGCAGCTTTTCTTTCTCATTTAATAGGTCTTGTAATGACAATTTATGCAGATGGGTTTACCACACTTCTTTTATCATCTTTTTTGATTGGATTTGCTAATGGCTCCGTTGAGGCTGCTTGTAATCCATTAATCGCTGATATGCACTCAGACAATAGAACGACAATGTTAAATAAATTCCATGTTTGGTTCCCAGGTGGAATTGTTATTGGTTCATTAGTTGTTGAGTTATTAAATACTATGTCTTTGGGATGGCAAATAAAAATAGCTTCTATGATTTTGCCTACTTTAATTTATGGATATATGTTTTTTAAATCACTATTTCCAAAATCTGAAAATATTGAAACCGATACAATGATAAACTTAAAATCTACTCTAACTCCATTGTTTGTTTTTATTGCCGCGTGTATGACATTAACAGCTGTTACAGAGTTGGGTACTCAACAATGGCTAGCTCCTCTATTAGATAAATCCGGAGCAAGTCCAATGTTGATTTTAGCTATGGTGACTGGCGTTATGGCCGTAGGAAGATACTTTGCTGGCCCTATAGTTCATAAATTAAATCCTGTTGGAGTTCTTTTTATGTCTGCAATAGTTTCAACTTTAGCAATTTATCTTTTATCTGTTGTTGATGGAAAATCTCTTTATTTTGTAGCTATATTGTTTGCTTTTGGAGTTTGTTATTTCTGGCCAACGATGATAGGTTTTGTTTCAGAATATCTCCCAAAAACAGGTGCTTTGGGTATGTCATTGGTTGGTGGAGCTGGTATGCTTGCAACTGGAATATGGCAGCCTGTAATAGGATCATGGATTGATGAAAATACTCAGAATGCATTAGATTCAGGATTGACACAAGATTTAGCAGAACTTGCAGCTGGAAAAGCAACTCTAGGAAATATTACCTATTTTCCATTAATATTAGTAGTATTCTTTGGGATATTGTATTTAAACAGAAAAAAATTAGAAAAAATAAGATATAAAAATGCCTAGCAATAAAATTAAACTTGGTTTTGTAGGTGGAGGTAACGACTCACTCATTGGAGTTCTTCATAAGGTCGCTGCAGTAATGTTTGATCGCTATGAAATAGTTGGGGGTGTTTTTAGTTCTAATTCTAAAATTAATATAAGTACTGCCAATAATTTAGGATTAGATTTATCAAGGGTTTATAATAATTATGAAGAAATGGCTGAAGTAGAATCTAAACTTGAGTCAAATATAAAAATTGAAGCCGTATGCATCTTAACCCCTAATTTTTTGCACTTTCCAATGGCAAAAACTTTTCTTATGAATGGCTTTCATGTTATATGTGAAAAACCATTATCAGTAACTCTAAAAGAAGCTTTAGAATTAAAAGAAATAAAAAAATCAAAAAATTTAGTTTTTGCTGTTACACATACATATACTGGTTATCCAATGGTCAGACAAATGACCAAAATGATTTCTGATAATGTTATTGGTAATATTCAAAGAGTAGATTCGACATATTTTCAAGGATGGATAAATGACATTATTCATGATAAAGATAAAAGAAACTCTACTTGGAGATTAAATCCAGAGGTTAGCGGAATAAGTTCCTGTCTTGCAGATATTGGCACTCATGCATTTAATATGCTTGAATTAGTTTGTGGTATGAAAGTAAAAAATATCCTAGCTGACTTAAATAACTTATATGATGATAATCCTTTAGATATTGATGTTAGTGTTCTGGTAAGAATGGAAAATGGTTGTAAAGGCACTATCAGATCAACACAAATAGCAACAGGTCTGGAAAACAATTTAAATATTAGTATTTATGGTTCTAAAGGATCTTTATCATGGGAACAAGAAAATCCAAACTACTTATATTATTACACAGCTGATAAGTCATTACAAGTCCTTAAACCTGGTCATTTCTATAATTCTAAGTTGTCTCTTGATGGAACAAAGCTTCCTGCTGGTCATCCAGAGGGTATTTTTGATGCTATGGGCAATATTTACCGTGGAGTTGCTCGAGCAATCAGAAAAGAAAAAATTAAGAAAGGTGAATTTCCTACTATTGACGAAGGAGTAAGAGGAATGGATTTTATTGAAAAAGCTGTTGAATCCAATAAAAAAGGAAATATTTGGATAGATTTAGAATCTTAGATTCTTACTTTTTTAAAAATATAACGTAATTTTGCACCTTATTATGAATACGATAGCTGTATTAACGTCAGGTGGTGATGCTCCAGGAATGAATTCTTCCATAAGAGCAGTTGTTAGGTCTTGCGCTCACTATAATAAAAAATGTATTGGCATAATAAGAGGATATTCAGGCTTAATTGAAAATGACACTAAAGTTTTAAATACTAGAAGTGTTAGGGGAATTATTAATAGAGGTGGCACCTTCTTATATTCTGCAAGATGCGAAGAATTTAAATCAATAGAGGGAAGAAAAAAAGCGTATGAAAACCTTAAGGCTATGGGTGCTGATGGTTTAATTATTATTGGTGGAGATGGTTCTTTCACAGGAGCCTTAAAACTAAAAGATGAGTTTAATTTTCCTGTTATAGGAATACCTGGAACTATTGATAATGATTTATTTGGAACTAGCCATACCTTAGGTTATGATACTGCTTTAAATACCGTAATGGATGCTATTGATAAAATTAGAGATACTGCCATATCTCATCACAGATTGTTTCTTGTTGAAGTAATGGGAGCTGATGCTGGTTATATTGCTTTAAATTCAGGATTAGCAATTGGGGCGCAGGAAATCTTAATTCCAGAGGTTAATATGTCTTTTGATAGTATAATTAAATCCTTAAAAAAGAGTAAAAAATCAGGTAAAACATCCAGTATTATTGTAGTAGCTGAGGGTGATAAAACTGGTAAGAATGTTTTTGAACTAGCTTCTAAAATTGAGGAAAATCTTCTTAAATATGAAACTAGAGTTTCAGTACTAGGACACATTCAAAGAGGTGGATCACCAACATGTTTTGATAGAGTTTTAGGCACGCAACTTGGTGTCAAAGCTGTAGAGGCATTAATAGAAGGTAAAAATGGATTAATGGTAGGAATAGACAATGGAAAAATAATATTTACTCCATTAAACAAAGCATTAAAAGGTAAAACAAAAATTAATAAAGAATTATTGAGAATGTCTCAAATAATGAATACATAAATTATAATAAATGGGAAAAATTAAAATTGGAATTAATGGTTTTGGTAGAATAGGTAGAATGGTTTTAAGAGCTGCTATTGATAGAAATGATGTAGAAGTTGTAGCAATTAATGATTTGTTAGATATAAAACATTTAGCATACTTATTAAAATATGACTCAGTACACGGAAAATGTAAAGCTGATGTTTTATCAGATGATAACAGTTTAATTGTTGATGGAAAAAAAATTCAAATTTCATCTGAAAGAGATCCTAAAAAAATTGCTTGGGACCTTAAGGGAGTTGATGTTGTTCTAGAATGTACTGGAATTTTTACAACCTTAGAAACTGCCCAGCTTCATATTGATGGAGGAGCTCCAAAAGTTGTTATTTCTGCTCCCTCCAAGGATGCACCTATGTATGTAATGGGTGTAAATCATGATGAGGTTGATAAAAATGATTTGATTATATCTAATGCAAGTTGTACAACAAACTGTTTAGCACCTCCAATAAAGGTTTTAAATGATAGTTTTGGAGTTGAGGAAGCTTTAATGACTACGGTTCATGCAGTTACTGCTACTCAATTTACTGTTGATGGCCCATCAAAAAAAGACTATAGAGGTGGAAGAAGCTCTCTTTTAAACATAATACCAGCATCTACTGGTGCTGCAAAAGCAGTAACTAAAGTTATTCCAAGTTTGGAAGGTAAAATTACTGGTATGGCATTTAGAGTTCCAACAGCAAATGTTTCAGTTGTTGATTTAACCGTTAAACTCTCTAAAGAAACATCTTATGATGAAGTAATGAAAACATTTAAATCTGCTTCTGAAAATAAACTTAAAGGTATTTTGGGCTACACTGAAGAGTTAGTTGTTTCACAAGATTTTATAGGTGATAGTAGAACCTCAATTGTTGACGCAAAGGCTGGAATTCAATTAAATTCAAAGTTTTATAAAATAATTTCTTGGTATGATAATGAGGCAGGATATTCAAATAAACTTATAGATTTAGCTAATCATTTCTGTAATTAAAACTTAATATTAAATGAAGCTTATAGTTGATAGTGGATCAACAAAAACAGATTGGATTTGTTTAGATTCAGATAACAATAAGTTTTTTGAAACCCAAACACTAGGATTAAATCCACAAGTATTAGATAGTAATATAATTAAAGAGAGGGTAATTAATAATTATGATTTATATCAAAATCGTAAAAAGATTTCACATTTATATTTTTACGGAGCAGGTTGTGGAACCGAACCTCCAAAAAAGTTAATCAAAAAAGTATTTGAATCTATATTTATTAATTCATCCATAATTGTAAAGGAAGACACATATGCTGCTGTTTATGCATCATGTAGAAATCAAGAAAAATCTATTGTTTCAATTTTAGGCACAGGTTCAAACTGTACATATTTTGATGGAAAAAACATAATTCAAAAAGTTACTTCACTTGGCTATATATTAATGGATGATGCTAGCGGAAATTACTTTGGGAGACAGTTAATAAGAGATTATTTTTTTGAAAAAATGCCTACATCAATTTCAAAAGAGTTTTATCGATCTTTTCGCCTTGAGGCCAGTGAAATAAAAGATCGCTTATATAAAAAACCTAACCCAAATACATACTTAGCTAAATTTGC
This sequence comes from uncultured Bacteroidota bacterium, assembly GCA_902515405.1. Classification (GTDB taxonomy): domain Bacteria; phylum Bacteroidota; class Bacteroidia; order Flavobacteriales; family Flavobacteriaceae; genus Eutrophosalina. Next base: position 49,340 of record CABXUS010000002.1, on the reverse strand, counting down.
AAGGTTTTTAATTGAAAACAAAGAAAAACCCTATTCCAAAACACTGATTAAAAAGGGTTTTAATTTATTTATTAAAAATCAGATAGAGCAGTTTCAAGATTGCAAGCAAATCCCATTACATTTTGTAGGGTCAATTTGTTTTTATTTACAAGATGAACTTAAGGAGTGTTTGAAAAAAAACAACATGAATTGTGGTAACATTTTAAGAAGACCTATTGATGGTTTAGTTAAATACCATTTAAATGACTCTAGTCAATAGAAACTGCTATCATATCAATTTCAACATTTACACCCAATGGTAAACCACTTACCTCTATAGTTGTTCTAGCTGGTTCTTGATTTTTTTGAAAATATGATCCATATATATTATTAACTTTTGAAAAGTTATTCATGTCAGTTAAATAAATTTTTGACCTAACTACATTATTAAAATCATATCCTGCTTGATTCAGAATTGATTTTATATTTTTCATTATTTGTTCGCTTTCAGCTTCAATCGAACCTACAATCAATTCGTTATTCTCTGGGTTTATTGCTACTTGACCTGAGATGTATAATGTTTTATCAACCATTACAGCTTGACTATAAGGTCCAACTGGATTTGGAGCATTATCTGATTTAATAATTTTTTTCATATCTGAATTTTGGGTGCATTGTGTTAATGAAATAAATATACTAACAAAAACAATAATTTTTTTCATAACAAATATTTAAAGTCTTTTATCTGGTTCTTTCCTCTTATCATATTTTAAATCACTTAAAAATCCAGATTTAATTCCTATGAAAAAATACCAAGATTCTCTTACGCTAAATGGAACCCAGCTAAAATTCATTTTCCAACTATCTAAATCCCGTTCAAATCTCAGTTGGGTATAAGTAAAGCCTTTATTTTTAAAATCATATCCTGATGACCCTCCAATTTTCCATTTTTTTGAAAGCATAATATTTCCTGAAAACATCAAAGAGTTATTTCCAATTCTTCTCTCTTTTTGGCTATTCAAATAAGTTAATGAGTGGGCAAATCTTAAATCCCATCCAATATTATTAATATATTCCTTTAAGTTTTCTTTTCTTTTTTCATCATTTTCTTCATCATCAAAGGTACTTTTTGTTAAATCTTGACTTGAACCAAATAAATCATCGTCTCTTCCACCTCCAGTTAAATTTTCACTATTTTCTTTAGATGAATTTGAATTAAAAGATTTACTGTCAATTGAAAAATTCATATTAATATTTGCACTTGTCATTCTTAATAAACTTCCTCCATCACTTATATTGAGTTTATTTATTCTTAATCCATTTTCATTAATACTATATGGATCAAATGTTGCTGATATATTTAAATTTAATTTGTTTTTAAATAGGTTTGTGCCTGTTGTCATTCGAACAGGGGATAACCTTAACGAATCTGCAGCTATATTATAGCTTGTAGACAAGTTAAGATTATTCAGAATAGTTATCTTTCTTGCCTCAGAAGATAAGCTGTCTTTTTCATTAACTTTTGCTTCAATATTATTACTTAATTGCAATCCAATTGAGCTTGAGTATCTTCTAGAGGGCAATCCAAAGAAATTCTCTTCAAATCTTGTATATTCTGCTGTATTTCCATTTGCATCTATTATGTAAGTATCATAATATTTTTTAAAGCTAGGTCTTATATTGTAACTTATTGAAGGTCTTATAACATGACGGACTGACTTAACTTTACTTTCCTCTTTAAAATTAAATAGACCATATATAGTTGTGCCTATACTCATTCCAAAATTATATTGATTAAATCTGTCAAAACCATTTATCATTAATCTTTCACCAGGTTCTTGAGTTTCATTATTAAAATCATTTCTAATTATTGAATTTCCTGTCCATATTTCTTCAAAACTACCATTCATGCTTACACTAAAATGTTTGAAAATTTTAAAATTTGTGCTTACTGGAATCGTATGTTTCATCCCATATTTTGCATTATCAAACATCCCTTTTTTAAAAAATAATGAATCAGCAGTATTTATCCTATTTTCTCCTCTTAATGAATATTGAAAATTAATATTTTTAAAAAATCCTTTTTTCTGTCCATTTTTTTTAACAAATGGATAAACTCTCTCCACATTCCCTTGAAATGTTGGAAGTACAAGACTAACTGTATTAGACCTTGTGTTTTGTGAATGTGATGCTGTTAATGATATATTGACAGATGGATAACCTCTAAATGTTTTAGAAAATGAAACCGACGAGTTTAATGTATTGTTTAGAAAATTTGGTGTATTTATTTGATTCAAAGATTCTCTAAAATAATTACTGCTACCTAAATTAACAGATGCTGAAAATCTATTATAGGGATTTGCTTTAGAGTCTTGAGAGTGTGACCATCTAATATTATAAATATTAGATTTTGAATATCCTGGCAAGCCTCTTTCACCATCTATTAAATTTTCAAATCTTAGACTCAGCCTACCATTAAATGAATATCTCTTTCTATAAGATGACTCAACTCTCATTCCATAGCTTCCATTAGTATAATAATCTCCCAGTAATGTTAGATCAAAATATTCAGATGGAGCTAAGTAATATCCTCCGTTTTGAAAAAAATAACCTCTTCTATTATTTTGACCTATTGTTGGAAAAATAAAACCTGAGTTTCTGTCCTCAGATAGAGGAAAATATGCAAAAGGGAGAAATATAGGAGTTGGTACATCATATATATATAAATTACTTGGTCCAGCAATAATTTTATTTTTAGGTATAAACTTACCAGATCTTACTCTTATATAATATTCAGGATCATCAAGATTGCTAGATGTTGTAACCTTAGCTTCCTTAATAAAGTATATCGAATCACTTTCTTTCTTTGTGGCAGAAGAAAAAACATTCATATCATTTTGCTTAGTCCTTGAATTCCAAATAAGAGCTTTTTTAGAATCAAAGTTATATCTCAAAGAATCAGGATTAATTTCATCACCACCTTGTTTAAAAATAGGAGATTGGGTGTAATTGCCAACTGAATCCCTAATTCTGCCAGCTGAAACAATATTACTTTCCCAATTGAACTTAATAATACCTGATTTAAGTTCAATATCCATATAATACAGTTCAGCATTATCATATAATGTGATGATCTTATCTTTGTTATTGATTTGTATAAATCCTTTTGCTTTTCTCCTTACCTCATCCAATATAAAATTTGTTTTAAGACTATCTGAAGATATTGTGTCTTTTTCTACTTCTTGAGAATATAAATTATGATTGTTAAAAAAAACATTAAAAAAACATAATGCGATAATTAAAACTATTATATGTTTTTTATTAAAATACAATGTGATAAAAGATTTATCAAAATTAATGATAATTTTATAAGAGATGATTTTTTTAAGACATATTAACTTTTTTTTATGTATAGTTTTTCTTTGCTCTTTTAATGTTAATTCTCAATCTACAAATAATGATTATGTAGTTGTAATTGATCCAGGTCACGGAGGAAAAGATCCTGGAAACAGGGGCAATGGATATTATGAAAAAAATATTGTTTTAAATATTGCCTTAAATGTAGGTAGTGATTTAACTAAAAACAACAAGAACATAAAAGTCATATATACAAGAAAGGATGATCGATTTATAGACCTTTACAAAAGAGCTCAAATTGCAAATAATGCAAATGCAGATTTATTTATTTCAATCCATTGTGACGCTCACAATTCGAATGCATATGGTGCTGGTACTTTTGTTCTTGGTCTGCATGCAAATGAGAGAAACTTTAAAATTGCTCAAAAAGAAAATTCAGTAATTTTTTTGGAGGAAGATTATGAAGAAAAATATGATGGTTTTGATCCAAACAATCCAGAATCAGTAATAAGTTTAGTTCTTATGCAAGAAGAATATTTAGATCAAAGTATAATAGCAGCAGATTATATTCAAGACTTTCTTGTTAAAGACTTAAACAGAAAAGATAGAAAAGTTAAGCAAGCTGGTTTTGTGGTGTTAAGAAATACATACATGCCAAGTGTCTTAGTTGAAACAGGATTTTTAACAAATAAAATTGAAGGAAAATATTTAAATTCTTTAAAGGGTCAAAAAGAAATTGCAAAATCTATTTCAAACGGAATTGTAAAATATTTAAGTACTATTGATGCAAAAAAACTAAATTACAATTCAATTATTAATACAACAAAAGGGTCTTTTAAAGGAGACAATAATTATATTTTTAAAATTCAAATTTCAGCTAGTTCAAAATTATTGCCCTTGAAATCTTACAACTTCAAAGGTTTAAATAACTTATCAACAATAAATTCTAATGGCTTAATTAAATATTATTATGGAAATACAAAAAGCTATAAAGAGGCAAAAAAGTTATTAAACAAAGCGATAAAAGCAGGTTTTAAATCTTCTTTTATTTCAGTTTTTAAAGATGGGGGTCTTTATGATTTAAAAAAATATTTGTCTGAATTTGAATAATACTAACACTTATTTATAAATTTGAAAAAAGATTAATTGAAATTATCTTACGAAATAAAAACTGGTGTCCTTGTATTAACAGGAATTATTCTCTTTATAATTGGTTTTAGTTATTTAAAATCTAATGATGTTTTTATTAAAGACAGAGTTTTTTATGCTGTTTATGAGGATGTTGAAGGTGTAAGTAAAGGTACTCCGGTAACTATCAGCGGTTTTAATGTTGGTAGTGTTCAGGATATCAAATTTTTCAATAATTCATCAAAACTCTTATTAAAATTTAGAGTTGAAAATGATTTTAATTTTTCTAATCAAAGTACCGCTCAAATATATGAGACAGGCCTAATCGGTGGAAAAGCTTTAGCTGTAATTCCAAAATATGGAAATGAAATTGCAAAAAGCGGAGACACTTTGAATTCCTCTATTGCACCAGGTTTAACTGAGCTTGTTAATGATAAGCTATCTCCTTTGCAAGAAAAGATTGAATCTATGGTTGTCAGTGCAGATTCTGTTTTAATCAGTTTAAACTCAGTTTTAAATACTCAAGCAAAAGATCAGATTCAGTCAACTATTACAAATTTTTCATCAACTGTGACTGATTTAAAAAATTCAGCTGGCACTTTAGATGAAATGATTAGTATGAATAAAAATAAAATAAATAATATTATTACTAACGTGAATAAATCATCAAATGAACTTTCAGATTTATCTAATAGTTTTTCTGATTTAACTGTAATTATTGAAAATCTTTCAGAATCATCAAATAGCATAGAAAATATAGTAAATGAGATATCCTCGGGAAATGGATCCCTTGGTAATTTAATTTATGATGACAACTTAATTAAATCTTTAAATGCAGCTAGTAGTAATATTAATTTATTAATTGAAGACTTGAGATTAAACCCAAAAAGATATGTTCATTTTTCTCTCTTTGGAAAAAAAAATAAAGACTACATAAAAGAAAAATAAAAATGAGTAAAATAGATCTTGATAAAATTTTAAAAAATAAAGTTGAGCATGGAAAAAATATTAGTCCCATACTTCCAGATGGTGTGAAAAATTATTTGATTGATATTGACGGTACAATATGTGATGATATCCCAAACGAAGAACCCGAGAGAATGTCAACAGCGAAAGTATATCCAGATGCTCTTGTTACACTTAATAAATGGTTTGAAGAAGGTCATATTATTTGTTTTTTTACGTCAAGAACTGAAAGTCATAGAAATGTGACTGAAGAATGGTTGAATAAAAATGGGTTTAAGTATCATTCATTATTAATGGGTAAGCCACGTGGGGGAAATTATCACTGGATTGATAATCACCTTGTAAGAGCAACCAGATATAATGGTAAATTTACAGACCTTATCGAAAAAAATGCCAAAATCGAGGTATTTGATGATAGAAAATAAATATGAGAAAAGATAGTTTTATCTCACCTGATTATTTTGCTTTAGATAAGTTATTATCTGAGGAGAATCTTTTGATTAGAGATGTTACAAGAGAATGGGTTAAGAGTAATGTATCACCTGTGATAGAAAGTGCGGTCCAAAACGATAAGTTTCCTATGGAATTTATTAAAGGACTTGCTGAGATTGGTGGTTTTGGTCCTTTTTTACCTGAAAAATATGGCGGTGCAGGTGTAGACTATATCTCTTATGGTCTCATGATGCAAGAGCTTGAAAGGGGGGATTCTTCACTTAGAGTTTTAAGTTCTATTCAATCTGGGCTTGTAATGAAATTAATATACCAACATGCTAATGAAAAACAAAAGGACAAATATTTATTGTCGCTTTCAAATGGAGATAATGTGGGTAGTTTTGGAATGAGTGAGCCAAATCATGGATCTGATCCATCATCCATGCTCACGAGATTTGATGATCATGGTGATTATTATCTAATTAATGGTTCAAAGTTATGGATTGGTCAAGCTCCAATATGTGACTTAGCTTTATTCTGGGCCAGAAATAACAATGATGAATTTGGTTTGTTTTTAGTAGAGCGAGGTTTTGAAGGATTTGAAACATCAAAAATTAAAAATAAGTGGGGATTTAGAGGATCAGAAACAGGTGAATTAATTTTTAACGATTTAAAACTTCAAAAGGAAAACCTTTTGTTTAGAACAAAAAACATTCAAGAAATGTTGAGTTGTTTAAATATAGGCAGGTATGCTGTTGCATGGGGAGCATTAGGTATTGCAATGGACTGTTACGATTGTGCACTTAAATATTCAACTGAAAGAATTCAATTTGGAAAAAAAATAGCATCATATCAATTGGTCCAAAAAAAATTAAGTGATATGATAACTGAAATTACAAAAATTCAAATTTTGGTTTGGAGATTAGGTAAATTAATGAATGAATCTCAAGCCACTTTTGAGCAAATATCATTAGCAAAACGTTCAAGTGTTAGTATGGCCAGTGAAGTTGCCGTAATTGCTAGATCAATTTTGGGTGGAATGGGTGTAACTGCTGAATATCCAGTCATGCGTCACATATTAAACCTTGAGGTGTTAAAAACATATCAGGGAACTGAGGAGATACACACCTTAATCACTGGAAAAAGTATAACCGGTATATCTGCTTTTAGATCGTGACGGTTGAGTTTAAAAACTTAAATATTGATTCAAAAGCTTGGGTTTTTCAATCAACAACTCTTAAAGCTGAACAAAAAGTTAAAGTACTTGATATAGCTGAAATAGTTGAACAGGCATCAATAGATTAATTATGGTTGTGAGATTTGATGATATTAGTGATGAATCAAAGTTGTGGATTTATCAATCTAATCGCCCTTTTAAAGATGAGCTAATTAATTCTTTAGAAAAAAAAATTAGTCAGTTTCTATCTTCCTGGACATCTCATGGAAGTGAGTTAAATTCAGCATTTACAATTAAGTATAATCTTTTTTTATTTATTGCATTAGATGAAAATAATTCAAATGCAACTGGTTGCTCAATAGATAAATTAATGTCTTTTATAAAAATGCTCGAGAAGGAGTATGGTTTAAGATTACTTGACAGGCTTGATATTTCATACAGAAAAGGTAATGATATCATTATTGATCGGTTAAATGATTTTAAAATGAAAGTTTTGACTAATGAAGTAAATGAAAATACCATAGTTTTTAATAACTTAATTAAGTTTAAAAAAGACATGATCCAAAACTGGGAATTATGCGCCAAAGATAGCTGGCATCAACAACTATTTAAATGAAAAATAAATTTCTAATAATATCAATTTTAATCTCTTTTTATAGCTACTCTCAAAATCCATTAATTTCAGAGGATAGTTTTAAACAAAAAGAATGGGTTGATAGGGTATATAATAATCTTTCTTTAGATGAAAGGATAGGGCAGTTGTATACCGTTTGGGTTGCAACCAGATATGGTGAGGAAGAAATAAAACATATTTCAAAACTTATTAGGGATTATCATCTTGGAGGATTAATTTTTTCACTTGGTAACATAAAAGATCAAGCAATAGCAATAAATAAATTCCAAAAACTATCTAAAGTTCCTCTTTTAATTTCTATGGATGCCGAGTGGGGTATTGGTATGAGATTGAGAGATGCTTTTTCATTCCCATATAATATGACACTTGGTGCAATTCAAGATGACAAATTAATATATGAAGTTGGAAAAAGAATTGGTTATCACGCAAAAAGATTGGGAGTACAAATAAATTTTGCTCCTGTAGTTGATATAAATACTAATCCAAGGAACCCAATAATTGGTTTCAGATCTTTTGGTGAGGATAAGTTTAATGTAGCGAGCAAGGCTTTAAATTATTTAAAAGGAATGCATTATTATGGTATTATGGGTGCTGCTAAGCATTTCCCTGGTCATGGAGACACAGAAACTGACTCACACTTAACCTTGCCTTCAATTAATTTTTCTAAAGAACGAATAAATGAAGTTGAATTATATCCTTTTAAAGAATTAATTAATAATAATCTTGATGGAATTATGACCGCTCATTTAAACATTCCAAACTTAGATAAGACCAAAATTTCAACGCTTTCAAAAAAAGTTATCAACAATCTTTTAATTGAAGATTTAAATTTTAAAGGATTGGTAATTACAGATGCATTAGATATGAAAGCCATAGTAGATTTTAGCAAAGGCGAACACCAGGATGTAGCTGCTTTAAATGCAGGAAATGATCTTCTTTTGATGCCAACTGATATCGAAAAAAGCATTAAAGAAATAAAAAAAGCATTAAAAAAAGGTAAGATTAAACCTAAAAGACTTGAAGATGCTGTCAAAAAAAACTTAATGGCTAAGTTTAAATCCGGATTAGATAATTTTAAGCCAATTAAGCTTGAAAATATTGTTGAGGATCTTAATCAAGATGAAGATTTTGCGCTATTGGATAGGTTAGCTGAGGAGTCAATAACTCTCGTAAAAAATTCAAACTCTAATTTGCCGTTGACTATATCTAATGATAAACCAATTGGATATATAAATTTCGGTGATGATACATTTGATACTTTTTTAAGCTATATGAAAAAATATGATGATGTATATCATATAAATTCATTAAATAATGATAATTTATCCGAAAAGGCTAAAGATTATAAAAAAATAATAATTGGTTTACATAAATCTGATAAATCTCCTTTTGGTGATTATAAGTTTAAACCTGGTGAGATATCAATAATTAATGATTTAAAAAACAATAATGATATTACTCTAGTAGTTTTTTCAAAGCCATATTCAATGCTTGATATTGATATAAATGGAATTGAATCAATTTTAATTGCATACCAAAATTCTGATGTTTTTCAACGAAAAGCCGCACAAGCAATTTTTGGAGGAATTAATGTAAAGGGTGTTTTGCCAGTAACAATTAACAAAAATATACCATTAAATACATCAATTAAATTAAAAAAAAAAAAAATTTTAAGCTTTGGTCATTATCTAAATAAAGGTTTCAAGTCTAAAAACTTAAAAAAAATTGATTCTATAATTAATTTTTCTATAAGAGAAAAAATGACACCAGGTGCTCAACTTTTAATTGCAAAGAATGGTAGTGTTATTTATCAAAAATCATATGGATTTCATACATATGAAAAAAAAACACGAGTAAGTAATGATGATGTTTATGATTTAGCATCATTAACTAAAATATTAGCTTCCCTTCCTTTAATTATAAATGAATTTGAATTAAATAAGTTAAGTTTTAAAACTACTTTACAAGATCTTTTTACTGATACAAATTTAGGAGATAAAAAAGATATTAAGTTAGATGAAATGCTTTCACATTATTCTAAACTAACACCCTGGATTCCTTTTTATAAAGAGACACTAGATTCGTTAACTAAAAAACCTATCAAAAGTTTCTATTCAAATAATTACTCTGATTTATTTAAAAATGAAGTAAGAGAAGGATTATTTATGTCCTCATGGAATGATACAATTTTTAAAAGAATTATTAACTCAAAACTTCTTCAAAAAAAAGAATATAAGTATAGTGATCTTCCATATTATTTAATTAAAAAATATTTTGAAAAGACATACAGTACTTCTTTAGATACATTAATAAGTAAATTGATTTATTCTAAAATTGGAGCTTCTTCTTTAACTTTTAATCCAAATAAAACAATAGATAAAAAAAAAATTATTCCCTCAGAAATAGATAACTATTTTAGATTTGGGCTTTTAAAAGGATATGTTCATGATATGGGGGCTGCAATGCTAGGTGGTGTTGCTGGACATGCAGGTCTTTTTGGGAACTCATTAGACGTTGCCAAAATAATGCAATTATATCTTCAGAAAGGAAAATATGGAAAAAGTATTTTTTTTAAAGAAGAAATATTTAATGAATTTAATAAATGTCACTTTTGTAAGAATGACGTAAGAAGAGGCATAGGATTTGATAAACCTGAAATAAACGATCAAGAAAACATAACTTGTAACTGCGTTTCAAAAGAAAGTTTTGGGCATTCTGGTTTCACTGGTACATATGCATGGGCTGATCCTGAAACTGAAATTGTTTATGTATTCTTATCAAACAGAACATTTCCAAGCATGGATAATAGAAAATTAATTGATTATAATATTAGAACAGAAATTAAAAAAATAGTTTTTAATTAAACTTATGAGAATAATAATAGTTTGTTATCCAACTTTTGGAGGGAGCGGTGTTTTAGCTACTGAGCTTGGTCATGATTTAGCAAAAAGAGGTCATTTTGTACATTTTATTGCGTATCAAAAACCCGTAAGGCTTAATGAAGATAATAGGACGATTTTTTTTCATAAAGTAAATGTTCCATTCTATCCTTTGTTTAATTTTCAGCCATATGAATTAGCTTTATCAACCAAAATAGTTGATGTTGCCTCTAAAAATAAAATAGACTTAATACATGTTCATTATGCTATTCCGCATGCATATGCTGCATATATGGCTCAAAAGATGCTCAAAAGCTCTAAAATTACTCTGCCAATCATCACAACATTACATGGAACTGATATAACACTTGTTGGTAAACATCCATTTTATAAGAATGCTGTTAAGTTTTCTATAGATAAATCTAATATAGTTACTTCTGTTTCAAAAAGCTTGAAAAATGACACTCACGAGTTTTTTAATACAAATAAAAAAATTAAAGTTATTCCAAACTTTGTAGATATAAAAAAGTTTAATAATCAACTAGAAATGTGTAAAAATGAGGATGATATAAAAACAATCACTCATGTCAGTAATTTTAGACCTGTTAAAAACATAAGAACACTCATAAAAGTTTATTCAAAAATTTCTAATCAATTCAATTGTAAGTTTAATTTGATAGGTGAGGGGCCTGAACTAGAAGTTGCCAAATCAATGGCTAAAGATTTAAAGATTAAAAACATTGATTTTATGGGAAATAATAATGAAGTTGAAAAAGTTCTTTGTCACTCTGACATATTTATTTTACCATCTAAAACAGAAAGTTTTGGACTTGCTGCTCTTGAAGCAATGGCCTCCAAAAACGCTGTAATTTCATCTAATAGAGGAGGATTACCCGAGCTTAATATTAATAATAAAACTGGATTTACATGCGATTACAATGACATTGATGCATATGTTGAAGCTATTCTCAAACTTCTTACCAGCGAAAAGCTTTTAGAAAGATTTAAATTAAATTCATATAAGCAAGCTCAAAAATATAATATAGAAAATATTGTTCCTATGTATGAAGCAGAATATAAAAGACTTATAAGCTAACTTTACTTTGGGCTGTAAGTCTTTTTAGCATTTTTAAGAACATAGTCCTTATCAAAACTCATTTTTTTTGTTTTAAAATTAGAATATAAATCCATTTGATCATTATAATGAGGAGAATCTTTATGATCACTACTTCCATATGAAATAATAGACTCTATTTCAACTCCTTTATTACTAAACTTAACAAGTTGAATATATGACTCACCATGTGTAACCTGTATTTTACCGTTTCTATATTTTGATGCAGTCATAGCTGTTATTACATCAGGCATACCGAAAATTGGCATTTCTTTATTACCTCTAACCAACTTCTGATACTCACCAAGTTTTACAGTACTTGAATTGAAATATTTGATCATTTTCTCTTTTACATCCTTTAAACAATCTGCAATTAAATCTTTACTAAAATTTCTATCATAATAACTCTTGTAGAAATATTTTTCAACTAGTGTATAATAGAATATTGCGTAGGCACCAGCTCCAGTTGAATTTGCATCAGTTACGCGGTCCCATTTTTGGATTTGCTCTAGCAAATCAGAAATTTCAGGATAATTTTTAGGATTCATTTCCATTATGTTATTTATATCCATAAAATTGTAATTAAATGGATTAGGAAACTTGTTGTCATATTTTATAGTTTTGAAATTTTTATAATCAATAGCATTGAATGACTCTATAAGTTCAAAAATTCTTGTACTTCTATTGTTATCGAAAGTTTCAAAGCCCATATTTGAATTGAAATTCTTTGGATTGGGATTTTCGTTCAGTGATGTTGATTTAAATGGTGAGTGATTAGCATTATAGATATACCCAGATTTAGGATTTATAACTTGAGGAAGTTCGGATGTTTTATAGTAATCAGTCCACAATGTTTCACTGGTATTACCAGGTAAAACATCTGTCCATTTATACTTATTATTTCTTTTGGGAATTAGACCATTTGATATATAAAATATATTATCATCTTTATCCGCATATCCAATATTGTATCCTGGAATTTCATTCATTTCTAAAATTGAATAAAATTCTTTAAAACTACTTGCTTTATTCATTTTCCACCACTGCTCTAAACCTCTAACTTTAAATAAAGAGCCAGTCCTTACAGAGAAGAATCCAGTTTTGTTTTTTAATGTAGGACCATATACACTTGAGTAGTATTTTTTACTTACTTTTATTGGAATACCTAAGATTTTAATGAATGCTTTTCCTCTATATTTTTTTAATTTTAAAATTTTATCATCAAAAAAATATTTTCTTTTACTATTTTTTACCATTTCTAATTGATAAATGTCAGTCTTATCAGGTCTATTAACGGTATGTGTCCATGCTAGGTTTTTATTAGTTCCTGTTAAAACACATGGAGCTCCTGCAAATGTTGCTCCAATGATGCTTGTACCTTCTTCACTTTCTAAATGAACTTCATACCAAGATGTTGGACCATCTAAAGGTTGATGAGTGTTGACTGCCATGTATGTCTCACCATTTCTTGTCTTGTTTGTATTGAAAGAAAATAAATTTGACCCAAGTTCATTTCTTCTTTGAAAGGTTAAGCTTTTAAAATTGTTTTCAAATATCGCTCTAACAGCTCGATCTCCTTCACTTGAGATAAATAGTTGTAAAAAGGAGTATTTAAGCATTTTTTTAGGCGTAATTGGAAATAGCTTCTTCACAAGCACTTCTTTTGGATTTAGCTCTGCATATCTATTAATTCCCTGAGCATATCCTTTAACAACTTCAATAAAATTCTTATCTATAGTATTGTACAAACTATCAATAATTTCACCTGAACGAATTAGTTGAGATAAAAAGTCAATAGGTGCTCCACTTAAACCAATATGCTTACTTAAAAGAGAATTTCCAGCTAAATATGCTTCTTGAATTGTTTTAAAATCATCTTCAGAATGAACCCATGCTAATCCATATCCTAGTTCTGCATCAGTTTTAGTATATATGTGGGGCACTCCAAAATTATCTCTTATAATCTCAATATTATTTTTATTAATAATTTGAGTAATTCCAGATATTGAGAATAATAAAAATAAAAGGCAAATAAACTTTAATTTATTCATATAAATATATACAACAAAAAACCCGCCAAAGTAGGCGTGTTTTTTAATTAAACAGAAGTTAATTATTATTAATCTACTTTTTAAACCATATTTGGATATGCATTAATTTATTAAAATTTGATATAATAATCATATCTGTATGAACCAAAAGCTGTTGCTATGGTTTTTTAGCATTATAATTAAGTTCAATTATAGTTATATGATTAGTTCTTAATATTTTATAAGATTAAAAAATATCATTTATTTATAACAAATAAATTAATAATTTTTCTATATTAATTTTTAATGAAAACAGGAACTTACAAGCAAATTAAAGAAGAGAAAAATAATGGATTTATATCTATTTCTTTATACTCATCTAACAATGAATTTGTTAAGCATGAATATAAGTCATTAGTACCTAATTGGAAATTATATGAAGATTTAAAATTAAAGAAAATATCGGAAGAAAAATTTATTATGAATTTTAATCATCAATTGTACTCTTTGAACCCTAATACAGTCTTTGAGGACTTAAATTCATTAGTTTCTGGGCACGAACCTATTCTCATGACAGATGGATCAAAGAAAAAATTTTGTCACAGACATTTAGTTGCTATATGGTTAGAAAGTAATTTAGATATTAATATTGAGGAATATAAGATCGGAAAAGTTTTAAGAAAAAATGGTTTAATGAAAAAAATTGTAAATCCAACCTTATTTTAGAAAATTATTTACTGATTTTGCTAGTCTTGTTTCAATTGGACTATGCATAAGATAGTTTGTGGTTAAATCATTTTTTTTAAAATGGATTTTCTTCCAATTTTCATCATTATAATATCGTTTCTAATATTCCATGCTCTGGCAGGTGAAAAACTTCTTGCATAAAGAATTATTTGAATATGAATTTTATTCCATAATTCTTTTGGAAAAAGCCTCTTAGCATCTTGTTCTGTCTTCTTTACACTTTTCCCATTCGAAAGCCCCCAGCGATACATTAGTCTATGAATGTGAGTATCAACTGGAAAGGATGGAACTCCAAATGCTTGAGACATAACAACACTTGCTGTTTTATGTCCAACCGCAGGAAGACTTTCAAGATCTTTAAAACTTTTTGGTACTTTACCTTCATATTTTTCTATTAAAATTTTTGAAAGTCCATAAATTCCTTTTGATTTCATTGGGGATAAACCAACTGGACGAATTATATTTCTAATTTCTTCTACGCTTAATTTTATCATATCATAAGGGTTGTCCGCTTTGGAAAATAGTAACGGAGTAATTTTGTTTACTCCTTTATCAGTACTTTGAGCAGATAATAACACTGCTATTAAAAGAGTGTATGGGTCTTTATGATCTAAAGGAATCTCAATTTTTGGATAGAAATCTTCTAAAACTTTAATTATGAAATTAATTTTTTCAGATTTATTCATTTTATTAAATTTACTCAAATTTTATATATATGAATACTTTAGAAATTGGAGATAAATTACCTGAATTTAAATGTTTAAATGACAAAGGGGATTTAATTAAAAGCAGTGATTACTATGGTAAAAAACTAATTGTTTTTTTCTATCCAAGAGCTAATACACCTGGTTGTACTGCTGAAGCCTGTAATCTTTCTGAAAATTTTGATAATCTAACCAAAAAAGGTTATTCAATTTTGGGAGTTAGTTGCGATAAAATTAAAACTCAAAGTAATTTTTCTAATAAATTTGGCTTTAGATACCCATTACTTGCTGATACAGATAAAAATTTAGTGAAATTATTTGGTGTTTGGGGCCCAAAAAAATTTCGAGGAAATGAATATGAGGGTATTCATAGAATGACGTTTGTATTCAATGAAAATTCTGTTGTATCAAAGATAATTGATAAGGTAAATACAAAAGATCATTCCAATCAAATATTAAATCAGGAATAATTTTAAAAACTAATTAAAGCCAAATAGTTTTTTCTTTTTAATAAGTGCAGAAACTTTTTTTGGAATATCATTTTCCCATCCTTTATCACCATTTTTAATCTTATCTAAAACTTTCCAAGAAAATATTTTTAGGAGTTTTTTGTCAAAATTTTTAATATCAATAATTTTTTTGTTGTCTTTGAAAAACTTGTACAAATTTTTCATTTTATCATTTACCTGTAGATTATCACTGTTTATTAATTTATCTTTTTTTAGCATTGGATATAGTAAAACTGTTACATTTTTTAAGAATAAATTCCCAAATGCCTCCAAAATTCCTCCTTTTAAATTGTCATAATAGCTTTCTTCGAAAACCTTAATTAAATTATCAACACCCATAGATAGTACTATTTTTTTTTCTGTGTATTTATTGAAATATTCTGATAATTTGTAATACTCTTGAAAATTGGTAATCATTACAGTTTTCCCCATAGAACATAAAAGTTTAGCACGATCTAAAAAATCTTGCTCATTAACTTTTCCGTCATGAATAAGATTTGACAAAGTAATTTCAAAAATTGAAGAAGTATTTTTTTTATTAAACCCCTTTTTACACATTATCATATCAAAGGATTTTTCATACATATCTTCGTTAACCTTTGTTACAGGCCTAAAACTTCCTCTAATTGTTAATATATTTTTTTTGTAAAGTTCTGCTGCGGGTAATATATTTTTTCCGTCAGGACCAAACATAACAGCTTGCGTCATATTATTTTTTATTAAATCTAAACTCAACAATCTATTATCAACATTATTAAATAAAGGCCCAGAAAAGTTAATAGTATCAATCTCAATTGCGTTTGAATCAATATGATCATATAAATATTTTATTAATGATCTTGGTTTGTTATGCTTGTAATATGCTCCGTGAATAAGGTTGACACCCATGATTCCTAGAACTTCTTGTTGAGATTTTGCATCGTTTAAATGAAATCTGATATGCATTTGAATTTCACTGTATTCCTGTTTACTATCAGTTTGGAATTTTATTCCCATCCAGCCATGTCCTTTAAATTTTTTTGCAAAATCTATTGTAGCAACAGTATTTGCAAATGAAAAAAACATTTTTTCGGGATTTTTTTTTCTAGGAACTCTTCCTTCCAAAAGTCCCATTTCGTGCTTAAGCATTTTGTTTAGCCTAGATTTTGTCACATATCTCTCATCATTTTCAATACCATAAATTGCATCGCTGAAGCTCTTATCATAAGCGCTCATGGTTTTAGCAACAGTTCCTGAAGCTCCACCAGCTCTAAAAAAATGTCTAACAACTTCTTGTCCTGCACCAATTTCGGCAAATGTTCCATAAATATTTTCATTAAGATTTATTCTTAGCGCTTTATCTTTAATAGATAAGAGTTTTTCGAATTCTTTATCACCCTTTAATGAAACTACCATTACTTAAATTGTATACAAATTTAGTAACTCTATTTAATAACTGCCAGAAAAAATTTTAAATTTGATTAATTATAATGAAAATTACATTTTTAGGGACTGGAACTAGTACTGGTATTCCAACTATTGGATTAGAAAATGATTCTTGTTTAAGTGATGACGTGAAAGATAATAGACTTAGGTCTTCAATTTTAATTGAGATTAATAACAAGAAGTTTGTTGTCGATTGCGGTCCTGATTTTAGGCAACAAATGTTAAACACTAAAACAACTAAAGTTGATGCAATTTTTTTTTCCCATGAGCACTCAGATCATACTGCAGGCCTAGATGATGTTCGGCCTCTATCCTTTAAGCATGGTAAAATTCCAATTTATGCTCACAATAGAGTAATTAAAAATTTAAAAAGCAGATTTGATTATTTATTTGCTAAGAAAAATAACTATCCAGGGTCACCTCATGTTTTTTCTATACCTATTTATGAGGGAAAAAAATTTAAAATTGATGATATAGTAATTGAACCTATAACTTACATGCATCATGAATTACAGGTCTACGGATTTCGCATTAATAATTTTGCTTACATAACAGATTTGAAGACTATTAATGATAGTGAGCTAAAAAAATTAGAAGGTTTAGATATTTTAATTTTAAATGCTTTAAGACATAAGGAGCATTATTCACATATAAATCTTAAGCAAGCTATTGAATTTATTAGAAAACTTAAGCCAAATAAGTCTTATTTAACTCATATAGCACCTGACATGGGTTTACACAGGGAAACTCAAAAAAAACTTCCTGAATCAATATATCTTTCTTACGATGGTTTAGAAATTATTATTAAAGATTAATATTTATCTTCCAGCCATTTTAAAAATGATTCTAGATTTTCACTATTAACACCATGTCCTTCTTCAAAGCTTTCAAAATGATATTTTATATTATTTTCATCATATAGTTTATTAGTATCATAGGATTCTTTAAAAGGAATAATTTCATCATTAATTCCATGAGAAATATATAATGAAGTATTGTTGCTTTTAAATAATATAAGATTTTTATCTACATAGCCGCTTAATGCAATTAAGTTTTTAACTTTTCCCCCAGAGCATTGAACGATAGAATGACCAAGGATTGCACCCTGACTGAAACCGATAATAGTTACTCTTTCTGAATCACAATTAAATTCTTTAATTAAAATGTCTAATTCTTTAATTATTTTATCTCTAATATCTTTTGCAGCATTTAAATCATAGCTCTTTACTGAGCTAGAGTAGTATATATTATACCATGCATATGAATTTGGAAACAGCTCGATTGGAGCTCTTAGAGAAACTACAGCTGCATTGATATTTATAAATTGAGCAAAAGAGAATAGATCTTTCTCGTTACTCCCAAATCCATGTAATAATAAAACGAGAGGAGATTTATTCCCATCAATATTTTTTGACTTTCTATATAGATAGAAAAAACTAGTTTTCAATTAATTTAATTGAATTCTTAGAAATTATTCCTAAAGCTTTCCCTTTTAATTTTGAACCTATAAAACAACTGTTTTTAGATTTAGAAATTATATTTTCTTTTAAAAACTCATATTCAATATTTGGATTAAATAGAGAAAGACATGCTGTTTGACCCTTGTTAATTGAGTTTTTTTCAATTCCAAATGTGTCCTTTCTTCTTGTCAAAATATCAATTGTTGTATTTAAATCAAATAAAGAATTTAAAGCACCATACACAGACTCTAAACCAGTGGAACCAAAGAGTGAATTTTCAAAATCAGTCTTCTTCTTATCAATATCAATAGGAGTATGATCGGAAGTCACAAAATCAATAATTCCATCCCTTAGTCCTTTAATCAATGCTTTTCTATGTTCCTCTGATCTTATTGGTGGTAAAACTTTAAACCTTGTGTCAAAGTCTTTAAGTTTATTATCATTAAAAAAAAGATTATTAATTGAAACACTACAAGTAACATTAAGTTTATTCTTTTTAGCTTCTTGAATTAATTTTACTGATTCATTCGTAGATATGCAAGGAATATGAATTTTACCGCCTGTATATTCTAAAATTTTAAGATCTCTTTTTAACATTATTTCTTCTGAGATTGTTGGAATACCTTTTAAACCATAATTTGTGCTAATTTGACCCTCGTGCATTTGACCATTTGTACATAATGATTTTTCAAAAGGGAAAGAAATTATAAGTCCATTAAAATTTTGAACATATTGAAGAGCTATTTTTATAAGATTTGAATTTGTAATAGGTCTTTTAAAATCATAAAATCCAACTGCTCCAGATTCAAACATTTCAAAAAGGTCAGCTAATTTTTTAGATTTTGCCTCCTTAGTTAAACAACCTAACGGATGTATTTTAGTGACAAAATCTTTAGAACTAGATTTAATGTAGCTAATATCAGCTTTTGTATCTAAATAAGGTTGAGTTTCTGGATTCAATATTATATCGGTAAAACCTGAAAAAGAAGCAGTTTGCGCTCCATTTATTAAATCTTCTCTTTCCTCTAAACCAGGCTCTCCAAAACAAACACTCGTATCTAGCCAACCTGATGAAATATGTAAGTCTTTGAACGAAATGATTTTTTTAGCTTTTGAATTAATAATTTTATTATTAATTTCTTTAATTTTTCCGTTGACAATAAGAATATCCTGGGTTTTGCCATTAAATTTACTACTGGCATCAATAATTTTTGCAGACTTTATTAGTATTGACATATAAAAGTCAATTTCATGCAAATATAGGTATCATTTTTTAAACTTTCTTAAAATCCTTCATATATGCCTAACCCAAATAGTGAAAAATCATATTTAACGGGATCATTCTTGTCAAATATTCTTAAGTTTTTGTCCAATTCGATTAAACTTTTTATATCGTTTTGTTTTCTTTTAATAAGCCCAAGTTTTCTTGCAACTCGTCCCGAATGAACATCTAGAGGGCAGGATAGTTTTGATTTTTTTATTTTTTTCCATATTCCAAAATCAACATTTTTATCATCTCTTACAACCCATCTTAAAAACATATTTATTCTTTTACAACATGATCCTTTTTTTGGATTTGATATGTGCTTTTCAATTCTTTTTTCATGATCAATAGAAAAGAAAATTTCTCTAAAATTAGATATTCCGTCAAACATAAATTCACTCTTGTTTTTTGAGATGAAAATATTTTCAAGACTATTGTAATTTTTATAAATATTTTTTAATGATTTTATGAAAAATTGTAAATCAGTACTGTTAAATGTTCTATGTGTAAAGTTTATTTTTTTAATCTCTTTCTCTGAGCAATTTATTATAAAATCATATGGTGAGTATTCTAATATATTCATCATTTTTTTTCCACTATTAATGATTGATTTTCGGTTTCCCCAAGATATAACGCTTATTAGAAAAGCTGAGATCTCAATATCTTCTTTTTTTTCAAATAAATGTGGAATTTGTATGGGATCTTTTTCAATAAAATTTAGATTATTATATTCTTGATATTTTAAATCTAAAAATTTTTTTAAATCTTCTTTAATTATCCCCATTTACCATCTTTTAATAGGATAGATTTATTAGCAATTTTAGAGAAACCTTTATTATGTGTTACTAAAATGATGGTCACATTTAAATCTTTATTTATTTTTTTAAATAATTTGTGAATTTTTTCTGCATTTTCTGAATCTAAATTCCCAGTTGGCTCATCTGCAAGTAAAATTGATGGATTATTAATTAAAGCCCTTGCAACAGCTACCCTTTGTTTTTCTCCACCAGATAAAAATTCAGGTTTTTTTTCTAATATGTTATTTATGCTTAAAATATTTGATAGACTATTTAAGTTTTTCATTGATTTATCTTTATCAAGTTTTCCAATCATTGATGGAAGTAAAATATTTTCTTTTACACTTAGTTCAGGAAGAAGTTGATGAAATTGAAAAATAAATCCAATATTTTTATTTCTAAATAACGATAATTCATCATCACTGAGTTTTGTAAGGTCTGTTTTATTAAATAGAAGAGAGGTGTTTTTATTTTTATCATAAGTATCAATTGTACCAATAATATTTAAAAACGTTGTTTTACCTGCACCTGAGGGTCCTACGATTGATATAAAATCACCTTTTTTTATGTCAATTGATACATTATCAAGTACTAATTGATTATTATATGATTTTGAAAGATTTTTAACTCTTATCATTTTTTTTTAATCTATTAAAATCTATAAAATAATTTATCCTCAGCGAAATTTGGTGCTGAATAGGAAGGTTAAAAAGGTTTGACAGGCTCTCATTGTAATCTAGAAAGGAAAAATCATCTTGATTAAATATTTGATTTCTGTATAGAAAAGTCAAATTACTTCCAGGTGCAAACCACCATTCAAAATTTAAATCAAAATTCCAAAGATTAAAATTAGTATTAGGATTACTTTCCATATATGAATAATCAATGATTTCTCTTTTACCGTTATCAAGTAAATTGAATAATACTTCACCATAATCTGCTGTGCTCCAAAAATTCCGTGCCCTCAAGCTAATTGCACTTTTTGTGCTCAGGTTATATAATAGTTCAAAATTATTTTCTAAAGATTTAACATTTCTTCTTCCAAACAAAATCTGGTCAGAATTTTTTTCAATGTAACCAACATCATCTTTTGTTTTTACAGTTTGTGTCCAAAAACCGAATGATAATTTATTAGAGGCCCTGAAGTCTGAATAGAGTTGAAATCTTATTCTATTTTTTTGTTCATCAAATAATTCATTATAATAATCTGTTCCTGATAATTCAAATCCATAGGTAAATTTTTTTCTTTGATTTGAATTAAAATCAATTTGAATTTCAAAATTTTCAGGTTCAAGAAAGTACCTGTCTTTTTCCCTAGTTTCATCAAAATCCTTAGATTCTGATGTATAATCAAAGTCAATACTAAAACTCATTAAATTTTGAAAATTAAAATTATTTCCCTGTCTAAATCCCCATCCTTTATTGATTGATTTTTCATAAGTATAATGTTTATTAATTGATAAATAGTTTGAAAAACTTCTTAACAACTTAGTTTCCTTAAAAATTTGATATCTCAACCTTGTTCCTAATACTTGATTATCTTTCATCCTGTATATTCCTAAATCATTTTGTCTGTAATGAGAATCTACTCCAGTCCAGGTAATACTAGGTCTAAAATTTCCAATTAGCTCAGAAATAGAGAATCCTCCTCTAAAACCCTTTTTTTCAGCATTTTCCGGTGAATAACTTTGATATAGGTATGACTTAAAATTATATTTCTTTTTATTATCAAATAAATCAAACACCAGAGCTTGATTGTTTGAGTCATAGTTTTTACCCTCTCTAGTAACACTTGAATTTAAGAAGCTAATTGTTGAATAGTCATTTAATAATTGTTGAGATAAGCTAATTATGTTATAGTTTGTTATTGGCGATATAATAACTTTTCTTTCTTGATTGTTATCTTTGTCCCTAAAGTATGCATATGCTTTATCTGTTAAAGCATTTAAAAATCCAATACTTAGTTTTTTATCAGTTGTGCCAGTAACTTTTATAGAATTTATTAGATTTGGTTTTTTATCATAATTTATTAATTCTTCGTTGTCTCCAGAATAATCATTTTCATTAAATGATATTTCTTGCCCAATCCTTCTACTGTAAAAGAATTTTCCTGTTCTCCAACCGATTCCATCTGCCTCAAATAATTTTGATCCTTCAGTAAAAAATTGTCTATTTTCATCAAATTCTTGCTCAAATGGAGTTAAATTTAACTCTCTATCATCAAATGTAACTTGACCAAAATCTGGGATTAGTGTTGCATCAAGAGTAAAACTATTATTAATTCCGTATTTTAAATCCATTCCAGCAGAATATGAGTTCTGAGGAGAAATTCCCTTAACATAATCCTGGGAAAGTTGTAAATAAGGATAAAAGAATAGTCTTGTGGGTGGACTTATGTTTTTGATACCTTTTAATAAACCAAAACCTTGCTGATATTTAAATAGTTTTGGATCAACACTATTCCATATATAATATTCGCTAAGTTCAGGGATAACTCTTCCAAAATTTATTCCCCATTCTTGAACTTCTTTTTTTGGAAATCTTAAAGCGCTATAAGGAATTTTCATTTCTACATACCATGCATTTTCATCATAGGTTGTTTTACCCTCAAAAACAGTGTCAAAATTATAATCGTTGTTAGGGTCAAAATCTCCGCTACTAAACATATCAGAAATTGTTCCTGCGGCGGTTACTTCAAATGATTGAAAATTAATATTGTCATTAAATGTATTTATTGAAATAAAGAAAGCTTCAGACTGAATGCCCTCAGTCTTATCCCTTAATGCAAATTCTCTTGGCATATTTGACGTATCAGGATGATTTAATACCGCACCAACATAAATAGCATAATTATCATAACCAAAATAGACAGTGGATTCATACTTAGAATCTATTTTAAATCCTGCTCTAGTTTCTGGAAACCAAATAGAAAAACCTTTATTAGGCTGAACGGAATTCCATTCATTTTTAGAAAACTTTCCATCGATATTTGGAGCTATTTCAAACTTGAAAGCATTTGCAATTTTTCTTTCTTGAGATTCAAGATTAAAAAAGAAGAATAAAAGTATAATTAGATAAAAAAACTTCATTTATAATTGAGACAAATATAACTACAAAAAAGGTAAATTCCTTTAAAACTTGTTTAATCCCATTACTTAATTTATTGTTGTCTATTAGTAGAGAATAATGAATAAACCACTAAAATATTTCATCACTTATATAAATGTAATTCTATAATTTAATTTTAAATTTATTTTATATTATGAAATCTATAATTTTAGGAGGTGGATGTTTTTGGTGTACTGAGGCTATTTTTAAATATGTTTATGGAGTAGACCATGTTATACCTGGCTATATTGGAGGAAAAACCGTTAATCCTAGCTATGAGCAAGTTTGTTCTGAAACAACTGGACATGCAGAAGCTGTCAAAATAATTTATGATGAAAACAAGGTTAATCAAAATAAACTCTTAACTATTTTCTTTAAAACTCATAATCCAACAACCTTAAATCGACAAGGAAGTGATGTTGGCTCTCAATATAGATCAGTTATTTTTTATGAAGATGATATTGAGTTAAAATCTTTTATGGTCTTTATTGATAAACTTAATCAAAAAAATACATACGGTGCTAGAATTGTAACTAGTCTTGAACAGAAAACAAAATTTTATGAAGCTGAAGAATACCACCATAATTATTTCGAGAAAAATCCATTAAACGGATATTGTAACATGGTTATTAGACCTAAAGTTGAAAAATTTAGAAATGAACATTAAGTTTGATTTATTTAATTAAGCCTATTTTTTTAAATAATTTTTTATAAAAAAAATTCCAAAACCATTTAAATTGACCAAAAATGAATGCCACTATTAGTAAGATAAATTGGTAAATTATTGTAACTATGATAATTCTAAAAATAATGTTATCATTTGAGATTGATAAACACTCCATAACAGGCTGTGAAACATATAAAGAACCTGAACCTGTTATGCCAAAAACAATAAAAATAATTACTACTTGAGTATTAGAACTTAAATTCCATCTTTTTTTAAGTTTTTGAAACATCTATTATTTAACTAATGTAATTATTTGATTAGCTAATTCTATTCCAATTCTATCTTGAGCTTCAGTTGTTGCCGCACCAATATGTGGAGTTATTGAAACCCTTGGATTCATTAATAATTTAATTGAGGGAGCTGGTTCATTTTCAAAGGTGTCAACTCCAGCAAATGCTAACTTTCCATTGTCAAGAGATTTAATTAAACTTAACTCATCAACGACTCCACCACGTGCTGCATTAATTAAGCCCGATCCTTTTTTCATTAAATCAATTTCCTTTTGACCAATTACATAATCATTTTGAGCAGGAACATGTAATGTTACATAATCAGATTGTTTTAACAAGTCTTCAAGTGAACAAGAATTAAGTTTAAATGAAACATTGTTATTTTGAGCAAGATTTAATTCAATATTTGCCGAATCAATATATTTATCACAATACACAACTTCCATTCCAACTCCTAACGCAATTTTAGCAGTTTCTTGCCCAATTCTTCCAAAACCAATAACACCAAGAGTTTTACCCTTAAGTTCACTCCCTTTAGCATAATTTTTTTTCAAAGATTTGAAGTTTGTATCACCATCTAATGGCATGTTTCTATTTGAATCGTGCAAAAATCGAACACATGAAAAAAGATGAGAAAAAACTAATTCAGCAACTGAATGTGATGAGGCAGCAGGTGTATTTATTACATGTATTCCTTTACCTTTTGCATATTCTACATCAATATTATCCATACCGACACCGCCTCTTCCAATTAATTTTAAATTTTCACAATTGTCAATTATATCTTTTCTGACTTTAGTTGCGCTTCTTACCAATAAACATGATACATTGTTGTTATTTATGTATTCAATTAGATTATCCTGAGGAACATTTTCAGTTATAACTTCATAATTTTTACTTTCTAGTAAACTAACACCAGAATCTGAAATACCATCATTTGCTAGGACTTTTATTTTCATACTATATTTTCAAATTTTTTCATTAATTGGACTAAAACATCAATTGATTCATAAGGCATAGCGTTATATATTGATGCTCTGTAACCACCAACAGATCTATGACCATTTATGCCTGAAATATTTTGCTCAGATGCCATTTTTTCGAATAAATCTTTATTTGAGTCGTTTACTAGATTAAAAGTTGCATTCATAATACTCCTGTCATCAATGTTGGCAAAACCTTTAAACTGTGAATTTCTATCAATCTCATCATATAATAACTTTGACTTTAGATTGTTCTTTTTTTCTATTTCATCAATCCCACCATTTTCTAATAGCCATCTTAAGCTTAATAAACAAGTATATACAGCAAAAACAGGCGGGGTGTTAAACATGCTGTCTTTTTCAAAATGAATCTTATAATTCAACATTGAAGGAACTTCTCTGCATATTTTTTCCAATAAGTTTTTTTTAATAACGACTAGGGTTGTGCCAGCAGCACCAAGGTTTTTTTGTGCACCAGCATAAATAAGAGAAAATTTTGAATAATCTATATTTCTACAAAAAATATCAGAGCTCATGTCAGCGAATAAGTCAGAATCTGTAACTGGAAAAGAATGAAATTGGGTTCCAAAAATTGTGTTATTAGATGTTATATGTAAATAATCTGGAGAACCATCAATTTTATAGTCTTTAGGGATATAATTAAAATTCTTATCCTGAGATGAAGCTATTTCATCAACACTTCCAAATAGTTTTGCTTCCTTCATAGCTTTAACGGACCATGCCCCAGTATTAATATATCCCGCTTTATTTTTTAAAAAATTATAAGCTATCATCAAAAACTGAGTACTAGCTCCACCTTGAAGAAAAAGGGATGTGAAGTCATCACTATTTAAATTCAAAAGTTCAAGACTTAACTGTCTTGCTTCTTCCATAATTTTTACAAAATCTTTACTTCTGTGTGAAATTTCAATCAAGGAAAGGCCGCTGTTATTTAATTCTTTTACAGACAGAGAGGCTTTTTCAAAAACTTCATTGGCTAAAATACTTGGGCCGGCGCTAAAATTGTGTTTTTTCATTTAAAGATGCAAAGTAACAAAAAACAATGTGTAAATATCCTTAAATCTTTAACTAAGTTTCAACAAAAAGTTCATAGTATCTTCTTTATCTGCAAAATCTTCAATAGAAGGTGCTTGGGAGGACCCAAAAACAATTGAGTTTTTAACAATTTTATTAGATACTATACATTGAATTTTATTTTCATTTATTTTTAGTAAAGTATTAATTTCAGTTTTATTGTTATAATATTCAAAAAATATTGTTCCAATTGGTGATCCAATTTTTTTAGATTCTTTTAAGATTGAAAAACCATTATCAAAAAACTTATCTCCTTTCATTAAATAAATTGTCTTATTATACAAATAATTATTATAGTAAGCGCTGTTATTAATAACATTTTTCCATTCGTAAAATGAATTGAACAAAACATCTAAATTATAACCTTTTGGAATATAAATTTTTGAGATACTTCTACACCCTAAACCATAGTGTCTAAATATATCGTTAGACAATCCTCTTAAATCATTACTGGATTCCTTACCATTAATTATTGCAACTGAGTGTCTTGATTGTCTTATTATGTTTGGAAATTTGTTAAAATATTTTTTAAATTGATTTGCAGAAAAATCATTTCCTGTTGCAATTACCGCATCAAAATTTTTTAACCTGTCACCACATATTTCTATATAATTATTGAAGTCTTGATTTAATGAGGTTAAGAATTTAAATATGAAATCTGACAAGGACTTATCTTTTTTGGATTGTTTTATGATTGCTTTTTTTCCACATAAAAAAGTACATACAAAATCATGAAAACCAACCAGTGGAATATTTCCAGCCATAATAATTCCAACATTATGGCTTTTTTGATTTATTGGATATTTGTTAGTAAATAAATTCAAGTTTTTAGTGTTAAGAATATTTCCCCAATTGCTTAAAGCGTACATAATGTTATCTTTCTCAAAATATTGATTTTCTATTACTGCCTTTTTAATTGAATTTTCAACTTCCTTATCTAAGATAGAATCTTTATTTTTAGCATACTTATCACAATTGTTTTTTAAAAAAACTCCTACATTATTTAACGCGTTTATCCTTTCTTTTAAATCCATTTACTACAAATTTTATAATATAAAGATATTGGTTAATTTTGTATCGATTTATGGCAATAAAAATTACCGAGGATTGTATCAATTGTGGAGCATGTGAGCCCGAGTGTCCAAACACTGCTATTTATGAAGCATCTTATGAATGGAAATATTCCGATGGAACCTCTCTTAAAGGTGATATAAATCTTCTTTCTGGACAATCCGTAAATGCAGATCAAGATCAGGAAGCTGTTTCTGACGAATACTATTTTATTGTTACGGATAAATGTACAGAGTGTAAAGGATTTCATGATGAACCTCAATGTGCTGCGGTATGCCCAGTAGATTGTTGTGTGCCCGATGAAGATAATGTAGAAAGTGAAGAATTGTTATTAAATAAACAATCTTTCATGCATGATGAAAGTAATTAATGCTCTTCAAGCTAATCTATGATATTGTAAATATAAAATAATGAAAGCAGGCATAGTGGGTCTTCCAAATGTTGGTAAATCAACATTATTCAATTGTTTAAGTAATGTCAAAGCACAAAGTGCAAATTTCCCTTTTTGCACTATTGAGCCAAATATTGGTTTGGTAAACATCCCTGACAAGAGATTAAACAAACTCGTTGAACTTATTTCACCAGAGAAAACCGTTCCTAATTCAGTTGAGATTGTTGATATTGCTGGACTTGTTAAAGGTGCTAGTAAAGGAGAAGGTTTAGGCAATCAATTTCTATCTAATATAAGAGAAACAAATGCTATAATCCATGTATTAAGATGTTACAAGGATGATAATATAACTCATGTTGAAGGTTCTGTCGATCCGCTAAGAGATAAAGAAATCATTGATTTTGAGTTAAAATTGAAAGATCTTGAAACACTCGAAAAAAGAAAAGAAAAAATTGTAAGAGCAGCTAAAACAGGAGATAAGCAATCGATTGCTGAGCTGAGTTTGTTAGAGATTATAATTAAAAGTTTAAACGATGGAGTTAATGTTAAAATTACTGATTTTAATGCTGATAGTATAAAGATTATAAAATCCATGTCATTACTTTCATTAAAGCCCGTTTTGTATGTATGCAATGTTAATGAGCAATCAATTAAAAATCCATCAAATGAATTAATTTCTTTAATTGATAGTTTAAAAAAAACAGGTTCAAGTGTTATAACACTAGCTGCTAAAACAGAAGAAGAAATCAATGAATTGGATAGTTATGATGACAGAAAAATGTTTTTAGATGATTTAGGTATTGCTGAATCAGGAGCTAGCAATCTGATAAAAGAAACTCATAAGCTTTTAAATTTGTCAACTTTTTACACCGCTGGTAAAAAGGAGGTTAGAGCATGGACTTTTTATAAAGGATCTAAAGCTCCAAAGGTGGCTGGAATAATTCATTCAGATTTTGAAAAAGGTTTTATTAAGGCTGAGGTTATAAAATATTTCGATTATGTAGCTTTTGGAAGTGAAAGTAAAGTAAAAGAAGCTGGAAAATTGAAAACTGAAGGCAAGGATTATGTGGTAAATGATGGGGATATAATAAACTTTAGATTTAACACTTAATTTAAGATTTCAACATATATCAACTTTTAATTGTTAATTATTTTATGAGAACAAGATTTTTTATCTATGTGTAGTGTCATATATTAGGACATTCAAAATTCATGGCACAAACATCTACATATACTGAAGATAATATCAAATCGTTAGATTGGAAAGAGCATATCAGGATGCGACCTGGAATGTATATTGGAAAACTAGGTGATGGTTCTGCATATGACGATGGCATCTATATACTTTTAAAAGAAGTAATAGATAATTCAATTGATGAATTTGTAATGGGTGCTGGTAAGACAATTGAAATCAACATAAAGGAAAACAATGTAAATGTAAGAGATTATGGGAGAGGAATTCCATTAGGAAAAGTTACAGATGTTGTTTCTAAAATGAATACAGGTGGTAAATACGACTCAAGAGCTTTTAAAAAATCTGTTGGTTTAAATGGCGTTGGTACTAAGGCTGTAAACGCGCTTTCGTCATTTTTTGAAGTAGAATCATTTAGAGATGGTAAATTAAAAAAAGTAACATTTGAATATGGAGAGGTAATTAATGACGAGCCAATTGTTGATTCTTCAAAGAGAAAAGGTACTAAAGTTCTTTTCAAGCCTGATTCAAAAATTTTTAAAAATTTTAAATATAGAAGTGAATATGTAATAAGAATGCTTAAATATTATGTTTATCTAAATCCTGGACTAACAATAGTATTTAACGGCGAAAAATTAAGATCGAATGAAGGTTTAAAGGATTTAATTGAAGACAACAATAACCCTGAAGATTTCTTGTATCCTATAATTCATTTAAAAGGAAATGATATTGAAATAGCATTAACACATAATAAAAAACAATATAGTGAAGAATATTACTCATTTGTAAATGGACAGCATACTACTCAAGGGGGGACTCATCTTTCTGCTCTTAAAGAATCTTTAGTAAAAACCATAAGAGATCATTATAAGAAATCTTATGACTCATCTGATATTAGAAAGTCTGTTTTATGTGCTATTAGTATTAAAGTAATGGAGCCTGTTTTTGAATCTCAAACAAAAACAAAGTTAGGCTCAACAGAAATGGGAGGAGGGTTGCCAACTGTAAGAACCTATATAAATGATTTTGTTGGAAGGAAGCTAGATAATTATTTACATCAAAATTCTAATGTAAAAGAACAAATTCAAAAAAAGATTATTCAAGCTGAAAAGGAAAGAAAAGAGTTATCAGGTATTAGAAAATTAGCTAGAGAAAGAGCAAAAAAATCTAATCTGCATAATAAAAAACTTAGAGACTGTAGAGTTCATTTAGGTGATATGAATAAAGATCAAAGATTAGAATCTACTCTATTTATTACTGAGGGAGACTCTGCTAGTGGTTCAATTACAAAATCTAGAAATGTAAACA
Source organism: uncultured Bacteroidota bacterium (assembly GCA_902515405.1). Lineage (GTDB taxonomy): Bacteria > Bacteroidota > Bacteroidia > Flavobacteriales > Flavobacteriaceae > Eutrophosalina. The sequence goes on along the minus strand of CABXUS010000002.1, from coordinate 18,633 downwards.
CACAAGCTGTTTTTAGTTTAAGAGGAAAGCCTTTAAACTCTTACTCAATGACAAAAAAAATTGTTTATGAAAATGAGGAGTTTAATCTCCTCCAGGCAGCTTTAAATATTGAGGAAGGAATCGAAAAATTAAGATATAATAAAGTTGTAATAGCTACTGATGCAGATGTTGATGGAATGCATATAAGACTGCTTTTAATTACATTTTTTCTACAGTTTTTTCCAGAACTGATCAAGGAAGGTCACCTATTTATCCTACAGACCCCATTATTTAGAGTAAGAAATAAAAAGGAGACTATTTATTGTTATAATGATGTTGAGAAGGATAATGCAATTATAAAGCTCTCTCCTAAACCTGAAATCACAAGATTTAAAGGTTTAGGTGAAATTTCCCCTAATGAGTTTAAAAACTTCATTGGCGATACCATTAGGCTTGATCCTGTTATTATTAATAAGGATACTAGTATATCTGAAATGCTTTCTTTTTATATGGGTAAAAACACACCTGAAAGACAAAGTTTTATAATAAATAATTTAAAAATAGATATTGATAAAGTATAATTGATGGAAGAAGGATATGAAAATAATGATTTTGAATCTGAAGAATCTCTAATTCCTATTTCAGGAATGTATAAAGATTGGTTTATAGATTATGCTTCATATGTTATATTGGAAAGAGCTGTTCCCGCAATTGAGGACGGTTTTAAACCTGTTCAAAGAAGAATTTTACATTCAATGAAAGATTTGGATGATGGAAGGTTTAATAAGGTAGCTAATATTGTTGGTCATACTATGCAATATCACCCACACGGTGATGCTAGTATTTCAGATGCCATTGTTCAGATAGGTCAAAAAGATTTGTTAATTGAAACTCAGGGAAACTGGGGTAATATTTTAACGGGTGATTCAGCTGCTGCATCTAGGTATATTGAAGCTCGTTTATCCAAGTTTGCATTAGAAGTTGTATACAGTCCAAAAATAACTAAATGGCAAGCTTCATATGATGGAAGAAGAAAAGAGCCAATTAATCTTCCCGTAAAATTTCCGTTGTTGCTTGCGCAAGGAGCTGAGGGAATTGCTGTTGGTCTTTCAACAAAGATTCTCCCACATAATTTTATTGACTTAATAAATGCATCAATCAAGTGCTTAAGAGGAAGAAAGTTTGATCTTTATCCAGATTTTCCAACGCAAGGAGTTGTGGATGTTACAAATTATAATGATGGATTAAGGGGTGGAAAAATTAAAGTAAGAGCTAAGATTTCTCAGTTTAATAAAAATACTTTAATGATATCACAGATTCCATATACTACGACAAGTACATCATTAATTGAATCTATTTTAAAAGCTAATGATAAGGGAAAAATTAAAATAAAAAAAATTGAAGACAACACTGCTTCAGATGTTGAGATTATGATTCATTTGCCTAATGGTGTTTCACCGGATAAAACTATCGACGGGTTATTTGCATTTACAAACTGTGAGGTTTCAATATCCCCCCTAAGTTGTCTGATTGAGGATAATAGACCTGTTTTTATTGGTGTGTCAGAAATTTTAAAGAAATCAACTGAGAATACTAAAAATTTATTAAAAAATGAATTAGAGTTTAGATTAAATGAATTGAATTTATTGTGGCATTATTCAACTCTAGAAAGAATATTCATAGAAAACAGGATATATCGATTAATTGAAGAGGAAGATACCTGGGAGGGAGTACTAAAGTCTATAAGTTTTGGATTAAAACCTTTTTTAAATCAATTAAAACAAGAGATCAGCCAAGAAGATGTTATTAAACTAACTGAAATTAAAATTAAAAGAATATCAAAATTTGATATTGAAAAAGCTGACAAAAAAATTAAACAAATTGAAGAAGATATTTCCAAGGTTAAAAATAATCTTGAAAATTTAAATGATTTTGCCATTCAGTATTTTAAAGATTTAAAATCAAGATATTCAAAGGGAAGAGAAAGAAAAACTGAAATTAAAATTTTTGACAGTGTGGATGTTAAAAAAGTTGTGGTAAAAAATGCAAAACTTTATGTAAATAAGGCAGATGGTTTTATTGGGACTTCTCTCAGGAAAGAGGAATTCGTTGAAGATTGTTCAGACATAGATGATATTATTGTATTTACTCAGAATGGCGATATGATTGTTACTAAAATAGACAGTAAAAAGTTTGTAGCTAAAAATATTTTATTTACCTCAGTTTTTAAAAAGAAAGATTCAAGAACTATCTACAATATGATATATAAAGATGGTAAAACAGGAACATCTTATATAAAAAGGTTTAATGTTTCAGGAGTTACAAGAGACAAAGTTTATAACCTTACATCACAGCATCTTAAGACTAAAGTTTTACATTTTTCATCAAATCCAAATGGTGAATCTGAAATTGTAACAATCCAATTAAGACAAAGCAGTTCGATTAAAAAACTAAAATGGGATTTGGATTTTGCTGATTTAGCAATAAAAGGTCGTTCTGTTAAGGGTAATATTGTAACTAAGTACCCTGTAAATAAAGTTATATTTAAAGAAAAAGGTTTGTCAACCCTTAAGCCAAGAAAAATTTGGTTTGATGATACAGTCCAAAGATTAAATGTTGACAACAGAGGAGATTTGTTGGGTGAATTTAAACCTGATGACGACTTGTTGGTGGTTCAGCAGTGTGGGCAGCTAAAAATTCTTCCACCTGATATAAATATGCATTTTCCAGAGGACATGATTATCTTAGAAAAAGCAGAAAGATCAAAACCTGTTTCTGTTGTTTATTTTAATAAAAAGAGAAATAAATATTTTGTTAAAAGATTTTCATTAGGCTTGTTAAAAGGAACCCAGACTTACACCGAAGGAAGTAAAAGCGATACGGTGGAAATTGTTTCTACTGATTGGAAACCTATTGTTGAGGTTGTTGTGAAAAATAAAAATAATATAGAAAAAAACATTATTAATCTATTTGAATTTATATCTGTCAAAGGAATTAAAGCTATTGGGAATCAATTGAGTAAGAAAGAAATCAAAGAAGTTAACCTTCTTGATCCAATTCCTTATACGCCAGAGGTTTTAGATATAAAAGAAATTGAAGTCATAGATGTTGACGATCAAACACAAAAAGCAGACGAAAATAATGAAAATGACAACAATCAGATTCAGTTAGAATTTTGATCTAAAAAGTATGCGGTACCTCTTTTTCTATTGCTGTTGTCTCCAATTATTGAATATTCAAAAACATAGCTTTCATTAGTCGTGCTTAATATTTTCATTGAAATAGATTTTTTACTTTTTTTAGGATTTATATTTTTTAAAATAAACTCACAATCCGAAACCCATCTTACAGAGGAAGTGTCAACAATACCATTAAAAAATTCAATCTCTAAAGAATCACCTCTTATAAATTTTGACACATAATCTTTTCCATCAACCGATGATTTAAATTCAAAGCTACCTGTTTTAAAGTTATTACAATTTTTCTCAGGAAAAGAGCAGTTTATAAAAAGAAAATAAATAAATAAACTACTTATTAAAAGTCTTGAATGTCCCATCACTTAAAAGTAGTATAATTTTCTCAACATCAATTTCATTTTTAGTATCCTTTTTTTTAGATTCTTTTAATAGGGAAGGAGCTTGGTGATCCTCTTTTCCATAAATAAGCCATTCTAAACTAACGTCTGGATAAATTTTGCAAATTTTAGTAATAATTTCTAAACTTGGTTTATTTCTTCCATTTATAATATGTGAAATACTCGATCTTTGAACGTTTATTATTTTTGAAAATTCAGAAGCAGTTACCTCCTTTTTTTTAAGTATTATTTTGAATCTTTCGCTTATGTTTTTCATGTTTACAATTGTAAATATAAGCATAAGTAATGTATTTTTTAATTAAAAAACCTCATTTAAATTATGTTTATATTTAATTTATTACTTTACGTTATATACTATAAAATATTCAAAACTAATATTTTATGTAAAGATAAAAACTATTCTATTTAAATTTGATAACATTTGTAAACATTTGTAAACATTAATTTTTGTAATTTTTTATATTTTAATTACGAATTATTCATTAAAAATCAATAAATCAGAAATATTATTGGGTGTATTAATGATTTTAATGAAAATAATTGAATATATTTGTTTTTCTTTTAAATTAATTACAAATAATTAAAAATGAAGTTTAAGTTAGACGACGTTGACCACAAAATTTTGGATTTATTGATTGATAATTCAAGAATTCCTTTTACTGATATAGCAAAAAAATTACTTATTTCTGCTGGTACTGTTCATGTTAGAGTAAAAAAAATGGAGGAGTTTGGTATTATTCAAGGTTCATCTCTTGCTCTTGACTATAAAAAACTTGGGTATACATTCATTGCATATATTGGTATTTTTCTTGAGAAAACTCATCTTACAAATTATGTTTTGGATAAGCTTAAAAGTATTCCTTATGTTACAGTTGCTCATATTACAACTGGTAGGTTTAATATTTTTTGTAAAATAAGATCTAAAAATACTAATCATGCAAAAGAAATTATATTTATGATTGATGATATTGATGGTGTTTCAAGAACTGAAACAATGATTTCTCTTGAAGAGAGTATAAATGATAAGAAAAGATTAATGCATAAAATTTTTAACGAAATTAAATAGCTTTTCCATTAATGAGAAAATTAACAAAACTTGAGAGATATAATGAAAAAGTTCTCTCAAGATATAATGTATATAACACAGTCTTTTTAACCCTTCCTTTTAAGTCAATAAATAAAACAGGCAAACTTTTACCTATTTTTTCTGATCATTGCGAAAATGGCTATAAGAATAAACTAAGTCCATATGAGATAGTCAATAGTTTTTTTAAAATTTATTGTGAAGATTTTAGTGAAGTTGAAATGAAGACTCTTCTTTTTAGATTTATACAATATACTGAAAGACAGGTAGTTCTCTTTGATGCAATAGAAGATGCTTCTTTCCCTCATATTAATAATTTAGATGGTATAGGAACATTGAGGAATATTAAGGAAGTTTTTGAAAAATCATCATCAAAAGAAACTTTAATTAAATATTTAAAGAAAATTAAAATTAAACCAGTTCTAACGGCTCATCCAACTCAATTTTATCCTGGATCAGTACTTGGTATCATCACGGACCTATCTTATGCAATTGAAAATAATGATCTAATAGAAATAAAAAGTTTATTAGCACAATTAGGAAAAACACCATTTTTCAAGAAAAAGAAGCCAACTCCATATGATGAAGCGGTTAGTTTAACTTGGTATTTAGAGAATATGTTTTATAACTCTATATCAAATATTCAAAAATATATTAAATCAAATATTGTTGATAATAAATTCATCAATTATGATTTAATATCCTTAGGTTTTTGGCCTGGTGGTGATAGAGATGGAAATCCATATGTAACTAACGAAATAACAATTAAAACAGCATTTAAGTTAAGAAGCGATATTATTAAAAATTACTACCGTGATGTTAGAAAACTAAGAAGGAGATTAACTTTTCAAAATGTTGAGGATGTTGTTATTGATATTGAAAACAGATTATATCTAAGCATGGATGAGGAATTAGAAAATCCAAGTATATCCTTAGATGAGTTAAAAGAAAAGTTATTATTTATAAGAAAAAAAATAATTAAGGATCATGAGTCATTGTTTTTAGAGCAAGTAGAAGAATTAATTGATAAAGTGAATATTTTTGGTTATCATTTTGCTAGCCTTGATATTCGTCAGGACTCTGGAATTCACAATGATGTTTTTAAAAGAATTTTAAAGGAGAAGTTTGGAATTAAAATTTCTAAAAAATATCTAGAAATGAATGAAGATGATAAAATTAATTTTCTTTCCAATTCAAAATTTAAATCTAATATTAATGATTTTTCGGATTCCATTGTCTTAAAAACATTAGGATCAATTAATGCAATGAGAAATATTCAAAAATCTAATGGTGAAAAAGGTTGTCACAGATATATAATTAGCCATAATGAATCAGCATTAAATCTTTTTGAAGTGTTCTATATGTTTAAGTTTACTGGATGGATTAATCCGACTGTTGATATTGTTCCTTTATTTGAAACAATAGATGACTTAAATATCTCTGTTTCTGTTATGGAAAAGGTATATGAAAATAAATTATACAGAAATCACCTTAAAAGTAGAAATGATGAGCAAGTAATAATGTTAGGATTTTCAGATGGAACTAAGGACGGTGGATATTTTACTGCAAATTGGAATATTTTAAAAGCAAAAGAAAAATTATCAAAAATATCAACTAAGTATGGTATTAAAGTTAAATTCTTTGATGGTAGAGGAGGTCCTCCAGCGCGTGGTGGGGGAAACACTCATCAGTTTTATAGTTCTTTAGGTGATATTTTAAGTTCTAATGAAATACAATTAACAATACAAGGACAAACTATTAGTTCAAATTTCGGAACTAACCATTCATGTCAATACAATTTAGAACAAATGATTAGCTCTGTGTTAAAAAGCCAGGAGCTAAACCGCTCTAAAGCTCTTTTAAGCGATAATAATAGGGAAACAATGGATAAGCTATCTGAGATTAGTTATCAAGCTTATAATGACTTTAAAGACCATCCAAAGTTCTTGAAGTATTTAGAAAAAATGAGTACCATAAAATATTATGCTAAAACAAACATTGGAAGTAGACCCTCAAAAAGACCATCTGATTCAGAAGGTTTTGATTTTGAAAATCTTAGGGCAATACCTTTTGTTGGAGGATGGAGTCAGCTTAAACAAAATGTACCTGGTTTTTATGGTTTAGGTAGTGCTCTGAACTATTTTGAAAAAAATAACAATTTTGATAAGATAAATCAGCTATTTATTGATGTTCCTTTTTTTAGAGCATTAATTTCTAATTCAATGATGAGTTTAAAAAAATCTTTTTTTGAATTGACTTTGTATTTAAAAGATGATAAAGAGTTTTCAGATTTTTGGAATTTAATACACGATGAGTATGAGTTGACAAAAAAAATGCTTCTTAAAGCTTCTGGTTTTAAAAAACTTATGCAAGATGAGCCTGCTAATATGGCATCAATTGAAACAAGAGAAAAAATCATTCTTCCTCTATTTACCATTCAACAATATGCTATACAAAGCATCAATAAACTTAGCAAATCTAGTATTGAGAATTTAAAAAAAATAAAGGTTTATGAAAAAATTATTACTAGATCTTTATTTGGAAATATTAATGCAAGTAGAAATTCAGCCTAATTTGAATAGAAATCAAAAGAATCCATAATTAATTTTTCATCAATCTCTACATCAATTTCAACCTTTCCAACCTCTTTAAGTAAAGAAAAACGTATGTTATTTAAATAATTTTTTTTATCATACTTCATTAAGCTTAATATTTCCTTTAAATCATTTTTATTAAAATTTATTTTAGGATAAATACTGTTTAAATGAGTCTTTATCTTGTTTGCTATTTCAAGGCTAAAATTTGTTTTTTTATATGAAATGAATGATTCACAAATCATTCCTATAGAAATAGCTTCTCCATGTAAAAGCTTGTCTTCTTTGTTTAAATAGAATGATTCAATTGCATGACCAATGGTATGCCCAAAATTTAGATTTTTTCTAATATTATTTTCTAATTTATCCATGGAAACAATTTTGTTTTTAAGCTGTATAGAATTATAAATAATGTCTTCATTGTAATGAATTGATGACCTGTCAATTAGATCATCAAAAAATGAATTGGAAATAATACAATGTTTAATTATTTCGGCATATCCACTCTTTATTTCTCTCTTATTAAGTGTTTTTAGATAATTTGTATCAATTATAACTAATTGTGGATCTGAAAACAGTCCGATTTGATTTTTTAATAAATTAAGATTAATACCAGTTTTACTACCAATAGATGCATCAACCATGGATAGAAGTGTAGTTGGGATATTAATAAAATCTAAACCTCTTTTAAATGTACTTGCTATAAAACCACCCATATCTGTAATTACCCCACCTCCAAGGTTAATTATTAGAGTCATTCTATCCGCATCCATTTCAGTTAAATTATTCCAAACTTCTTTACAGGTTTCAAGGTTTTTATACTTTTCACCTGATTTAATTTTTAATACATTAGGTTTTAATGATGTTTTACTTTTAAAATATTCAAGACAATATTTGTCTGTATTTTCATCTACAATTACAAATAATTTTGAATATGATTTCTTACTTAATAAACTATTTAAATAGTCATAACCATCATTTGAGAACCTTATTTCATATGAATTAGTAGTAATTTTTTTCACATCTAAAAATCAGAATACAAATTAACAACTTTTTAAAAAAACAACATATATTAGAAAATTATTTATTTAATGAAAAATAATCTGTTTAATGATACTGAATCTGCTTTTAAATTAAAGAAGAATTTCCATATTTACAATGCGGTTTTTCTGTTTAATATTATTACCAGAAAATTTTTAGTTTCAATTTTTACAAACTTGACTTTGTTAATGCTTAAGTTAAGATTGCCTATCAAATGGGTCTTGAAAAATACAATTTACAAACACTTCTGTGGTGGAATAAACATGTCAGAATGTAATAAAATAATTTACAACATGTATGAGTTGAAAGTTCATTCAATTCTTGACTATTCAGTTGAAGGTTTAATCAATGAAAGTTCATTTAATAAATCATGTAACAAAAAAATCAATATCATTAATTCTGTATCTAAAAATAATGCTATTCCTTTTGCTGTATTCAAACCAACGAGTATTGGTAGATATGAATTGTTTAAATCTGTTAGTTTAGGAATAAAATTAAGTAAAGATCAACTTGATGAGTGGTCTAGAGTAGTTGAAAGGTTTCATAAAATTTGTGAGCATGCTATGAAAATGAAAATAAAAATATTAATTGATGCAGAAGAGTTTGAGGTTCAAAAAGCAATAGATGACCTATCTGTTGAGATGATGAAAAATTATAATAAAGAAAAAGTAATAGTATATAATACAATTCAATTTTATAGATGGGATAGACTTGCTTATTTAAATAAGCTTTTTTCAATTGAAATTGATAGAAGTTTTAAATTTGGTTTTAAACTTGTAAGAGGAGCTTATATGGAAAAGGAAAGAGATCTCGCTAAAATAAATGATTATAAATCTCCAATATGTTCAAGTAAAAATGAAACTGATAAAAACTTTGATAATGGAATTGATTTAATGTTTAGTAATATTAAAAATTTAAGTTTTTTTGTTGCAACACATAATGAAAAATCAAATTACAAGGTTTTAGATTTAATGAAAAATAATAATTTAAATAATAATACAGACAAAATATGGTTTGGCCAGCTCTATGGTATGAGCGATAATATCACATTTAATTTAGCTAAAAACGGATATAATGTTGCAAAAATTCTTCCATTTGGTCCAGTTGAAAACTTAGTTCCATATCTCATTAGAAGAGCAAAGGAAAACTCATCATTTGAAGGTCAATCCAGCAGAGAATTATCTTTACTTAAAAAAGAATTAATCAGAAGAGGATCTTAAATCATAGAAATACACATTTTCATTGCAGTTTTTTACATTAAAAAAGTATTGACTATTTTTTTCTTTTTTTACTTTATACATACTGCATGAATCAATATTTACTTCACTTTCAGAAAAAATAATTTTGGATTTATCTAAAATTTTAATTGTATCAATATTCATAAAACTTTTGTCAAAGCTCCATTTTTTCTTTTTTAAGTCATTTAGCACTCTTTGATTAGGTAGATAATTAAATTCAGTATTTTTTTGATTTACAATAAAATATGTAATAAAACATCCAATTGTGAATCCAAAGAGATAATAAATTAATCTTTTATTGAAGCTCATGAGTTTTTAATTGAAAGTTTTCTTTTTTGTTTTCCTTCATTGGATATTTTAACTATTGAGTAAGGTGAGTCAATAATATTAATTATTATATCAGGCCATTCAACAAACACCCAAGATTTTTGATTAAAAATATCAAAGAATCCAATTTCATTTAAATCTTTTAAATTATTAATCCTATACAAGTCTGCATGATAAATATTTTGTTCATCATATTTATAGATATTTAGAATTGGAAAAGTTGGACTTGATATGTTTTCTTTTGATCCAATTTTAAAACAGAGATTTTTAATTAATGTGGTTTTACCAGAACCCAGATCCCCTCTAAAAAAAATAGTTTTATACTTTATTTTATTAAAAATAAAATCTGAAGCCTTATCAATTTCACTTAAAGAGTATGAGAAAGTCATGATTTATATTTAATTATAATTGCAAAGGAAAGACTTTCCTCAGAATATAATAAATTAATTTTTATATTTTTGCGGTCATGGATTTAAAGGCACAAGAAGTTGCTGAATTAATTAATGGAGTTGTTGAAGGTGATAATAATTCTACAATAAATAAACTTTCAAAAATTGAAAATGGAGACAATAATTCTCTTTCATTTCTAGGAAACCCTAAATACAATGAGTATTTATATAAATCAACTGCATCCATTGTAATTGTAAATAAATCATTAGAATTAAGAGAGCCCGTTAAACCAACTCTGATAAGAGTGGAAGATGCTAACCTTGCTTTTTCTACCTTACTTGAGCATTTCAATAATCAACAGGTTTCTAAACAAGGAATTGATAATGAATCTAGTATTTCAATTAATGTAAAAGTTGGTAAAAATATTTATTTTGGAAAATATTCAATTGCAGAAAATAATGTATTGATTGGAAATAATGTTAAAATTTATTCACATGTACATATTTCAGAAAATGTTAAAATTGGTGATAATTGTGTTATTTATCCAGGTGTAAAGCTTTACAGAAATACAGTTATTGGTAAAAATTGCATTATTCATTCAGGTACTGTTATAGGATCAGATGGCTTTGGTTTTAATAAAGACGATAAAGGAAATAATTTAAAGGTAATACATAATGGCAATGTTGTTATTGAAGATAATGTTGAAATTGGTTCAAATTGTTCAATTGATAGAGCTACGATAGGTTCAACAATTTTAAAGTCTGGTGTTAAAATTGATAACCTTGTGCAGATTGCTCACAATGTAGTAGTAGGAAATAATACTTGTATAGCAGCACAAGTTGGTGTTGCTGGCTCTACAATTATTGGAGATGATTGTTTAATAGGAGGTCAAGTTGGTATATCTGGACACCTCAAAATAGGAGACCGAGTTCAAATGCAGGCAAAGTCTGGTGTTTTAAAAAATATAGAAGATGACTCTGTAATTATGGGTTATCCTGCATTTAATTATAGAGATTACAATAAATCATATGTTCATTTTAAGAATTTTCCAAAAATTATGAACTTCATTAATAGGTTAATGAAAAAAGAAAATGAGTAATAAACAAACTACAATAAAATCTTTAGTTTCACTCGAAGGTGTAGGTATTCATACAGGAAAAGATGTTAAACTGTCTTTTAAGCCTGCTGATTCAGATACAGGTTATGTTTTTAAAAGGTTAGATTTGGATGGATCACCATCAATTGAAGCTTTATCAAAATATGTTATAAACACACAGAGAGGTACAACTTTGGAAAAGAATGGAGTTAAATTAAAAACAATTGAACATGTACTTGCTGCTTTAGTTGGTTTAGAAATAGATAATGTTTTAATTGAAATTAACGCAGAGGAGCCTCCAATTATGGATGGTTCATCAAAATATTTTGTTGACGCTTTGGAAAATGCTGGAGTTCTAGAACTTGATGCTTTGAGAAAAGAATATATAATTAAAGATATTATTACTTACAAAGATTCTAAAAATGGAAGTGAAATTACAATAATTCCCTCTGATTCTTATCAGATAACTGCTATGGTTGATTATGAAACTAAGGTTTTAGGCACCCAGAATGCCACATTATCAAAACTTTCAGACTTTAAAGATGATTTTTCAAATGCAAGAACATTTAGTTTTCTTCATGAAATTGAAATGCTTTTAGAAAATGATTTAATAAAGGGTGGAGATCTTAACAATGCAATAGTTTATGTAGATAAAAAAATATCAATCGAAACTATGGAAAAACTAAAAAAAGCATTTAATAAAGATAAAGTTTCTGTTAAGTCAAATGGAATACTGGATAATCTAAACCTTCATTACTCAAACGAGGCTGCTAGGCATAAACTTTTAGACATTATGGGAGATTTAGCTTTAATTGGAAGAAGAATTAGAGGTAAGGTTATCGCAAAAAAACCAGGACACTTTGTTAACACTGAATTCGCAAATAAAATTGCTAATCTGATAGAAAAGGAAGATAAGCTTGAAAGCAAAATGTTTGAATATAATGACAAGGCAATAATGGATGCTGAGAAAATTATGAAGATTTTACCCCACAGACACCCTTTTCTTTTTATTGACAAAATCCTCGAAATTACAGATAGTTCTATTGTAGGGTTAAAGTATGTATCCCCTGATGAATCTTACTTCAAAGGTCATTTTCCTGGAAGACCTGTAATGCCAGGTGTGTTACAGATTGAGGCTATGGCCCAAGTTGGTGGAGTTTTAGTTCTTAGTACTTTTCCTGATCCAGAAAACTATTTAACTTTTTTTGGTAGAATAGAAAACGCTAAATTTAAACGACCGGTAGAGCCCGGTGATACTTTAATTTTTGAATTAGAATTATTGTCTCCAATCAGAAGAGGTATTAGTCATATGAGAGCTAGAGCTTATGTTGATGGTGAGTTAACAACAGAAGCTGAAATGAAAGCAAAAATTATTAAAAAATAAAAATAGATGAATCAACCATTATCATATGTACACCCTGCAGCAAAGATTGCAAAAACAGTGGTTATTGAGCCATTTACGACTATTGCTAAAGATGTTGTAATTGGAGAGGGAACATGGATAGGCTCCAATGTAACAATTATGGAAGGTGCAAGAATTGGAAAAAATTGTTCCATTTTCCCTGGAGCTGTTATATCTGCAGTCCCACAAGATTTAAAATTTAATGGTGAAGAAACAACTGCTATCATTGGAGATAATACAGTAATTAGAGAATGTGTTACTATAAATAGAGGAACTAACTGGAGAAAAAAAACAGAAATTGGAAAAAATTGTTTAATAATGGCTTATTGCCATATTGCCCATGATTGTAAAGTAGGTGATAATTCTATTTTTTCTAATAATTCTACACTTGCAGGACATGTAACAGTTCAAGACTATGTAATTCTTGCAGGTATGGTTGCAGTTCATCAGTTTTGTAATATTGGTAGACATGCTTTTATTGCAGGCGGTTCGCTTGTTAGAAAAGATATTCCACCATTTGTAAAAGCTGCTCGCGAGCCACTATCTTATGTTGGTATAAATTCTGTAGGATTAAGAAGAAGAGGTTTCGATTCAAAAACCATTAAAGACATTCAAAATATTTATAGAATTTTATTTCAGAAAAAATATAATAATTCGCAAGCTATTAATATAATAGAGGCGGAAGTTGAAGCTACTAAAGATAGAGATGAAATATTAATGTTTATTAAGAATTCTCAAAGAGGAATAATGAAAGGATATATTCAAAACTAAATAAAATGATAAGTACATCTGATATTAAAAAAGGATTGTGTATTAAATATTCAAATGATATATATAAAATCATTGAATTCCTTCATGTTAAACCAGGGAAAGGACCTGCTTTTGTAAGAACAAAACTAAAAAGTGTTTCAACTGGAAAAGTTGTTGATAATACTTTTTCTGCAGGTCATAAAATTGATGATGTTAGAGTTGAAAATAGAAAATATCAATTTCTTTACAAGGATGGTGATACCTACCATTTTATGAATAATGAGGACTATAATCAAATTGAGGTTAATAAATCTCAAATTGAATCTGACTCATTTTTAAAAGAGGGTGCTACAGTAACTATTATTATCAATTCAGAAAACTCTAATATTTTAACTGTAGATATGCCTCAAAATGTTATTTTAGAAGTTGTTGAATCTGAACCAGGTGTAAAAGGAAATACAGCAACAAATGCAACAAAAATTGCAAAATTAGAAACTGGTGTTAAAATAAATGTTCCACTTTTTATTAATAAGGGGGATAAAATTAAAGTTGATACTGATAAAGGTATATACTTAGAAAGAAATAAAGAATAAAAATGAGTATACTGGTAAATAAAGAATCTAAAATTATAGTTCAAGGCTTTACGGGGTCTGAAGGAACTTTTCATTCTGAACAAATGATTAATTATGGAACTAATATTGTTGGCGGAGTCACACCAGGAAAAGGTGGAATGAAACATTTAGATAAGCCGGTTTTCAATACTGTTGAAAAAGCTGTAATAAACACAAACGCTAATACATCTATAATTTTTGTACCTGCAGGTTTTGCCGCTGATGCGATCATTGAATCTATTGATGCAGGAATTAAAGTAATTATATGTATAACAGAGGGTATTCCTGTTTCTGACATGGTTAAAGTTAACAGTTACCTTAAAAATAAAGATTGTACTCTCGTTGGACCTAATTGTCCAGGAATTATAACACCCGATGAAGCTAAAGTTGGTATTATGCCAGGATTTGTATTTAAAAAAGGAAGAGTAGGGTTAGTTTCAAAATCCGGAACTTTGACTTATGAAGCAGCAGATCAGATATCGAAAGTGGGTTTTGGAATTTCAACTGCAATAGGGATTGGGGGTGACCCAATAATTGGAACAAATGTTAAAGATGCTGTTGAGTTGTTTTTTAATGACAATGAAACTGATTGTGTTGTTATGATTGGGGAAATTGGAGGTCAGTTAGAGAATAATGCTGCAAAATGGATTAAAGAATCAAAAATTAAAAAACCGGTGATTGGCTTTATAGCTGGCGAAACTGCTCCAAAAGGAAGAACTATGGGGCATGCTGGAGCAATTGTTGGTGGAAAAGATGATACCGCTTCTGCTAAAAAAAGTATTCTTAAAAAATGTGGTGTTCATGTCGTTGATTCTCCAGCAGAGATTGGTAAATTTGTAAAAAAATATGTTACTTAACATGAGTTTGCTCAAAGGAAAAAATATTTTAATAACTGGTGGAAGTAGAGGAATTGGTAAATCAATAGTTAAGATTTTAATCAAAAATGGAGCTAATGTTGGATTTACATATTCTTCATCTGAAGATGCAGCTAATAAAATTTCTAAAGGATTAAACAATAATTCAACAAAATGTATTTCATATAGAAGCGATGCTTCATTATTAGAAGAATGCGAAAAATTGGTTGAAAGTTTTTTAAATGATTTTGAAACGTTAGATGTTTTAATAAATAATGCTGGTATTACAAAAGATAATTTGTTACTGAGAATGAATGAACAAGATTTTGATAAAGTTATTAAGGTTAACCTTAAATCAGTTTTTAATATGACAAAAGCTACTCAAAGAGTTTTCTTGAAAAATAGAAATGGTAGCATCATAAACATGAGTTCTGTTGTTGGGGTTAAAGGTAATGCTGGTCAATCTAATTATGCTGCATCAAAAGCTGGTATTATTGGTTTTTCAAAATCCATTGCTTTAGAACTTGGATCAAGAAATATAAGATGTAATGTTATAGCTCCAGGTTTTATCAGAACTGAAATGACTGACAACTTGTCTGAATCAATTATTGATGAGTGGACCAAAAATATTCCTCTCAAGAGACCAGGTGAATCAAATGATGTTGCTAACTTATGTTTATTTTTGGCATCAGATTTGTCAAATTACATAACAGGACAGGTTATCAATGTTGATGGCGGTCTTTTAACTTAAATAAATTAAATAAATATGGAAAAATACACTAAAATTGGATTGCCGGCATTAATAGGTGCCTTAGTAATATTTGTCTTTGCTGTTAAAACATTTGTAAATATTGGATATGGTGAAGCTGGAGTTTTGTTTAAGACTTTTGGAGGCGGTGTTGTTACTGACGAACCACCATTAGGTGAAGGTTTAAACATTGTAATGCCATGGAATAAAGTTTACATCTATAATGTTAAGCAACAAGAAGTGTTTGAAAGTAAGATGCAGGTTTTATCATCTAATGGTTTAGATATATCTCTTGATATTTCAGTGCTTTATCAACCAAAAATAGCTGAACTTGGTCTTCTGCACCAAACCAAAGGTTCAAATTACTTGAATGTTGTGATTATTCCATCATTAAGAGCAGTTGCAAGAAGTGTTGTAGGTAAGTATACTCCAGAACAACTCTACTCAACTAAGAGAGATGCAATTCAAAATGAAATTTACGAACAGTTAGGCTCAGACGTAGATGCTCAACATGTTCAAATTAATTCTGTTCTGGTAAGAGATGTTACTCTTCCTGCAAATATTAAAGCAGCTATTGAAAGAAAGTTAACGCAAGAGCAAGAGTCGTTGGAGTATGTCTTTAGATTAGAGAAAGCTAGACAAGAAGCAGAAAAATTAAAGATTGATGCTGAAGGTAAAGCAAATGCAAACAGAATACTTAATAGTTCTTTGACTACAAACATATTAAGAGACAAGGGTATTGAGGCTACTTTAGAATTGTCAAAATCTCCTAATACAAAAACAGTAATTATTGGATCCGGAGCTGATGGACTACCAATTATTCTTGGAAATCAATAATTATTTATATAAATATCTAATAAAAACCCGTTTTATCAGCGGGTTTTTTTATTTTTAGTTGTGCGAATACTGTTTTCTACTTTTATTTTTCTTGTATGCCTTTCTAATAATTCACAAGAAAATTACTACGTGTCAAGCTCGATAGGAGATAACACTAATTCTGGAACATCACAAAGCACACCATTCCTAACAATCGCCAGAGCACTTAATAATATTCAGCCGGGTGGTACTATTTATGTTATGGATGGGTTATATAATAATGAAGGATTTGGTAGTGCAGATCCACATGAATCAGATGGGTCATTGAGTAAAAACATGAATAACCCTCCAGCTGTTATTATTGGTAAATCTGGAACTGAGGGAAATTATATTACAATTAGAAATCTTCCAGGTCATAAACCAAAAATTCAATTTGATGGTCGAGGAGGAATATTAATTAATGGACCTCAAAGTTATCTAATAATTGAAGGATTTGAAATAGAAGGTCCTGCAGCATCTACTAACTATGATAAAGCAATTACAGATAGAAAATGGAAAGTTAAATGTGATCAAGAGGGATTAAATTATAATCATAGTTTTTTTTCAGGATTTGGTATTTGGGGTGGTTTTAGTCAAGACTTTCTTCAACATCACATAATTATTAGAAATAATATAGTTCATCACACTACAGGTTCAGGCATAAGGTTTAATGATAGCGACCATATAACAATTGAAAATAATACCGTATATAATACAACTTGGTGGACTTCTAATGCATCAAGTGCAATAGTTTTTGCTGAATCAAAAGCTCAAATTAGCACTGATAATAATAATGATATTAAAATGATAATTAGAGGAAACACTGTATATAACAACTGGAATCGTATACCTTTTTATATGACTGCTGGCCAAATTCCTCCAAATGGTAGTCCACCAAGTGGAAATTATGGAAATGCAGACTATTCAACTATTCTAGATGGGCAAGGGCTTTATGTAACTCGTAGTGACGATGATTATTATGGAACTTTTTTATTTGAAAACAACTTATGTGTTAATAATGGAAAAAACGGAATTAACTTTGATAGATCAAAGGGAAGTTCAGCTTTAATAAGAAACAACACAGTTTATTTTAATGGTGTTCATGAAATAATCCAGGATATTTCAGTAAATCAAGAAAACAATCCACCACATAGGGGTCAAAAAGTAGCTGGAATCAAAGCCAATATTTTTAAAAATGTTAGGGTAGTTAATAATATAATTGTTACAAGAGAGTATGATTTTTTTGCAATGCAACTTCTAAATCAAGAGGATGATGGAACAATCAGAGAAGCAAAAAATAATATTTATGTAAATGGTAAATTGCCAGGCTATACAAATTCATCTGGCAATTATGTGATACATAACTGGGTAAAAGATAATAATCAAATTATTACAGACGTTAATTTTAATTCAAACAATTTTCAAGATCCTATTTATTTTAAAAGTGCCCCTCCAAAAGTAGATGGTCCAATTGATATGTCATCAACTGATTTTAGTTTGAACGTAAATTCTCCAGCAATAAATACTGGGGATCAAGAAAACACACCTATTACTGATATTCTTGGAAACATACGTCCTCAGCTTCCTGAAAATGCAATTTCGTATACAAGTTTTGAGAATTCATTATCTGGCTGGTCAGCTTGGTCAACATCGACAGATAATAATGATGTCATATTGACTAGTGATGAATTTAGAACAGGAAATCAAAGTTTAAAAATTTTTGGTAGAACTAAAAATTTTCACAGTGCAAAATTCATTATTGATAAACTTGACGTTGGTAATTCATACACCCTTTATATATATGTAAAATTACCTGAGGGTGAATCTGGTACCGCACAAATATTACTTAGAAAAATTGTTGGTAGCAATGTTACATCGACTAATCTTACTTCCCCTATTCAGGTATACGACGATAAATGGACTCTTATAACAGTTGAAGATTATAATCACACTGCAATGGATAATAATAGTTACTTTTTTATTAAAGGACCCCCTGTTGTTGATAATGTTGGTGTAGATTATTATTTAGATGATTTTTCACTTGTAAATAAAGGAGCTAGTGAAATTGA
>CABXUS010000001.1 GCA_902515405.1 uncultured Bacteroidota bacterium | reverse complement strand
TGAAATTAAAACTGGATCTTTGTTTCCTTCTTCTTTATAAACTTCAACCTTAATTTGTTCACCAAGTAATTTTAATTGATCAATTGCAGCTGGCCTATATACATCACATGCAACAAGTAAAGGGTTTTTTCCTTTTTTCTTCTTTAGGTAATTTGCAAGCTTACCTCCAAATGTTGTTTTTCCAGATCCTTGTAAACCTGACAAAAGGATTATTGAGGGTGTATCTGAAAGATTTATTCCTTCATGTTCACCACCCATCAGTTTAGTTAATTCATCTTTAACAATCTTGACCATTAGCTGACCCGGTCTGAGATCTGTTAAAACATTTTTTCCTAATGATTTTTCTTTAACCCTTTGAGTAAATTCTTTAGCAATCTTAAAACTAACATCAGCATCAAGTAGAGCGCGTCTAACTTCTTTTAAGGTCTCAGCTACATTAATTTCAGTTATTTTACCGTGCCCTTTAAGCACATGGAATGCAGAATTTAATTTTTCGGTAAGATTATTAAACATTACGAAACAAATTTAATTTTTTCTAGTGATTTCTTTCATTTTATATATAACTAAAACATGAGGAAAAGTAATTGCAGCCAAAAAAGAGAAAAATACACCTAAACTAAAATCAATTTTATCCTTAACAACAAAATAAAGAATAGCCAGAAATATTATCGCAACAAACCAATAAGCAAAACCTTTAAAAATAAATTTTTTAAAGCTTTTTGCAGAGCTGTCCTCAAATAAATATTCAGCTTGCTCGATTATAGAAGGAATACTATGAAAAAAAACAAAATATACTGCAAAGGCAGGTAAAAGATCAAATATTGAAAAAACAATTAACATTACTATTAATAATATTAATTGGTGAAAAAGCTGAGCTTTTAATGTTTTATAATTTAAAATCAAGAAAAAACCATTTACCAATAATAAAATAGACAAAGACAGTCCATATGCACTTTCAGAAATATAGTATGAGGTAATATCATAAATAATATCAGAAACCTCACCAGAATTAATTGAAAATAAAATCATAAAAATCAGAGAACCAAAAAAGAAATAAAACAAAGTTAAAGATTTCGAGTTTTTATTTTCAAAAATTGTCCACTGTTGTTCCCCAAAATGATATGCACTAAATAGTATAAAAAATAATAATGAAATAATAGGAAGATTAAAGAAAATTAAACATATTAAAACAACTACAAAAAAGTATTTGAGTGTTTTATCAATAATAGTGTTTTTATTAACTTCCTTGCCTTTCAAAAGAATTAAAATATCATTAGCACCATGAATAATTCCAAAAGTTAAGATTAAAGCATAACAGGTAAAGTAAAAAAAATCACCATAAAGGTTATTACTTAAAAAAATAGTAAATAAGCTCAAAAAAACTATGATTCTAAAAGTTATGTTATTTGTAAATTCTTGATTCAAATTGATTAATATAAATACAAATTTAAAGAATCATACTTGTAATAATACAGATTTATAAAAAATTAATCTATTGTTAAAATCATGGAATAATAGGTAAATAGTTAATAGTTAAGTGTTTAAACCTGTTTTATAGTGTGATTTTTTCAACAATTACCGTTTTTTTTTACGATTAATCCAGTTATTCGGTTAATTTTTACTAATTTGGGCCGTATAAAACCAATTAATTAATTATTATGGAAAATTTTTTAAATATTTTCTTATTAGGTGACGTTCCTAACGACCTAGTAAGTTTTACGTTTTTCATTGGAACCATGGCCATGATGGCCGCTTCAGTATTTTTCTTTTTATCGTTAGATGCTGGTGGTGGAAAATGGAGAACATCAATGTTAGTTTCAGGACTAATTACATTTATAGCTGCTGTACACTATTATTACATGAGAGATGCTAGCGTGTCTGGTGGAGACGTTACATTCTTTAGATATGTAGACTGGATTTTAACTGTTCCACTAATGTGTGTTGAATTTTATTTAATATTAGCTAAAGCTGGTGCTAAAAAAAGTTTAATGTGGAAACTTATCTTTTGGTCAACCGTAATGCTTGTATTTGGATATGTTGGTGAAGCAATAGATCGTGATAATGCATGGCTTTGGGGACTAGTTTCAGGTTTGGCATATTTTTATGTAGCATACATGATATGGCTTGGTGAAGCTAAAGCATTAGCAGAAAAAGCTGGTGGTGCTGTTTTAGAAGCTCATAATGCTCTGTGTTGGTTCGTACTTGTTGGTTGGTCTATATATCCTATTGGATATATGATTGGTACTGATGGATGGTATGACTTTATTGACGTGCTTCCATTAGATATGGATGTGGTTTACAACGTAGGTGACGCTATTAACAAAATCGGATTCGGTCTTGTTATATACAATTTAGCAGTATCTAAGTAAAAAATAGTACAACTAACCTAAATAAAAAAAGCTGCTTTGTTAATTCAAAGTGGCTTTTTTACATTCTTTCTGGAACATCAATGCCTAGAAGCAACATCGATTTCTTAATATAACTGCCCACTTTTTTCGAAAGCAGAACTCTAAAGCTATGGATTTCATCATTTCCCAAAACTGAAAAAGATTGATAAAATGAATTATATAATTTTACTAATTCATAAACATAATTAGCAATCAAAGCAGGATTTAATGTTTTATATGAACTTAATATTACATTTGGAAAATCGTTCAAATGAATAATTAAATTTTTTTCTTTTTCGGATAATATAACATCAGAAAAAGAAGTATTATTTTTATTTTTTTTCAACAAAGACTTAATTCTTGCATATGTATACTGAATAAATGGTCCAGTATTACCATTAAATTCAATTGACTCATTTGGGTCAAATAATATTCTTTTTTTTGGGTCTACTTTTAAAATATGATATTTTAAGGCTCCTAAAGCAATTTGGTTATATAACTTAGATTGTTCTATTTTAGAAATATCATTAATTTTTCCAAGAGATTCAGAAATAATCTTAGCCTTCAAGTTCATGTCAGAAATTAATTCATCAGCATCTACTACTAACCCCTCTCTACTTTTCATTTTTCCAGTTGGTAAGTCAACCATACCATAACTTAAATGCTTAAGCTTATTAGACCAAGGATAGCCTAAAATATTCATCAATTCAAATAAAACTTTAAAATGATAGTCTTGTTCATTACCCGTTGTATAAATCATTCCATCCATTTTTGGATGATCTTTGTAACGTAAAAAGGCAGTACCTATATCTTGAGTAATATAAACAGATGTCCCATCAGATCGAAGTAATATTTTCTTGTCTAGGCCTTTTGATGATAAATCAACCCAAATTGAATTGTCCTCTTTTTTATAAAATAATTTATTTTTTAGTCCATCTAAAACAATATTTTTACCTTTTAAATATGTATCACTCTCATAATATTCGGAGTCAAATTTTACATTTAAATTTTCATATGTTTTTGAAAATCCATCATATACCCAAGAATTCATTCTTTTCCAAAGATTTATAACGTCTTTATCGCCGTTTTCCCACTTTCTTAATAATTCTTGTGCTTCAATAAAAATTTTAGAGTTCTTTTTAGCATTGTCTTCATTTTGACCTTTTGAAATTAGATCTTTGACTTGTTTTTCATATTCGTTATTATACTTTACATAATAATTACCAACAAAAATATCACCTTTGATGTTTTCAGTTTTAGGGGTTGCATTATTTGCAAATTTTAACCAAGATATCATAGATTTGCAAATATGAATTCCTCTATCATTTATTATCTGAGTTTTATGAACTTTATTACCAACCTCCTTAAAAATATTTGAAATTGAATCTCCAAGAAGAATATTTCTAATATGACCCAAATGAAGAGGTTTATTAGTATTAGGAGAAGAAAATTCAATTAAATAAAATTCTTTTTTAATATCTAATTTATAATTCAGGTTAAAACCTTTTAACAGATTTGTTAGAAAACGATCTGAAAATGTAAGATTTAAAAAACCCTGAATTACATTGAATTCTTGAATATATTTTTCCTTTTCTTGAAGAAATAATCCAATCTCATTACCTATTTCAATTGGGGTTTTTTTAAGAATTGGTAAAAGAGGAAATAACACAATGGTGTAATGACCCTGAAATTCTTTTCTGGTTTTTGAAATTTCAATAAGATAATTCGATATTGAATATTTTAATAATAAATATTCTTTGACTTTTTTCTTTAGAATATTTTCTATATCCATTTTTGATTGAAAAGCTATCTTTTTGTTAATGAAATATAATCTCTAGGATTTTCTCCGATGTAGATTTGCCTCGGTCTTCCAATTGGCTCTTTATTCATTCTCATTTCTCTCCAATGAGCAATCCACCCTGGTAATCTACCTAATGCAAACATAACAGTAAACATTTCATTAGGAATTTCTAAAGCTTTGTAAATAATTCCTGAATAAAAATCAACATTTGGATAAAGTTTTCTTTCAACAAAGTAATTATCCTCCAAAGCTTCTTTTTCTAAAGCTTTTGCAATGTCTAGAACTGGATCATCAATTCCAAGATCTTTAAGTACTTCATGAGCTGCAACTTTGATAATTTTAGCTCTAGGGTCAAAATTTTTATAAACCCTATGACCAAAGCCCATTAGTCTAAAAGGGTCTGATTTATCTTTTGCTTTAGACATAAACTTTTTAGTATCTCCACCATCATTTTGAATCTTCTCCAACATCTCCAGAACAGCTTGGTTCGCTCCTCCGTGTAATCTACCCCAAAGTGCAGAAATTCCAGCAGAAACCGAAGCGAATAGACCTGCATAAGACGAGCCTACTATTCTAACTGTAGATGTTGAACAATTCTGTTCATGATCAGCATGTAAAATTAATAACTTGTTTAAAGCACTAACTATTGTATCATTTTGAATGTATTTTTTGTTGGGGCGCTGAAACATCATCTTTGCAAGATTTTCAACATAACCAAGATTAATATCGCCATATTCTAATGGCAATCCTTGTCTTCTACGATATACCCAAGCAACTAAAACAGGTATTTTTGCTAATAAATTCAAAATAGCATCGTACATATCATCCTCATCATCAATATTTACAGCAGATGGATCAAAAGCTACTAAACCACTTGTTAAGGACGATAAAACACCCATTGGATGAGCAGATCTTGGGTAACTATTAAGTATTATTCTTAAATCTTCATCAATTATTGCTCTCTCTTTAATATCGTTGGAGAAATCGTGTAGTTGTTTTTTATTGGGTAATTCTCCGAATATTAATAAATATGCTACCTCTAAAAAATTTGCTTTATTAGCTAAATCTTCAATTGAATAACCTCTATATCTTAGGATTCCTTTTTCTCCATCAAGAAATGTTATAGAACTTTTACAAGATCCTGTATTTTTAAAACCAGGGTCTAGTGTGATTAAGTTTGCATTATTCCTAAGACTTGAAATATCAATTCCAATTTCATTTTCTGAACCTTTAACTAGATCAAGTTCAAAATTTAGATTATTATAATTTATATTAACTTTTTTGCTCATTAAAGTCTAATTTAAACACAAAAATAAGGAATAAATATATTAGAAGCTAAAAGCTCCTTTTTTTGGATAAAATGCTTTTTTTCCTAATTCTTCTTCAATTCTTAATAGTTGATTGTATTTTGACATCCTGTCTGATCTAGACAATGAGCCTGTTTTAATTTGGCCGGTATTAAGGGCAACAGCTAAATCAGCAATAATATTATCTTCAGTCTCGCCTGATCTATGAGAAATAACTGTTGTAAATGAATTATTTTTTGCAAGCTTAACAGCATCAATAGTTTCAGATAATGTTCCAATTTGATTTACTTTTATTAAAATAGAATTAGCTGCACATTGATCGATACCTTTTTGCAATATTTTTGAATTTGTAACAAAAAGATCATCTCCAACTAACTGAACTTTATTACCTGAAATCTGAGTTGAATATTTCCAACCTTCCCAATCATTTTGATCCATACCGTCTTCAATTGAAATTATAGGAAATGAATCAACAAGAGAGGATAGGTATTCAGCTTGTTCCTCAGATGATAAAACTCTACCATTATTACCTTCAAACTTTTTATAATCGTATTTATTATTAATATAAAATTCTGAAGCAGCACAGTCAAGAGCAATCATAACATCATCTCCAGGTGAATATCCAGCAGATATAATAGAGTTTGAAATTGTTTCAAGAGCATCTTCCGTGCCTTTTAATTTTGGAGCAAAACCACCTTCATCACCAACAGAGGTTGTAAGACCTCTATCCATAAGATTTTTTTTAAGGTTATGAAATATTTCAGAACCAACTTTCATAGCATCAGTAAAACTTGAAGCACTAACTGGGACTATCATAAACTCTTGAAAGGCTATTGGAGCATCAGAGTGAGCACCCCCATTTATAATATTCATCATTGGTACTGGCAATGTAATTGCAGAATTACCACCAATATATTTATAAAGAGGAATACCCTTGCTTTTTGAAGCAGCTTGAGCTAAAGCAAGGGAAACACCCAAAATAGCATTTGCTCCTAAAATACATTTATTCTCAGTACCATCTAATTCAATCATTAAATCATCAACTTCTTTCTGATTAAAGACTGATTTTCCAATTAAGCTTTGAGCTATAATAGTATTAACATTATTAACCGCCATTAAAACGCCTTTACCCATGTAATTTTTTCCACCATCTCTTAACTCAACTGCTTCATTCTCACCAGTTGAAGCTCCAGATGGTACAGCAGCTCTACCAACGATACCATTTTCAGTAATTACATCAACTTCGACAGTCGGATTTCCTCTGGAATCGAAGATTTGTCGAGCTTTAATTTTTTTAATTTTTGTCATAGCTAGTTATTTATTAATTCAATAAATTCATCAAATAAATATGATGAATCATGCGGACCAGCACTAGCTTCAGGGTGAAATTGTACGGAAAAGCATTTTTTATCCTTAATTTTTATACCAGCAATTGTTTCATCATTTAAATGCATATGTGTTATTTCAATATTTTTATTTTTTTTAGTATCAGATTTATCAATAGCAAAGCCATGATTTTGAGATGTAATTTCGCCTTTACCCGTTTTTAGATTAATTACAGGATGATTTATCCCCCTATGTCCATTATGCATTTTATATGTTTTTATGCCATTTGCCAATGCAATAACTTGATGACCCAAACATATACCAAAAAGGGGTTTCTTTGACTCTAAAATTCTTTTCGTAAGATTAATTGCATTTAAAAGAGGCTCTGGATCACCAGGTCCGTTCGATATAAAATAAGCATCTGGATTCCATTTTTTGATATCTTCAAATTTAGAATTGTGAGGAAAAATTTTTAAATACGCATCTCTTTCTGATAAATTATTTAAAATATTTCTTTTAACACCTAAATCAAGGACTGCAATTCTGTATTTAGCCTTTTCATTTCCAAAATAATAAGGTTTTTCAGTTGAAACTTTTGAGGCTAATTCCAAACCATTCATCGATGGGGTTTTTAAAAGCTTAGCTTTAATTTTATCAATTGATTTAATAGGTTCGGTAGTTATTACAGCATTCATAGCACCATTATCTCTAATATAACTAACAAGAGCTCTTGTATCAACATCAGAAATACTAACAATATTATTAGATGATAAAAAATCATATAAAGATATAGATTCTCTGTGTCTCGAGAAATTATAACTAAAATTCTTACAAATTAAACCAGCTATTTTAATAGAGTCTGATTCAACTTCTTTGAAGTTTGCTCCGTAATTACCAATATGAGCATTGGTCATGACCATCAATTGACCATTATATGAGGGGTCTGTAAAGATTTCTTGGTAGCCAGTCATTCCGGTATTAAAGCATAATTCTCCATATGCAGTACCGTCTAGTCCTATGGACTTTCCATGAAAAATTGTCCCATCCTCAAGTAAAACAAAAGCTTTTTTTTTGGATATATATTGATTCAAGAGAAAAAAATTAATGATAAAATTATAATAAAAAAAAGATAAACACTTAGTTTATCTTTAAAGTTATCAAGAATTAAAAAAAAAATTTTACTATTCTTTTTTATCGTCTTTAGACTGTGTTTTATCATCATTATATGTTCCTTCATCGTCACCATCTTCAACAGCAGGTGCATCTTCAACAGCAGGTGCCTCTTCAACAGCAGGTTGAATTGATTTAGATGTTGAAACTATAGAATTTTCATCTAAAGATTTTCTTTTTCTTCTTCTTCTTTTTCTTTCAGGTTTTGAAGTCGAATACAATTCATTATAATCTACAAGCTCTATTAAGGCCATATTAGCATTATCACCTAATCGATTACCCAATTTTATAACTCGAGTGTAACCACCGGGTCTATCTCCTATCTTAACAGAGATAACTCTAAATAATTCGGTAACAGCATTTTTATCTCTTAAATATCTAAATACAATTCTCCTGTTATGTGTAGAATCATTTTTAGATTTAGTTATAAGAGGTTCAATAAATAACTTAAGAGCTTTTGCTTTAGCTAAAGTTGTATTAATGGATTTATGTTCAATTAAAGAACATGCCATATTTGCAAGCATATACTTTCTATGCGCTGTTTTTCTTCCTAAATGAGGGATTTTTTTACCGTGTCTCATTACTTTTTATTCCTTATCTAATTTATATTTTGATAAATCCATTCCAAAATTCAATCCTTTAACTAAAACTAATTCTTCAAGTTCAGTTAATGATTTTTTTCCAAAATTTCTAAATTTCATCAAATCTGATTTATTAAAAGATACAAGATCACCAAGTGTATCAACTTCTGCAGCTTTCAAACAATTAAGAGCTCTTACAGAAAGATCCATATCTATCAACCTAGTTTTTAATAATTGTCTCATATGTAGCGACTCTTCATCGTAAGTCTCAGTTTGAGCAATTTCATCAGCTTCCAAAGTGATTCTTTCATCAGAGAATAACATAAAATGATGAATTAAAACTCTAGCTCCTTCAGTTAATGCATTTTTAGGATCAATTGAGCCATCTGTGACAATTTCAAAAACTAACTTTTCATAGTCAGTTTTTTGCTCAACTCTAAAATCTTCAATAGTATATTTTACATTTTTAATAGGTGTAAAGACTGAATCCATGAAAATAGTTCCAAGCGGAACACCAACTTTTTTATTTTCCTCTGCAGAAACATACCCTCTACCTTTTTCAATATTAAGTTCAAAATTTAACTTAATATTTTTGTCCATATTACAAATAACTATTTCAGGGTTAAGAATTTGAAAACCAGAAATAAATTTTTGTAAATCACCTGCAATTAATTGATTTTGAGAGTTTAAAGAAACTGAAACAGTTTCATTATCTACAGATTCTATTTGTCTTTTTAGTCTTACTTGTTTAAGATTTAAAATAATTTCTGTAACATCTTCAACAATGCCAGGTAAGGAAGTAAATTCGTGCTCTACATTATCAAGTTTAATTGATGTAAAAGCAAAACCTTCTAAAGATGAAAGCAATACTCTTCTTAATGCATTTCCAACAGTCAATCCATATCCAGGTTCTAGGGGTCTAAATTCAAACTTACCCTTAGATTCTGTTGAATCAATCATTATTACTTTATCTGGTTTTTGAAATGTAAATGTTGCCATAGTTTTATTGTTATTATTATTATTTTGAATATAATTCGACGATTAATTGCTCTTTAATATTTTCAGGAATTTGTTCTCTTACAGGAAGAACATTGTATATTCCTTCAAGCTTACTACTATCCCATGAAATCCATTCATATACTGAATCTTTATTCGAAAGTGATTCTTCGATAACAGATAATGATTTGGATTTTTCTCTTACTCCAACTTTTTCACTTATTTTAATTATTCTAGACGGTATATTACAAACACTTCCATTAACAACAATGTGCTCATGACTAACTAACTGTCTAGCTGCACTTCTAGTCGGAGCAATACCCATTCTGTAAACTAAATTATCTAATCTTGATTCACAAAGTTGTAATAAAACCTCTCCTGTAATACCTTTACTCTTATTAGCCTTTTCAAATAAATTTCTAAATTGTCTTTCAAGAATTCCATATAAATACTTAGCCTTTTGTTTTTCCATCAATTGAACAGCATATTCTGACTTCTTTTGTCTTCTTTTATTTGGTCCATGTTGACCAGGTGGATAATTCTTTTTATCAAAAGACTTATCAGGTCCAAATAATGGCTCTCCAAATTTTCTAGATATTTTTGTTTTAGGTCCTGTGTATCTTGCCATAATTAAATATTTTAAACTCTTCTTCTTTTAGGTGGTCTACAACCATTGTGAGGAATAGGAGTAACATCAAAAATCTCAGTAACTTCAATTCCAGCATTATGAATACTTCTAATTGCTGATTCTCTTCCATTTCCTGGCCCTTTAACATATACTTTAACTTTTCTCATACCAGAGTCATAGGCAACTTTTACAGCATCTTCAGCGGCAAGTTGTGCAGCATAAGGCGTGTTTTTTTTGGATCCTCTAAAACCCATTTTTCCAGCTGATGACCACGAAACAACTTCCCCTTTAGTGTTTGTAAAGGAGATAATTATATTATTGAAAGAAGCATTTATATGAACTTCACCAAAAGATTCAACAACAACTTTTCTTTTTTTATTTACAACTTTAGCCATATTTTAACTATTTAGTTACTTTCTTTTTATTAGCAACAGTTTTTCTTTTTCCTTTTCTAGTTCTAGAATTATTTTTAGTTTTTTGTCCTCTTAGAGGTAAACCAAGCCTATGTCTTATACCACGATAAGAACCAATATCCATTAATCTTTTAATATTAATTTGATTTTCAGCTCTCAATTCACCTTCAATTACCAATTGAGACACAGCCGATCTAACTTTTGTGGTATCATCATCAGACCACTCTGAAACTTTCTTGTCTGGACTTACATTAGCGCTATCTAAAATCATTTTAGCTCTACTATTACCAATGCCATAGATGTAAGTTAATGATACTACACCTCTTTTTTCTTTTGGAATATCTATACCTGAAATTCTTGCCATAATTAACCTTGTCTTTGTTTAAATCTTGGATTTTTCTTGTTTATTACATAAAGTCTTCCTTTTCTTCTAACAATTTTACACTCTGGACTTCTTTTTTTAACTGATGCTCTAACTTTCATAATTTAATGTCTAAATGTTATTCTTGCTTTACTTAAATCATAAGGACTCATTTGTAACTTTACTTTATCCCCTGGTAAAAGTTTAATATAATGCATCCTCATTTTACCAGAAATATGGGCTGTAACAATATGACCATTATTTAATTCTACCCTAAACATAGCATTTGAAAGTGCTTCAACTATTACCCCATCCTGTTCTATTGCCTCTTGTTTTGCCATTTATGCTAACCTTCTAGTTTTACCTGTTTTCATCAAACCGTCGTAATGTCTATTTAGTAAATAAGCATTAATCTGTTGAATTGTATCAATTGCTACACCAACCATTATCAAAAGTGATGTACCACCATAAAACAATGCCCATCCTTGTTGTATGTTCATTAATGCAACAATAACAGCCGGTAAGACAGAAATTGCAGCAAGAAAAATTGAACCAGGAAATGTAATAAGGGACATTATTTTATCAAGAAAGTCTGCAGTTTCGCCTCCGGGCTTAATTCCAGGTATAAAACCACCGCTTCTTTTTAAATCATCAGCCATCTTGTTCGTGGGAACAGTTATAGCTGTATAAAAATATGTGAAAAGGATTATTAATAATCCAAATAAAATATTGTATGCAAGTCCAAACATATTTGAAAATGCTGTTTGCATCCATTGACCAAATGAACCTCCAATTATTTGACCAAGATATGCAGGTGCAAACATTATTGCCTGTGCAAATATTATAGGCATAACTCCTGATGCATTCAACCTTAATGGGATATACTGTCTTTTTGAATAAACTCCACTTGGACCTGAACCTGCAACCGATCTTCTTGCATATTGAACTGGAATTTGCCTGACAGCAAGAACTAAAAGAATACATAATGCTATTACAATTATCCATATTACAAATTCAATAGCTACCATAATTAAGCCACCTGAACCTGAAAGTTGTGAAATAACTTCTTGCGTAAATGATAACGGCAATGAGGCTATAATACCAACTGTAATCAATAAAGAAATTCCATTTCCTATTCCTCTATCAGTAATCTTTTCACCCAACCACATAGCAAATACACAACCTGTAACTAAAATAATAACAGAGGGTATTAAGAAAAAAGGTCCTTTACCTAAAATAAATGCTGTATCTGGAACGCCAAGAGCACCTAGACCATATATGTATGCAGGTGCTTGAACTACACAAATCGCTATAGTTAACCATCTTGTGATTTGTGTAATTTTTTTTCTTCCACTTTCACCTTCTTTTTGAAGTTTTTGTAAATAAGGTAATGCAACACCCATTAATTGAACTACAATTGATGCAGATATATAAGGCATTATACCTAATGCAAAAACTGATGCATTAGCAAATGCACCGCCCGTAAAAGCATTTAACAAACCAAGCAGGCCACCATCACCTGCAATCTGAGCATTTGCAATGATATTATAATCAACACCAGGAAGAACTACCTGAGCGCCTAAACGATATACAGCTAAAAATAAAAGAGTAATAAGAATTCTATTTCTTAACTCCTCAATAGTCCAAATATTTTTTAATGTTTCTATAAATTTTAACATTTAAATAATTTTAATTTCACCACCAGCTTTTTCAATCATTTTTTTAGCCGACTCAGAGAAACTATGAGCTTCAACTTTTACAGCAGATTTTAGTTCTCCTCTTCCTAAAATTTTAACAAGATCTTTCTTTTTAACAAATCCATTAATAATTAACGTTTCAATATCAATAGTTTTTTTCTTTACTTTTTTATTATCAATCAATAATTGTATTGAGTCAAGATTTACAGGTTTGTATTCTACTCTATTAATATTTGTAAAACCAAATTTTGGTATTCTCCTTTGCAATGGCATTTGACCACCTTCAAAACCAAGTTTTTTTGAATATCCTGACCTGGATTTAGCACCATTATGTCCTCTTGTTGATGTACCTCCTTTTCCAGAGCCTTGACCCCTGCCAATTCTCTTCTTTTTACTCGTAACCGATCCCTTTTGAGGGCTTAAATTTGATAAATCCATTTTATTCAATAACTGTAATTAAATGACTAACTTTTGCTATCATTCCTTCAATTGAAGGAGTTTTCTTATGCTCAACAATATGACCAATTTTTCTTAAACCAAGGGCTTCAAGAGTTTTCTTTTGATCTTTTGGCCTTCTAATTTTACTTCTAATTTGTTTAATTTTAATTGTACTCATAATATTAACCATTAAATACTTTATCTAAAGAGATACCTCTTTCTTGCGCAACTTTATTAGCATCTCTTAATTTAAAAAGAGCATCAAATGTGGCTTTAACAACATTGTGCGGATTAGAAGACCCTTGTGATTTTGACAAAACGTCTTGTACTCCTACTGCTTCTAAAACAGCTCTAACTGCACCACCAGCAATAACACCAGTACCCTGAGATGCAGGTTGAATATACACTCTTGCACCACCATGCTTACCTTTTTGTTCGTGAGGAATTGTTGAATTAAAAAGAGGAATTTTAACTAAATTCTTTTTTGCATCTTCAACTGCTTTTGATATAGCTATTGATACCTCTTTAGCTTTACCTAAACCATAACCAACTACACCCTCCTCATTACCAACAATTACAATTGCTGAAAAACCAAATGCACGTCCACCTTTTGTAACTTTTGTTACCCTTTGAATACTTACTAATCTATCTTTTAGATCTAGTCCTCCAGGCTTAACAAATTCCATATTTTTTTTCTTCATACTAATTAAAAATTTAATCCAGCTTGTCTAGCACCATCAGCTAAAGATTTTACTCTACCATGATATAAATATCCATTTCTATCAAAAGATATTTTTTTAATACCAGCTTTAAGAGCTTTCTTTCCAATTGAATCACCAACAATTTTAGAAATTTCTGTTTTATTTGTTGTTTTTAATTTTAAATCCTTGTCAGTTGATGATGCTGCAACAATTGTGTTAGCACTTACATCATCAATGATTTGAGCATAAATTTCTTTATTACTTCTAAAAACAGTTAACCTTGGTATATCCTTAGTTCCAAAAACTATTTTTCTAATTCTCTTTTTAATTTTATTTCTCTTTAATGTTGTTTTCTTAGTCATTTTAGTTTTATTATGCAGATTTACCTGCTTTTCTTCTTATTTGTTCACCAACATATCTTACTCCTTTACCTTTATATGGCTCAGGTTTTCTGAATGATCTAATTTTTGCAGCAACCATACCTACTAATTGTTTATCATGAGAGGTAAGTTTTATAATTGGATTAGCCCCTTTTTCACTAATAGTTTGGACTTTTACTTCATCAGCTAATTTAATAACAATGTTGTGAGAAAAACCTAAGGCTATTTGTAAATTCTGACCTGAGTTAGAGGCTCTGTAACCAACACCAACTAATTCTAAGTCTATGGTATATCCTTCACTAACACCTGTAACCATATTTGCAAATAACGACCTATACAATCCATGCTTCGATTTATGTTCATTATTATTATTTTCTCTTGAAACTAAAAGTTGATTTTCTTTCTTTTCAACTGAGATAGTATCGTAAGTTTGAGTCAAGGAACCTAATTTTCCAGATATTATAACATCTTTAGGATTAATTTGCACATTAACACCTTCAGGAATCAAAATTGGACTGTTACCTACTCTAGACATAATTATTAGTTAATAAACATTACAAATTATTTCACCACCAAGGTTTTCACTTTTAGCTTTTTTTCCAGTCATCAAACCTTTAGATGTGGACACTATACTTATACCTAATCCATTCAATACTCTAGGAATAGTCTTACTGTTGGAATATTTTCTTAATCCAGGCTTACTAACTCTTTGAAGATTTTTAATGACAGGCTCACTAGTAATCTTGTCATATTTTAATGCAATTTTGATAATACCTTGTAGATTGTCATCAATAATTTTATAATTAAGAATAAAACCTTGGTCTACCAATATTTTAGTAATTTCTTTCTTGATATTTGAATTAGGAATTTCAACAGTTTTTAAACCTGCTTGATTTGCATTTCTAATTCTAGTTAAATAATCTGCTACTGGATCTGTATTCATTTCTTATTTTTTTACTACCAACTTGCTTTTCTTACACCTGGAATTAAACCTTTATTAGCCATTTCCCTGAACATTACTCTTGAAATTCCAAATTGTCTCATATAGCCCTTTGGTCTTCCTGTAATTTTACATCTGTTATGTGTTCTAACAGGTGATGAGTTTTTTGGCAATTTTTGTAAACCATTATAATCACCAGCAGCTTTCAAAGCTTTCCTTTTATCTGCATACTTTGCACACATTTTTGCTCTTTTTACTTCACGAGCTTTCATTGATTCTTTTGCCATATACTAATTCTTTTTAAATGGTAATCCCAATTCTTTTAATAAACTTTTTGCTAAACTATCATCATTTGTTGATGTAACAAAAGTAATATCCATTCCTGAAATATTGTTTATTTTATCAATATCAATTTCTGGAAAAATTATTTGCTCAGTAACGCCTAAAGTATAGTTACCTCTACCATCAAAGCCAGAGTTTTTAATCCCTTGGAATTCTCTAACTCTTGGCAAAGCTGCTGTTATTAGTCTATCTAAAAACTCATACATTATATTTCCTCTCAAAGTTACTTTAGCTCCAATAGGCATACCTTTTCTAAGTTTAAAAGTTGCAACGTCTTTCTTAGATTTTGTTGCAATTGCTTTTTGACCAGAAATTGATGTTAATTCTTCGACGGCATATTCAATAAGTTTTTTATCAGAAACAGCTGCTCCAACGCCTCTACTTATAACAATCTTTTTTAATTTAGGAACCTCCATAATATTTTTTAAACCATGAGCTTCTTTAATAGCATTAGTTGCATTTTCCTTATAATCTTTCTTTAATCTAGGTATGTAAGACATAATTATATAATTTCTTTAGTTTTAATTGCAACTCTTACTTTTTTACCATCTTCAACTTTATAAGCAACTCTAGTTGGTTCTCCATCTTTTGTTACAAAAGATAAATTTGAAACATGGATTGGTGCTTCTTTTTCTACAATACCACCTTTAGGGTTATTAGCATTAGGTTTATTATGCTTTTTAACCATATTCATACCTTCAACTAAAGCCTTATTTTTTGATCTAAAAATTTTTATAATCTTACCTGATGAACCCTTTTGGTCTCCAGCAATTATTTTTACATTATCTCCAACTTTAAATTTCATAATTATAAAACTTCAGGTGCTAATGACACAATTTTCATAAAATTTTTATCTCTAAGCTCTCTAGCAACAGGCCCAAAAACTCTAGTTCCTCTCATCTCACCAGCAGCATCTAATAAAACACATGCATTATCATCAAATCTAATGTAAGAACCATCCTTTCTCCTTACTTCTTTTTGAGTTCTTACAACTACAGCTGTTGAAACTTGTCCTTTTTTAACAGTACCATTTGGAGTTGCTTGTTTAATTGTTACAACAATCTTATCTCCCAATGAAGCATACCTTTTTTTTGTTCCACCAAGAACTCTAATGGTCAAAACTTGTTTTGCCCCTGTGTTGTCTGCGACTAATAATCTACTTTCTTGCTGTAACATATATTATTTAGCTTTTTCAATTATTTCAACCAATCTCCATCTTTTATATTTACTAATTGGCTTAGTTTCCATGATTTTTACAACATCACCTTCACCGCATTCATTTTTTTCATCGTGAACTTGATATTTTTTTGTTTTTAAAACGAACTTCCCATACATTGGATGTTTAACTTTACCAACTTCAGAAACAACTATAGATTTTTGCATTTTATTACTAGTAACTATGCCAATTCTTTCTTTTCTTAAATTTCTCTTTTCCATAATTATTTATTAGTTCTTTTAAAAACTTCAGTTTTTAATCTAGCTATCGTTCTTTTTAAATTTCTAATCTGAAGAGGATTCTCAATAGGTGAAACTACATGAGTAAGTTTTATATCATGTAAGCTCTTTTTTAATGCATCAAGCTTATCATTAAGCTCATCATCAGATAATATTATAATTTCTTTTTGTTTCATCATTTAAACAAGTTCATAGTCATTAGCAATAATAAACTTCGTTTTTACAGGTAATTTTTGAGCAGCTAATCTTAAAGCTTCTTTAGCAGTGTCTATATTAACACCAGCAACTTCAAACATAATTCTACCAGGCTTAACTACAGCAACAAAATACTCTGGAGCACCTTTACCTTTACCCATTCTAACTTCTAATGGCTTCTTAGTTATAGGTTTATCTGGAAAAATTTTAATCCAAAGCTGACCTTCTCTTTTCATATATCTAGTTGCAGCAATCCTTGCAGCTTCAATCTGTCGGGATGTAATAAACTTAGACTGAAGAGATTTGATACCATACATACCGTTGGATAACCTGTGACCTCTTTGGGAGACACCCTTCATCCTACCTTTTTGCATTTTTCTAAATTTCTGTCTTTTTGGTGATAACATATTTTAATTTATCTTCTTCTTTGTTTATTATTTTTCTTTTTCTTAACCATACTTAAACCAACAAGTGGTGAAAGTTCTCTTTTACCATAAACCTCTCCTTTCATAATCCATACCTTCACTCCAAGTCTACCATAAGTTGTATGCGCTTCAACTAATGCATAGTCAATGTCAGCTCTAAATGTAGAAAGTGGAATTCTTCCCTCTTTATAAGATTCTGTTCTAGCCATTTCAGCACCATTTAATCTTCCAGAAATCTGTACTTTTATTCCTTCAGCATTCATTCTCATTGTTGCAGCAATTGACATTTTAATAGCTCTTCTAAATGAAATTCTATTTTCAATTTGACGAGCGATGGATGATGCTACTAACTGAGCTTCAAGTTCTGGTCTTTTAATTTCAACAATATTTAGTTGAATGTCTTTACCAGATAATTTTTTTAATTCTTCTTTTAATTTATCAACTTCCTGTCCCGCTTTTCCAATAATAATTCCAGGTCTAGCAGTCGTAATTGTTATAGTTACTAACTTTAATGTTCTTTCAATAATAACTCTTGAAACACTTGCTTTAGCAAGACGAGTGAAAATATATTTTCTTATTTTATCATCTTCTGCAATCATATTTCCAAAACTCTTACCACCATACCAGTTAGATTCCCAACCTCTTATGATTCCTAGTCTATTTCCTATTGGATTAGTTTTTTGTCCCATAATTAATCTTGAGTTTTATTTAAATTATCTAAAACTAAAGTAACATGATTGGATCTCTTTCTAATTCTATGAGCCCTTCCTTGAGGGGCGGGTCTTAATCTCTTTAACATTCCAGCACTATCAACTTTTATTTCACTTATATACAAGTTTTCTTTTTCAATATCTGAATCAGGATTCTTTTGTTGCCAATTATTGATGGCAGATAATAAAAGCTTCTCCAATCTTAGAGAAGGTTGTTTTTGACTAAATTTTAAAATAGATAAAGCTTTATCAACTTTCTTACCCCTTACCTGATCAGCAACTAAACGCATTTTTCTAGGCGAAGTAGGACAATTATTAAGTTTAGCAAAAACTCTGTTTTTGTTAAGCTCTTTTAATTCTTCTGCTTTATTTCTTTTTCTTGAACCCATATTATTTATTTTCTTCCACCCCCATGTCCTCTAAAAGATCTAGTAGGTGAAAACTCACCTAATTTATGTCCAACCATATTTTCAGTAATGTATACAGGAACGAATTGTCTACCATTATAAACTGCAATAGTTTGTCCAACAAAATCAGGAATAATCATAGAAGATCTAGACCATGTCTTTATAACACTTTTTTTGTTTGAATCAAGATTAGCTTGAACTTTTTTCAACAAACTTAGTTTCACGTAGGGTCCTTTTTTAAGTGATCTTGGCATAATTATTTTCTTTTTTCAATAATGAACTTATTACTAAATTTTTTCTTATTTCTTGTTCGGTATCCTTTAGCAGGTATACCTTTTTTAGATCTTGGGTGACCTCCGGATGCTTTACCTTCACCGCCTCCCATTGGATGATCAACAGGATTCATAACTACGGCTCTTGTTCTAGGTCTTCTTCCAAGCCATCTTGATCTACCAGCTTTTCCAGAAACAACTAATTGATGGTCAGAATTAGAAACTAAACCAATCATTGCATAACAATTAACAAGAATTAATCTAGTCTCACCTGATGGTAACTTGATAGTTGCAAACTTTCCATCTCTTGCCATTAATTGAGCAAATGAACCCGCACTTCTAGCAAGAACTGCACCTCTACCTGGTGTCAATTCAATACAACATATCGTAGTACCAAGGGGTATTGATGAAAGTGGCATACAATTACCTATTTGAGGAGAAACATTATCTCCTGAAACAACTTTTTGTCCAACTTTTAAACCCTTTGGAGCAATAATATATCTCTTCTCACCATCATCAAACTTTATTAGTCCTATAAATGCAGATCGATTTGGATCATATTCAATACTGAGTATCTCAGCATTTTCATCTTTTCTATCTCTTTTGAAATCAATAAGTCTGTATTTTTTCTTATGACCACCACCTCTATACTTCATCGTCATTTTACCCTGACTATTTCGTCCTCCAGACCTTTTAGCTGGAACTAATAAGGATTTTTCAGGTTTATTAGTAGTAATAGTATCAAAACCATTCACGGTTCTTCCTCGTTGTCCTGGTGTTATTGGTTTTAATGATTTAATTGGTGGCATATCAAATATTTATAGGTTACTGTAAAAATCAATTGTATCTCCTTCAGCAAGCTGAACTATAGCTTTCTTTATAATCTTTGACTTAGTATTCTGAATACCTTTCTTAGTGTATTTAGTACTTCTTTCAGGACCATATATTTGAGTCCTAACTTTTTCAACAGTTACACTGTATTTTTCCTGAATAGCTTTTTTAATTTGAATTTTATTAACAAACCTACTTACAACAAAAGTGTAGCGATTTCTAAGTTCACTATCATTTGTAGCTTTTTCTGTAATAATTGGTTTTAAAATAATTTCCATTTTACTATCCTAAATTTGATTCAATCTTTTCAATTACATTTTCTTCAATAACTAAATGCTGAGCATTCATTATTTTATATGTTGAAATTTCTGAATCAGTAATCACCTCTGATTTATTTAAATTTCGAGCGGACAAATATACATTTTTATTAAGTCCATTAGTTACGAATAAGGTTTTTTTAGTATTCAGTCCAATTGCAGATAAAACATCAACAAAAGACTTAGTTTTTGGATTTTTAAATTTTAAACTTTCAATAACAGAGATAGACTTAGCTTTTAACTTCATTGATAATGCAGATTTTCTAGCTAATCTTTTTACATTTTTATTAAGTTTTATTCCGTAATCTCTTGTTCTTGGTCCAAAAACAGTTCCTCCACCTCTAAACAATGGATTTTTGATGCTTCCTGCCCTTGCAGTTCCAGTACCCTTTTGTTTCTTAATTTTTCTCGTGCTACCCTTAATTTCACTTCTTTCTTTTGTTTTTGCATTACCCTGTCTTTGATTTGCAAGAAACTGTTTTACATCAAGATATACAGCATGTTCATTTGGATCAATTCCAAAAATATTTTTTGAAAGCTCAATTTCTCTTCCAGTTGTTTTGCCTTTTATATTTAAAACGGGTACTTTCATTACTTTCTTATTACAATCAATGAGTTTTTATGACCAGGGATTGCTCCTTTTAATACTAACAAGTTTTTTTCAGGAACAACTTTTAATACTTTTAAATTTTGAACAGTTACTTTAGAATTTCCAGTTTGACCAGCCATTCTCATACCTTTGAATACTCTTGCGGGATAAGATGCAGCACCAATTGAACCAGGTGCTCTTAATCTGTTGTGCTGACCATGAGTTGCCTGACCAACTCCAGCAAATCCATGTCTTTTGACTACACCCTGAAAACCTTTTCCTTTTGAAATACCTGAAACATCAACATACTCACCTTCAACAAAGTGGTCTACATTAACTACATCACCAATGTTTAGTTCATTCTCAAAATCTTTAAACTCAACAAGTTTTCTTTTAGGATCTTTTTTTGCTTTTTTAAAGTGTCCATTTTCAGCCTTGTTAAATTTATTTTCTTTTTTATCAAGAAAACCTAACTGGACAGATTTATATCCATCTTTTTCTTCATTTTTAACCTGAGCTACAATACATGGGCCAGCCTGAATAATAGTACAGGCTAAATTTTTACCCTCATTATCATAGAGGCTAGTCATTCCAATTTTTTTTCC
Organism: uncultured Bacteroidota bacterium; assembly: GCA_902515405.1. Classification (GTDB taxonomy): domain Bacteria; phylum Bacteroidota; class Bacteroidia; order Flavobacteriales; family Flavobacteriaceae; genus Eutrophosalina. The sequence goes on along the minus strand of CABXUS010000001.1, from coordinate 107,431 downwards.
AATTATTCCAGACATATTATTATTCTTTATACTTTAATCTCAACTTCAACTCCACTGGGTAATTCCAGTTTCATAAGTGCATCAATTGTTTTTGATGATGAACTATATATATCCAGTAATCTTTTATATGATGATAACTGGAATTGTTCACGAGCTTTTTTATTTACATGAGGAGATTTTAATACTGTAAATATTTTCTTCTTAGTTGGAAGAGGAATTGGACCAGTAACAATTGCACCAGTTGTTTTAACAGTTTTTACAATCTTCTCAGCTGATTTATCAACCAGGTTAAAGTCATAAGATTTTAGTTTTATTCTAATTTTCTGACTCATAATTATTATTGATTAACTCCTTTAATTGATTCTATTACTTCATCTGAAATATTTCTTGGCGTTTCAGCATAGTGCGAAAACTCCATTGTAGATGTAGCTCTTCCGGAACTTAGAGTTCTTAAAGCTGTAACATATCCAAACATTTCTGATAAAGGAACTATAGCTTTCACTACTTTAGATCCTGCTCTATCATCCATGTTATTAACTTGACCTCTTCTTCTATTCAAATCCCCCACAATATCGCCCATATTTTCTTCCGGTGTAAGAGCTTCAAGCTTCATCATTGGCTCCATAATAACAGATTTAGCTAACCTTGCAGCTTCTTTAAAACCTAATTTGGCAGCCAATTCAAATGAAAGAGAATCTGAATCAACAGGGTGAAATGACCCATCTGTTAATGTCACTTTAAGAGAATCAATTTCAAATCCAGCAAGGGGACCATTTTTCATAGCATCTTTAAAACCTTTTTCGACAGATGGAATATATTCTTTAGGAATATTACCACCCTTTATCTTATTAATAAATTCTAAACCCTCTTTTTCTTCCTCACCTGGCTCCATAGTAAATACAATATCTGCAAATTTTCCTCTACCACCTGTTTGTTTTTTATAAACCTCTCGGTGTTGAGCTAAAGCAGTAATTGCTTCTTTATATTCCACCTGAGGTTTACCTTGATTAACTTCTACCTTAAATTCTCTTCTTAATCTGTCAACAAGGATATCAAGGTGTAATTCACCCATTCCAGAAATAATTGTTTGACCTGACGCTTCATCAGTTCTGACTTGAAATGTTGGATCTTCCTCTGCTAGTTTTGACAATGCAATACCTAGTTTATCTACATCAGCCTTAGTTTTAGGTTCAACAGCAATACCAATAACAGGATCTGGAAAAATCATGCTTTCTAGAATAATTGGATGTTTCTCTGAACTTAAAGTATCTCCTGTTTTGATATCCTTAAAGCCCACCGCAGCGCCAATATCACCAGCTTCGATAAAATCTATAGCATTTTGTTTGTCAGCATGCATTTGATATATTCTAGAGATTCTTTCTTTTGATTCTGATCTGTTATTAAATACATATGATCCTGCATCAAGTCTTCCAGAGTATACTCTAAAAAATGCTAATCTACCTACATAAGGGTCAGTTGCTATTTTGAAGGCTAAAGCAGAGAAAGGTTCTGAAACAGACGGCTTTCTTAAAATTTCACTATCATTATCTGGGTCAGTACCAACAATAGCTTCTTTGTCGATAGGTGATGGTAAATATCTACATACACAATCTAAAAGAAATTGTACTCCTTTGTTTTTAAATGCAGATCCACAAACCATTGGAATAATGCTCATATCCTGAGCTGCCTTTCTTAATGCTTCGTGAATTTCATCTTCTGAAATTGATTCAGGATCTTCAAAGAATTTTTCTAATAGGTTATCATCATATTCAGCAACAGCTTCTATTAGATTAGCCCTATATTTTTCAACTTCTTCTTTCATTTCTTCAGGTATATCAACAACATCGAAAGTTGATCCTTTATTTTCCTCGTGCCAAACAATTCCTCGATTCTTAACTAAATCTACAATACCTTTAAAGTCTTCTTCATTTCCGATTGGTAAAACAATAGGAACTGCGTTTGATTTTAGCATAGTTTTTATCTGGTTACAAACTTTAAGAAAATCAGAACCTTGTCTGTCCATTTTGTTAACAAAGCCCATTCGAGGAACTTTATAATTATCTGCAAGTCTCCAATTTGTTTCAGATTGTGGTTCTACACCATCAACAGCACTAAATAAAAAAACTAGACCATCTAACACTCTTAAAGATCTATTAACTTCAACAGTAAAGTCGACGTGACCAGGAGTATCAATTATATTAAAATGATATGGCTTTGATACTTCAACTTTTTTGCCTTGATTTGTTGGAAAATTCCACGTACATGTTGTTGCTGCTGAAGTAATTGTAATTCCTCTTTCTTGTTCTTGCTCCATCCAATCCATAGTAGCAGCTCCATCGTGAACCTCACCAATTTTATGACTAACTCCAGTATAATATAAAATTCTTTCAGTAGTAGTAGTTTTACCGGCGTCAATGTGCGCAGCAATTCCAATATTCCTCGTGTATTTTAAGTCTCTAGCCATTATTTAGAATCTAAAGTGAGAAAATGCTTTGTTTGCCTCAGCCATTTTATGAGTATCAGTTCTCTTTTTAACTGCAGCTCCCTCCTCTTTTTGGGCGGCAAGAATTTCCGAAGCTAATTTTTGAGCCATTGATTTTTCGTTTCTCTTTCTTGCGAAACTTATTAACCATTTCATCCCAAGAGAAATCTTTCTATCTGCCCTTATTTGCATAGGGATTTGAAATGTAGCGCCTCCAACTCTTCTACTTCTAACTTCTACTTGAGGCATTACATTTGATAAGCCTTCTTTCCAAATTTCCAATGAAGATTTATCAGAATCTTGCTTTTTGCTTTCCACAATATCAAGGGCATTATAAAAAATTTTGAGTGAAATAGACTTTTTTCCATCTAACATCAACATATTTACAAATCTTGAAACAAGTTTGTCATTAAATTTTGGATCTGGGATTAGAGGACGTTTTTTTGCTTTTCTTTTTCTCATTTTATTTTAATTGAGCGGTTCATTTTAAATTGAACATCACTTTTTAGCCTTTGCTTTTTTTGCACCATACTTTGATCTTCTCTGTAATCTTCCTTCAACTCCAGCAGTATCAAGTGCTCCTCTCACAATATGATAACGCACACCAGGTAAATCTTTAACACGACCCCCTCTTACTAAAACTATAGAGTGTTCTTGTAGATTGTGACCTTCACCAGGAATGTATGCATTAACTTCAATACCATTAGTTAATCTTACTCTAGCTACTTTTCTCATAGCAGAATTTGGTTTTTTTGGGGTAGTTGTATAGACTCTAGTGCAAACACCTCTTTTTTGTGGACATCCTACAAGTGAAGCAGATTTGCTTTTCTTATTAATTTTTTTTCTCCCCTTTCTAACTAATTGCGATATAGTTGGCATATTTTTAAATTTTCCCTCTTAAAAGGGCTGCAAATGTATAATAATTTTACAACTATTCAAACCAATGGAAAAAAAAAACCAATAAATATTAATTTATACTATGCAGTGTATATATATATAATGTATTGAGTTAATTTTGTTACGTTTAAGGAATTCTTAATAAATAATACTTAAAATTATGGATAATTTAATAAAATAATAGAATTTTTGTACCTCTAATAAAAATGCTCTTTTTTATACTTTTTCTTGTGTCGTTAACAATTTATTAACATATTTGTATATTACAAAATTATTAAATATTATGAAAAAACTATTTTTTAAAGCATTGTTTATGTCATTTTTAATGGCATTTCAATTAAGCTTTGCTCAAAAAACAGTTTCTGGTACTGTTACAGATGATTCTTCAGTTCCTCTTCCAGGGGCAACTGTAATCGTTGAAGGTACTTCTAATGGTGTTACAACTGATTTTGATGGAAATTATTCTATTTCAGCTTCAGAGGGTGATGTATTAGTTGTTAGCTTCGTTGGATACGCTACTGGAACTGCAACTGTTGGAGCATCGTCAAATGTTGACTTTAGCTTATCACCGGACAATACACTTGAAGAAGTTGTTGTTACAGCCCTTGGTATTACAAGAGCTGCAAAATCATTAGGATTTGCTCAACAAAGTGTTTCAGGTGATGCCTTAACTAAAACTAAAGAAACTGATTTTAGAACTGCTCTTGCAGGTAAAGTTGCTGGTGTTCAGGTAATTTCAGGAACTAGTTCAACTTTCGAGCCCTCCTCTATAAGACTTAGAGGTGAACAAGATGTTAGATATATTGTTGATGGCATTCCTATGACAGCAACTGATATTAATACTGATATTATTGATAATATTACTGTTCTTAAAGGTGCAGCTGCAACCGCTCTTTATGGTTATGACGCTAAGAGTGGTGTTGTTGTGATAACTACTAAAAAGGCAAAAAAAGGTGAAACATATATCTCAGTTGATCACAATACTGTAGTTAGTGAGGTCAGCAGACTTCCTAATTATCAAAATGAATATGGTGGTGGATACTACCAATCATGGGATACTTTCACTTACAATCCTGCTACTGATCCAGCATCATTTGCTGCTTTTAACGGACATATAGTTCCTTACTATGCTGCAGATGAATCATGGGGTCCTAAAATGGATGGAACATTAGTTAGACATTGGGATAGCTGGATACCTGGTCACCCAGATTTCGGTACTTTAAGACCATGGAGTCCAAATCCTAACAATGTTAAAAATTTCTTTGAAACTGGAATTAAAAGCACTACAAGTTTATCTTTTGCCAAAGGTGGTGAAGATTACAGCTTTAGAGCTTCAGCTAGAGCATCACAAAATGCTGCAGTTGTTCCAAATGCTCAAAGAGATGTTTATGACTTAAATATTAATGGTGAAATGAAACTTAGTGAAAATGTTTCTGTGTACTCAAGTTTAAATGCTAGATTACAACAAACTGACAACTATGCTGCCTCTGGATATGGAAGTTTGGCATCAAACTTTAGTCAATGGTGGCAAAGACAGCTTGACATGGATAGATTAGAAAACAACTATTATTATAATGGTGTTTTTTACACATGGAATAGAAGATCTGCAAGAAATGCTAGACCTCAGTACTGGGACGCTCCTCACTACGAGCAAGAGTGGAATACTAACCAAAATGAGAATAGCACTTATTCTGGAAATTTTGGAATTAATATTGATCTTGCTGAAGGTTTAACAGGTAATGTTGAGTTTAAAAGAAGAGCTTACACTAGACACAGCTGGAGTAGAGGTTATGTTGGTGTAAATACACTTGCCACAACACCAAGTTATTCTGAAGGATCATACAATCAAAGTTTTAACCAGTTACTAGCTAAATTAAATTATGCTGTTGATATTACAGATGATCTTGATTTAACAGCAATAGTTGGTTACACAGCTGACCAAAATAAATGGGTAAGTACAAGCGCTGGCACTGTCGGTGGTTTACAAATACCTGATTTTTATGTTGTATCAAATTCTACAGATAAACCTAGTTATAGTACTTCTAGAACAAATACAAAGTATATTTCAGCATTTTCTAACGTATCACTTGGATATAAAGATTTACTGTTTGTTGATGGTTCTTACAGATTTGACTGGGGTTCTACAGCTAATCCTGAGAATAATAGAATTGAAACATATCAAATAACTGGTAGTTTCATATTCGGTGATTTGATAGACTCACCTGCCTTAACATTTGGTAAATTGAGAGCTGGTTATGCAGAATCTCCTATTTTCCCTGGAGCCTATGCAACAAACCAAACATATTCAACTGGAGGATCTTATGGATCATTACCTACAATGGCTGTTCCAAATACTTTAGCTAACCCTAACTTAACTGGAGGAATGAGAACTGAAACTGAATTTGGTTTAGAATTGAAGTTTTTAGAAAATAGATTAGGTATAGACTTTACTTATTTTGATAGAGAAGATACTAATCTTCCTGTTTCTGTTACTGCTCCTGCATCATCAGGATATTCAGGTCTATCAGTTAACTCTAAAATTACATCTTCAGATGGTATTGAGTTAGCAATTTCAGGTACACCTATTTTAACTGATGATTTTAGATGGGATTTATCAGCAAATGTTGCTACATTAACAAAAACTGTTGATTTTATATACCCAGGAATTGATAGAGTTATTCTAAATTCATGGTTGGCTTGGTCTAGTATGGATCTTCAAGAGATTGTTGGTGAAGAATGGGGTATCCTTATAGGTAGAAGAAGTGTTCAGGATGAGAATGGAAATCAAGTTTATTTATCTAATGGAACTATGGCATATGAAAATAATCAAATTCATGGTAACATTATGCCAGATGCTACAGGTGGTATTACATCATCAATGCAGTATAAAAACTGGGATTTATCTATAGGTATTGACTGGCAAGATGGAGGATTATATCACTCTGTAACAGATATGTTTTCTGTCGCAGCTGGTATGCATGCTTGGACTGCTGGTCTAAATGATATCGGAAATCCAAAAAGAGACCCTGTTTCTGCAGGTGGTGGTATTCACCAGGTTGGAGTTTATCAAGATGGAAGTCCTGCTGATTTCTACATTGATCCTAACTCATGGGCTTGGGGTAACTGGACAAGAGATGATTTATGGTTAGTAGATGCATCTTTTGTAAAGTTAAGACAAGTTAGACTAGGGTACTCATTGAGTCCTGATGCAATTCAAAACACTCCTTTTAGCTCAGTAAACATTGCGCTAATTGGAACTAATCTTGCTTTACTGTATGAAAACAGTCAGTGGGATGGTGGACTTGACCCAAGTGAAATGGGATCGAACTGGTCTGGAAGCAGATATGCATCTGAAGGTGGTCAAATGCCATCGACTAGATCTGTTGGATTAAATGTTTCACTACAATTTTAATAAAATACTAAATAGTTATGAAAAAACAATTTAAAAAATTCGTAGGGTATTATTTAACCTTTGCACTGTTATTTATTTCGTGTGAAAACTTTGAATTTGGTGATGAAAATGTAAATCCAAATGCAGTTTCAACGCCTAATACTGGTGCAATGTTAACTAATGTTCTAAGAAATACAACTGGAATGGTTAGTGGTGTTAATAATACATTACTAGCTCAACACGTATCTGAAGTAACATATACTGAAGATTCAAGATATGAAAATGTACAATGGAACTTTGATGGTTACTACACAGGATCATTAATGGATTTAAATGCTATTATCAATTTGGTTAGCGGAGATCCAGCTAAGTTTGCTTCTGCTGGTTCATCAGGTATGCAGATTGGTGTTGCACATATTTTAAGATCATATGTAATTACATTTATGGCTGACCACTGGGGAATGATTCCTTTCAGTGAAGCAAACCAAGGAGTTGATAATTTAACACCAAAGTTTGATAGTATGGAAGCTATATACAATCAGGCATTTGCAGATCTTGATGCAGGAATGGCATTGTTAGATGGTGGTGGTCTTTCAGGAGACTTTATGTTTAATGGAAGTGCTTCAAAATGGAGACAATTTGGTAATATGGTAAAAATGACAATGGCACTTAGAATTGCTGATATTGCTCCAGGTCTTTCAAGAACAGCTTTTGAAGCTGCATGGAATGCAGGTGTAATAACTGCTAACTCTGATAATATGCATTATCCATATCTTGTTGCTGATGACAATGATAATCCATGGCAAGATAGGTTCGAAACTAGAGAAGATTATGCTTCTAGTGATATATTATTAAATCACATGGTTGCTCACGCTGATCCTAGAGTTCATAAATTTTTTGAGCCAGTTGCCGTAAAAAATCCTAATTATGAAAACAGAGATCCAGCAGACGGACCTTCAGTGGTTTATCATGATGTTGACGGATTAACTTATGCTGGAATGCCATATGGATATGATACGCCAGGGATATTACAGACTGCTGTTTCATTTATCACAGATAGTGTTATTTACGATGGAACAAGTGCAGGTGGAATGTTTTTTACTTACGCACAAGTTTGTTTCAATATGGCTGAGGCTACGTCGAGAGGTTATCAACTTCCTGGGGATGCTCAAACATGGTATGAACTTGGAATTAATGCTTCAATGAGTCAATGGGGTGTAAGTGCTGCAGATGCTGCAACTTATGTTTCGGCGGCTGCATCAGCTACAATGGAAACCATTGGAAATGAAAAGTGGATAGCTTTATACCTACAAGGTTTTGAAGCGTGGGCTGAGCAAAGAAGACTTGATTATCCAGCACTTACACCGGCTACAGATGCTATAACAGGCAACGGAATACCAGCAAGATATGGCTATGGAGCTAATACTGCTAGTAACAATGCTGATAATTATAATGCTGCTGTTGCTGCACAAGGTGCAGACAACCAAGACACTAAGTTATGGTGGGATACTAAATAAATCGGTTTAAACGATTTTTTATAAAAAAGCACTCTTTATTGAGTGCTTTTTTTTTTTACTATATTTAATTGTTTCAATGAATAAAATACAATATCTAATTTTTTTATTTTTAAATATAGTTTCTAATTGCCAAATAACAGAAATTTCTGATAGTGATTGGTATTCATCTGGAAATTTTCTCATAAAAGAACTTACAAAAAATAATATAAATGAGATAAAGGGATTTCCTTACACAAACTCTAAATATGAACAAGGAGAAATAATTTTTTCTAATGGGAACAGATATAATGCATATTTAAGATTAAATGCAGCTGAACAAAAGTTTGAGATTAAAAATCTAAAAACATTTGAAATTGCTGATTTTAAATTAGATGAAAACGTAAAAGTTAGATTTAATGGAGATCTTTACTATTTACACTCGATAAATATAAATGGATCTGATCAGATAGTTATCATGGAGGAGTGTTATCTAGGAGAAAAATATAGCCTATTTTACTTTCCTAAAAAAGTAATAGAATATCCAAAAAAAAATAGGACACCAGCTCCATCTTCTGGATTTGAAAAATCTGAGTTACCATTATGGAAAAGCGACAATAGTTATGTGGTAAAATATTTAGATAAATATTTTATATTACCTAAATCACACGGTAAAGTGTTAGATTTAAACTTAGCGCCTAAGGCAACTTATAAAAAATATAGAAAAGAGAATAAATTGAGCTTAAATAATAAAGAAAGTTTAATTGAATTTATAAAGTTTTTAAATAAAATTTAGAATAAATTTGAAAGATTTTATATTTGGAAAAAGGGCAATTTACGAGGCAATACAGAATAATATTGAAATTGATAAAGTTTTTATTCAAAAAAATCAACCCCACTTAGATAACATTAAATCAAAAATTTTAGATAAAAAAATTAGTATATCATTTGTTCCAATAGAAAAACTTAATAAAATTACTAAAAAAAATCATCAAGGCATTGTTGCTATCATTTCACCAATCAAAACCTTAAAACTTAGCAATTTGGAAAAAGATATTTCGCGTAACAAATCCATTTTATTATTAATTTTAGATGGAGTTACTGATACTAAAAACTTTGGTGCAATTATAAGAAGTGCTGAATGTTTTGCTGTAGACTATATTATTATCCCGAAGTATGGAATAGCTCCAATTAACGGAGATACTGTAAAAGCATCCTCAGGTGCAATTTTTAATGTTAAAATTTGTAAAGTTGAACATGTAAAAGATGCTATTTTCTTTTTAAAAGAATTTGGAGTAAAAATTATTGGATCAGATGATAAAGCGTCAAAAGACTTGTACAAATATAATTTTCATCCAAAAAGTGCTATAATAATGGGTTCTGAGGGTAGTGGAATAAATAAATCTACCTTAGGCCTTTGTGATGAAAAAATTACTATCCCATTACATGGAAAATTATCATCTTTGAATGTATCAGTAGCTACAGGTGTTATTTTATCTGAGTTTAAAAGACAATCTAGCTAAAGAAACTCTTTTATAGATAACAAATTATTAACTATTATACACTCATTGTGTTCTTTTTCTCCGAAATTTATGAAATGAATAGCTTTCATACCAACGGCGAGTGATCCTTGTATATCAGCTTCAAAGCTATCCCCTATCATTATAGATTCAGCAGCTTTAGAATTTGAATCATTTAATGCAAAATTAAATATTAATGGATTTGGTTTTTTTACACCAATGCTTTCGGAATCATAAACAGAATCAAAAAAATTATCAATTCTAGAATTTTTAAGCTTATTTGCTTGTACGTTTCTAAAACCGTTGGTTATTAGAAATAATTTATATTTATTTTTTAGGTATAATAATAGTTCGTGAGCCCCATCAATTAAATGATTGAATTTGGGTAAATTTTCAATATAATCATATGAAATTTTATTTATTAAATCACTAGAGATATTAATTTTTAATTTTTTAAACACATCATTAAGCCTATTAAATCTAAGATATTCTTTAGAAATAGACTCAGTGCGATATAAACACCAATATTTAAGGTTTATTGGAATATATACTTTCAAAAATGAATTTAGATTAATATCTAGATTATATTTTTTGAATAATAAATCAAAGGTTAATGCTGAATTTCTTTCAAAATCCCAAAGAGTGTGATCTAAATCAAAAAATATATTTTTAATTTCCATTAGAAATATGAAATTTAAGTTTATCAATACTCATGGAACCAAAATTTCCAGAACTCATTAACAAAAGACAAGTATTCTTGTAATCCATAGAAATGAGATAGTTATATAGATTATTTGAATTATTAATGATGATCAAATTTTTAATACCAAAAGCTTTTGCAATTATTTCATCATTAATTGAATTAGTAGAATCTAGTTTTTTATTCTCTTTATCAATAAATATAATTGGTAAGTCACAATTATGCAAAGTGCCAGAGTACTGATTTATGAAATCTATATTTAAGCTACTAAAAGTATGTAGCTCAAAAACACAAATAATAAAAAAATTAGCAAAAGTTTCACTTACAGCATTTACGCTAGCTGTTAACTTGCTTGGTGAATGAGCATAGTCACGGATTAATAAATTATCTTTATCATTATAAATAACTTGAAGACGTTTACTGGCACCATTGAAAGATGAAATTGAATTATAAAAGTCTGCATCAAAAACACCTATAAAAGAACAAATTTTTCTAGCTCCCTCAAGGTTAAATAGATTATGCTTTCCAAAAATATTAAGTGGAATATTACCTTCATCGGAATTAATAAATATTTTATTATTTAAAATTTTATAATCAGGCAAATTATATTCAATTTTACGAATAAAACTTTTATTATTGTATACAATATCTTTTAGGGTTGAATCGGATTCATTATAAACCAATATACCTCCGTCAACAATAGTTTCAATAAAAGAAGAAAACTGTTCAGAATAGATTTGAGGTGTATCAAAAACATTTATGTGATCCCAAGATATACCTGATATTAAAGCAATATTAGGTTTGTATTTATGAAACTTAGGCAGAGTGTCAATTGGTGAAGAAAGATATTCATCTCCCTCAATAATAATAAATTCATTCTCATCAGAGAGAGAAACAGTATTTTCAAAACCATCAAGTTGAGCACCTAGTACATAATCTATATTAATATTGTTATATTTTAAAACATGTAAAATCATTGAAGTAATTGTAGTTTTACCATGACTTCCTCCAATCACAATTCTTGTTTTATTTTTTGATACTTTATAAATAAAATCAGGATATGAATAAATATCTAAACTAATATCTTGAGCTTTTAATAGTTCAGGATTATCCTCTTTAGCATGCATACCAAGAATAACAAAATCAAGTTTATTATTAATATTATTAGGATTCCATCCAATTGAATCTGGACAAAGGCCATGCGATTTTAATCGAGAAAGTGAAGGCTCATATAGTTTGTCATCACTACCAGTAACATTATAGCCAATTTTTTTTAATGAAATAGCTAAGCTATGCATTACACTTCCACCAATTGATATAAAATGTACATTACCCATAAAAGCTAAAAATTATTATAAAACATCTCTGACTTTTTACCTTCTTCAACAGATATTTTATATATGTTTTCAAGAATCGTTCTTGCTTTTTTATTTCCACCACCAAAAAACTTTGGAACTTTTAAATATATTTCAAGTAATGCACGATTTATTTCTAAATTATCATTTTTAATGTTAAATGCAGTTTCAAATTGCTTAACCATTTGTCTGACATGCTTAACTTGTTGTAATCTAGGCAAAGACTCAACATACAAACCATATGAAACAGCATAATTATAAACGTAATTAAAATCATCTGGATTAGATGTTACTAGTTTTTCATAAAAACTACTAGCCTTTAAAAAATTTTTTTTCTTAAATAGAGAGTCTGCAATTTTTTCTATAGAAATTAAATCGTTCATAATAAAGGTTTCAGTTTGAGAAAAAACTGAAAATGAAAAAAAAAGGATTATTAATTTAACTTTTTCCATATCATGTCTTTAAGTTCGGTAATACCACTCATTGTAACTGAGGATATATATTGAATATCAACATTTTTAAAAGTTGATCTAAACTTGTTTTTAATTTTACTAAGATCTTTTTTTTCTAGCAAATCACATTTGGAAATAACCAAAAGCTTTTCTTTATCAAGCAATTCTGAATTATATGTGTGTAATTCTCTAATTAACATTTCATATGTTATTTTAATATCAACTGATTCAACAGATATTAATATAACTAAAATAGAATTTCTTTCTATATGTCGAAGAAAATGATGTCCCAAACCCTTTCCTTTTGAAGCTCCTTCAATAATACCTGGAATATCAGATATAACAAATGTATTATAATCTCTATGTTTAACAATACCAAGATTAGGCTTTAGAGTAGTAAATTCATAATTGGCAATTTTAGGCTTAGCATCAGTCAATACACTCAAAAGAGTTGACTTTCCAGAATTAGGTAAACCAACTAAACCAACATCAGCTAATACTTTTAATTCAATAGTCAATTTTTTTTCAACTCCGCTAATTCCGCGTTGAGCATATCTTGGGGTTTGGTTTGTAGGGGATTTAAAATTCCAATTGCCTAATCCTCCTTTGCCTCCATTAACGATAATTTTTTTATCTCCATGATTAATTGATTCATAAAGAATTTGTTCACTTTCAGTGTCTTTAACAACTGTTCCAACCGGTACTCTAATAATTACATCTTTTCCATTAGATCCTGTACTTCTAGATTTACTTCCATCTGTACCATTTTCAGCTTTGAAGTGTTTTTTAAATTTAAAATGAAAAAGTGTCCACAAGTTCTTATCAGAAACAAAAACAATATTACCTCCCCGTCCTCCATTTCCACCGTCGGGACCACCCTTGGCTACATACTTCTCCCGTCTTAAGTGAGCAGAACCTTTACCTCCATTTCCTGACCTAACATTTATCTTGACGTAATCAACAAAGTTGTCTTCTGTCATGATATTGTTGAATCAATAATTGAAATTAACCTATTTGTTACTTCATTAAGGTCACCAAAACCATTTATGGAAATAAATTTTTCCTGGTTTTTATAAAAATTTATTAGAGGTTTAGTTTTATTTTCATATTCCTCCAATCTTTTATTTATTTTTTCTTCACTTTGATCATCTGTGCGTCCACTAGTTTTACCTCTATTAATTAATCTTTCTACAAGAGTTTTATTATCTACTTCCAACGCAACAACTAAGTCTACAGATAAATTATTATTTGTAAGTAATTTATCTAAAGATTCTGCTTGTAAAATAGTTCTAGGAAAACCATCAAAAATAAAACCATTACATGGATGAAAACTTTTTATTTCAGCTTCAAGCATTCCAATCGTTATTTTGTCAGGAACAAGCTCACCTTTACTCATAAATTTTTTTGCTTCTTTACCAAGGTCTGTACCCAAAGAAGTGTTTTTTCTAAAAACATCCCCAGTAGAAATATGGATAAGATCATATTTATCCTTAATTAAAGATGCTTGAGTACCTTTACCAGATCCTGGCTTTCCAAAAATGATAATATTTAGCATGTTGTTTATTTTAAACAAATATACCTATTTACAACGCAAAAATTAAATTCTAAAATTGAGTATAATTTAATGTATTTTTGTATGTATGAAGTCTCAACTACTCGGAAAAAAACTTGGTATTATCGGAGGAGGACAGTTAGGTAAAATGTTGCTGACTGAATGCAATAAAATGGATTTAACCACTTTTGTTTTAGATCCAAGTAATAATTCACCATGTAAAAATATTTGTAGTAAATTTTTCGTTGGAGATATTAATGATTTTGATACTATATTAAGTTTTGGCAATAAATGTGATTTAATAACTTTTGAAATAGAGCATATTAATATTGATGCTTTAGATCAACTAGAAAATTTGGGTAAAAAAGTATATCCGAAATCAGAAACATTAAGAATTATTCAAGATAAAAATGAACAAAAATCATTTTTTAAAAAAAACAACATACCAACTGCTGATTTTAAGTTTTTCTCAAATATTTTTGAGCTTAAAAAATCTGCAGAAAAAAATCAAATTAAATTTCCTTGTATTTGGAAAAAAACAAAGTTTGGATATGATGGATTTGGAGTTAAGATTCTAAATTCAATTGATGATATCAATGACCTTCCTGACAATGAAATGATTATTGAAGATTTAGTTCCATTTGAAAAAGAATTAAGTGTTATAGTTTCCCGAAATGTATCTGGTGAAATTAAAACTTTTGAAACAGTTGAAATGGAATTTAATTCTAACTCAAACCAAGTTGAATTTGTTATTAGTCCAGCTAATATATCGACAAAAACAAATAATTATGCTAAGGATTTAGCCATAAAGATATCAGAATCTCTCGATTGTGTTGGATTGCTGGCAGTTGAAATGTTTTTAATGGGAGATGAAATATTAGTTAACGAAGTTGCTCCAAGACCACATAATAGCGGCCATTTTTCTATTGAAGCTTGTAACAGCTCACAATTCCAACAACATATAAGATCAATTTTTAATTTAAAACTAGGTGAAACAAAACATAATGGAACCGCAATTATGTTAAATCTAGTAGGTGAAGAAAATCATTTTGGAAAGGTATACTATGAAAATTTAGATAAAGTATTTAGTTATGATTCAGCAAACCTGCATATATATGGCAAAAAAGAAACTAGACCCAATAGAAAAATGGGGCATATAACAATTATTTGTGATAAATTTGATGATGCATACAAGAATGCTAAGTTTTTAAAAGAAACTATTAAAGTTAAAAGCAAGTAGAATGTCAAAAGTTGGTATTATAATGGGAAGTAAGTCAGACTACCCTGTAATGAGGGAAGCTGAAAATATTTTAAAGCATTTTGAAATAGATTATGAAATTGATATTGTTTCAGCACACAGAACCCCAGAAAAAATGATGAATTATAGTAAGAATGCTCACAAAAATGGCATAAAAGTCATAATTGCAGGAGCTGGTGGAGCTGCTCACTTACCAGGGATGGTTGCTTCAAATACACCATTACCAGTTATAGGAGTCCCAGTTAAGTCTAGAAATTCAATTGATGGATGGGATTCAATTTTATCAATTCTGCAAATGCCAGGCGGAGTTCCTGTTGCAACAGTTGCCCTAGACGGGGCAAAAAATGCTGGAATTTTAGCTGCTGAAATTTTAGGCACTAGCAACTCTAAAATTTTACAAAAGATTATTGATTATAAAAAACAACTTGAAAACAACGTAAAATCTTCATCAATAAAAGATTAATATTATTAATTCACATTGTCAATAAACAAGTTAAAAACTTTGTTAAAAGTACATGGTTTTTGTCATTCTTATTAAACATTAATATCTAATTTTGAATATAATTTAATGAGAAAATTTTCTGATAGGCATATTGGTATTTCTGAAGTTGATGAAAAATCAATGAAAGATTTTTTGGGAGTTGAATCCTTAGAACATTTAATTCAAGAAACTATTCCTGATGAAATTAGAACAAAGGATAAATTAAAGCTTGATGATGCAATTTCTGAATCTCAATACTCAAACCACATATATCAGCTTTCACAAAAAAACAAATATTTTAAAAACTATATTGGATTAGGATATAATGAAGCCATACTCCCACCCGTTATTCAAAGAAATATTTTAGAAAATCCTGGTTGGTACACAGCATACACTCCCTATCAAGCAGAAGTTGCTCAAGGCAGATTGGAGGCTTTATTAAATTATCAAACTGTAATTTGTGACTTAACCGGTATGGAAATTTCTAATGCTTCCTTATTAGACGAGGGTACATCTGCAGCTGAAGCAATGACAATGTTGTTTGGATGCAGATCTAGAGATCAAATAAAAAATAAAGTAAATAAATTTGTGATTAGCAGTGATGTTTTTAATCAAACTATAAATATTCTAGAAACAAGAGCTGAACCACTTGGAATAGAAATTGAAATTGTTGATTATGATTCAATCAAAATAGATGAAAGTATTTTTGGATGTATTGTTCAGTATATTGGAAAAACAGGAAAAATAAATGATTTGGAAAATATTTCAAAAAAAATTAAGGAATCAAATTGTAAATTAATTATTGCTGCTGACTTAATGGCGCTAAACTTATTAAAAGTACCAGCCTCATTCAATTGTGATGTTGTTGTTGGTACGTCACAAAGATTTGGGATTCCACTTGGCTACGGAGGACCTCATGCAGGATATTTTGCTACCAAAACTGACTATAAAAGACATATTCCAGGTAGAATAATTGGTGTGTCAAAGGACAGAAATGGAAATAGAGCTTTAAGAATGGCTCTACAAACTCGTGAGCAACACATAAAAAGAGAAAGAGCTACATCAAATATTTGTACTGCACAGGTTTTACTAGCTGTAATGGCTGGTATGTATGCTGTATATCACGGCAAAAATGGATTGATTGAAATTGCTGAAAAAATTAATAGACTTACTACAATACTTCAACAAAAACTTATATTGTTAGGATTAAATCAAGTTAATAATATTTATTTTGATACTCTACACTACAAATTTCCAACAAAAAAAGTTAAGGAGATAGCTGTACAGAACAAACTTAATTTCAATTATATAAATAATGATGAGTTTACAATATCCATAAATGAAGCTACAGAAATTGAGGATATTACTAAAATCATTGAAGTTTTTTCCTATGTAACTGCTAAAGATTTAGATTTAGATTTTTCAAAAATTAATTTTAAATCTATTCCTAAAACACTTAGTCGTCAATCTAGTTTTCTCGAAGAAAAAGTATTTAATTCATACCATTCTGAAACTTCCATGATGAGATATATTAAATCATTAGAGAGAAAAGACCTTGCATTAAATCATTCCATGATAGCGTTAGGCTCTTGTACAATGAAGTTAAATGCAGCCGCCGAAATGTTACCACTAAGCTCAGCACGTTGGAATAATATTCATCCTTTTGCCCCATATAATCAAGTTGAGGGTTATAATTTAATGTTGAATAAACTTGAATTACAATTAAATGAAATTACTGGCTTTAGCGGTACCTCTTTGCAGCCTAATTCTGGTGCGCAAGGTGAATACGCAGGTTTAATGGTTATTAGATCTTACTTTAAAAGCATTAACCAAACTAATAGAACTATTTGTATAATTCCAGCCTCAGCTCACGGAACCAACCCTGCATCTGCTGTTATGGCAGGAATGAAAGTTATTGTTGTTGGTACCGATAAATTTGGAAATATTGACGAAGAAGACCTTAAAGAAAAAGCTAATAAGCATAGTGAAAATCTAGCAGCCTTAATGATCACCTACCCATCAACTCATGGAGTTTTTGAGTCTTCAATTAAAAGAATTACCCAAACAATACATGATAATGGAGGTCAAGTATACATGGATGGAGCTAATATGAATGCCCAAGTTGGTTTGACTAACCCATACTCAATTGGTGCTGATGTATGTCATTTAAACTTACATAAAACTTTTTCTATACCACACGGAGGAGGTGGTCCAGGAGTTGGGCCAATATGCGTAGCTAAACATTTAGTAGACTTTCTACCACAAACAGATAGAAATATTACTAAAAAATTTGGAGTCAAAGCTATCTCAGCAGCCCCATGGGGATCTGCAATGGCATGTCTTATATCCTACGGGTACATATGTATGATGGGACCAGAGGGTCTGAAAAGAGCTACCGAAATAGCTATTTTAAATGCTAATTACATCAAAAAAAGAATAGAAAAAGATTTTAAAATACTCTATCAGGGAGAAAATGGAAGATCTGGTCACGAATTAATTATTGATTGTAGAGATTTTAAAGAAGACTACGGAATTGGTGTTATGGATATTGCTAAAAGACTCATAGATTATGGATTTCATGCACCTACTGTGTCATTCCCTGTAGCAGGAACGATGATGATTGAACCAACTGAGAGTGAAAATTTAGAGGAAATTGACAGATTTTGTAATGCTTTAATTTCGATTAAAAGTGAAATTTTAGGTTGCTCAAAACATGATGATTATAACTTATTAAAAAACTCCCCTCATACTCAAAACACATTAACAAGCGATAAATGGAAGTTTAAATATTCAAGAGAACAAGCTGCTTATCCAATTTCTTATTTAAAAGAAAATAAATTTTGGCCAGCAGTTACAAGAATTGACGAAGCATTTGGAGATAGAAATCTTATTTGTACTTGTGCTCCAATCGAAGATTATATTGAATCCTAATTAATTGCTATTTTTGAACAAAATATTGATATGCCGATACATATAACCGGTACAGGTTCATTTATACCAAAAAATAAAATTGATAATAATTCATTTTTAAATAAAGAGTTTTTTGATAAAGACGGGAATCCTTATCAAAACTCAAATCTAGAAATTATTGAAAAGTTTCAAGCTATAACTGGAATTAAAGAAAGAAGATATGCGGATAAAGAACATACTAATTCAGACTTAGCAGCATTTGCAGCAGCAGAGGCCATTAAGGATGCTAAAATTGATAAAGAGTCTATAGACTATATAATTGTAGCTCATAATTTTGGAAATATTGAGTATGGCACAAATCAATATATTTCTCTCCCATCAGTAGCTACATTAGTAAAGCATAAATTAGAAATTTCAAATGAAAATTGTGTCGCATATGATTTAATTTTTGGTTGCCCAGGTTGGATTGAGGGTGTAATTCAAGCAAAATCATTTATAATCTCTAAAATAGCTAAAAGATGTTTAGTTATTGGGGCTGATACTTTATCTAGAACTATTGACAAATCTGATAGAGATTCAATGATTTTTGCCGATGGTGCAGGTGCTTCAATAGTTGAAGAAAACAATAATATAGGTGGTATTCTGTCTCACAAAACTATCACCAAAGCTGGTAAAGAGGCTTTATACCTATTTTGTAAAGAATCTTATAGCCCCAAAAACAAAGAAAACATAAAGCATATTAAAATGAATGGTAGAAAAGTTTATGAATTTGCTATTTCAAATATTCCTGGTGCTTTAAAAGCATGTTTAGAGGAAAGTGGAAAATCAATTGATGATGTAAAAAAAATATTCATACATCAAGCAAATGAAAAACTTGATGAAGCTGTTCTTAAGTATTTTTATAAACAATACGATAAAGAGATACCTAAAAATATAATGCCAATTAGTGTTGATATTTATGGTAATTCTTCAGTTGCCACAGTACCTACCCTTTATGACATTGTATTAAAAACTAATTTTAAAGATCATAAATTGAAAAAAGGAGACGTCATTTTATTTGCTAGTGTTGGAGCTGGAATGAATATAAATGCTATAACATATCAAATATAAAATGGGCATTCTACATGATATTGGAAAGTATTTTTTAATGATTAAGCTTTCTTTTAGTAAATCATGTAAGAAAGAAGTTTTATATAAACAGATTTTTAAAGAAATCAATGATCTTATACTTGATTCCATTCAAATTGTTTCAATATTATCTTTTTTTATTGGTGGAGTTGTTTCAATTCAGATGGCATTAAATTTAGAAAATCCCTTACTTTCAAAAACATTAATTGGTTATGCCACAAGACAATCTGTTATACTTGAGTTTGCACCTACATTCATATCAATAATTATGGCAGGAAAAGTTGGCTCATATATTACCTCAAGTATTGGTACCATGAGGGTTACTGAACAAATTGATGCATTAGAGGTTATGGGTATAAATTCTCTTAACTATCTTGTTTTTCCAAAAGTTATTGCAATGTTACTTTATCCTTTTATAATAACAATTGCGATGTTTTTAGGTATTATTGGAGGATTGTTAGCAATGACATTGACAGGCGTTCCAAGCGAGTCCTATATCCAAGGAATACAAATGGATTTTGAATCATACCATATTACATATTCTTATATAAAGACATTGGTTTTTGCATTTGTATTGGCAACTGTACCATCATATCATGGATACTACATGAAAGGTGGTGCACTGGATGTTGGTAAAGCAAGCACTAGATCATTCTATTGGACCTCTATTATCATAATAATCTTAAACTATATTGTTACACAACTCTTACTTGCATAAATGATAGAAGTCAAAAACATATATAAATCATTTGATAAAACAGAGGTTTTAAATAAAATTGAAACAGTTTTTTATAGAGGAAAAACTAATCTAATAATAGGTCAAAGTGGATCTGGAAAAACTGTATTACTTAAGTGCTTATTAGGTCTTTATGAAGTTAATTCAGGTGAGATATTATATGATGGAATTTCTTCAAAAAATATGGGTATTAATGAAAAACTTGAAATTAGTAGACAAATGGGTATGGTATTTCAAGGTAGTGCCTTATTTGACTCAATGAATGTTTTAGAAAATATTAGATTTCCTCTCGATATGTTAACAGAAATTGATGAGAATGAAAAAAATGAAAGAGCTTTAAAATTTATAGAAAGGGTTAATCTTAAAGATGCAATTGAAAAACTCCCCTCTGAACTTTCAGGTGGAATGCAAAAAAGAGTTGCTATAGCAAGAGCTATAGTTATGAATCCAAAATATCTTTTTTGTGATGAACCTAATTCTGGCTTAGACCCAAAGACAGCTATAGTAATTGATAAGCTTATTCAAGAAATCACCAAGGAATATAATATTACTACAATTATAAACTCGCATGATATGAATTCTGTGATAGAAATAGGTGAAAATATAGTTTTTCTAAAAGAAGGGCTTAAGATTTGGCAAGGAACAAATAAAGAAATATTAAAATCTAAAAATAAAGAAGTTGATGATTTTGTTTACTCCTCAGAATTATTAAAAAAACTTAGAGTTTAGTTAATATTACTTCTAATTTCAAATTCATCACCCTCCAATTGAAACTCTAACCAGCCTTGAATATTTTTGTTAAGTTTAATTTTTTCATCAATGTTTAATTTTTCATCCCATTTCAATGAAAAAACTAATATTGTATCTATTGAATTAAAATCTGTCTTTATAGTTTCGAAAATTTCAAACTGTTTAAGACTTGGATAAATTATTTTTACCTCTTTAGAAAGGGAATTAAATATTAGTTTTTCTCTGCTTAGTTTTTCTAAATCACTTAATCTTTTATTCAACTTATTTATCTCATTTGTCTTTGAAATAAGTTCAATTGAATCCCTATACCTCAATTCTTTAACAAACTGATTTGAATTAATTAAATTATTATTGTCTTGAACAAATTCGAGAGTTGAATTAATCAATACAGAGTAAGTATCCTTCTTTTTATTAAGGAATGATATCGTTTCATCACTGAGAGGCTTTTGACCATAAGTGTTAATCGTAATTTTTGAATTACCATCATTATAACTAGCAGATGATCTTTCAATTAGTATATCATAGTTTGGTAATCCAACCAATTCATTTTTCAAAAAATTTTCACTTTGAGAATCAAACCTACTCTTATTGATCACTTCTTTAAAAGTAAAAATTGGATAAATAAGAATTAATATAGATGTAAAACTTACAATTTTATTTACAAAGCCCCTTCTACTTGAATTAGCATAATTAATTAGCGGAAATCTTAAAATTTTTAAGACCATGTATGTTGCAACTATAATATACATGGTATTAATAGTGAAAAGATACAATGCACTAAGTGCATTAGTAAAATTTTGTTGTGCTAGATAAAAACCAACAGTACATAATGGTGGCATTAGAGCAGTAGCTATGGCAACTCCAAAAATAGCTGAACTTATATTCTCCTTCTTAGTCTTAGCTATTATTAGTGCTAAGCCTCCAAAAAAAGCGATTAATACATCTCTTATATCAAATGATGATCTAGATAATAATTCAGGGGATTCATCACTAACAGGAATGATTGCAAAAAATATATACGCAGTAATTACACTTAAAAAGACCATAACTATAAAGTTGGTAAGAGAATTTTTTAGTGTTTCAATGTCATTTGTTGCTATTGAAAACCCTAAACCTAATATAGGTCCTAACAGAGGAGAAATTAACATTGCTCCAATCACAACTGGTGTTGAATTTGCATTTAGACCAACAGATGCAATTAAAATAGAACAAATTAATATCCATGCTGTTGTTCCTTTCATGGATATGTCTGCTTTTATGGAGTTTACCGTCGCATTTTTATCTACATCTTCATAGAAACTTAGTATGCTATTTAAAAAGAATATTATCCCATTAAATAAGCCAGATGCATTTTTTTTAATATCTGGCTTTTCAGAGTTGTCATTAAAATCAAATTTTGTTTCCAATATTTATTTAATTTCTTTTAATCCTGTTAAGTCTGAGGAGCTTCTTATTTTATCTCCAAGCCCATCGATTATTTCAATATTATATTTTGAACAAATTGATGATTCTGGTATTTCATAATTTTTTCTATCTCCACCATTTGCAAAAATATCAGGTTTCAAAAGCTCTAAAGATTTACATACAGTTTTATCTTTATCTACAGATAAGAAAACTTCATCAATATCTTTAATATTTTCAAGGATAACTACTCTATCTTTTTCATCCATAAAATATTTTCCTTTTTTCAAATTACATTGATGGTTGTTATTAACTATAACTACCAACCTGTCTCCAAGCTTTTTTGCAGTTTTAATATATTCAATATGTCCAACATGAATTGGGTCAAAATAACCGCTAATTGCAACTTTTTTCATAATAGCTCAACTTTTGCGTGAGGAAGAAATAAATAATTTCTTTTACTCATAGTTTCAATACAAAGATACCTTTTTCTTCTTTTTTTAATTTTTTTATAAACTTTACCGTTACCATATTTAAATTTTGTGCCATCTTCAATTTTATCTAAATAAATAAAATTTTTATTACTACTATCATATTTATTTAGCTCTTTTACAAGCGGGCTATCATATGAGAATGAAGATCTTGGGTTTATCATATGAATGTTCAAAAGTTCAAGTAGCTTATTTGGAAAAACTTTACTGTTTAAAACTGGATTAAGCAATTTTTTATATTCAACCTTCCATCCAAGTCCATGTGGGGCTGTTTTAATGTTTTTTTTAAAAACATTGTAATGTGCAAACTCGTGAATTAGAACCAATAAAAAAAGATACTTATTATCAGTCTTATTTATAGTAACTATAGAATTGTTTTTACCCTTTCTAAAATCTCCATGTTTTGTTTTTCTTTTATTTACAACTTTAATTTTTAAATCTTCAATTTCAATCAAACTTTTGACATAATGAATTGAATTTTTTGGAATTGAGGATAAAATATCAATCATGGTGTTGATGAAGATACTGGAATTACTTTGCCATTAAAAAGTTTGAATCCAGTATTTGCAAAATTATATATGTAAGAAGCCATTTCGTTAGGATTAACTTGTGCTTCATAACCAGGGAAAGCTTTTTTTAACATTGGAGTATTAACGGATCCCAATGATAGTGAATTAAATTTTGGTCCTGATTCTTTATATTCTTCAGCTAAAACTTCTGTTAAAATATTTAATGCTCCCTTACTTGCAGAGTATGCGGCAAGACCTGGAAATTTAGAACTTCCAATTACTCCTCCAATACTACTAATATTAACTACGTGAGAGTCAATATTAAAAAAAGGAAGAAGTTTTTGAATCAAATGTGCAACACTAAAAACATTAATATCAAAAACTGAGTAAAAATCATCTTTAGTTAATTCTTCAAAAGGTTTACTTATTAATTTACCAGCATTATTTATAACAATATCAATTGATTTATATTCATTTTTAATTAAATCAATTAATGTTTCAATATTTTCATTTTTAGAAATATCAAAATTAATGTGTTTAACTCCAATAAGCTTAGATTCAGATTCAGGTAAATTTGACCTTGATAAAGAAATAATTTTAAAACCATTTTTGGAATAAATTTTTAACAATTCTAGCCCAATACCTGAACTCGTTCCAGTTATCAATATATTTTTCATTAAACTAATATTGTTACAGGATTTTCAATATATCCTTTTAAAGTCTCAAGAAATAAAGATCCTGTAACTCCGTCAACAGTTCTGTGATCACAAGCCAAAGTAAGTTTCATAGTATTGCTTACAACAATTTTGTTATCGATAACAACTGGCTTCTTGACAATAGTACCAACAGATAGGATTGCAGAATTTGGTTGATTAATGATAGATGTGAATTCTTGGATTCCAAACATTCCTAAATTAGAAATTGTAAATGTACTTCCTTCAATCTCATCTGGTCTTAATTTTTTTGATTTTGCTCTAATAGCATAATCTCTAACTAAACTATTAATTGAGTGGAGTGACTCATTATCAGCAAACTTTATAACTGGTACGACAAGACCATCCTCAACCCCTACAGCTACTCCAATATGAATGTGATGATTAATTCTCGTTGATTTTTCCATCCATTGTGAATTTACTTGTGGATGTTTTTTCAGAGCAGCAGCACAAGCTTTTATAATAATATCATTAAATGATATTTTTGTATCAGGAATTGAATTATACTGCTTTCTAAATGCTATGGCATTGTCCATATTAAACTCAACTCCTAAGTAATAATGAGGAGCTGTAAATTTAGATTGGCTTAGTCTTTTTGCAATCGCATTTCTCATGGAAGAGTTTTGAATATCATCAAATGACTCTTCAACAACAACAGTATTTATAATTGGTGGTGGTATTGATTTCTGATCTTCAATAATTTCAATGGGTTTGTTTTCATCTAAATTTGATTTAGAACTATCAACATTATCCAGATCACTTTTGATTATCCTACCATTATCCCCAGATCCTTGAATAGTTGATAAATCAATATTTCTTTCAGAGGCAATTTTCTTTGCAAGTGGAGATGCAATTATTCTTTTGTCTGAATGAATAGGAACTGACTCAACTTGTTCAGAGTATTGAGTGTCTTCCATAACGGACTCAATATTTTCAGTAGCAGAATCTTTATTAATTTCAGTTTCAGCACCTTCTCCATAACTCTTTATTAATTTTTCAACATCTACATCACCATCAGAAATAATTGCGATTAAATCATCAACATTAACTGTTTCACCTGCCTGAACCCCTATGTGAACTAGCTTTCCATTATAAAATGATTCAAATTCCATAGTAGCTTTATCAGTTTCAATCTCAGCTAAAATATCACCTTCTGAAACATCATCTCCAACTTTTTTTAACCAAGATGATATTGTTCCTTCTTCCATTGTATCACTCAATCTTGGCATCTTAATATATTCAACATTAGTTGGACTTTGTAATGAATTTTGTTCGGGCGATACAGAAATTTCTTCTGAATTTGTAATTTTTAATTCAACTTCTTCTAATTTTTCTTGTTCGTTGATTTGATCAACTAAATCTAATTGTGAATTATCATTAGACTGCTCAGTTGATAAAATTAGTGATGAAATATCTTCATTTTCTTCTCCAATTATACAAAGTAATGAATCTACATTAGCGGCAACTCCCTCTTCAATAGCAATATGCAAAAGAGTTCCCTCATAAAATGATTCAAACTCCATCGTAGCTTTATCAGTTTCAATCTCAGCTAAAATATCACCCTCAGCTACCTTATCCCCAACTTTTTTTAACCATTGCGCAACGACACCCTCTTCCATGGTATCGCTCAATCTTGGCATTTTAATTATTTCTGCCATCTATTCAGGTTTATGTTTTAAAAAAGGATAATCTTGCTGTTCGTAAACAGAATCATACATAATATTTTTTTCTGGGTAAGGAGATTCGTCAGCAAATTTTTCACAATCATTGACTTTTTGTTTTACAATAGTATCAATATCTAAAAGTTCATTAGCAGATGCGTAGTTATTTTGAATAATAATTTCTTTAACTTGAGTAATAGGATCAATTTTTCTATATTCTTGAACTTCCTCTTTTGTCCTATACTTTTGAGCATCAGACATTGAGTGTCCTCTGTATCTATAAGTTTTCATTTCTAACAAAGTTGGACCTTTATCAGATCTAGCTCTATTAATAGCTTCATCAAGAGCTTCAGCAACTTTAACCGGGTTCATACCGTCTACAGGTCCACAAGGCATTTCATATCCCAATCCTAATTTCCATATGTCAGTATGATTTGAAGTTCTCTTTACTGATGTACCCATAGCATATCCGTTGTTTTCAACAACAAAAACAACAGGTAAACTCCACAACATAGCTAAATTTAGAGTTTCATGAAATGATCCTTGTCTAACTGCTCCGTCACCCATAAAACATAGTGTTACTGCTCCTCTATTGTAATATTTATCTCCGAATGCCATGCCTGCTCCAAGTGGAATTTGTCCACCAACAATTCCATGACCTCCATGAAAACGATATTCTTTTGAAAAAATATGCATTGAACCTCCAAGTCCCATTGAGGTTCCAGTAGATTTTCCATATAATTCAGCCATTACTCTTTTTGGATCAACACCCATTCCAATTGGCATAACATGATTTCTGTAGGCAGTAATCATCCTATCTTTTTCTAAATTCATTACATGAAGAGCACCAGCAAGAACAGCTTCTTGTCCATTATATAAGTGTAAAAATCCTCTGACTTTTTGTTGAATGTATACTGCAGCTAACTTATCTTCAAACTTTCTCCAAAAAAGCATTTTTTCATACCAATTCAAATAAGTTTCTTTAGTTATAGGCTTCATAATTCAAATGCAAAGATAATTGAAATTTTTCAGTTAGTAGTACTCAAAAAATTTATAGAGAGCTAATTAAAATTAAATCCGAGTGAGAGTCTTATTGTATTTTCTAATGGACTTATAATATCAGATGTTGAAATTAAATATGATAAATCAATACTAAGATCTTTGCTTGTTATAAATCCTGTTCCAATGGTTACAAATTTTCTTGATCCTTTTAATTCATGTTCACTAAAATAACCTGATCTTATGAAGAATGAATCATTAAAAGAATACTCAAGTCCAAGGGCATATGTAAGTTCTTTAATTTCTTCAGCTATTCCATCAGGAGCATCACCAAAAGATTTAAAAATTCCCTCCAAAAAACCTAAATCGGGTTGACGATAAGCTACAACCTCACCATTGGAGTTTAAAACCTCCTCGCTTGGCGATGGTACAAGTAACTTATTAATCTCTAAGGTTAGTGCCAAACTATTGTTGCTATCAAATAAAAATTCAAAACCCGATCCTAATCTTAGGTTTGTTGGAATATAACTTTCTGACCCACCACTAACTTTAGAATATTTCATTTTTGGACCAATATTAGAGATATTAAACCCTGCTCTTAAAATACCATCAAAGTTATTGTAAGATTTTACATCTGATTGATAGTAACCAGAGATATCAACAGCGACTGACGTTGCAGCTTCTGTCTCAGAATCTAATGTTTGTAATTTTACGTCAGACATCAAAAAACGCCCTGACACTCCCATTGCAAAACTCTCCGATAGTTTTAATGAATAAGAAGCGTCCAATGTAAATTCATTAGGGTTCTCTATTATAGGAATATCCAAAGGGTTTTGTAAAATATCTATATCTCCGAGACTAAAGTATTTTAGACTGGCACTCCATGATGATCTTTCATTTATTTTATTATAATAAGAAACATTTGCTAAGAAAATATCGTTAACAAGTTTACTTAAATATGGTGTATAACTAAATGCAATACCAGATGAATTTTCAGAAAAAACATATTTTGATGGGTTCCAATGCTGTGAAAAATTATCAACAGAGGTTGCAACACCCTGTTCTCCAATACCTGATGCCCTAGCATCTGATGAAATCATCAAAAATGGAACCGCTGTAGTAATAACACGTCTATCCTGCGAAATAAGATTGAAGATAGGGAGAGTGAATAATAATATAATTAAATTTCTTCTAATCATTAGTTCTTAATATCAATAGCAAACAATGAGAATTCTTATTGATGAATGAATTTGATAAAGTTAACTTAAAAATTGATATTATAAAAAAAACAAGAGATCGCTTTTGCGATCTCTTATATATATCAAAAATTAATTACCACCCTGGGTTAGGCGGGGTATTACTTTGGGCAGCGCTTTTTTGTGGATTTAATAAAATCAATGTTCCTATAGCGGTTAAACCAGCGTATTTACCAAGTTTCTTGAGAGCTTGTTTTCTAGATATATTTTTTTGTGTATTATTCTTTTTCAAAATATTTAATTTAATTTAAATTTCTTTATAACATTAACATCATCGTCTGACTTAATTTTAAGGATTTTTATTCCCTTTTTCAAATCAGATACATTAATTTTATGATTAAAATTAACTTGGTTAATTAATCTTCCGCTAAAATCATAAATCTCAGCGCTGTAGTTTCTTGTTGGATCACCCATTATCTTAATTTCATTTTCAGATACTTTATAGATTCTTAAATCGCTATCAGTAGGTAATTCAGGAATCAGTTCATCCGTAAAGTGAAGAAAAAATCTTCCAACATGACTTTCATCATTTGAAAATTCTAAATCAATAGGTTTATCAAATTCAACAATAGTATTATTTAATTTATCTTCTAAAAATATATTTATAAAATTATCGATGGAACTATCAGCCACGGATAATGTTAATTTTGATGAATTTGTTGTAATACCTAAAGGAATAACAAGGTTGTTTAACTCATCAATCGGAAGAGCTTGAATTTGAAAATCAATTCCCTCGTCATCTTTTAACAACCTAGTAAATAGTTTTGATTCACTTCCCATAAAAAATTTACCAGCATCATAGCCTGGATCTAATCCTTTTGTTGTCTTATCACTAAAATAAAGATTGATATTGTCAGACTGATTATTTTCTAAATCGTCCAATTTTACTTCAAATCTTGCAACTTTTGAGTTTGAATTACCACCAGCTAAACCAGCGTTAAAGTTAGCTCCTTTGTTAACTGTTTGCATATCTTCTTTAAAGTTTATTGTAGCTGCATCATCCGTATTCCTGAAATATACAAAGAAGCCTTCACCCGGAGCTATGTGATTGATGGTATTAGTTGTTTTGTTATAAATATCCCAAGCTGCTCCATCCCAAGCATATACGGCTTCATAGCTATCGTTAATGTTTCCTTTATTTTTTTCTAAGAAACTATCAGCAGCAGATGCGGTGTTGTCAGTCATCATTAAATACGAAGTATATGGATTGCCTAATAAATTCCACCATCCCTTTTCATCAGCAACGCTTGCGTCACGATTAACTGCAACTGTGACCGTTCCTGCAGTTGTCATGGTACCTGAAAATGTAACTTCAGTTTTTGTACCATTTGCTCCAGTGGGTGCTATTGCGTAGCCTGTTCCAGGAACTAATTCGGCAGTAGCACCTGTAGCAAAATGTGAGTAAACACCTTGTAAATTATTATAAGTTGCAAGCGCACTATTACCACCTTGAGTTAATAAGTCGTCATCAACATCAGCTACCGTTTCACCGGCTACTGGTACTCCAATCAGAGTCCATTCTCCACCAGCATCTAATTCTTTTACAAATTGTACATTAACATCACCCGTAGTATCGGCGGTCCCATCTCCGTCAGAGTCAACATCATAATCATTGGTTGCGAGTTTGGCAATAAATGATCCGGAGGCTGAATTACTAGTTTTTACAGTTATTTTACCAGTACCTAAAGTTTTAACTGTGCTTCCCGTAGCTGTCACAGATCCGGATGTGTTTATTGTCATGAAAGCAGCATCGGAAAGTTCTAGAGATCTACATTGCACGGCACCATTTACAATTGCACCATTAGCAGAGGCAATCGCTCCTGAAAACATTAAATCCCCTGTAAAACCGGTCATGTCTACATTTGGTCCAAAAGTTACATTGTTTTTATTTGTAAACTTTAAATCTCTGGTTAAATCAGTAGCATTAGTAATAATTCCATTTAAGTGAACTTCATGACCTATGGAATTAGATTGGAAGACTGTGTGATCGTCTATTGTAAGAGTGTAACCTTCACCATGAGTGATTTTAATATATTTTCCAGAGGTTGATACTCCTGCATTTAAATTAATTGTTTTGGTTCCTCCAGCTGTGTTATCATGGGTTACATTACAATTGAACACAAATTCATTTCCCTTTTTATTGATTTGAACAGGTTGTGATACACCTGAACCGGAAATTAATAAAGTATAATTTTGACCAGCAGTTGTTGTGATAGTGTATACGTTATCTTCAGTGGCAGTTCCGCCTATTTTAATTTGCTTAAGTTCAATGTCAGCATCTAAAGTTATTGTAGTATTTGCTGATTGTATTAAAGCAGTAGCTGCAGCACCAGATGGATATCCATCTACACAGTTGTTTCCTGTCCAGTTAGCTATGGTTGTCCAATTAGTATCAGCACCACCACCAGACCAATTACACTGGTTGTTGATGGCTTGAGCATTTAGGAAAAATGGAAATACTAATAGTATAGTAAATAGAGTTAAATTTTTCAAAATAGTTTGTTATTAAATGTTATAAGTTTCGAAAATAAATAACTATTACAAAATATACAAATAAATAAAGGATTTTCTTTACTTAACATACTGATTATAAAGTCTATCAGTCTAATTGATTAAAATAAATTATAAAAAGAAAAGCATTTCGAGTTAAAATTTTTTAAAATGTAATTTGGGTTAACTTTATGATGGTTTTGAGATTTAATATTTAAAAAAATTGGAAAATAAGAGCCTAATATTTGATAAAATAGATGATGATAATCACTTAATTTATATTAAAAAAAGTGAAAAAATATTGATAGTTTCTGACTTAAACTTGTCGATAATAAAAAAATATTTTTCAAAAACAAAAACTGAATTTAAACAATTTTTAAAAAACAAATATAAATTAAAAGACTCCACACACATTTTAAAGGATTTATCACAACTTGCTAAAAAAGAGAAAAATAAATCAGTCAAAAAAAAGTTCTTAAAAAATCCAATATTGTCTAATAAATTTTCGTTTGAAATAGAAAATTCTACCTATACAATTTTGCATGATGATTCAGTAAATATGAATGATATATTTGGTCAACTTAATCATCTAAAAATTAATAAAATATCTAAGAATCAATGCTTTATGCTTTATACAAAAAATAAAAAAACTTATTTGCACTACAACAACAAGCTTTTAGGGTCTTGGAAGTTAAAAGAAATTCATTTTTTAAAAGGAAAAATATTATCTCTAATAATTTATAAATATCACAATTTAGATGAAAAAAAATGGTCAGCATTCTTACATGGATCAATCGTTCACAAATCAAATAAATCATTCTTGTTAATCGGAAATTCTGGTAGTGGAAAAACCAGTTTAGCAACACTTTTGGTCAAACATGGATTTAAATTAATTTGTGACGACACAGCTGCAATGAATAATGATGGTTATTTTGGGCACTTCCCAAATGCTCTTTCAATAAAAAAATCCAATAGTAGTATTTTAAAAAATTATTCATTTAAAAATTTTTATCAATTTAATACAAAAACATACAAAGGAGATATAACTTATTTGTACCCTAAAAAGAATGAAATTTTAAGAAAATTTTATTCTTGTAATCATGTTTTTAAAGTCAAATACAATAAAAACTCCGATTTTAAAATATCTGAATCAAATAAAAATGAAGTTTTACAGGAACTTGTAAATGATTCATTTTTAATAAGAAGAAATAAATCTATTAAATCATTCATAAAATGGGTGAAAAAAGTAGAATTTTATGACATAATCTACTCTAATGAAGAAGATGTATTAGATTTTATCAATACAATTTAGAAAAAAAGGCATGTTTTTTGAGGTTAATTATTGGTTTTTAAAGTTTAAAATTTTAAAGTTTTTTTTAAAAGAATACTCAATATGTATATATTTACAATCGAATTATGAGCAATAAATTTACTTTACTACTTATATTTTCTGTATTTATGATTTCGTCCTGTAGCCTATTCAATGGCAAAAACAGTATGAAATCTGGAACTAATATTTCCAATGCTACAGGCTGGAGCATAGATGGTAAAGATGGAGGATTTAAACTTGAGAATAAATTTAAAGATCAATTATCAGCACCGGGTATGATATTTATTCAAGGTGGCACGTTTGTCAAAGGAAATGTCAAAGATAATGTTATGCATGATTGGAATAATACTCCTACTCAACAGTACGTTAGGTCTTTTTTCATGGATGAAACCGAAGTTACAAACGGAATGTATGTAGAATATTTATTCTGGCTAAAAAAAATGTATGGTAATGATCCTGATTTGAGAAAAATATGGAAAAATGCCCTGCCTGACACATTAGTTTGGAGAAATCCACTTGGTTTCAATGAAGATATGGTAAATAATTATTTAAGATACCCTGCTTTTAGAAATCATCCTGTTGTTGGTGTAAGTTGGAAACAAGCGACTAGATATTCAAAATGGAGAACTGAAAGAGTAAATGCTTTAATTTTAGCAAATAAAGGATATCTTAACAAGGATTCTTTAAATTCAAAATTAAACTTTAACACTAAACGCTACCTTTTAGATCCTGAAAATTCATTAGGAGAAAATATCGAAAATTATATTGGAGAAAAAGCTATTAATGACGAAGGAGGAGGTTATGATTTTGCAAGTATAGAAAAAGGTATTATGCTTCCAGAATACCGTTTGCCAACTGAAACTGAGTGGGAATATGCTGCACTTGGGTTGGGAGAAGTTAGAAGAGATAATATATATCGTGGTAAAAAGAAATTTCCATGGGATGGCGAGTATACAAGATCTCAAAGAAAGAAAAATTTAGGCGATCAATTAGCTAATTATAAACTTGGTAAGGGTGATTATGGTGGAATTGCTGGGTGGTCTGAATCAGGTTCTGGAATTACAACATCTGTTAGATCATATCCTGCCAATGATTTTGGACTTTATGGCATGGGTGGTAACGTAGCTGAATGGGTAGCTGATGTTTACAGACCTGTAATTGATGAAGATGCTAACGACTTTAATTATTACAGAGGAAATGTATACAAAAATAATGTGATTAATAATGAAGGTTATGCCATTACTGATAATTCAAATTTTAATGATAAAAAAAATTTTAAAATACTTCCAAATGGAAGAATTGAGTTCAAAAGTTTACCTGGTGAAATAGTTCAAGAAGAATCTAAATCAATTAATAATAGAATTAATTATTCTAAAGCTGATAATCGTAATTTTAATGATGGTGATAAAGAATCCTCAAGAAATGATGATAAAGAAATGTATAATTCACCATCTAAAGATAAACCACTCGATTTTATATTTCCATCACTAATAAGTAATGAATCAAGAGTTTATAAAGGAGGTTCGTGGCTTGATCGTTCATATTACCTTGACCCTGCTCAAAGAAGATTTTTTCCTGAATATATGACAACTAATTATATTGGATTTAGGTGTGCAATGTCATATCTAGGAGAATCTAGAAATGTTTCCAAGCCTAAGAAAAGATAAGCTTTAGCCAAGCCACTTTTAAGTAAACTTTTTATATTTAAATAATGAATATTGAAAACTTACATAATAAGTTTTTAGATTGTAATTGCATTGTAGATATTGATTCAAGATCAATAAGAAAAGGGTCACTGTTTTTTGCAATTAAAGGTGAAAATTTTGATGGTAATAATTTTGCAATTGAAGCATTAAAAAAAGGTGCTGGTAAGGCTATTATTGATTCAAATCAAAAAAAATTTGAAAATGTAGACAATGTAATAAAGGTGGAGAACTCATTAGAAACCTTGCAAAAATTGGCAAACTATCACAGAAAAAAAACTAAATCTAAAATAATTGCATTAACTGGAAGTAATGGTAAAACCACATCGAAAGAATTAATTCATTTAGTTTTAAAAGAAAAATTTAATACAATATCAACATTAGGTAATTTTAATAATCATATTGGTGTTCCTTTAAGTCTTCTTCAAATTAAAGAGGATACAGATTTTACAGTTATCGAATTAGGCGCAAATAACTTTGGAGAGATAGATTTCTTAACTCGAATTGTAGAACCAGATTACGGTTATATAACAAATTTTGGTAAAGCCCATTTAGAGGGTTTCAAAAGTTTAAAAGGGGTGGTAAAAGCAAAAACAGAATTATATAATTGGATAATTGAAAATGATAAAACTCTCATTTTAAATAATGATGATTCAGAACAAATAAAGTTTAATAATTATAAAAACTTTTCCTTTGGCTCAAAAACAAAGTCTAATTATAATTTTGTATTCATACCTGAAAAAAAAGTTAAAGTTACATGTTTAGATGTAATGTATAAATCAAATATATATGGAGATTATAATTTTTCAAATGTTTGCGTTGCAATTTCCATAGGCTTACATTTTGGTATTGATTCAAAAAAAATTCAAAAATCATTAGTTAATTATAAGCTTGAAAATAATAGATCAGAAATTATTAGAATCAAATCAAAAGAAATAATTTTAGATGCATATAATGCCAATCCAACAAGTATGACACATGCAATTGAATCATTTTCTAAAATTAAAGGTTCTAAAGCTGTTATTTTAGGAGATATGTTTGAGCTTGGGAGTAATGCATTTGATGAACATAAAAAGATTGTTGAAATTATAAAAAATAATAAAATTGATAAATCATACTTTATAGGAAAAGATTTTTTTAATGCTCAGGAAAATTCAAAATCTCTTTTCTTTTATAAAACAAAAGAAGATTTCTATGATGATGTACAAGAGATCAATCAAGATCAAATACTTATTAAGGGATCAAGAGGAATGAAAATGGAGGAAATTATAAACATGAAACTAAAATGAAATATATTTTTATTTCTATAATTATTATAGCTGTTACAAGTTGTAGCAATGATTTAAAAAAATGGAAAAAATACAACCAAAGCTCAGAAATAATACAAAATAGTACAATTGAAAATAAAAAATTAAGGTATAAAAGGATTCAATCAATATCAACAGATAAAAATAACTTAATTAAAGGGTATGAAAATGAAATTAGCTCTTTTCTACAGAACAAGTATGATAAGCTAAAACCTTTTATTATTGAAAAAAGTATTCCTGAAATTCAACGATATATAATTGACGGTGAATTTAATTACTATGACTTATCATTATTTTATATTTCTAGAATATATTTAGTTGAATTTAATCAAAAGACGTATTTAAATTCTATTATTTCTTTGAATAGAAATATTTTAAATGAAGCTAGAAAAAAAGATGAAATTGGAAATGAAAATATTTATTCTGTTTTTGGAATCCCAATTCTTTTAAAAGATAATATAGGTTTTGAATCATTACCAACAACTGCAGGAGCATATAGTTTGAAAAATAATTATACAAAAGATGCTTTTATAACAAAAAAATTAAAAGATCAGGGAGCAATTATTTTGGGTAAAACAAATTTAAGTGAGTGGGCAAACTATTTTTGCTCCGGATGCCCAAATGGATACACTTCCCTAGGGGGGCAAACATTAAATCCATATGGAAGAAAAACAATAGATACCGGAGGTTCTAGTTCTGGAAGTGGAGTAGCAACTGCATCAAACTTAACTTCAGTTTCATTAGGTTCTGAAACATCGGGCTCAATTTTGTCACCATCCTCTGCAAACTCACTGGTTGGATTGAAGCCTACAATTGGAAACGTAAGTAGATCTGGAATAATTCCTATTTCTTCATCATTGGATACAGCAGGTCCCATGACAAAAAATGTGATTGATAATATAATTGTATACAATGCCATATATGGATATGACAATAATGATAGTTATTCAATAAATAGCAATAATATTGAAATTGATAGTGTAATTAATTATAATGCTTCAATTTTTAGACTTGGTTTTTATAAAAACTTTTATTTAAATGATTCATTATATAAAGAAGCGATTGATAAAATGAAAGCTGATGGAATTAATTTATTTGAAATCAAAGCCCCTGATGTAAACCTCTCCAATTTTATAAAACTTTTAGATGAAGACATGAGAACCGATTTAAAAACTTATTTAAAAACTTACGGAAATGAAAACTTAGAGGTTAATGATATATTATCAATTATTGAATTTAACAGAAAAGATTCAATTGTTAGAGCTCCATACGGTCAAAGTATATTCAATAAAATAATTAAAGACACAATGTCAATAGATAAATTTGAGTTATTAAAAGCTAGACTGATGAAAGAAGGTAATAAGTTTTTTAATATGCCAATGGATAAATATAATTTAGATGCAATTTTATCCATCAATAACTACCATGCTGGGTATGCAGCTGTCGCACATAATCCTTGTCTAACTATTCCAATGGGTTTTAGGAAAAATGATGAGCCTTCAGGACTTACATTTATTGGAAAATCATCGAGCGAGTTGCTTTTGTATCAGATTGGATATTACTTTGAAAAAAGGTTTCCAGGCAGAATTCCACCAAAAAACTCTAAATAGTTTATTTAACTAAAGTGACTGCGAGCTCAACCTCATCCAATATTAATCTGTCACCTAAATTCTGAAAAAAATTTCCTGACCTGTAGGTTACATTAAATTTAGTTCTATCAAAAATCAAATTTGCAATGTATGAATCACCTTTGGGTTTTAATTTAAAAACAACAGCATTTGTAATGTCTTTGATAGTTAAATTAGCATTTACGGAATATTCGCCATTTAAAAGCTTTGATTTTGAATCAAACTCTAAAACTGCTTCTTTAAAATTAGAAACTCCAAAAAAATCATCATTTCTGAGATGGTTTTCAAGTCTTTCTTTTCCTCTTCCTTGAATATCATCGACTGTCATTGAATTCATATCAACAATAAACTTGCCTTTAATTAAATCTGAACCATCAAAAAATAAATTTGCTTCACTGAAATATAATGAACCCCAATGTGACTCTGTGGTAATCTTCTTGCCAGTCCACTTAATTTTACTTTTTTCTAAATCAAATGATGCCTGAGAAAATAAAATTCCAGGTAAAAGGATTAAACTAAATAGGTATAATAAATTTTTCATAATATTTAAATTGCTAAAATTATGCCAAGTTAATTTTCAAGGATATAATCTATAGTTAAACTGACCATCGATCTAATTCCAGTTGAAATTGCTGAATCATCTACATAAAAGTCTGGTGTGTGATGTGGTGCAACTGTAGATAAGTCAACATCAGGTTTTGAACCACCAATAAAAAAATATGTTCCAGGAACTTTTTCTTGAAAATATGAAAAATCTTCAGCTCCAGTGATTGCTTTCATTAAATGAACATTTTTTTCACCATTAACTCTTTCTAAAGTTGGTAATATTTCTTCATATAAATAGGGATCATTGTAAGTAATTGGATATGAAACTAAGTATGTAATTTTAGCTTCAATATTATTTGATTCAGCTACATTATAAACAATTTGTTCTAATCTTTCAAGAACAGTAGCCTTCATATTATTATCAAGTGTCCTGATTGTTCCTAGCATGTATAAATCTTCTGGGATAATATTACTTCTAACACCTCCATGAATACTTCCGATTGTAACAACTGCACCAGCTTCCGTTAAAGGTAAACTTCTACTAACAATAGTCTGTAGTGAATTAACTATCTGGGCTGCAGTAACAATCGGGTCCCTACCAGTCCAGGGTGTTGAGCCATGTGTTTGAACACCTTTTAAATCAATTCTAAATTCATTTACAGCAGCCATAATTCCTTCAGGTCTTAGATAAACTTGACCAGCATATAATCCTGACCAAACATGCAGTCCAAAAATTGCATCGACATCAGGATTTTTCAAAACACCTTCTTTGATCATTAATTCAGCACCTCCTTCTTCTCCTGGTGGAGCACCTTCCTCAGCTGGTTGAAAAATAAATTTTACTTGCCCAGGTATTTTATCTTTAATCTCATATAAAATTTTTGCAGTAGTTAATAAAATAGCAGTGTGCATATCATGACCGCAAGCATGCATTACAGGTACTTCTTCACCATTGTAAATACCTTTCATTTTTGATGCCCAAGGAATATTAGCTCTTTCCTTAACTGGAAGACCATCAATATCAGCTCTTAAACCAACTACAGGTCCTGGTTTTCCAGGGTTTAATGTTGCAACAACTCCTGTTTTTGCAACTCCCGTGACTGGTTCATATCCAATTTCTTTCAACACCTGGGCAATTCTAGCAGCAGTTTTAAATTCTCTATTACTTAATTCAGCATTTTCATGAAACCAATGTCTTAAATCTATAGTTTCATCAAGATTTTCATTTATTAATTGTTCTATTTTTTTATCAAAAGATTGTCCAAATAAAAAAAACAAATTGAAAATTAAAATAAAAGAAAAGTAATTTTTTTTCATTTTTAAATTTTATTCACCAATTAAGGTAATAAATATTTTTCTAGAAGAAGCATTGTTTCTGTGTTCACACAAATAAATTCCTTGCCAAACTCCTAATTCCGGAATTCCATTTTTTATTGGAAAAGAAACAGAT
This sequence comes from uncultured Bacteroidota bacterium, assembly GCA_902515405.1. GTDB lineage: Bacteria > Bacteroidota > Bacteroidia > Flavobacteriales > Flavobacteriaceae > Eutrophosalina. The sequence continues at coordinate 68,842 of CABXUS010000001.1, read as the reverse complement.
GAACCTAACAAGCTGCTTTTTATGTGAGAGGTCATATCATCTTTTCCTTCATAAGTATGTGTAAAGTAATTTTCATCTTCAGAGACCATATTATTAAAATGAGTCTCAAAATCTACTCTTACACTTGGGTCAGCATTTTCATTAATTGTTAAACTTGCAGAAGTATGTTTAATAAAAACATTTACTATTCCACTAAAGTTTGGTAAAACAGAAATTATATCATCTGTAATTAAATGAAATCCTCTTGATCTTGGCTTTAAGATTATCTCTTTTTGAAAAAGCATAAAACAAATATAAATTAATTACTTTTCTATACTGTTTTGGTATTAAATTTGCATTTAAAGTTTCTAAAATGAAAAGAAAGTTTTTATCAATTTTGTCCGGTATTGTAGTTTTACTAGTAACTTACTATATATCAAACTTAATAATCAATAAAGAAACAGAATCTTACAATAACAATACTATCATAACTCATTCTGTTAGAACTATTGAAATAGAAAATAGCTCTAATCCCATTTCAGTAAAAGTAAATGGAAGATTATCTTCTAAATATAAGTTAAACTTATTTAGTGAGGTGCAGGGTACTCTAAACGATAATTATAAAAAATTTAAAGTTGGTCAATCATATAAAAAAGGTGAAGCCATTATTAGAATTAATTCAAAAGAATTTTTAGCAACTGTTAAACAAAATAGAAGTCAATTACAAAATATGATTGCTTCTGTTTTACCAGATATTAAACTTGATTTTAAAAAAAACTACAAAAATTGGGAATTGTATTTTAAATCATTTGATGTTGAAAAAAACACTAAAACTCTTCCTAAGTCATTGTCTGATAAAGAAAAATTTTATCTGGTTGGTAAAGGGTTAATGGCTCAATATTTTAAAATAAAAAATCTTGAGGAGAGATTAAGTAAATATACTATTTCAGCTCCTTATGATGGTACACTAATTGAAGCTTATTCCACCGAGGGATCATTAATTTTAACAGGTCAAAAACTCGGAACCTACATCAATACTAATGTTTTTGAACTAGAAGTTGCTGTACCATCTAAATATGGAAATCAATTAGAAATTGGAAAAGAAGTTTTATTTACATCAACTTTTAACACTAAGCATACAGGAAAAATAATTAGAGTTAATAAATCTATTGATAATAACTCTCAATCAATTAGATTGTTTGTTGAATTTAAATCAGAAAACCTCAAAGATGGTATGTATTCTGAAGTCTATATTCCTTTAGGAAATATTGATGATAGTTTTTCACTTTCTAGATCTCTTTTAATTAATGATTCCTTCATTTACTATATAAAAGACAATATGACCATTGGAATTTTTAATGTTAATCCAATATTTTATGATGATGAAACTGTAATTGTTAAAGGTCTTGAAAATGGTATGAATATTTTGAAGACTTACATTCCAGGAGTATATGATGGAATGAAAGTAAAAATTGTCAATTAGTGAGAAGAATAATTAAATATTTTGTTACTTATCCAAAAGCTGTAAATATTTTAATACTTTTTTTCTTCGTATTTGGCATAGCTGGTATTATTTCTTTAAAATCATCTTTTTTTCCTTTAATTGATTCAAAATTTATTTCAATAAATGCAAATTATCCTGGTGCTTCACCTGATGAAATTGAAAAAGGTGTTATTTTAAAAATTGAGGAAAATTTAAAGGGAATTCCAGGTGTTACAAGGGTTACTTCAACTTCCAGAGAAAATACTGGAACTGTGCTTATTGAAACTGATCCTGACTACGATATTGATGCAATGTTATTTGAAATTAAAAATGCTGTTGATAAAGTCCCTTCTTTTCCAATATCACTTGAACCTGTTGTAGTGACTAAAATTGAGGAACAACAACCAACAGTTATATTTTCACTTAGTGGTGCTGAAATTGATTTGAAGTCCCTTAAAAATATGGCTAAGAATGTTGAAGATGATTTAAGGGCTGTAGAGGGAATTTCTCAAGTGACACTTTCAGGGTTTCCAGATGAAGAAATAGAAATTTCTATAAATGAACAAAATCTTTTAGCATATAATTTAAGTTTTCAGGAAATTGTCAATGCTGTTAGCAATTCAAATATTCTGATAAGTGGTGGAAATATAAAAACTAACGAAGAAGATTTTTTAATTAGAGCCAATAATAAAAATTATTATGCAAACGGTCTTCAAAATTTAGTTTTGAAAAAAGATTCAAAAGGTACTATTGTTAGACTTGGAGATGTTTCAAAAATTAGTGATAAATTTTCTGAAACCCCCATATCAACATTTGTTGATTATAATTCAGCTGTTGTTATTACTACCTCCAATACAAATAGTGAAGATTTATTAGACTCAGCTGAAATCATAAATTCTTATATAGATGAGTTTAATTTATCAAATGACAGATTTAAATTAACTGTTTTAAAAGATTATTCAATTTCACTTAAACAAAGGACAAATCTTTTGCTTGAAAATGGAGGAATTGGTATTTTTCTTGTGTTAATTTTTCTATCTCTTTTCTTAAATATTAGGTTAGCTTTCTGGGTTGCTTTTAGTATTCCTATTTCATTTTTAGGAATGTTCATTTTTGCTGGTGAATTTGATATAACTATTAATTTGATGTCTCTATTTGGAATGATTGTAGTTATTGGAATTTTAGTTGATGATGGAATTGTTATTGCTGAAAATATTTATAGACATTACGAACAAGGCAAAACTCCTGATCAAGCTGCTATTGATGGAACATTAGAGGTTATGCCTGCCATTGTATCAGCAATTATTACAACAATAATTGCATTCTCCTCCTTACTACTACTTGATGGAGATGTTGGAGATTTCTTTGGAGAAGTAGCACTAATAGTTATACTTACTTTAACTATTTCATTGGTTGAAGCACTTATTTTATTACCAGCTCACCTTTCAAAATCAAATGCTCTTAAAAATAGCAAAGAGGTTATTAATGATGAAAAGTTTAATTTTTTCGAGTTTATGAAAAAAATTAATTCCAAGGGTTTTGAAATTATGAATTGGCTTCGAGACAAAATTTATAGTCCAATGTTAAAGTTTGGTCTTGAAAACCGATTTGCAAGTTTGTCTGGCTTCATTGCAGCATTATATCTCACGGTAAGTTCTGTTATAGGAGGAATAATTCCAGTTGATTTTTTTCCTATTGTAGACAGTGATATCCTTACAATTGATCTTAAAATGCCAATGGGTACAAATGAAAAAACTACAGATTCAATTATCTCAATGATTGAAAAAAATGCTTTGGAATCAGGTAAAGAGTTGAAAAGCAAGTATATGAAGAACGATGAAAGAGATCTAATTCAATACATAAATAAAAATTTAGGTTTTTCAGCAGATAACATGTCGATGGTTAAAGGATTTGGTGATGTTGGTGGTTCTTCAACTGCATCTTTAGAAATTTATATTTTAGATAGTGAGGAAAGACCTAGCTCTATTAATGCATCAATGCTTGCATCTTTGATTAGAGAAAAAACTGGAGAAATTGTTGGTGCTGAAAGATTTACACTTAACGATGCTGCCAATTTTGGAGGAAGTCCGGTTTCAATTTCTTTGTTAAGTGAAACAAATAATTTAAGTGAATTAAAACAAGCTAAAAATGAATTAATAATTAATCTTAAAAATAATCCACTTTTAATTGATGTTTCTAACAACGATCCTGAGGGCATTAAAGAAATTCAAGTAAAATTAAAGGAAAATGCCTATATAGCTGGTCTAGAATTATCTGCAATAATGTATCAAATCAGATCAGCATTTTTTGGAATTGAAGCGCAAAGATTTCAAAGAGGAGATGATGAAATTAAAGTTTGGGTTAGATATAATAAAAATACACGTTCATATGTTAATAATTTGGAGCAAATGAAAATACTTACTCCAAAAGGTAATAGAGTTGCATTAAGTGAAATAGCTACATATGAAGTTAAAAGAGGTGATGTTTCAATAAATCATTTAGATGGTAAAAGAGAAATACAAATAAATGCTAATTTAATTGACCCTAGCATTAGCGCAGCTGATATTGTTTTTAATCTTAGAAATAATACTATCCCTCAAATTCAAGAGAAATATCCATCGATTTCCGCTTCTTTTGAAGGTCAATATAGAGAAGCTAATAAAACTATACAATCAGCCTATACAGTATTTCCTCTGGCATTATTTCTAATTTTTGCTACAATTGGTTTTACATTTAGAACATACAGTCAACCATTTTTACTATTACTTTTAATTCCCTTTAGTTTAACTACAGTTGCTTGGGGGCATCTTTTACATGGATTTCCTGTTAATGTTATTTCATTACTTGGAATAATTGCATTAATTGGTATTCTAGTTAATGATGGTTTAGTTCTTATCTCTAAATTTAATTCTAATCTTAGGGAAGGTATGACATTTGATGATGCGATTTTTGAAGCAGGAAGAGTAAGGTTTAGAGCAATATTTTTAACATCAATTACTACCATGGCAGGTCTTGCACCAATTATTTTAGAAAAAAGTTTTCAAGCACAACTTTTAAAACCAATGGCAATTTCAATTGCATATGGAATAGGATATGCTACATTTTTAACCTTGATTCTTCTTCCAATATTAATATCAATTACCAATACTTTAAAAGTTAAAGGAATATGGCTAACAACTGGTAAAAACGTAGACAAAAGAGATGTTGAGTCTCCTGTGGTAGAGTTAAATAGAAAAAAATGAATAATATAAAACCAATATCATTTTTACTAATCTTCTTTACAGCTTTTTCTTTAGCTCAAGAAAAACTAAAAATTAGTGATGCTGTAAAAATTACTCTTGAAAATAATCTTGATATAAAAATTATTGAAAATCAAAGTAAGATTTCAAAAAATAATGCAAGTATTATGAATAGTGGTTATTTGCCAACTATAAGATCCAATGCAGGAATAAATAAAAGTGAACAAGATATTGAAATTGAAACCCCTAATAATATATCTGGTAAACTAGACGAAATGAAAAGCGAAAACAGTTTTTCAAACGTTTCTGTAAATTATACACTTTTTGATAATTCTGGAAGAAATTTTAACTATAAAAAATCTAAAGAATTATTAAATAAATCTGAACTTGAAGTAAAAGAAGTAATTGAAAACACATTATTGCAACTATTTACCGTTTACTATGAAGTTTGTAGACTTAGCGAAGAAAAAGAAATTATTCAATCATCTGTTGAAATTTCAAAATCAAGACTTGAAAGAAAAAAAGTTCAATTTGAATTTGGCCAAACTACTAAACTTGAAGTTTTAAATGCTGAAGTTGATGTTAATACAGACAGCATTAGATATTTAAATTCAATTAAAAATCTGTCAAATGCAAAACGAGATTTAAATCTAATTATGAATGTTGACTTAGATTCTAATTATTCTTATGAAAAGACAGTAACATATAATTCCAAAGAAAATATTTTAAAGTTTTATAATAGTGCTTCAGAAAATAACAACAGACTAAAAATTTATAATAAATCTATAATAATCTCCAATTATGAACTTCAATCAATTAAATCAACATACCTACCAACAATAGGGCTTATTGGATCATATGATTGGAATGAAAGCACAAATAATAATCCATATGCTTTTTTTAATACTAATATTTATAATGGTTTTTCTGGAGGCATTAATTTATCATGGGATATTTTTAGTGGAGGAAAAAGGATTACTGCAAATAAAAATGCTAAAATTCAACTTGAAAATTCAAAAATCGAGAGAGAGAAAGCTATTTTAGCTTTCAACAAAGAATTGAATAATGCTTATGAATCATATATGAACAACCTTTTTATTCTAGAAGTTCAGGAAAAAAGCTTCAATACAAGTAACAATAATTTTTTAAGAAATTTAGAGAAATATAACATTGGAATAGTTTCTTCTATAGAGTTTAGAAGAGCTCAAATTAATTTACTTAATGCAGAACTTTCAAGAAATACTGTTATGTATGATGCAAAACTATCTGAATTATTTCTCTTAAAAATATCAGGTCAAATTATTGAAAATTCTTTCTAAATATTAAATAAACCTAAGTATTCAAATCATTTAGATATGATCCTAATGAATCTTTAAATTCAATACCATCAAGCATTCTATTTTTTAAAAGCTTATTAAAGGATGTAAGACCCCAAAGTAATATTTCTTTAATGAATAAAATATCCTCTTTATTTTCATTTTTACAATACTTACTGATAAGCTTATTAATTGGCTTAATTTCATTAATAGCAATCTGGTATTCATTATTAGAAAATTCATCTCCTATAAATAGTTCTTTATTATTTTCAACAAACCATGTTATAATTTGATCATAATCATCAGTTTGATTTGGTTTTTGTAATTTACTAATCTCTGGAAAGTATTTTAAAAAAATATTTTTAACTCCCTCATTTATTAAATCAAATGAAATATTATCAGCTCCTTGTTCCTCACCTTCATATACAAGTTCAATTTTACCATTAATCGAAGGAATGATACCAGTAAAATCTGATAATCTTATTGATGTATTTTTTTCATTATTAATTAGCATTCTTCTTTTAGCTGTACTAATTAAATTTTCATATGCTGTTATACTCATTCTAGCACTTACCCCACTTTTAAAGTCAACAAATTCACTTTTACGAGCTGCAAAATTTATTTCTTCTATTAGATCCTTAGCCAGTTCAGGTACATATATTTCAGAATCAAAAATCTTAGATTCTTGCTGTGTAATTTTCTTTGCAATATTTAAACTATGTGGATAATGAGTAATTATTTGAGATCCAATTCTATCCTTTAGCGGAGTAACAATACTTCCTCGATTTGTATAATCTTCAGGATTAGCAGTGAATATAAATTGAATATCTAAGGGTATTCTTAACTTAAATCCTCTAATTTGAATTTCCTTTTCTTCCAGAATTGAAAACAAACTTACTTGAATTCTAGCTTGTAAATCTGGTAGCTCATTTATAACAAATATGGATCTATTTGCTCTTGGTATCATTCCAAAATGAATAACACTTTCATCAGCATAAGAAAGTTTTAAGCTAGCAGCTTTTATTGGGTCTATATCCCCAATAAGATCTGAAACTGTTACATCGGGTGTTGCAAGCTTTTCATAAAATCTTTCACTTTTATGAACCCAATCAATTTCTGAATCATCACCATTTTTTTCAATTATTTTTTTTCCAATTGTTGAAACTGGATTGAGTGGATCATCATTAATTTCAGAACCTTTAATAATTGGCATCCAATCATCTAATAATTCCACCATCATTCTAGCTAATCTTGTCTTAGCTTGACCTCTTAGTCCAAGAAAATTTATATTATGTTTTGATAAAATTGCTCTTTCTAAATCAGGAATTACAGTGTTTTCATATCCATGAATATTTGGAAACGAAGGTTTACCAGATTTAATAAGATCTGATAAATTTTCTGATAATTCATCCTTTATTGACCTTGACTTATAACCAGAGTCTTTTAACTTTTTTACGTTTTTTAATTTAGGTTTTATCATTATATTTTTCTTTTTCTATTGCTTTCATAATCTTCGAAAATCATTTCACCAAGATTGTCAAGTCCTGTGTAGAATGCCTTTCCGTTATTCGCTTTCGCGAATTCTCTTACAAAATGCTGTAAATAAGCATCTCTGGCAATCATAAAAGTTGTTATTGGAATATTAAGTTTTTTAGCCTGTTTTGCCATGTTATAACATTTATTAGTTATTCTGGAATCAAGACCCGAACTATTTTTGTAATAACTTCCGTCACTTAATTTTAAACAACTTGGTTTACCGTCTGTGATCATCAAAATTTGCTTATTATTATTCTTTTTCTTTTTCAAAATATCCATTGCCAATTGTAAGCCTGCAACAGTATTTGTATGATATGGTCCCACTTTGAGATAAGGTAACTGCTTTAAAGGAATTATTTTAGCGTCATTACCAAAAACTAATATATCTAATGTGTCCTTTGGATATCTAGTAATAATCAATTCTGCTAGTGCCATTGCAACTTTTTTTGCAGGTGTAATTCTGTCTTCACCATATAGAATCATACTATGACTTATATCAATCATTAAAACAGTACTCATTTGAGAATTATAAGATGAATTTCTTACAACAATATCATCAGATATTAAATCTAACTCATCATTGCCAGTTCTTGAGTACATGTTCTTTAAACTCTCACTAATTATAATTTTATCAACTTGGTCTCCATACTGATAGTTTTTATAGTCATTAACATCATCATCATCAGATCCAGAATACTTTGATTTATGATTTCCAGCTCTTGACTTTTTAATTTTTCCAAATATTTTTTTTAGGGCAAACTTTCTAAGAGCTTTTTCCATTTTAGCAGAAATCTTGTTTAAAGTTTTGTCACCATCTGAACTAATTTCAGCATTAATAAAACCTTTTTGTAATAAATCTTCTATAAAATCATCAATAGTATAATCTTCATCAGTTAGAAGATACTCTTTGTCAAGCTGTCTTAACCAATCAATAGCCTCGTCAAAGTCTCCAGATGTGTAAGTAATAAGTTCTTTAAAAATTTCGAACAATTTTTCAAAAGGAGTAATATTTTTTTCTTTGAATAACGAAAAGGACCAACCTTTTAAAGGAATATTATCAAAAATTTTCATAGATATATGTTAAACAAAACAAATGCCAAGACAATAAAAAAATAAAAAAAATGTGGGTGATACTGGATTCGAACCAGTGACCCCTACCCTGTCAAGGTAGTGCTCTGAACCAACTGAGCTAATCACCCTCCTCTATATAGTTTTTAGATTATTTTATAGAGAGTAAGATTTCATTTACAATTACCTTGATCATTTGTTTAAATCTTTCCCCTCTTTTCACATTATCATCTAAGCCCGAAGTAAAATTCATTTTTTCTTTAGTAGAGAATGTTGCAACCATTTTATCATTATTATTAAAGTCTAAAATCTTTCCAGACAAACCTCCTCCGAAAGACATAGCCATACCATAACCATTTGAACCTACTTTTCCTTCTAATTGAAAAATCCAATCAGCATCAATTGTGACAATATCATTACTCTCATCAGTAATATTACCGACAGGCATATCCATTTCAAAAAGTGCTTCATTCCAAAGCCTTACATATGCACTTGGTTGTGCAGCATCATATGTTGACACTTTGACAAATATGGGGCCAGCAGCATTATATCCCCTATTGGTAATCTTAAGGTCTAATTTTTTCAATATTTTTTTATAATCTTTAGAGGACATATCTAGATCCACTGTACTTTGCGAGTACGAAATTGAAAAAATGAAAAAGAATAATAAAGAAAAAAAATTTTTCATAATTAATAGTTTAAACTTAGTTTGTACAATATAATAAAATGTATACATTTTGTATACAATTAAGAAGATTATAGTGAACAGAGTAAAGGCAATTATATATATTGTTGAGAAATACTATTAATAGGCAAAATTCATCCTGTCAAGGTAGTGCTCTGAACCAACTGAGCTAATCACATTAGTAAATCTTAAAAATCAAACTAACTGAAAATAGAAATTTTTGTACTTAAACTAATTTTAGAATTATTTAAATTTTATTTATTCTAAATATTTTTGCATTTTTTGACTTAGCTCCATTCCCCATTGCATACTAGCTTGCATAGTTTCTTGCGCTATAATTGGAGTTTTTTCACTTATCTTTTTACCAATTGGAGTTTTATACATTTGAATTGCATCTTTTAAATCTTCTACTGTAAAATGCTTTTGATATACTGGGACTAATAGTTCTATCAAACTTCCCATTACATCATTTGTAAACTCTTCTCTATTTTCATCTTTAATTGTAACTCCCATCATTGTTCCCATTTGATCGATTGTAGCATTAAATGTTTCGAACTGTCCTTGAGCAGTCATGTATTCAATAAGCAAAGATTTATAATTTTCTTGTGAATTAATAGAATTCAAGGAAAACAAAAGGATTAATGGTAAAAGTACTTTTTTCATATCAAATAATTTTTTATCTAATATAATCTATTCAACTCTTTATATCAAGAATATTAGCTTAAACAACTGAGATAATAGTTAAAGATTGATTATTTCTTGGCTCATTTATTGTATGATTGAATTAAAATGATATTTCATGCTAAAAAATGTATCCTATAATAATGATAAACAAAAAAAAGAAATAGATGAATTTGTAGGAAAACCATTTAATCTTTTAGAAAGAATTAAACAAAAAGGAATTGGATCTAGAAAATTATTAATTACTAAAGCGAGTAAAGAAATTGAAAATCTTTTAATTCTTGATAACAATCTAAATCAATGTAATATTGAAAGAAGACAAAAAGGAATAATGATTTATTTTAGAGTTCTTCTTGACACTTATGCATTAATAATTCCATATTACAAACTTGTTATTATAAAAGGTGAAAGTGATAAATACACATTTCATATTGATCACAGGTTTTTAAAAGTTCAAACAAATAATTCCAAAGATCATGAGTTTATAAGAAATATCTTAAATGAAAAAGCTAAGTTAAATTTATAGTTATATGGTTAATATGCAATATTTTAATTAAATTTAAAAAAAATGAAAATGAAAAATTCAATTTTAAAAATTATACCTTTCCTTTTTTTATTCATTTCTTCATCATGTGAAATAACAGATGAAATGACTGATGATGAATTAATTGATGCTATAATTAGCTCAGAAGAAAAAGTTCAAATATTAGAATCCGATCTTCCAATCGATGCTAAAAATACTATAAGTTCAAATATGCCTGATGATTTTTTTGATGATGGAAAGCTTGCTCCAAAACTAGGTTATGAAGTTAAAACGAGAACACTAGATTTCTTCTTTATGGGAGATAAATCTGCTGATATTTATTTTGACATTAACGGAAGAGAACTTCAAAGATCAAGAGGTGATGATAAGGATGACAAAGGCGATAAAGACGATGATAGAGGAGATAAAGATGATAAGGGAGACGATAAAAAAAGTAAGAAAAAGAATTGTTTTTATTTAGAATACCCAGTATCAATTAAGTTCCCAGATGATTCAGTAGTTGAAGCAGCTGATAGAAAAGAACATTCTGAAGCGTTAAGGACTTGGCATAAAGAAAATCCAGATGTAAAGGAAAGAGCTCAATTTATATTTCCAATAAATATTTATTGGATTGAAAAAGACACAAAAACTAGCTACACTATTTCAAGTCATGAAGAAATGAGAGAGTTTCACGGAAAATGTAAGGAATCAAAAGATAGTGATAGAAAAAATTAATTTAATATCTAATTTTTAAAATTTTAAATAAGGTGCTTTTGCACCTTATTTTTTTTTGATTAATGCAAAAACTATAAATAAAACCATAGATAAACAAATAAATATAAATCCGATTGGTAATAAAGCAAAAGGCTCATTTATGAATCCATTTTCATCCACCTCACTTCCTATAAGTTCGAATGAAACAAAACATATAATACCAAAAACTAGTAGAGTTGTTGCTATTTTGTATTTAGTTGCCATATATTATTAAACTTTCCACTTTCATTAACTTCTTTTCTTCTTTCTTGCCAACCATTATGATTATATTCAGGTAATTCAGGAATTGAATCCAATGATATTTTTAGTAAAGAATATATTTCATTATCAGTTTCTGATAATGTGGTCACGTCGATTGGATTTTTTTCATATAAATCATTTGAAAAGTTAAAAAAGTTGCCATTTTTATATAGTTTATAATCCTTATTTTGAGCATAAACACCTCTTCCTAAACCGTCTGAACCCCATATAGGATCATAATATGTTATTAGAACATCTCTTTCATTATAATTATTATTAGTTATTAATGGCATAATAGTCTTACCATAAGATTGTTGAGCATCTATGTTGAGAATATCCTCAAAAGTTGCATAAAAGTCTGTGAAATCAATCATAGCATCACTATTAAAACCCTCTTTGATTTGACTTTTCCAATTAACAATCATTGGGACATTTGAGGCGTACTTAATTGTTGATCCTTTTGCACCGCGAATCTCATTACCTTTATTTAGAGTTACAACTTTTGTGTCTGTTCCGTTATCTCCAATGAAAATTAATATAGTGTTATCTAATTTATTTTTGTCAAGTGTATTTGAAATCCTACCAACAATTTTGTCCATGTAAGTCAACATATCAGAGAAATAAACCGGTTTATTGCCTGTATTTCTTTTTTCTAAATCATCCCAATCATTTGAATCAGGTGTTGGAAGAAAAGGGTCATGAACAAGTGCCATAGGATAATAAATAAAGAAAGGGTCTTCCTTGTTTTTATCAATAAAGTCAATTATAAAGTCTGTAAATATGTCCGGTCCATAGTCATCAATACCTTTATTGAGTTTTTCTCCATTTTGAACAATATTTGGATCTGCAAATCTATTCCCTCTTTCTCTAAGCCACCACAGGCAATATTCATCAAAACCAAATTGATAAGGTCTTTCGAGATCTTGATTGTTCTCTATATCATACTGGACTCCATTCAATTGCCATTTTCCAGCTAGCGCAGTTTTGTAACCATTTTCTTGAAATAAATTTCCAAAGGTTTTTTGATTAGGGTTTAAATATGTGAAGTATTCATAATTTACATAGTTTGGTTTACCAGTCATTATTTTAACCCTTGTAGGTGTACAAAGAGGCTGAGAATATGCATTGTGAAAGTTTATTCCATTTACAGCTAATGAATCTAAGACAGGTGTATTATATTCATCTGCTCCATTAATTCCTATTGCTTCATAACCGAGATCATCTGCCATAATTAGGATAATATTTGGTTTATCTAGATTATTCGATGAATCATTACATGAAAAAAATAAAATTGATACAAATAGTAGAGTTCTGCTATAAAATTTCATAATTTTAAATGTATAAAAAATGGTACACTTTAGTAAAAAAAAAATTGAAAATCTAGATAAAATATACAGATTAAATTTAATTAATAGTTGTACTGGATATAAATCTGCCAACCTTTTAGGATCTATTGATAATGAAGGAAATACAAATCTAGCAGTATTTAGTTCAATAACACATTTAGGTAGTAATCCTGCAATGATTGGATTTGTTTTGAGACCTCGAACAGTTCCTAGAAACACCTATAATAATATGTTTAAACTGAAGTATTTTACAGTGAACCATATTAACGTACACGATATTAAAGATGCGCACCATACTTCAGCAAAATATCCAAAAGAAATTTCCGAATTTGACCAAACAAATTTAGAGGCAGAATACCTTGATGATTTCATTGCTCCTTTTGTGAAAAGTTCTAAAATCAAGCTTGCATGTAAGTACTTAAATGAATACGATATTAAAGAAAATGACACAATTTTAGTTGTAGCTTCAATTGAAGGAATATATGTTGATGACGGAATACTCCAGGATGATGGATGGTTAAGATTAGATATAGCCAAAACTGTTGCTATAAATGGGCTGGATGGATATGCTGAAACAAAATTGATTGAAAGATTTGAATATGCACGTCCAAAAAAATGAGCAAAATAGTTAATAATAAAATTGAAGATTATATTGAAAAAAATTCTTCAAAGGAACCTCAAATTTTAAAAGATTTAAATAAAGAAACTTATTTAAAAGTTTTTAATCCTAGGATGTTAAGCGGTCACTTACAAGGAAGATTTTTATCAATTATTAGTAAATTAATTAAACCAAAAAAAATACTTGAGATTGGGACTTATACTGGATATTCAGCAATATGTATGGCAGAAGGATTAATTAATAGCGGAATTATTCATACAATAGACATAAATGAAGAATTAGTTTCAATTCAAAAAAAATATTTTAAAAAAACAAAAACTACAAACTCAATCATTCAACATGTTGGAGATGCCAAAGAAATTATTGGAAAAATTGATGAAACTTTTGATCTGATTTTTTTAGATGCAGATAAAGAAAACTATACTGAATATTATAATTTATGTATTGATAAAGTCAGAAGTGGAGGTTTAATTATTGCAGATAATGTGCTTTGGACTGGAAAGGTTGTTGATCCGGAAAGTTATGACGATGAATTAACTCAATATTTGATAGATTTTAATAAAATTATAGCTAAGGATAATAGAGTTGAGAATATTATTCTTCCATTGAGAGATGGCCTAAATATAATTATAAAGAATTAAAGGTTTCTTTTCATTGAACCAGTTAAATCATCAATATCATCTTTAACTTTATCTATTTCTTTGGAAATTGAATCTGTGTCAATACCTTTTTTCTCAGCACTTTTTTTAATTTCAGATCTTATTTCTTGAGTAGCATTTTTAACTTTTCTAATTCCTTGAGCCATTCCTTTGGCAATATCTGGAATTCTGTCAGCTCCAAAAATCATTAGAATTATAAAAAATATAAATACTATTTCTGCACCACTAATAAATAAAAATGTCATCCTTGAATCCTTGATTTAAACTTATCGAAATCTGTATTTTCTTCCTTCTTTGGCCATGAATTATTTCTAGTATCAATATCTGCTGTTTCCTTTTCAGGATCTAATACTATTTCAATAATTTTTTTATTTGATGTTATAAGTTTTCTTACCTCTTTATCATTTTTTCTCCAAACTTGAGCAGGATATGTTTTTCTTTGAATTTCTCCATCTTCAAATTTTATATCAACAATTATAGGCATTACCAATCCACCAGGTTTTTCAAATACAACTTCATAGAAATATTTTGGTATTTCTAAATTCTTGATTTCATCTTCTGAATAATTTTCTTTTATATAATTATTTAAAAGCTTGGAGTTTTCTAAAGGAGGTTTTTCTTTATGATTTTCAGTGTCATTTTCAAATTTTTCAAAAAACACAAGAGGTCTAAGTCTATTTCTTTGAATACCTCTTTCCTCCATGATTTTTTTCATTTCATCACCTGGATTTGGTGAAACAAAATACTGATTCAACTCCTTTATCGAAATATCTACATAGTCTGTTGTATAAAACCATCCTCTCCAAAACCAATCTAAATCAACAGCAGAAGCATCTTCCATTGTTCTAAAAAAATCTTCAGGAGTTGGATGTTTAAACATCCATCTTTGTGAATAGGTTTTAAAAGCATAATCAAATAACTCTTTACCCATAATAGTTTCTCTTAAAATATTTAAAGCAGTAGCAGGCTTACCATATGCATTAGGGCCTAAACTAAATACATTTTCTGGGTTTGACATGATTGGCGCTAAAAATTTTTGTTCAACACTCATATAATCAGTAATTAGATTAGCTGGTCCTCTATCCGATGGAAAATTTTTATTTGGATAAATTGCATCTGGATATTTTTCGCCAAATTCTTGTTCCGCTAAATATTGAACAAATGTGGTAAGACCTTCATCCATCCACGCCCATTGTCTTTCATCACTATTAACAATCATCGGAAAGAAATTATGTCCAATTTCATGAATTATTACACCAATCATTCCAAACTTTACATCATCAGAATATGAACCATCAAAATTTGGTCTGCCAAAGTTGAAACATATCATTGGGTATTCCATTCCTATTTGATGAGCATGAACTGAAACTGCTTTATGATATGGATAATCAAAAGTAAACTTTGAAAAAGTTTTAAGAGCTTCAACAACAGTAATAGTTGAATATTCCTCCCACAAAGGATTTCCCTCTTTTGGATATATAGAAACAGCCATTACATCTTCATCACCAATTTTTACTGCCATCATTTCAAGAATATATTTTCTTGATGTTGCAAAAGCAAAATCTCTAACATTTTTAGCTAAAAACTTCCAAGTTTTTTTCTCATTTGAAAAAGTCTTTTCTGCTTCGACTGCTTCATCTTGTGAAACAATAATAACAGGCTTATCAAATGACTTTTTAGCTTGATTAAACCTTTTCATCATATCTTTTGTGTAAACCTCTTTTCTATTAATCAACTCACCCGTAGCTTCAAGAATATGATCAGATGGAACTGTAATATTTACTTCAAAGTCCCCAAAGGGTAGTGCGAATTCACCGTCCCCCCAAAACTGATAATTTTGCCAACCTTCTACTTCATTATAAACACACATCCTAGGGTAAAATTGAGCAATTATATAAGCTCTGTTATCATCATTTGAAAATGTTTCATAACCGGATCTGCCATCTTGCTTAACGTGATCATTTATATTATACCACCATTTAATTTTAAATGAAAAAGATTGACCATTTGAAATAGGATTTGGCAAATCAATTCTCATCATTGTTTGATTGATGATATACTTTAATGGTTTATTTTCAGTACTGGTAACATATTCAATATTAAACCCTCCGTCAAATGGACTTTTTAAGAATTCTTTATCAAATGAATCAGGAATATATGCCGGACCAACTCCATCAGAGTCAATTTCAAGACTTGGGGAGTCTTTTTTTCTAACGTTTTGATCTAATTGTAGCCAAATATAACTTAATGTCTCGGGTGAGTTATTTGTGTAAGTTACAGTCTGGTCGCCATAAACTTTTTTATTTTTGTCATCTAACTCAATATTCATCTTATAATCTGCTTGTTGCTGATAATATGCTGGACCTGGTGCTCCAGATGCAGTCCTATACATGTTAGGACTGGAAAATTCTTCGTACAACTGCCTGAATTTATTGGTGTTTATATGTCCTTCTTGTTTTTCTTGTTGAGAAAAAATATTTAAAGGAAAGACTATAAAAAAAAGTATTGAAAAAGTTAAATGTGTTTTCATATGTAATAATTAATGAATGTAAATTTACTAAATATCTATTTATGGAATAATAATTTTGCTTTGGAAATTATTGTTTGTGTGAATAAAGCTTTTTTTATAATTATTTGATCTAAAAAGAATAATATTTTTTTGATTTTTAAATGAATTAAATAAAATTTTATTCTCAACAATAAAACTTTTTGAATCATTATTATAAACTTCTATATAATAAATTAATAGATCATTTTTTCTTTCAAATCCTAAGTAATCTAATTCAAAATCAATTGTATTGCTGTAAATTTTAAAATTATCTTTCAAATAATTAGTAATTAATAAATTAGTTTTCTCATAATTTGAGTAATCTAATTTATTTGAATTAAAGCCTAAATCTTTTTCTAAATCATCATGAAAAATTTTTAAGCTTACTTGGTATGTACCTGATTCTTGATTAAAATCAATTAAAGTAGAGCTTACATAATACTTATGTAAAAATATTAGAAGTAAAACTGTAGATAATTTAATAATTAATTGATTCATAAAATTTTTCAAGATTAGTTAAAACTAGAATATGATTTGAGTTTTTAAAATCTATCTCCATATCATAATTTTCCATAGCACCAATTACAAATTCATAAACACTATCAATGTCTAATTTGTAATTTTCTATAAAAAAATTAACTCCGTAAAATTGAATTATATCTGCTGCAATACCAGATCTTGACTCTAATTCTCTCGCTTTTCTTAGGGTTTTATAATAACCACTCAATTGTTTATATGCAGCATCAATATCGAGTGGCATAACTGGAAGAAGAATTGCATTTAAAAGAAGGCTTCCACTATTTTTATAAACAATTTTTTCCTTTCTTTCTCCTTTAAAGCCTGGAATACCAGCATCATCAAAATTAAAAACCTCTTTTTCATTAATTTTTTTCATATCGGAAATCAAATCTCCAGATAAATTATATGGTGAAACAGTTACACTTTCTAGCTCATTAATAATTGGCTCAAGGTAAACTCTAATTGAGTCAGATTGATAAACAGCTTTTTCAATTATTATTAACTGAGTCTTAATTTGAACAGATGTGAAAAATATTGAGTCATTTTCTCTAACTCCTACTTTAAAAAACCCTTTATTATCTGTTATTGTCTTAGCACCTGATGTGCTATTAATAACGTGAATTCCACTAATATCTATAGTGTCATTTATAACTTCACCAACTATTGTTTTAAAATTATTTTCTTGAGAATAAAGAAAACTTGAAACCAATGAAAAAAATAATATGTATCTAATTTTTTGCAATGGACTTTACAAACTTTTTACTTTGTTTAACAAGAAACTCAATTAATTCAAACTCATTATCTTTTTGAAGTAAGATTCTATCAGGAAAATTATCATCACAATAAAGTAAAAACTCATTTATTTTATCATCAGGAATCATTAAGTTTTTAGTAAAGAAAATATCGTCATAAAGTTCCCTTAATAAATCACTTGGACGATATTTAAAATTTACACTTTTCTCTTGAGATTGATCACTAATTGATTTAGATATAAGTCTGTAAAGGTTTACAAAATTGACACCATTTTTTAATTTTCCTTCTTCATTAATTACATTATTAACTCTTGTTGATTTATCAAATGTATAATCAAACCTTTTAAATTCCTCTTCTTTTAAATCTAAAAATTTTTCTTTATCATCCGGTGTAACAACTACTTGATCCAATTCGGTTACTTTTTCATTTACATCAATTACAATTCTATTTTTTTGAAGTATTTCTTTAGTTATATTTAATTCTCTAATTTGATACTGTACAGATGAAAAAATCAATTTATCGTTAAGTTTAACCTCAATTTCAAATTCTCCTTCCTCATTAGTTGTCGTGGCTTGTTTAGAGGTGTTGTTTATGACATTTGCTGAATTTACATTTATATTTTTGTAGAGAACTTTTCCTTTAATCCATGTTCTGTAGTCATCTTGTGAGTAGGTAAAATTTATCGCAATTAA
This sequence comes from uncultured Bacteroidota bacterium, assembly GCA_902515405.1. Taxonomy (GTDB): domain Bacteria; phylum Bacteroidota; class Bacteroidia; order Flavobacteriales; family Flavobacteriaceae; genus Eutrophosalina. Next base: position 50,182 of record CABXUS010000001.1, on the reverse strand, counting down.
AAGAAAGATATTTAAAAAAATTCTCATACTAGTTCAAAGATTTAATTCTGATGTTTCTAAACTTTATAGGGTGACTTTCAGATTGTAAAGAAATATATCCTTCGGTTAGCTTTTTATCCTTTTTATCAATCATATTTTCAGGTAGTCTACCATCATCACCATATCTTAAATTTGTATAAGTTAAAACAGTTTTTCCATTTATAATATGATGAGCTATAGAATCAGAGTAAACAATAATTTCTGCTTCGACCCAATCATCATTATTGAAGGTATCTGATTTTGATCTTGTGCAGTGTCCCTTAACTTTAACTGAATTCATATCCACATCAGTACCTGGTGTACATAAATTTCCAGTTGGACGAGAACCATCGTTGAGTCCTCCTAAAAACTGAGTTTCTATACTTACTGGAAATGATTGATCTATCAAAAGAGTCTCTGGATGCTGACTGTGAAACATAACACCACTATTTTTTGTAGCCCATCCTTCGCCACCATTAGCTTGTTCACCAAAAAACTTGTATTCCAACTTGAGATGATAATTTTTAAATTTTTTCTTGGTATAATATAAATGACCATATCTAAAATCAAAATTTTCATAGTTCTCATATGAGACTAGAATTTGTCCATCTTGTACTTTAAAGGTGTTTCCAAAATTTTCACCACTTGGATAGCCTTTAATTTTAACAGTCCAATCATCAAGACTATTTCCATTAAAAATATGCTCCCAATCATCACCATTATATAAACTTTTGTATCCTATTGCAATAAAAAAAATTGCCAGACCTACATAAAAAAAATTAAGAGATTTTTTCATAACTATATTTTATGTGAGCGGGAGACCGGGTTCGAACCGGCGACATTCAGCTTGGAAGGCTGACGCTCTACCAACTGAGCTACTCCCGCAAAAAAAATTTTATTTATTTTAACAAATAAATTTATTTCTTTGAATTTAACTATAAAATTTATCAAATCAAATGAGCTCTTGTTTTTAAGAAGTAAAATTCTAAGAAACAATATAAGTCCAGACAATTGTAAATTTGATGGCGATGAACTCAACGATACTTATCATTTAGGAGCATTTTATTCAGGAAAACTAATAGGAGCTGTTTCTTTAATAAAAAATAAATGTCAAAAAATGAGATTCAAAAACTGTTATCAGATGAGAGCACTTTGTGTTGATGACTCATTTCAAAAAAAAGGAGTAGGTAAAAAAATAGTCAAAGCAGTTGAAACTAGTTTAAAAGAATTAAAAATTAGTACTGTTTGGATGAATGCAAGAGAAAATGCTATACCTTTTTACCTAAAATTAAATTATATTAATACCAATATTAAATATTCTATTGGGCAAATTGGTCTACATTATTTAATGTATAAAAAAATATGATATATAATAAATTATTATGTTTTGTAATAATAGTTTTTGGATTAAACTGTATGAACTCACAAGAAATAGATTATAAAGCTTTACTAGGTATAGAGCATTCAAATTTAGTTGGAGATTCAATTAAACTTGAAAAAAACACATTTATTGCAATGGAAAAAATGAGAAAGGCAGCTCTTCTTGATGGAGTTAAAATAAAAGTGGTTTCAGGTTTTAGAGATTTTGAAAGACAAAAACAAATTTGGAACAGAAAATTTAAAAAATTTACTACTGAAAATAATTTAAGTGATTTGGAAGCAATTAAAGAAATTATACGTTTTTCAACTATTCCTGGAACATCAAGACATCATTGGGGAACTGAAATTGATGTTATTGATGAAGATTTTAAAAACGAAAAAGAATTACTGATTTCTAAAAAATATGAAGAAGGTGGAATATTTGAAAAGCTTAAAAAATGGATGGATAATAACTCTCAAAAATTTGGTTTTTACCTAACATATGATGACAATATAAATAGAAAAGGATTTGAATATGAGCCATGGCATTACAGCTATTTACCAGAATCAAAAAAATATTTAAAAAGTTTTTTAAAAATTGATATTGTTGAAATAATTTCAAAAGTTGATATTGAAGGCAAAGAACTTTTTAACGAAAAATTTATTTCTGATTATATCAACAATAATATTCTAGAAATCAATCCTAATCTCAAATGATATTTTATAGCTAAATTTGCTTAGAACTATTGATTTGAAAAAAACTAAAAAACTAATTCTATTAATTCTGGATGGTTGGGGAATTTCAAAGGATCCAGCAAAGTCTGCAATAGATAAAGCAAATACGCCTTGCTATGATTCATTGATTAAACAATACCCAAATGCACAGCTTTTAACTCATGGTAAAAGCGTAGGACTTCCTGATGGACAAATGGGAAATAGTGAAGTTGGTCATATGAATATTGGAGCTGGAAGAATAGTTTTTCAAGAATTAGCCAAAATAAATAACGATATAAAAAATGGTTTTTTAAAAAAAAATAAATCATTAAATAAGTGCATTGATAAAGCAATTTTAAATAAAAAAAATATTCATCTAATTGGCTTAGCTTCAGACGGTGGTGTACATTCTCATATTTCTCATTTAAAAGAATTAATAGATATTATTGAATCTAAAAAAGCTAAGAACACCTTTATCCATGCATTTACTGATGGTAGAGATGTCGACCCTATGTCTGGATTAAAGCATATAAAAAGTATTTTAGATTTTATTGAAAATACAAGTTTTGAGTTAGCGTCTATATGTGGAAGATATTATTCAATGGACAGAGACAAAAGATGGGATAGAGTAAAGAAAGCATATGATCTTTTAGTTAATGGAAAGGGACTTGTAAGTAATGATCCACTAAAATCAATTCAAGAATCTTACAATAATGGTATAACTGATGAATTCATAAGTCCTGTAGTAATAGCTAAAAACAATAAACCCGTGGCTAAAATAAAAGATGGTGATTTGGTTCTATTTTATAATTTTAGAACCGATAGAGGGAGGCAATTAACAGAGGTTTTAAGTCAGTATGATTTAATTGAATTTGGAATGAAAAAATTAGACTTAAACTATTTAACAATGACTAATTATAATAACAATTATAGTAATATATCTGTTATATATGAAAACGAAAACTTAAAAGACACTTTAGGTGAAGTTTTATCTGTTAATAGTAAAAATCAAATCAGAATTGCTGAAACGGAAAAATACCCACACGTAACTTTCTTTTTTAATGGTGGAAAAGAAGAAAAATTCATTAATGAAAAAAGAATAATGTGTGAATCACCTAAGGTTGCAACTTATGATTTAAAACCTGAGATGAGTGCTCTGAATATTACTAACTTGATAATCCCTGAAATACAAAATAAAAGCGCTGATTTTATTTGTTTAAATTTTGCAAATCCTGATATGGTTGGACATACCGGAGATTTTAAGGCTACAATTAAAGCATGTGAAGCTGTTGATGATTGTACTAGCACAATTATTAAAGAATGTTTAAAAAATGATTACTCAATAATTTTAATAGCTGATCATGGCAATAGTGATGTTATGATTAATGATGATGGAACTCCAAATACTGCACATACAACTAATCCTGTTCCAATAATTATAATTGATGATGATGTTGAAAAAGTTAATGATGGTGTTCTTGCAGATATAGCTCCTACTATTTTAAATATTTTAGATCTTAAAAAACCAAAACTAATGACTGGTAATACATTGATATGAAAAAAATAACTATTCTATTAATATTAATTTTTTTTTCATGTAAAAATCCATCAACAAAAAGTAATGAAATAGATGAAACTATCGATGATATTGAATATGTTGATTTAATTGGAAGCTTTAATAGAACTGATTTAAATAAAGATCCTTACCGTTCATGGTTTTTAGAAAATTATGAGAATTATGAAATAGATTTAGAAACTGCATCCAAGTTGAAAAAATTAATTAATCGTAAAATAAAAATCAAAGTTATAATGGGTACATGGTGCAGTGATAGCAGAGATAATGTACCTGGGTTTTTCAAATTAATGGATCATATAAAGTTTAGCAAAAGAAATATCGAATTAATTGGACTTGACGTTGATAAAAAAAATCCAAATGAAGATGAATTAAAATATGAGATAATTAATGTTCCTACTTTTATTTTTTTTAATAATGATGAAGAAAATAATAGAATAGTTGAGCTAACAATTGAATCACTAGAAAAAGATATTTTAAAAATATTAGATGGTTCTGGTTATCAAAATGCATATTATGGATTCTAAGAAAATTATTTTAAAATCTATTGAAGAAATTAAGTTGATGTATGAAAGCGCACAACTTGTTTCTAAAACTTTAGGTTTGTTAGCTAAAAAAATTAAGCCTGGAATTAATTCTCTAGATTTAGATAAATTAGCAGAAGAATTTATTAGAGATAACGGAGGAATACCTGGTTTTCTGGGTATGTATGATTTTCCAAATACATTATGTGTAAGTCCAAATTTTGAAGTTGTTCATGGAATACCCAACAAAAAACCTTTAGAAAATGGAGATATTGTATCAATAGATTGCGGAGTATTAAAAAATGGATTTTATGGAGATCATGCATACACATTTAAAGTTGGAGATGTATCATCAGAAATTCAAAAACTTCTAGATATTGCATTAGCTTCATTATACATTGGAATTAAAGAGTTTAAAAAAGGTAAAAGAGTAGGTGATATAAGCAATGCCATACAATTTTATAATGAAACTAATGGATATGGCGTAGTTAGAGAATTAGTTGGCCATGGATTAGGTAGAAGTTTACATGAAAGTCCTGAGGTTCCAAATTTTGGTAAAAAAGGTAATGGTAAAAAATTTGAAGATGGGATGGTCTTAGCTATTGAACCAATGATTAATATGGGAACAGAAAAAGTTAATTTTTTAAATGATGGTTGGACTGTAGAAACTGCTGATAAACTACCGAGTGTTCATTTTGAACATGATGTAGCTATGATAAATGGTAAACCCATTCTTCTATCAACGTTTGATTTTATATATGAATCTTTGGGCATAAAATCAGATGAAGAAAATGAATTTAAATGGAATGAGAATAATTATTAAATTCTTACTGAATTACTTTCCAAGAAGTATATTAATTAGATTAAGTATAATCTTTAGACCAGTTTTTAATTTTCTTTTTAGTGGCGATAAGTTTTTAGATCCTATTAATGAAAAATCTTATTCAAGATTTTTTCCATATGGTTATAATAATCCTAGAAAAAATGCTCTATCATTAGGAACTTTATCACTAGAGCGACATCGTTTATTATGGCTGTATTTAAAAAATGAAACATCTTTTTTTAATGTAGATAATAAGATTCTTCATATAGCTCCTGAACCATGTTTCTATTATTTTTTTAAAAAATATTTTAAAGATTATTATACAGCTGATTTAAATTCGCCATTAGCTGAATACAAAGTGGATATATGTAAAATGCCCTTTGATGATAATTCATTTGATTTTATTTTATGTAATCATGTTTTAGAACATGTTTACGATGATGATTTAGCAATTAATGAATTAAGAAGAGTTTTAAAAAATAATGGTGTTGCAATTTTACAAGTACCATTAGATTTAAAATTAAAAAACACAATTGATGGTAGAGATATAAATAATTTAAAAAAAAGAAATGAATTATTTGGCCAATATGATCACTTAAGAGTTTATGGAAATGACTTTTTCGATAAAATTAAAAAACATGGATTTAATGTCAAAAGAGTACAATACTGTAACAATTTAAGTATTAATCAGATTAAAAAATATGGTTTAATTAAGGAAGAAATAATTCCTTATTGTGTTAAGGTTGAATAATTAATTCTTTAAATCCATCGGAAATATACTCCGAAAGATTATTATTAGAATCAAAATAAATTATTAGAGATTCAATTTCATCATTATTTTCAGTAAGATTTATTATATAATCTAAATTACCAACCATCATGGCAGTGGCATAAGCATCAGCTACAAAGCAAGATTTGGATATTACAGAGGCACTTAGAATATTGCTTTGTTGGGATTTACCATTTAGAGGATTAATTGTATGAACATATTTAATTCCTGTTTTAGGGTCAACTCTATAATTTCTATAATTACCTGATGATGCTATTGATACATTATTTAGTTTAACTTTTTTACTAATTATATCATCTTGTTTCTTTGGTTCAGGATTTTCAATTCCAATTTTCCAAAAACTATCTTTAAAATGATTTTTGCCCATAGATCTTATTTCACCACCAATATTAATCATGTAGTCATTAACCCCCTTCGACTCTAACATTTCGCCAACTATATCAACCGCATATCCTTTAGCAATTGCATTAAAATCAAGTTTTGTGAATTGATTTTGTTTAAATAGCTTATTGTTTACTATAGATACTTTGTCAAAACCAACAGATTGTAAAATCAATAATATTTCGTTAGAATTTATTTCATTTATAGTTTTGTCAGGACCAAATCCATAATATTCAAGTAAATTTCCAATCGATGGGTCAAACATCCCCCCAGTTTTATTGTAAATGACTTTTGATTTATTAAAAACATCAATAAATAAATTATCAAGTTCAATATTCTCACCTTTATTAACTTTTGAAATAGTTGAGGTATCAATGTATGTTGATAGTGAATTATCAAACATAGAAAAGATTGAATCTATTTCTGTTTTGTTAATTATATTCTCATCATGAGAAAAAAATTTAATATTATAAAAAGTCCCAAACGTAGAGCCTGAAAGTTCATCATAAGGTCTTTTAATATCGCAGGAAATAATAAGATTAATTGAAAGAAATAAGCAAAAATAGTTTAGGTAAGAATTTAATTTATTCTCCAAAGTCATCAAATCTAATATTCTCTGGTGGAACTCCATAATCAAGAGCCATTTTATCAACTGCTTTATTCATAAGAGGAGGCCCACAGTAGTATACCTCAATATCTTCAGGTGATTCATGATGATCTAAATAATTATCAATAACGGCTTGATGAATAAATCCAACAAAACCGTCACCCTCACCATCTAATCCATCTTTAACTTTCCAATTATCTTCATCCATTGGTTCAGACAAAGCAATATAAAACTTAAAATTAGAGTAATCTTTTTCTAAAGCTCTAAAATGATCAACATAGAAAAGTTCTCGTTTTGATCTTCCTCCATACCAGAAGTTTACTTTTCTTCCTGATTTGACTGTTCTAAATAAATGATATAGGTGTGATCTCATTGGAGCCATCCCAGCACCACCAGCAACGTAAAGCATTTCTGCATCTGACTCGTTAATGAAGAAGTCACCGTAAGGTCCAGAAATAGTAACAGTGTCACCTGGTTTCTTTGCAAAAACATAAGTAGATGCTATTCCAGGATTTACATCCATCCAAGCATTTTTATTTCTATCCCATGGAGGAGTAGCAATTCTTACATTTAGCATAATTTCTCTTCCTTCAGCAGGAAAAGATGCCATTGAGTATGCTCGCTCCACATCTTCATCATTCTTCATTTTCAAATCCCATAATCCGAATTTGTCCCATTCCATTTTGAATTTATGAGGATCGTCAGGATGTTCTTTAGGATGAGATGTTATGTCAATATCTTTATAATTAACCTTACACTTAGGAATTTCAATTTGAATATATCCACCAGCTTTGTAATTCATTTCTTCGGGTATTTCAACAACAAACTCTTTGATAAAGGATGCTACATTATAATTTCTTACAACTTTAGCTTCATATTTTTTAATTCCAAAAACCTCCTCAGGAACATGAATTTTCATGTTCTCCTTTACTTTTACTTGACAGCCTAATCTCCAGCCATCTTTTATTTCTTTTCTTGAAAAATGAGGAACCTCAGTTGGTAATATTTCACCTCCTCCATCATTAACAATACATTTGCACTGAACACATGTACCACCACCACCACAAGCTGATGGTAAAAAAACTTTGTTATTACCTAAAGTTGATAATAGAGTACTTCCAGAATCAACTTCAATTTCTTTTTCATCATTAATCAAAATTTTCACAGGACCTGAGGGCAAAAGTTTAGCTTTTACACCAAGCAACATAGCTACTAAAACAAAAATTATCATTATAAAAATGATAGCACTAATTAATATATATGTATAAACGCTCATAGTTATAATTTAATTCCCATAAAGCTCATAAATCCAATTGCCATAAGTCCTGTTATAATAAAGGTAATTCCTAAACCTCTGAGCGGTGCTGGAATATTTGAATATGCAATTTTTTCTCTGATAGCAGCAATACCAACAATAGCTAAAAACCAACCTACACCGGATCCAAAACCATAAACAGCAGCCTCACTAATACCTGAAAAATCTTTAATCTGCATGAAAAGGGACCCTCCTAAAATTGCACAATTCACAGCAATCAATGGAAGAAAAATTCCTAATGAACCATACAAAGCAGGTGAAAATTTCTCAACAATCATTTCAACCAACTGAACCATAGAAGCAATAACAGCAATAAACATTATTAAGCTTAAAAAACTCAGGTCTAGCTCTGCATACTCTGAACCAATCCAAGCTAAAGCACCGTCTGAAAGTAAATACTCAAAAATTAAATAATTTAAAGGTACTGTTATGGTTAAAACGAAAATTACCGCAAATCCCATTCCTACACCATTTTTTAGAGTTTTTGAGATAGCTAAGTATGAACACATTCCTAAGAAATATGCAAATACCATATTTTCAATAAAAATACTTTTTACAAAGAGATTTAAATATTGTTCTAACATATTAATTTTCTTCTATTAAAGTCCTATTTCTCGATCTTTGAATCCAAATAATTACACCAACAGTTATAAGAGCCATTGGGGATAATAACATAAATCCATTATTCACATAACCATATTCCTCATATATAAAATCTGGAATAACTTGTATACCCCATAAAGTTCCAGCTCCAAATAGTTCTCTGAAAAAAGCTACAATAATTAATATAATACCATAGCCAATTGCATTACCAATTCCATCTAAAAATGATTTCCATACTCCATTTCCTAAAGCAAATGCTTCTAGCCTACCCATGACAATACAATTAGTAACAATTAAACCTATAAATATTGATAATTCCTTACTGACATCATAGGCATAGGCTTTTAAGAATTGATCAACAAGAGCAACCAATGAGGAGATTACTACAAGAAAAACAATAATTCTTATTCTATTTGGAATTAAGTTTCTAAGAACAGAAATAATTACATTACTACATGCCATTACAAAAATTACTGACATAGTCATTACAACAGCTGGTTTAAGTTGTACTGTTATTGCCAAAGCTGAGCAGATTCCAAGCACCTGAACTGTTATAGGGTTGTTATCGTCTAAAGGATCGGTTAAAAGTTTTCTATTTTTCTTTGATAAAATAGGTTCATCACTCCTGCCAATAAATAAAAAAGATGGTTTTTTTGTATTTTTCTTATCCATAATTTACAGCTGAGCAATATTTAATTTTTCCAAGTAAGGTAAATAATTATTTAATCTCTCAATTATCATATTTGTTACACCATCACCAGTAATAGTAGATCCAGAAATTGCATCAACCTCATGATCATTTTTATCTTGATTTTTTGGGTCATTGTTTCCTTTCAAAACAGTAATTCCAACAAGCTCTCCATTCTTGTTAAATACTTTTTCATCAACAAAACTTTCTTTAAACCAGTCTTTGGTAATTTCAGCTCCAAGACCAGCTGTTTCTCCCTTGTGATCAAATGAAACACCATTAATAGTGTTAAAATCACTTTTTAATGATATATAACCCCAAATTGCATCCCAAAGCCCAACGCCTCTTAATTCTATTATGTAAAATTTTTCAGATTCAACTTCAGCTACATACAATGGAAAATGCTGATTTTTATAATCCTTCTTAATTTCTTTTGCTAAATTAATTTCAGAGAATGGGTTTAAAGATTCATTTACTGACCCATCAATTTTTAGTGCTAGTTCTTCTTTGATGTATTTGGAATACAAACCTTCAGCCTCTTCCCTGGAAACATTAATTCCTATTGTTGAAAGTATATTTTGCATTTTTTCGTTTTTTACATTTTCTTTTTGCATTGGCTTGAGTGTTTGGGAAGTAAAAGCCAAAATAGATGCTATACCAATAACCATTATACCTACGAAAAGAAAAGTATATATATTAGAATTTTTATTCATTAAGCCATTTTTAATTTTGAGTTAAGTCTTTTCTCTCTTCTTTTGACACTAGCATTAATAACATAGTGATCAATAGTTGGAGCAAACACATTCATAAGAAGTATTGCAAGCATAACACCTTCAGGATATGCAGGATTAAAAACTCTTATTAAAATACAAAACACACCAACAAGTAATCCATATATCCATTTACCTTTTAGCGTTTGAGCTGCTGAAACAGGATCAGTGGCCATAAAAACAACACCAAAAGCAAATCCACCAACAATTATATGATTATACCAATCAAAGCTCATCAATTCATTAGCACCCCATAGATTAAATAAAATGCCTGTCAGAGCTGCTCCAATTACAGATCCAACCATTATTCTCCAACTTCCTACACCTGTATAAATCAAGATAAATGCTCCAATTAAAACCATCAATGTAGATGTCTCAGCAATAGACCCAGGTATTGAACCAATAAACATATCCATCATACTAAACTGATCAGTTGATCCACCAGCAGCAAGCATCCCTAAAATAGTTTCCCCAGAAACACCATCAACATTAGAAGCTTCTGAAACCCAAACTTGATTTCCAGACATGTATGTGGGATATGCAAAAAAAGCAAATGCCCTAGCTGTAAGTGCAGGGTTTAATATATTCATTCCTGTTCCACCAAAAGCTTCTTTACCAATTAAAACGGCAAATGCGACAGAAACACCAACCATCCACAGCGGAATATCCACAGGCATTATCATAGGAATTAGAAGACCAGTTACAAGGTAACCCTCATTAACTTGATGACCCCTAAAAACTGCGAATGCAAATTCAATGCCCAAACCAACTATATAGGATACTGCAATCATAGGAAGTATTTTATATGATCCATGAAGAATGGCATCTAATGTTGTAAATGTTTCACCTGTTTGATATAAATATTGATATCCAGTGTTATAGATTCCATAAAACAAAGCAGGCAAAAGAGCTATTATTACGGTTATCATAACTCTTTTTAAATCTATTGCGTCTCTAATGTGAGCTCCAGTTTTTGAAGTATGATTTGGGACAAATAAAAAAGTTTCAAAAGCATTAAAAGCAGGATATAACTTTTCTAGTTTATTACCTTTTTCAAAAGGGACCTTCATTTTATCAACTATTCCTCTTATATTCATAATATTATAATGTTTCCTTAATTAAAAAATCCAAGCCATCTCTTATGATTGTTTGTGCTTCAATTTTTGAAGATGATGCGTAGTCAATCAATCCAAAATCTTCTGGTGCAACTTCATATATTCCAAGCTTTTCCATTTTTTCAATATTGCCAATCATGCACTCTTTGACTAACTGCATTGGGTAAATATCCATTGGTAAAAATTTTTCCATTTCACCAGTAACAACAAAAGCACGCTCTTCACCATTAAGATTTGTGTCAAAATCTTTAGGTTTTGAAAAACTTAACCAGCTAAATGAAGATCTATAAATACTAGGTACACTATTATTAATAAATGGAATCCATCCAAAAAGTTTATAATTATTACCTTCTCTCAATACCGAAATATTATTATTATAGTAACCTATAAATTTATCCTTGTCAACGCTTTTTCCGCTCAAAACATCTCCATTGACTATTCTGTAATCATCATTATTATCAAAAATAATTTTACTAAATACAAAATCAATTTTAGTGCCAATTATCGTTCTAAAATATTTTGGATTTTTTATTGGAGGTCCTGAAACTGCAATTGTTCTTATTGCTTCATACTCTCCTATTAGAAAAAATCTTCCAATAATACAAACATCTTCTGGTCTAAGAGTCCACACTGATTCACCAGAATTTATTGGATCTATATGATGAATTTGAATACCAACATTTCCAGATGGATGAGGTCCCGAAAAGAAGTTTATATTGAAATCCCTTAATTCATTAGACAAAAAACTTTGGTCTTTATTGAGTCCAATATTTACATTTTTTGGACATATTTTTTCTAAAATTTTTAATCCATTTTTAAATTCCGTCATTTGATCCCTCAAAATAAATTCAAAATCCACGCCTAGTGGCGCACTATCAAAACATGATATAAATATTGATTTTGGATTTTCATCAGGGTTCGCTATAATATCAAATGGCCTTTGTTTAATGAACGGCCAGCATCCAGATTTTAATAATAAATCAACTATTGTTGGCTTATCAAGTTTATCTTGATTTGGAATTTTGTGTTTAAAAACTGAATCTTTTTTATCAGTCTTAATAATGATTTCTAGGATTTTTCTTCGATCGCCTCTAACCACTTTTTCTAAAGTTCCTGAGGATGGCGAAACAAACTTTATTTTTTCATTTGACTTAGAATAGAAGATGGGTTGACCTCTTTTTATGGATTGACCTTCTTTTACTAAAAGCTTAGGAACAATCAAATGAAAATCATCTAAAATTAGGGCAAGTTGAGTAGGTAAAGGAACTTTTTTTAATTCTTTATCTGCTACACCTTTGATATTTATGGATAAACCATTTTTGATCCTAATGTCTGTTGACATAAATCCAATAAAATTCGCTGCAAATATACGACGAAGTAAAATAATTATTACTAATATTATGTAGTTTTTTTATGAGAAATTTTAAAGATTTTATTAACTATTTGTTTACATTATTTTTTTTTAGTTTGAGCTTGTGTGCTCAAGATGAAAATATTGCAAGTATAGAAATCATTAATCAATCAAACAATTCAAAAAATTCTATTTTCCTAAAGGGAGATTTAATAAATGTAAGGTTTGATGAATTAAGTAATAAAATCAAAAATTACTATTACACTTTTGAACATTGTGACTACAATTGGGAAAAGTCAATTTTATTTAAAAATGAATTTATTGAAGGATTTGATGATATTAGAATTTCTAATTATCAAAAGTCATTTAATACCCTACAAAAATTCATTAATTATTCATTTAATATTTCTAATAAAAAATTAAAAATATCTGGAAATTATATACTAACTGTTAAGGACAAATTTGATAAAGAGATTTTAAAAAGAAAATTTATTATTGTTGATCAATATAATATTGGAGACATTCAAATTAGTAGAGCAAAAGCAAACAAAATTATTGATACTCATCAAAACTTAAAAGTGACTTTTAATTGTATTGAATGTTTTTATGATAACAATGCAGATTATAAATTATTAGTAATAAGAAATAATAATTATAATGACTGTAAAATTATCAACAAGCCTACATTCAAAACTTCAAAAAAACTTATATATGATAATGTACTTTTTGAAGGTGGTGACGAATACCTAAGCTTTGACACAAAAAATATTTTATCAACAAGCAATAAAATAAAAAAAGTTTTGAATGATAAGATCTACAATACTATACTTTATGATGATTTAAAAAAAATGATTTATTCATATAACCCAGATAAAAACGGTGAATTTATAGTAAACAGTAATAACAATAATAATTCTACAGATTCTGACTATACACTAGTGAAATTCACACTAAACAAAGAAAGTGATTTTGATGAAAATTTATTTATTGTTGGAGGGTTTAATAACCATGATTTAAACGAAAAATATAGGCTTAATAAACTATCAAAAAACAAGTTTGGAATTGAATTAAAATTAAAACAAGGCTATTATAATTATAAATATGTCACAATTGAAAATGGAGCATTAAAAAATATTTCAAATTTTTGGCAAACAGAGAACAATTATTCAGCAATTTTATATCAAAAAAAACAAACTGATAGGTATTATAAAATTGTAGGATTTGGGGAAAAAAATTCATTTAAAATCGTAAATTAGAAGTAATATTATTTTGATTAAATGATTAGCAAAATTACAGACTTAAATAATTTAAAAGGAATTAGAATTTCTACAAAATCATTTTTTATTAAAAGTATTCTTTTAAAAAAAAACATTAATTATTTATTTAGTAATATTATTACGATAACTAATAAAAGTAAAAATTCAATTCAGATTATTTCAAAACATAAAAAAATTCTTGAAACATTTGGAATGAGAAAACTCAACTCCCTTTTAAAAGAAAAACATATAATAAAACCAGGAAAGAAATTAACTCTAAATTTAAATTATTCAGTAAAATCAAAAATTGCTACAATTAAAGGTTATTTTTCAATGATAAGTTTAAATAACTCCTCAAAATTTAGAGCATATATTCCAAAGACAAAGCTCTCACATCCTGAAATTTTAAATTAATGAATAAAGTAAAACAATATAAAGCCGAAAATGAGCCAGTTTTAGGTTATAAAGCAGGCTCAAAAGAAAGAAATAATGTTGAAAAAACATACAATGATATGTTTAACTCAAAAGTTGATGTTCCATTGTATATAGGTGGAAAAGAAATACTTACTGAAAAAAGAAAAAATATACTACCTCCACACAATCATAAAAATATTGTTGGAACTTATTCTCAAGCAGATGAAACTCATGTTCAAGATGCTATTGAAAATTTAATTGAAAATAAAGAATCTTGGTCAAATACACCCTGGAAAAAGAGATGTGAAATATTTTTGAAAGCTGCTGATTTATTATCAAACGAATATCGTTCAAAAATTACTGCAGGAACTATGATTGGTCAATCAAAAAATATTTTTCAAGCTGAAATTGATGCCGCATGCGAATTTATTGATTTTTTAAGATTTAATGTTTCTTATTTAACTGAAATTTATAATGAGCAACCAATTGATGGACCTGGAAAATCTAACCAGTTAGAATATCGACCCTTAGAAGGATTTGTTTATGCTGTAACACCATTTAATTTTACTGCTATTGGTGGAAATTTATGTGCTAGTGCTGCTTTAATGGGTAATGTAGTATTATGGAAGCCTAGTGATAATCAAATTTATACAGCAAAAATCACAATGGATATTTTTAAGGAAGCTGGTCTGCCAGAAGGAGTTATAAACCTAGTTTCAGGTGATCCAGAAATGATAAGTGAAATAGCTCTTAAACATTCTGAATTTTCAGGACTACATTTTACGGGATCAACTTCAGTATTTAGAGATTTGTGGAAGAAAATAGGCAATAATATTTCTTTATACAGAGATTACCCAAGAATTGTAGGAGAAACAGGTGGAAAAGATTTTATCTTTTGTCACCCAACAGCAAATATTGATGCTACTTCGACAGCTATCATAAGGGGAGCTTTTGAATTTCAAGGTCAAAAATGTTCAGCTGCATCAAGAATATATATACCAGAATCTATTTCTAAAAAATTAATTGATAAAGTAATTGATCAAACAAAAACTATCAAAATGGGTTCCCCAATTGACTTTAATAATTTTATGACAGCTGTAATTCATGAAAATGCTTTTGATAGAATTTCCAATTATATTGATTTTGCAAAATCAAGTGATGATTGCGAAATATTACATGGTGGCAACTATGATAAATCTGTTGGATATTTTGTTGAACCAACTATTTTACTTACCAAAAATCATCAATTTAAAACAATGCAAGAAGAAATTTTTGGACCTGTTGTTACTATGTTTATATATAAAGATGATGAATGGCTAGAAATGCTTGATATTGTTGATAAAACATCAGATTATGCTTTAACAGGAGCTTTTATTTCTGAAAATGAAGACAGCATTAATATTGCATTAAATAAATTAAGATATAGCGCTGGAAACTTTTATATAAATGATAAGCCATCTGGAGCTGTTGTTGGTCAACAACCCTTTGGAGGCTGTAGAGCATCAGGCACTGATGATAAAGCTGGTTCAAAACTAAATCTATTAAGATGGGTAAGCCCTAGACTAGTCAGCAGGACTCATAATCCGCCGACTAAATATCCATATGATTATATGGATTAGGTATATATAATATCTTTTTAGTATCAAAAAATGTTTCAGAATAAGTTTTACTTAAGTCAATCAATTCATATTTTTTAATGGTATTTAATTCTTCTTTTAAATCTCCTCCTTTAAGTGATATTATTCCATTTTTTATTTTATTATTATTTTGAGTTTTAAACTTGTTCTTGCAAATCTTAACAATATTTGCAGTTGAGCTTACTGCCCTATTTACAATAAAATCATATTTACCCTTTAATTCATTTGCATCTAGTCTTTCAGCTTTAACATTTAAAAGACCTAATTCTTTAATTATTTGTTTAATTACATAAATTTTTTTTTCCTTTCTATCAACTAAATGAAAAAAAGATTTTGGAAATAGTATGGCAAGAGGAATTCCAGGCAACCCACCGCCGGTTCCAATATCTAATATCAAAGATGAATCTTTAAATGATATTAATTTTGAGATACTTAGTGAATGAATAATGTGATGAATTTGAATGTTTTCAACATCTTTTCTTGAAATCAAATTTATTTTTTTATTCCATTCCTTGATTAGTTTTTCAAAATGAAAAAAAGCATTTAACTGATCATCATTAATTTGTGGAAAATATTTCTTTAACAAGTCCATATTTATATTATATACTAATCTAATTTAAATATATTTGAAAATTATAATTTTTAAATAATGAAAGAGTACTTAACTGATAAAATTAATGATTTACCTGCATCTGCAACATTAACAATGGCAGCAAAAGCTAGAGAATTGAAAAATAGTGGAATTGATATTATTGGATTAAGCTTAGGAGAGCCTGATTTTGACATTCCAACATACATTAAAGAAGGCGCAATAAAAGCAATTAATGACAATTATAATTCTTACACCCCTGTTGATGGTTATATAGATTTAAAAGAATCTATTTGTAATAAATTTAAAAGAGATAATAAAATTATATACTCACCAAATCAAATAGTTGTATCAACAGGTGCTAAACAATCAATTGCTAACGCAGTACAGGCACTTGTTAAACCTGGTGAAGAAGTAATTCTATTATCTCCATATTGGGTTAGTTATTCTGCAATTGTATTGATGGCCGATGGTATTCCAAAAATAATTGAAAGTGACATCAATACTAATTTTAAGGTGTCAGCTGAACAAATTGAAAAAGAAATATCAAATAAAACAAAAATGGTCATTATCAATTCTCCAAATAATCCAAGTGGAAGTGTTTACACAAAGGAAGAATTGGAGCAAATAGCAGCAGTTTTAAAAAAATATTCAGGAATTTTTATTTTGTCAGATGAAATATATGAACACATAAACTATGGAGTTGAACATTTTAGTTTTGCAAGAATTGATGGGATGTATGATAGGACTATAACTGTCAATGGGGTTGCTAAGGCATTTGCAATGACAGGATGGAGGATTGGATATCTTGGTGCGCCTGAATGGATTGCAAAAGCATGTACAAAATTGCAAGGTCAAGTTACTAGTGGTGCAAATTGTATTGCTCAAAAAGCAACTATAATAGCATTGAATGAGCCAGTTGAAAAAATAAAATACATGGTTAAAGAATTTGAAGAAAGAAAAAAATTAATCACAAAATTATTGAATGATATTAAAGGATTTAAATTGAATAATCCAGATGGAGCTTTTTATGTTTTTCCTGATGTATCTTATTACTTCGGGAAAAAAATTGATGATATCAATATTAATAACGCTTCTGATTTTGCAATGTTAATACTTGAAAAAGCTCATGTAGCAACTGTAACTGGTGATGCCTTTGGATGCCCGAAAAACATAAGAATAAGTTACGCTGCATCAAAGGAAAATATTATTGAGGCTATATCTAGAATAAAAAAAATTTTAGATTAAACATTTTTCCAAAAATAAGGAGTAAATATTATGAGGAATGTAAATAGTTCAAGCCTACCAACTAGCATTAAAAATGCACACCAAATCTTAGCAAAGCCAGTTATATCAGCGTAATTAAATGAAGGTCCAATTGAACCTAGAGCAGGCCCAACATTACCAATAGATGCAGCGGATCCACCAATTGAAGAAATAAAATCTAATCCCTGGGTACTTAAAACAAATGCTCCAATAATAAATAATATGAGATATAACATTAAAAAAGCAAGAATATTCACCACCACTTCTTTCTTTACGACTGAATGATTGTAACGTAATGGCAGTACAGCATTGGGATGTAAAGATCTTTTAAATTCTAAAAATCCATTTTTAAGAAGAATTAAGTGTCGTGAAATTTTAATTCCTCCTGACGTAGAGCCTGAGGATGCTCCAAAGAACATCAAGACAAAAAATAACATTGTTAAAAAAGGAGTCCATCCTGCAAAATCAGCTGTAACAAACCCTGTGGTGGTAATTACAGCTACAACTTGAAACAAAGCATGCCTAAAACTTGCTTCAAGCTTACCAAAAACTTGTGGATGGTCAAAATTAGTTGTGTTAAGCTCAACATTATTATATAAAATAAAAGTAGTTATCAAAACAAAAAAAGAAATCGAAGCAAAATACCATATAAACTCAGTATTTGAAATGAGTTTTTTGAATTTTCCAATTAATGATAGATATATTAACAAGAAGTTTGTTCCTGCAAGTATCATAAAAAATGCAATTATATATTGTACTTGTGGCATAGAATTCCAGAAGGATAAGCTTTCATTTTTTGTTGAAAATCCACCTGTTGCAATATTACTCATAGAATGATTAATAGCATCAAAAAAATTCATTCCAGAAAGTTTTAACAATACTGTTTCAATTAATGTTAGTACGATATATATCAACCAAAGTCTTTTAGCTGTATTACTTATTCTAGGATGAATTTTATCTCCACTAATCCCACTACCAGGAGCTTCAGCAGAAAACAATTGCATTCCCCCAATTCCTAATAATGGTAAAATTGCAATAGCTAATACTATAATACCCATTCCACCAAGCCAATGAGTCATACTTCTCCAAAAAATAATACTTTTAGGTAGAGATTCAACATCATTAATTACACTTGAACCAGTGGTTGTATAACCAGATATAGTTTCAAAAATTAAGTCTGGTATATTAGCTATAGTTTCAGTAAAAATATATGGCAATGTTCCAGAGAAAACCATTGCTAACCAGCCAATTATTACAATTAAATAACCATCACGCCTATTAATGATTTTACTAGGATTTTTAAAAAAAAACATTATTAATAATCCTAAAATAAAACATATAATGAAAGATTTAAAAATGTTTAAAAAAAAACCATCATTATAAACATAGCTTACAACACTGGTCAAAAGAATTGCTCCTGAATTAAAGATTAATAGTAATCCAGTTAAATATGAGATCAATCTATAATTTAATTTAGACATTTTTACAGAAATAATTTTTCTACCTTTTTTATTGAATTGTATAGTGAACAAACAAGTATTCTATCACCTTTTTTAATTACAAAGTCTCCCAGAGCAATTTTTCCAATCCCGTCTCTTATAACTCCTCCAATTATAGCTGATCGTGGAAAATCTAAATCTTTTATTTTTTTTCCTTTGACTTTTGATTCTTTATTAATTAAAAACTCAAGAACTTCAGCATTCATATTATTTAACTTATTAAACTCAAGAATATTACCCTTTCTAATAAACCTAAAAATTTGATTTGCGGCTAATAATTTTTTATTAATTAAGGTGTCAACTCCAATTGATTCTGATAACTCAAAATAATCAGTATTATCTACTATCGCGATTGTTCTCTCTATATTTTTTGATTTTGCCATTAAACATGACATTATATTTTTTTGCGAGTCTCCAGTTGTTGCTATAAAAGCATCCATTTCTTCCAAACTTTCCTCACTTAGTAAGTCCACTCTTGTTCCATCAATATTTAACACTAATACATTGGTTAACTTATTCGCTATATTTTCAGCTTTTTCAGAATTAATTTCAATTAATTTTACACTGTAACCTTCTTGACTAAGTTCTTTAGCTACCTTAAATCCTACTCTTCCACCACCTAAAACCATGATTTTTTCTAATTTATTTCTTTTAGCACCCATTAATTCATAAAGCTCATCAACACCATCATGACAAGTAATAAAATAAACATGATCATCTCCTTTAAAAAACGTATCACCTCTCGGAATAATAGCTGAATGGCTAGCACTTCTTTCAATTGCAATAGGCATAAATTTGATTCCTGGGAAAACTGAAGCTGCTTCCATAACTGTTTTTCCAATAAATGGAGCATTATTATGAATCCTTGCTGCCATCATTTTTAAAGCTCCATTTTCAAAATCATGACTATTTGTGAATACTGAATCATTTACCAATAATTTAACCTCATTTGCAGCTAAATTTTCAGGTGATATTACTTCGTCAATTCCAATAGACGAAAAATCAAATGTATTTCCGTTTTCAATAAATTCTGTATTTCTTAACCTAGCAATTGTTCTTTTAGCACCAAACTTTTTTGAAAGTATACATGTAAAGAAATTAATTGATTCACTTGCAGTAACTCCAATAACTAAATCAGCATTTGAAACATCAGCTGAATTCAAAACAGATGGAGAAGATGAATCGCCATTTATAACTTTTATATCCAAATAATTTTCGCCATTTTTTAGGTTAATCTCATTATTATCAATTAATGTGATATCATGAGATTCATAAGAAAGTAATTTCGATAAATGTAATCCAACTTCACCAGCTCCTGCAATAACAATTTTCATTATTGAAAGATTAATTAGCACAAATATACTTGATTTTAGAAATTTTAATATATTTTGAAAAATTATTGATTAGTTCACTAGATTTGAAAAGTGTTTAAGAAAGTTTTTATAATCATAATATTATCTCAAAATTTAATTTTTAGCCAATTTAAAAATCTTCAAAATTTTGATGAAAGAGATTTACGATTTGGATATTATATTGGAATCAATCAGTATGATAATAAAGTTGATTATAAAACCAACACTAATTATCCAATTTCAATTGATAGATCTGAGGGAATTAATGTTGGATTAATTGGTGAATTAAAAATAAATAATAATCTTTTTTTGAGTTTTGAGCCTGGTCTTCATGCAAATAAAAAAAATATAGTTTTCAATGAAAGAGAAGATTTTACTAATTACAGGGACACTTTATGGGTAATTAAGTCAAATAATATACATTTTCCTCTTCTACTTAAATATAGCGCAAAAAGACTTAATAACTTTAGACCCTATTTAAAAGCTGGATTATCTACATCAATAAATTTAAATGAAATTGAAGGTACTTTAGCAAATCATGGTTTGGAAAATTATAAACTTGAAAAATTCAATTTTTATTATGAACTTGCTTTTGGTGTAGATTTTTATTTAAGATATTTTAAATTTTCTCCCTCAATTCGTGGAGTTTTTTCAATAAAAAATGAAATTCCAAAAGACACACCTGAAAACCCATGGACTAAAAATATTGATAAGTTTTTTACAAGAGCTATTTTTATAAATTTTAGTTTTTATTAAAGTCTTATTTTACTTAAAATAATTCCTAGTGAGATGGGCAGATTTAAGCTTTCCGTTTTGATATTATCATGTGATTTTGGAATTTTAACCTTCTTATCAATTTTTGAAATAATATTTTTAGAAATACCATGAGATTCTGATCCAAAAACCCAAATACCAGAACTTTTAAATTTAATATTATCATATCTATCTCCATCTATATCAGCACCATAAACATCCATTTTTTTTGAATCTATAAAACTCAATATATCATCATAAAAAACATGAACTCTAGATAATGAGCCCATTGAAGCCTGAATTACTTTAGAATTGTAACAGTCGACTGAATTTTTAGAACAAATTATTTGATTAACCCCAAACCATTCACAAGTTCTAATAATTGTTCCTAAATTTCCAGGATCATTAATTCCATCTAAAGCCACATAAAAATTTTCATTTTTTAATGTAAATGATACCATATTAAAAACTGCTAAATCACCATTTGGACTTTTTAAATTACTGATAGATTTAAGTTCTTTAACTGAAATTAGATTAGAATCATAGCCGGTAAATTTTTCTGGGTTTACGGAATATATTTTTTCTAATTTATAACTAGAATTAATAAACTCCTTAATAATTTTTTCCCCTTCAACAACGAACATATTATATTTAATTCTGTTTTTTTTTAAACTTAATCTCTTAATGAATTTTATTTGATTTTTGGTAACCATTTATTTAACTGTATTTTTGGTATATAAGTCTTATGAGAATTTATAAAGTAAAAATAGTATTATTTACTTTGATTACAACTTTATTATCAAGCTGTTCAATCTCAAAAAATTTAATACAGGGAGAAAAGATTTTAAGAAAAAACAACTTAATTATAAATGATGTTATAAGTCAAAGTGATTCATTAAATAATCTTTTTTTACAAAATAAAAATTCAACTTTTATTGGAATCCCATTAGGAGCACTTCTTTACACAGCTTCAAAAAACAACAGTGATAGTATTTTTGATAATTGGCTATTAAAAAAAACAAATAAAAGAAAATTAAGCAGTTTGTTTTCTAAAAAACAGGTAAATCAAATCAAAGAATATTATAAAAGTTTTAATAATTGGAAAAAAAATAATGGCGAAAAATTAGTTTTAATTGATTCTGCTAAAACTTTAGAATCTGCTAAAAACCTTAACTCATACTTCCAAAATATTGGATTTCTTGATAATAAAGTAAGTTTTGAAGTAGAAGATGACAAAACAAAAAATTTCTTCGCAGATATTAACTATAAAGTTTCAACAGGTCCACAGTATTATGTTGGTGATGTAAATAGTATAATAGAATCTAAAATTATTGATTCTATTTATAAAAATAGTATTAATAAATCATTTTTAATTAAAAATGATTTATTTAAAACTAAAAACTTTGAATTAGAAAGAGATAGGCTTAATAAATTGTTTAAAAATTCTGGAATTTATAATTTTCAAATAAATTCTATTTTATTTGATGTTGAAATTGATTCTGCAAAAAATGTTTATTCCCTTCCTATTAAAGTAATTATTAAAGACGATAATTATAAAGTTCATAATATTGATAAAATCTCAATTAAAAGTTTCAAAGAAGTAGAGTCTTTGGACTTAAATAGTAATTTTATTTCCAATCAAATTAAATTTAAAATTGGATCTGTTTTCAATGATTCATTAAGGACAATTACGCTTCAAAATTTTAATAAACTTGATTTGTTCAGTTTTCCATCAATTAGCTATGAATATTTAAATAACAGCAACAATTCACTTGTAGCTAATATTATTTTAAATTCCAAAAAAAAATATGGGATTGGCTTTGGTTTAGATGTTAAACAATCAAATATTGAAGATATTGGAGTGTCATTTGAAAACAGATTTAAAACTAGAAATATTTTTAAAAATGGTGAAAATCTTGAAATTTCAGCTAGTGGATCTTTAGGTAAATCTGCCAATGTTACAATTTCACAAATAAATTATGATTTGATTTTAAGATTTCCAAAATTTCTTTTTTTAAAAAATACTAAAGCTTTAAAATTATTAAATCAACGTTCATTTATAAATTTAGGAGCATCTAATCAAAGAAATATTGGTCTTGATAGAAATAGTTTTAAATTTGATTTAAATTATTCCTGGATTAAAAAAAATAATTTCTATAACTTATCCCTTTCACAGATTGAATTAATTAAAAATAAAAACGTTCAAAATTACTTTAATATATATTCAAATTCTTATTTTACAATAAATGAAATTGCAAAAGACTATGCATTTGATACTAATTATTTTTTGAACGGTAATTTAAAAATTCCGGATGGAATTGACTTATTTATTGATGATGTTCTTTCAAATCATTCTTCAATATTAAGCCCTGAGGATTATAAACAAATAATTTATATAAATAATAGAAAGAAAAGATTAACTACGAATAATCTAATTATTGGTTCTACATTTTCAATATCAAATAATTATGAGACTAGATATGATAAGACAAACTTTAATCAATGGAGAATAAAGTTTCAAAGTGCAGGTGCACTTACTAACATTTTGATTGGTAATTCAAAGAAAAATAATGAAGGTTTAAAAACAATTTCTGACTTACCTTTTTCTCAATTTATAAAATCAGAATTGAGCTATATAAAACACTGGACATTGGGAGATAATTCAACAATTGCTTCGAGATATTTTTTAGGATTTGCTGTTCCATATGGAAATTCAAATAATATCCCTTTTTCAGAATCATTTTTTGGAGGGGGTTCAAATGATAATAGAGCATGGGAAGTTTATAGATTAGGTCCTGGAAGTAGTGGAGCAACTGATGAATTTAACGAAGGAAATTTGAAAATTGCATTTAATTTTGAATATAGATTTAAAATGTTTGGAAGATTCAATGGTGCATTATTTACTGACATAGGTAATATTTGGAATATCCTTGATGATACAGAAGATGATAGAAGAACTTTTAAAAGCTTGAAAGACTTGAATGAATTAGCAATTGGATCTGGTTTTGGTTTAAGATATGATTCTGGTTTATTTGTTTTTCGATTGGACATGGGCTTAAAAACATATAATCCAGCTAGAAATCAAGATGAAAGGTGGTTTAAAGATTTTAGCTTAAAAAAGTCTGTTTTTAATATTGGTTTAAATTATCCTTTCTAGGTAATATTATTCTTCTTAATTTTAAAGTTAAAATTTTTTATATGGTAATAACTGGAAATGAAGTTCAAGAAATTTTTAAACTTGCAAAATCTAATAAATTTGCTATACCTGCTGTAAATGTTATTGGTTCAAACTCAATAAATGCAACACTTGAAACAGCTTCTAAATTAAACTCACCTGTAATTATTCAATTTTCAAATGGTGGTGCAATTTTTAATGCTGGTAAAAGCTTAAAAAATACAAATCAAAATGCTGCAGTGAAAGGGGCTATATCAGGGGCAAAACATGTTCATGAAATAAGTGAATTATATGGTGCTAGTGTTATTCTTCACACTGATCATGCTTCTAGGAAATTATTGCCGTGGATTGACGGTTTAATTCTTGAAAGTGAAAAGAATTATAAAATTTCTGGTAAACCTCTTTTTAGTTCACACATGATAGATCTTTCTGAAGAAAAAATTGAGGAAAATATCAAAACTTGCTCAGAATACTTAAAAAGAATGTCAAAAATTGATATGACATTAGAAATTGAATTAGGGGTAACTGGCGGAGAAGAAGATGGAGTTGATAATACCGGAATTGATGAATCAAAGCTTTACACTCAACCAGAAGAAGTTTACTATGCATATAAAAAACTCTCTGAAATAAGTAATAAATTCACAATTGCAGCAGCATTTGGAAATGTTCATGGTGTCTATAAACCAGGTAATGTAAAATTAAAACCTGTTATTTTGAAAAATTCTCAAGAATTAATTTCAAAGAAATTTAATTTAGATGAAAATCCTATTGATTTTGTATTTCATGGTGGTTCAGGATCTTCGGTTTCCGAAATTAGAGAAGCTATTGATTATGGTGCAATAAAGATGAATATTGATACTGATATGCAATATGCTTTTATGGAGGGAACACGTGAATATTTTAACGAAAAAAGAGATTTTTTAAAAACACAAATTGGAAACCCCGAGGGAGCTGATAAGCCTAATAAGAAGTTTTATGATCCAAGAGTATGGCTAAGAAAATCTGAAGAAAATTTTGTAAATAGATTAACAAAGTCTTTTGAAGATCTAAACAACATAAACACATTATAAATTTTTATTGTAAGTTTAATTTATCATTAAATAATAATGGCTTGGTTCAGAAGAAAAAAAAAGGGAATTCAAACAAATACACAAGATAAAAAAGACACTCCTGAAGGACTATGGCACAAAACTCCCTCTGGCAAAATTGTTGATAATGATGAGCTAATAGAAAATAATTTTGTCTCTCCGGAAGATAATTTTCACCTTAGAATTGGATCTTTAGAATATTTTAAAATTCTATTTGATAATAACGAATATGATGTATTATTTGAAAACCTTATAAGTGCAGATCCACTAAAATTTACTGATACTAAATCATATCCTAAACGATTATTGGAAGCAAAAAATAAAACTGGCTTAAATGAGGCAATTAAGATTGGTTATGGAAAATCTTTTGGCAAATTCTTGACAATAGCTTCGATGGATTTTACATATATTGGTGGTTCTATGGGCTCTGTAGTTGGTGAAAAAATTGCCAGAGCAGTTGATCACTCAATAAAAAATAAAACTCCATTGCTAATTATATCAAAGTCTGGTGGAGCAAGGATGATGGAGGGAGCT
This sequence comes from uncultured Bacteroidota bacterium, assembly GCA_902515405.1. Classification (GTDB taxonomy): domain Bacteria; phylum Bacteroidota; class Bacteroidia; order Flavobacteriales; family Flavobacteriaceae; genus Eutrophosalina. The sequence continues at coordinate 23,988 of CABXUS010000001.1, read as the reverse complement.
ATTTCACTAATGCAAATGGCAAAAACCTCAGCAAAATTAACTCAACTTTCAAAAAATAAATTACCATACATATCTTTATGTACAGACCCAACAACTGGTGGTACAACTGCTTCATTTGCAATGCTTGGTGATATAATTATCTCAGAACCAGGAGCTTTAATTGGTTTTGCTGGACCTAGAGTTGTTAAAGATACAACAGGGAAGGATTTACCGGAAGGTTTTCAAAGATCAGAATTTCTATTGGAAAATGGTTTTATTGACTTTATAAGTCATAGAAATGATTTAAAAAAGAAGATTAATCAATATCTTGATTTAATATTAAACACCCCATTAAGAAATTACAATTAAATCTTTAAAAAATTATATTATATTTGCCGTCAAATTAATTGATAAATGTATCTAACAAAAAAGATTAAAGAAGAATTATTTATTGAACATGGTAATTCTGCTAAAGACTCTGGATCTGTTGAAGGTCAGATTGCTCTTTTTACTCAAAGAATCAATCATCTTACAAATCATCTTAAAGAAAATAAAAAAGATTATAATACAGAAAGATCTCTTGTAAAAATGGTTGGAAAAAGAAAAAGTCTTTTAAGCTATCTTAAAAATAAAAATATTGAAAGATACAGATTAATAATAAAGAAATTATCTATTAGAAAATAGTTTAGTTTTCATTGGTTGCTACTCACACAACAATAATAATTAATGAAAACAAATGAATACAAAAATTTATAAAAAAGAAATTAAGCTTCCTGATGGAAGAATCATTTCAATAGAAACAGGAAAACTTGCAAAACAAGCTGATGGATCAGCTGTAATTCAAATGGGAAATGCTATGCTTTTAGCTACTGTTGTCTCATCTAGAAAGGCTAGTCCTGTTGATTTTTTACCACTAACTGTAGATTACAGAGAAAAATTTGCAGCTGCAGGAAAATTTCCAGGTGGATTCTTTAAAAGAGAGGCTAGGCCCTCGAACGATGAAATATTAACCATGAGACTAGTTGATAGAGTTCTTAGACCATTATTTCCTAAGGATTATCATTATGAAACTCAGGTAATGATTCAGTTAATGTCGCATGATGATGATGTAATGCCAGATTCATTAGCGGGGTTAGCAGCATCAACTGTAATTCAACTTTCTGATATTCCATTTGAACATCCAATTTCTGAAGTTCGTGTAGCAAGAATTGATGGTGAATTAATTGTTAATCCGAGCAGAAGTCGATTAGAAGAATCTGATATTGACATAATGATTGGAGCTAGTTATGATTCAGTCTCTATGGTTGAGGGTGAATTTGATGAGATATCAGAAGAAGAAATGACAAATGCGATAAAGTTTGGGCACGATGCTATCAAGACTCAAATTGATATTCAAAATGAATTAGTTCAAGAAGTTGGAAAAAAAGAAACAAGAGATTATGATCATGGAGATGAAAATAAAGATTTATTTAATAAAATCCACGATGATTGCTATAAAAAGTGTTATGAAATTGCTAAAAGTGGTTTAGGAAAAAGTGAAAGATCTGAACAGTTCTCCTCATTAAAAGAAGATTTGATAAAATCGTTTAGTGAGGAAGAATTAGAGGAAAATGGAAATTTAATTTCAACCTATTTTTCTAAAGTAGAGAAAGAAGCAGTAAGAGAATTAGTTCTGAGTGAAGGCATAAGATTAGACGGAAGAAAGACAACTGATATAAGACCTATATGGACTGAAGTTAGTTATTTACCATCAACGCATGGTTCTTCAATTTTCACAAGAGGAGAAACCCAAGCTTTAGCAACAGTAACTTTAGGAACTTCAAGAGATGCTAATATTATTGATTCTCCAACAAATCAAGGTGAAGAAAACTTTTACTTACATTATAATTTTCCACCTTTTTGTACTGGTGAAGCAAGACCATTAAGAGGAACATCTAGACGAGAAATTGGACATGGTAATTTAGCTCAGAGGGCTTTGAGTAAGGTTTTTCCCAATGATTGTCCATATACTGTTAGGGTAGTTTCTGAGGTTTTGGAATCTAATGGTTCATCGTCAATGGCAACCGTATGTTCTGGAACAATGGCATTAATGGATGCAGGAGTTAAAATAAGTAAGCCTGTTTCTGGTATTGCAATGGGATTAATTTCTGATGGAGAAAGATATTCAGTTCTTTCTGATATTCTCGGTGATGAAGATCATTTAGGAGATATGGATTTTAAAGTGACAGGAACAGATAATGGAATTACAGCTTGTCAAATGGATATTAAAATTAAAGGTTTATCATATGAAATTCTTGAAAAAGCATTAGAACAAGCAAGGTTAGGAAGATTAGAAATTCTTGACGAGATGAATAAAACAATTAAGGAACCTGCTAGTTCAGTAAAACCTCATGCACCTAAAATGGTTAAGGTCATAATTGAGGGCGATTTTATTGGTGCAGTAATTGGACCGGGAGGAAAGGTTATTCAAGAAATGCAGAAAGAAACTGGTACAACAATCGTTATTGAAGAAGAAGACGAAAAAGGAGTTGTAGAGATTCTTGGAACAGACCAAGAAATGATAGACTCAGTTATTAAAAAAATTGATGATATTACTTTTAAGCCAAAAGCAGGAGAAACATACAATGTAAAAGTTGTTAAAATTCTAGATTTTGGTGCTGTTGTTGAGTTTAGACCTGGCAAAGAAGTACTACTACATATTTCAGAAATTGCGTGGGAAAGAGTTGAGAAAGTAGAAGATTATTTAAAAATTGGAGATTCTTTAGATGTAAAATATGTTGGTTTTGATCCTAGAACAAAAAAACAAAAAGTTTCTAGAAGGATGTTAATAGAAAGACCAAAAAAAGAAAAGTAATTTTGAAACCTTTTTCATTTTTATTCGTATAAATAATAAAGATATTAAATGAGACAATTAAAAATTACTAAACAGGTTACTAATAGGGAAACTGCATCTTTAGACAAGTATTTACAAGAAATAGGTAAAGTCGATTTAATTACTGCTGAAGAAGAAGTTGATTTAGCTCAAAGAATTAAAAAGGGTGATGAAATAGCTTTAGAAAAATTAACTAAGGCTAACCTAAGGTTTGTAGTTTCTGTAGCGAAACAATATCAAAATCAGGGTTTAACTCTACCCGATTTAATCAATGAAGGAAATTTAGGTTTGATTAAAGCCGCAAGAAGGTTTGATGAAACAAGAGGTTTTAAATTTATTTCTTATGCTGTATGGTGGATTAGACAATCAATTCTTCAAGCTTTAGCAGAACAATCTAGGATTGTAAGACTCCCTCTTAACAAAATTGGCTCTATAAATAAAATTAATAAGATGTATGCTTTTCTAGAACAAGCTAAGGAAAGGGTTCCATCTGCAGAGGAAATCGCCAAAGAACTTGATATGACTGTTTCTGATGTTAAAGAATCAATGAAAAATTCTGGAAGACATGTTTCCATGGATGCTCCACTTGTTGAAGGTGAAGACTCAAATCTCTATGATGTATTAAAAAGTGGTGAATCTCCTAACCCTGATAAAAAACTCCTCCATGAATCATTAAAAACAGAAATTGAAAGAGCACTTGAGACCTTAACACCTCGTGAAGCTGATGTTGTTAGACTATATTTTGGATTAGCCGAACAACATGCTATGACTCTTGAAGAAATTGGTGAAACATTTGATTTGACTAGAGAAAGAGTTAGACAAATAAAAGAAAAAGCCATTAGAAGATTAAAACATACATCCAGAAGTAAAATCTTAAAAACCTACTTAGGCTAATTAATGAAAATTATTGCTCCATCTATGCTCTCTTGTAACTTTGGAAAGTTAGAGGAAGAAATAGAAATGGTAAACAAAAGCGATGCTGATTGGTTTCATTTAGATATTATGGATGGTGTTTTTGTTCCTAATATCACATTTGGCACTCCGATTTTAGATGTATTTAAAAAATATTCAGAAAAGCACTTGGATATGCATTTAATGATTGTAAATCCTGAAAATTATGTTGAAAAATTTGCAAGTCTTGGTGCAAATACAATTACTGTTCATTATGAAGCATGTGATAATCTTAAAGACACAATTAAACAAATAAAAAAATTAAATATTAAAGCCGGTGTTGCAATAAATCCTGATACAGATGTTTCTTTACTTAAGGAGTTTATTGATCAAATTGATTTAGTTTGCCTTATGAGTGTTTTTCCAGGTTTTTCTGGTCAAAAATTTATCAACGAAACATATAAAAGGCTTAAATCATTAAAAACAATTATAAGTAATTCAAATGCAAATACAATTATCCAAATTGATGGAGGTGTTAGTCTAGATAATGCCAAGAAATTAGTATCAATTGGTGCAGATATCCTTGTGGCTGGAAGTTTTGTTTTCAAATCTGAAAGTCCTAAAAAAACTATAGAAAAATTATACACTGCTATTAATTAAGTTTTTTCGTTTTATTTTATTTAATTTGATTTATTAAATGACTGGCTCATTCAAAATCGTAGGCGTAATGAGTGGAACATCTGTTGATGGTCTAGACTTGTGTTATGTTTCCTTTTCTTCAAATCATATAAATAATTATAAAATAATAAAATGTGAAACGGTTGATTACTCTAACGATTTAAAAGTTAAACTTATCAACATAATTAATTTTGATAAACAAAAAATTAAAGAACTTGATTTAAAATTTGGTGAATTTATTGGATTAAGTATTAAAAAGTTCATTAGTAAAAATAAATTAGAATCACCTGATTTAATTTCGTCTCATGGTCATACTGTATTTCATCAACCTAATATTGGAAAAACTTTACAAATAGGTAGTGGAAAAGTAATTAATAAAGTTACAGGGATAAAAACAGTAAATAATTTTAGGGAGCAGGATATTAAACTAGGTGGTCAAGGTGCGCCGCTTGTTCCTATCGGAGATAAACTTTTATTTAATGAATATAATTATTGCTTAAATCTTGGCGGCTTCGTAAATATTTCAATTAAAAAGGATAAAAACATATATGCCTATGATATATGTGCATTAAATACTGTTCTTAACTACTACGCTAAAAAAATTGGCTATGATTATGATTCAGATGGAGATTTATCAAAAAAAGGGAAAGTAATTACTAAACTTTTTAATGAATTAAATGAATTAAATTATTACAAAAAACAATATCCAAAATCTTTAGGAATTGAGTTTGTAAAAGAAAAAATAATCCCAATAATAAATAAATATAATTTAAGCGAAATTGATGTTTTGGCAACATATGTAAAGCATGCAGCTAATCAAATTAGTAATAATATTAATTCAAATGAGAAGGTGCTTTTAAGTGGCGGTGGAAGTTATAATAGAACCCTAATTAAAATCTTAAAAAAAGATTATAATATTAATATTTTAATTCCTGATGATACTATAATAAACTACAAAGAATGTTTAATTTTTGCTCTAATAGGATATTTAAAAATTAAAAATAAAATAAACTGTTTAAAAAGTGTTACAGGGGCGTCAAAGAATCACTCTAGTGGAGATATTTATAATTAAAGTTTTTTAATTCTTAAATTTTTCCATCTCACTTTGATTCCACCTCCATCGTGAATTTGAAGGGCAACTCCTCCAACACCTTTCCCAATTATCGAATCCTTAATTTTAATCATTTCAGTGCCGTTTATTGAGGTTGTCACTTCATCGGAAATAACTTTAATTTTCATGGAATTCCACTCGCCCATTTTAATAACTGAATCTTTAGCCGAATCAGGTTTAATAAGCCAGCCTCTTCCGTATGACTCATAAATACCCCCAGAATGTAAGCCCGGAGGAGCTACCTCCACTTGCCATCCCTTTACTTTAGTTCCATCGACAGATGACCTGAAAAATACACCACTATTACCATTATTTTCCTGTTTAAATTGTAGAGTAAGAATAAAATCATCAAAATTTTCTTCAGTTCCAAGATATCCATATTCTTTGTCTGGACCACTCTCACAAACCAGCTCATAATCTTCTACATACCATTTTTCAGTCCCATAAATTATCCAACCATCTAAGTTTTCACCATTAAACAATGATATGGTTTCTAATTTTTGATTTTTAGTGCAAGAAAACAAAAGGCTTATGAGTAGGAATGATAAATAATATTTTTTCATAGTTAGCTGATTTAATTTTTTCTTAAATTAATGAAAATTTGAATGAAATATATTTTTAAAACGATACTATTTTTTTTTTCAGCTATATCAATCGCTCAGGATGTAGGTTTTTCAAATATTCTTGACGCAGTTTATCCTGATAAGAATAATTTAAAATTTTATAAAAATTATTCCATTGATTCCCCAAAAAACACAACATATAATATCAATCTGGTTGTTAAATCTGAACTTAACTCAGTAATTAAATTTGATTACAAAAGTGACTCATTTAATAAAATAATATTTAGTGAGGTATTAGATGTGCCAGTTGAACAGAACACAGGACTTGATAGTAGAACAGAACAATTTAAGGGTAATGTTAATCCTTACGTTATAAGAAGAGCCCCCTTTAGAATTTTTGAAATAATTAAACCAATTAAATCCAGTATGTTAATTAGTAAATCAAATTTTTCTTTAATCAATGTAAAAATCCCTATTGATAAAAATTTAAATCTAGATAAACATCAGATTGATTTTACTATTCATATAAATGATCAAAAATTTAGCCTTAAACTAAAAATACATATTTATGATATTATTATTCCAGAGCTAGAAAAAAGCAATTTCTTTTATACGAATTGGTTTAATTTATCCAAGATGGAAGAATATCATCAGCTTGAAAGATGGTCAACAGATTGGTATATTATGCTTGAAAAATATGCAAAATTAATGGCTTATGGGAGACAGAATTGTGTAAAAATACCAGGTGAACTAATTTATATTGAAAATGATGAAATATTTTTAAATGAGGAAAGAATGATGTCATTTATTAATGTTTTTTTGAAATACGGTTTCAAATATTTTGAATCTCCACACCTTCTTGATAGAGGGAAAAATGATGACTGGGGAAATCCTGAACTAATTACTAAATTGAGAGATGTTGGATACTATTCAGAGGAGGGGAAAAAAGAAATTACTGATGTTGCCTTAAAAATAAAAGAGTTTACCGAAAAATATAACTTAACTGATAAGTGGTTACAACATATTGCAGATGAACCAACATCAGTAAATGCTCAATGCTATATCGATGTTTCTAATCAGATTAAAGATATTCATCCTGATATTAAGATTATGGAAGCTACAAATACAAGAGAAAGTTTAGGGAACTCGATAGATATTTGGTGTCCAATAATTAATGATTTTCAGGAAAATGAGGATTTTTTTAGGTCAAGAGAAAAACTAGGAGAAAAAATTTTGGTTTATACTTGTCTTGTCCCAGGTGGAAAATGGCTTAATAGAACTTTAGATATGGAAAAGATTAGACAGGTATATTTTGGTTGGGGTGGCTCAAAATATAATACAATGGGTTACTTGCACTGGGGACTTAATCAATACAAGGCTAATCCATTTGAAAAAAGTGTTGTAAAGCACCCTTCACCAGCTGCTGGTCCAAACAATTTTCTACCAGCAGGTGATACACACATAATATATCCAGGTAAAAATGGGCCATTATCCTCACTAAGATTTGAATCTCATAGAATTGGATGTGAAGATTACGAAATTCTTGAATCTTTAAAAAAAATTAATCCTAAGAAACATAAACTTTTAATTAATAAGATTTTTAAAAACTATACATTATATAATCTTAATATTAAAAAATATAATAGAATTAAAAGTAGAATCTTAAAAACTTTAAAAACATGAAATATTTAATATTGACATTCACATTTTTCTTTATAAATATAAATTTTAGTCAAGAAAAAAAGATATTTTTTGAAAGCCCAAAGAATGTATATTATATATCATCTGACCTACATATTCATAGTGTTTTTTCTGATGGTGCTGTTTGGCCTACAATAAGAGTTGATGAAGCTCTTAGGGATAGTATCGATTTAATATCATTAACAGAGCATCTAGAATATCAATCACATTTGTCTGATATCCCTCATAACAATAGAAATAGATCATTTCAAATTGCAGGTGGTTATGTTCAAAATAGACCTATTGCTGTTGTACATGGAACAGAGATTACAAAACCAATGCCTCCAGGTCATTTTAATGCTATTTTTATAGAAGATGCAAATAAGTTTTTTGATAAAAAAAAAGAACCTTTAAGTTTTATAGATGGCATTAAAGAAGCTAATAATCAAGGAGCCTTTGTTTTTTGGAATCATCCAATGTGGGAAGCTAACAGAATTGATGGAATAGCTAAATTAGATCCTATTCACAAAGAGGTTATTGATAAAAAATTATTACATGGAATTGAAGTTGTAAACTTTGACACTTTTTCGGAAGAGGCGATGAAAATTGCACTAGAAAATGAATTAACTATGATGGGAACAAGTGATGTTCACATATTAATAGAATGGGATTTTAATATTGAAAAGGAAAGTTACCATAGACCAATAACATTTATTATGTCTAAAAACCAAACAATTAAATCCATAAGGGATGCTTTATTTAATGGAGATACATTTATTTGGTATAGAGATTTAATTATTGGTAAATCAAATAATTTAAAGCAGGTAATCGAAAATAATTTAGAAGTTGTTTCAAAAGGATATGGATACAGGGATAGAAAAGTGGATATTTTACAAGTGGAATTAATAAATAAATCTGTTGCTCCAATTAGTCTTAACTATATTGGTCAATATACATTTCATAACGACTATAAATTTATTGAGCTCGAACCTAAATCAAGTAAAATAATATATATAAAAACTAAAAAAGTTAAAGAAAAAGTCAATCTCGAGTTTGAAATTTTAAATTATGTGGTTGCACCAAAAACAAACCTTAAAACAATAAAAACTATAACGATAGAATGAAAAATATTATTTTAATTATTGCCTTTACTTTTTCATTTAATCTAAGAATAAAATGTAACATTGAATTTATTACAAGCCTACACTAAAGAATTTTCTTATAATTTAAAGCTTGCTTATCCAGTAATTATCGGTATGATAGGTCATACATTGGTGGGATTTGTAGATAATGCTATGGTTGGTCAACTAGGTACATCTGAATTAGCTGCTATTTCACTTGGGAATAGTTTTGTTTTTTTAGCAATGGCTTTTGGAATTGGATTTTCAACTGCAATAACTCCACTTATTGCTGAAAGTGATGCAAAAAAAAATAAATCTAATACAAAATCTATTCTTTCAAATGGAATATTGGTGTGTATTTTATTAGGTGCTGTTCTTACGATTATTGTACTAATTGCTAAGCCTATTATATATTACATGGGTCAATCTGAAGAAGTAGTTAATTTAGCTTATCCATATATTACATTAGTAGCAATTTCATTATTTCCATTAATAATTTTTCAATCGTTTAAACAATTTTCAGATGGATTATCATTTACAAAAATTGCAATGATATCAACTGTGATTGCAAACTTGGTTAATGTTGTCATTAATTATATTTTAATATATGGGAAGTTTGGTTTTCCAAAACTCGAATTGGTAGGAGCTGGAATAGGAACATTGATTTCAAGATTTATTATGGTTTTAATAATAATTTATTTAATAAAATCAAACCCAAAAATAAATAAATACTTAGATAACTTATTTAGCCTAAAGTTTTCTTTCATAATTACAAAAAAAATTATAAATCTTGGCTATCCTTCTGCATTGCAAATGATGTTTGAAGTTGGTTTTTTTATATCTGGTATATGGGTATGTGGAATAATTGGAATAAATTATCAAGCTGCAAATCAAATTGCTCTAAGTTTATCATCTTTAACTTTTATGGTGGCTCTTGGTTTAAGTGTAGCTGCTACAATTAGGATAGGAAATAAAAAGGGTTTAAATGATTATGAAAATCTTAAGAGGATTGCAATATCAATTTTCTTAATAACAATTTTGATTGAATTAATATTTGCATTAATATTTATTATATTCTCTGACTTACTGCCTTGGCTTTACTTAGATAATGACAATAGTTTCGATGTCTTAGAAACAGTGAGTTTAGCCTCAAAATTATTGATTATTGTAGCACTATTTCAAATTTTTGATGGAATACAAATTGTTGCACAAGGTGCCTTAAGAGGGATTCAAGATGTTAAAATACCATCAATGATTTGTTTTTTATCATATATAATCTTTGGAGTTCCAATTATGATTTATTTAGGCTTATACACAGATCTAAAAGCTACAGGTGTTTGGATTGGCTTTTTAATTGGTTTAATTATAGCATCTATTTTACTTTCAATAAGATTCTTTAACAAATGTAATAATGAAATTAAAAAATAGTGACCAAGGAAGGATTCGAACCCTCAACCGCCAGAGCCGAAATCTGATGTTCTATCCAGTTGAACTACTTGGCCATTTATAATTATACTAGATTTTTCCGAACAATTTGCGAAATAGTTTTCCCGTCAGCTTTTCCTAAAAGTTCTTTTGAGGCTATACCCATTACCTTACCCATATCTTTCATGCCAGAAGCATTAATTTTTGAAATAATTTCAGTTACAGTTTTTTCAATATCAGCTTCACTTAATTGTTTTGGCAGAAATTCTTTAATAATATTTGCTTGATCGCTCTCAATTTTAGCTAAATCATGTCTTTCTTGAGAAAGAAAAATCTCAGCACTCTCTTTTCTTTGTTTAACTAACTTACTAAGTATTTGTATTTCATCACTGTTATTTATTTCATTAGAGTTACCTTTTTTTGTATTAAATAGTAGAATTGAAGATTTTACTGCCCTCAAAGATTCAAGTCTTAATGAATCTTTGCTTTTCATAGCATCTTTAATTTGCAAATCTATTTTTTCGGATAATTTCATAATTTTAATCTACATTATCATGAAGAAATGAATTCTTTGATTTTAAATTCAAATTACCTTCATCATCTTCTACCAATGAAGATGTTGTTATAGAATTTTCTATATTTGAATCTAATTCAATTCCAGCTCTTTTATAAGCAGGCTCTTTTTCCATATCTTCAACCTTTCTTGGCTTTACAAATTTATAATTAAATTCTTTTAATTTTATTTTTCTTTCTTCGGTTCTTTTTGCTAAACCATCAACAATTGGACTATTTAATGGATTTATCTCTGACTTATCTTCTATATTTTTTTTATCATGAATCTCATCGGCAACTTGAACTAAATTATTTTCTTCAACTATAGTGTATGGTATAATTTGAATAGGGTCTATGACTTCAATTTCATTGACATCTTCTTCTAAAACATGAACTACTTTATCAATATTATTATCATTTGAAGGGAAATCAAATACTAATTCTTCATTAATTTTTACTAATTCAGGATTTTTAACTTCAATATTATTTATAGTATTATAATCCAACACGTCAATTTTTTCAGGAATTAACTCATCTGACGGGGAAATAGATTCAAACTCAATATCAATGTTTTTAATTTCCTCATTAGTTTTTATAATATTATTTTGAATTTCATCAACATTAAAATCAATATTTTTAAAATCAATTTCCTCTGATGAAAAATCAAATTGTAATTCAGTTTTATCTTCTTTAAAGTTTTCTGTAATTTCTGATTCATCGTCTAAATTATATATTGTTTTCTTTGGTTCAATATGCAAAATTTCATCTTGTTGTTTCATATCAAAACCTGTAGCAATAACTGTAACTGTAATTTCTTCAACTAGGCTTTGATCATCTCCAATACCCATTATAATATTCGCATTATTTCCTGCTTTTTCTTGTATGTAATCATTAATTATTCCTATTTCATCAATTGTAACTTCATTTGATCCAGATACAATCAAAAGAAGAACGTTTTGAGCACCATCTATTCTATTATCATTAAGAAGAGGAGAATCCAGAGCATTTGATACTGCATTTAATGCTCGTTTGTCACCTGATGAACTAAATGATCCCATTATTGCATTTCCACTTTTAGAAAGAACGGTTTTTGCATCTTTTAAGTCAATATTTTGAGTGTAATGGTGGGTAATAACTTCTGCTATACCTTTTGCAGCTGTTGCTAATACTTCATCAGCTTTTGAAAAGCCTTCTTTTACACCCAAATTACCATATATATCCCTCAATTTATTGTTATTTACAACTATTAAAGAATCAACATTACTTCTTAGTTTTTCTAGACCTTTGTTTGCATGATTCATTCTAATTTTACCTTCGAATACAAAAGGCATTGTAACAATTCCAACAGTTAAAATATCCATTTCCATAGCTAACTTTGAAATAATTGGAGCGGCTCCTGTTCCTGTACCACCTCCCATACCAGCAGTAATAAAAACCATTTTTGTATTTTTTTCTAACAATGCTCTCATTTCATTTAAACTTTCAATTGCAGCTTTTTCACCAATTAAAGGATCAGCACCTGCACCCAGACCTTCAGTTTCCTTAATCCCTAATTGAACTTTATTTGGAACTGGACTATTTTCTAAAGCTTGAGAATCAGTATTACAAATAACATAGTCAACACCATTAATGCCTTTGTTATACATATGATTAATTGCATTACTTCCTCCACCTCCAATTCCAATTACTTTGATAACATTGCTCTGATTTTTTGGCAATATAAATGATAGATTTTTAAATTGATTTTCTGTATTCATAGTTGTATTATTCTGCGTTTTCTAAAAATGTTTTTATTTTATCAGTAAATTTTTCAAAAATTGATTTTGTTTTATCATTTTGATTTACTTCTGAATTTATTTCCTCATCATTTTCCATATTATCTTTATTAGAATCTGTTAAAGTTTTTTGATTCATATTTAAATTTTTTCTATTTTTCATTGAATTCATTACTAATCCAACAGCTGTTGCAAAAGTTGGATTTGAAATTTCTATTGAATTATTTCCTGCAAGGTGTTCATTTGGCAATCCAACTCTAGTGTCCATTCCTGTAACATATTCAACTAGTTGTTTCAAGTGTTTTAACTGACTTCCACCACCTGTTAAAACAATTCCAGCTATTAGTTTTTTCTTTTGTTCTTCATGACCATAATTTTTTATTTCCATATAGACCTGTTCAATTATTTCAACAACTCTTGCATGAATAATTTTTGAAAGATTTTTAAGAGAAATTTCTTTGGGGTCCCTACCTCTCAATCCTGGAATTGAAACAATTTCATTTTCTTTATTTTCCCCAGGCCACGCTGAACCAAATTTTATTTTCAATAACTCAGCTTGTTTTTTAATTATTGAACAGCCTTCCTTTATATCATCTGTTATAATATTTCCACCAAAAGGAATAACAGAAGTATGTCTAATGATTCCATCTTTAAATATTGCTAAATCAGTAGTCCCTCCTCCAATATCAACGAGTGCTACTCCAGCTTCTTTCTCCTCTATACTTAATACAGCATCAGCAGATGCAATCGGTTCAAGAGTTATTCCATCAAAATCGATTCCAGAACTTTTTACACATCTAGCTATATTTTTTATTGAACTTACTTGCCCAACAACAACATGAAAGTTTGCCTCTAATCTGCCACCAAACATTCCAATTGGCTGTTTAATTTCACTTTGTCCATCTATTTTAAAATCCTGAGGCAAAACATGAATTATTTCCTCACCAGGCATCATAACTAATTTATATACTTGATTAATTAACTTTTCTAAATCACTGTCATCAATTACTTGATCAGAATTTTCTCTAGTTATATAATCACTGTGCTGTAAACTTCTTATATGTTGACCAGCTATTCCAACTATAACTTTGTCAACCTTTTCATTTGAGTTATTTTCAGCTTCATTAATTGCTCCTTGGATAGATTGAATTGTTTGGCTTATGTTATTAACTACTCCTCTATGTACACCTAAACTCTTAGACTTACCAATTCCAATGATTTTAAGTTTATTGTATTCATTAACAATTCCAATCATTGCAACAATTTTAGTGGTCCCAATATCAAGCCCAATAAATAATTCGTTTTTTTCCATATTATTTTTTTTCAACTATTACCTGATTTTCAAATTTTAAATTAATTTTTTCTATTCGTGAAATAATATCTTTATCATATTTAGTGACATAAAAAAACTTGTAGTTTAACAACTTTGTCTTAAACATTTCCAACGATCCTAGTTGAATATTATAATCATGATTTTTTGATTTTATAAATATCTCTTTTGAGTCAGAAAAAATATATTTAATATGATGATTTAAGAATTCATCTTTTATTATTAATGAACCAAGATTTGAAATGTTTCTATAGTTAGTTGAATCAATATTCCCAAAAAACTTTATCGTTTCAGGTTCATTAATTTTAGATTTTGGAACTATAGTCCCATCTCTGTCTAGGTAAACATTTAAGTTTTTTAATTCTATAACTGGAATTCTTTCATTAATTTCAATTTCCAATGATGAATTAATTCCAATAAATACATTAGAGTCTTTTAAATAATCAATATTATCAATATTTTTTTCAATATTAAATAAATCTAAATCTCCTACGTACATAGAGTCTTTTATTACATCCACTAATTTTAAATAATTAATAATTGAATCTTTGGAAATCATAGAAATTGATTCAGAAACATTACTTTGATTGATTTGTACTAAGCGATTGTTATTATTAATTGATGAGAAAGTAACAGTAAAAACCATTATAATTAATAATAACAATAAAATAAAAAATTTAGTTTTCATTGCTTTCTATTAATACTTGTTTAATTGACTCTACCTCATTACCAATATCGCCAGCACCCATTGATATAATTAAGTCAGATTCATCTTCCTTAACTAAATTATAAATCTCTGATTTAGTTATTAGTAGTTTGTTTTTATTATTTATTTGGTCTAAAATTGATTTAGAACTTACACCTTTAATTGGCTCTTCTCTTGCTGGATAAATATCTAATAATGCTATTTTATCAAACTTTTCTAATGCTCTCGCAAAATCAATAAGAAAATCTTTAGTTCTTGAAAATAAGTGAGGTTGAAAAATTACGAGGTTTTTTTTGTTTGGATAAATTGAAATTATTGAATTATAAACAGATAATATTTCACTTGGATGATGAGCATAATCATCAATAAATACTTTTGGATCTTGCAACTCAATTGAAAACCTTCGTTTTATCCCAGGAAAAGATTTTAATGAATTTAAAATTGTTTGAGGTTTCACTTTTAATTCAATTGCAATTAAAAAGGCAACTAAAGCATTAGTGGCATTATGAATACCAGGCATATTAAGCTCTACATTTTTAAAAACATCATCATTAATTTTAATATCAAAAATTGATTTTCCTTCTATATGGGTTAAATTAATTATTTGAGCATTAGAGTTGGAATCATATCCAAATGAAAAACCATTAAAATCTAAACTTGAATCATGAAATAATATTCCACCCACTTTTAAGTTTTTTGTAAATTTTTTAAAAGATTTTTTTAAATCATAAATATTTGAGTAAATATCATAGTGATCACCATCAATATTAATTATTGATGCAATATTAGGTTTAATTTTTAAAAAAGTTTTATCATATTCATCAGCTTCAACAAGGAATATTTTATTTCCATTTAATATAATATTTGATTCATATCCTCTAATAACTCCGCCAATAAAAGAAGTAAATTTTAGTTTTGAGTTAAATAATATATGAGATAAAATTGAAGTAGTAGTTGTTTTTCCGTGTGTTCCAGCTATTGCAACACAAAATTTAGAATTTACGACTTCTGCAAGGAGATCAGATCTTTTAATAATTTTAAATTTATTTTTTTTGAAATATTTTAAAATCAAATTACTAGAACTGATAGCAGGTGTAAAAACTACTAAAGTCTTTTTATTTTCTTTAAATTTTAAGTTTATATAATTTGGATTATCTTGATTAATAATTTTAATACCTAGACTTTCGAGTCGATTGGTAGAAAATGATTCTTCTCTATCATAACCAGCAATATTTTTATTAATTGAAAGCATATATTCTGCCATTGCAGACATGCCAATTCCTCCAATTCCAATAAAATAATAATTTTTATATTCTAAATAACTCATTTTAAATACTGCTTTAGTTCATTAACAATTATTTTTGAAGCGTTTGGTTTTGAGAGTGCTCTTATATTACTTGATAAAGAATTGCTATATATTTCACTAACAAAGATTTTATTAATTATTGATTTTAATTTATATTCAATTTCATCTTCCTCCACATATTCTGCAGCACCTATATCATATAGTTTTTTTGCATTTTTAGATTGATGATTCTCGGAAACATTAGGTGAGGGAATAAATATAACTGGCTTACCGACGAAACATAACTCTGAAATAATACTTGCACCAGATCTTGAAATTATAATACTTGCAGCTGAAAATGCTTTATCCATTTCTTTGATAAATGGTAAAACCTTTAAGAATTGACTATTAAAATTATTGTATTTTTCATAATACCTTGATCCACATTGTAGTATTACTTGAAGATTATTTTTTTCAAAAAAACTTAAGTTTTGAGTTATAAATTCATTAATTCTATCAGCTCCCAGACTACCACCAAGAACTAAAACAGTTTTTAATTTTTTATTGAAATTTATTGAATCTAAAAATTCACTCTTATTTTTTGAATTAATATTTTTTATTGATTTTCTGATTGGATTTCCTGACAGAATAATTTCTGATTCCTTAAAATACTTTTCCATACCATCATACGCAACAAATATTTTCTTCGCATACTTAGATAAAATCCTATTAGTTAATCCAGGATATGAGTTTTGCTCTTGAATAAACACAGGAATATTCATCAATGCTGCAATATACATTACAGGTCCGCTTGCATAACCTCCGGTTCCAATAACAAGCTTTGGCTTATGTCTTATAATTATAAATGATGAGTGAATTAAGCTTGTTAAAATTTTTATTGGTAATAATAAATTTGAAGAAATATTTAATGATCTTTTAAATCCAGAAATCCATAATCCAATAATTTTATAACCGTTTTCTGGAACCTTTATCATTTCCATTTTGCTTTTTGCTCCAACAAAAAGTATATCACAATTATTAATTTTTTTAGTTAACTGGTTTGCAATACTTATTGCAGGATAAATATGACCTCCTGTTCCACCACCAGATATAATTAAATTAAGACTCATTATTTATTTTTTGTGTTTCTAATTCAATGTTGTTCAAGATATTTATTCTACTAATACTTAATAATATTCCAAATGCAAAAAAAGTAATCCAAATAGATGTTCCGCCAGTACTTATCAATGGTAGAGGTTGTCCAGTCACTGGAAATAAATGTACAGCAACACCCATATTTATTAAAGCCTGAAAAACAATAGGTAATCCAACTGCAAGTGATAGTAATTGACCAAAAATATTATTAGCCTTATAAGAAATGATAACAATTCTGAACAGTAATATTATATATAATAGTAATATTATAATTGCTACAATAATACCATATTCCTCAGTTATTATAGAGAAAATAAAATCTGATGTACTTTGTGGCAAAATATATTTCATTGAACTTTTTCCAGCTCCTACGCCAAATATTGAACCACTAGCAATTGCTGCTTTAGCTCTGTTTATTTGGTAATTTGAATCATTATCCAAACTTGGATTTACAAAATTTTCAATTCTATTAGACCAAGTATCTACTCTATTTGGAACAATATCAGGGTATTTATTAGCTATTCCAATAAAAATTGTTGTGAGAATAAGTCCTGAAAAGATTATTAAGAGAATATTTTTTAAAGGGTATTGACCAATGAAAATAAGAATCAATGATAAACTAAAAATCATAAATGAAGTTGAAAAATTTGAAGGAAAAATCAACATTACAACTAATAAGATTGGCAACCACAATTTTATTATTGAGTTTTTAAAATTTAATTTTTTTTCGTGATTTTTTGATATATAATTAGATATATAAATCATTAGAAAAATTGAAGCCAATGATGAAGGTTGAAAAGAAATATTTATAAACGGGATACTAATCCATCTACTTGCATTAGCACCACTTATTTCATTTCCTTGTAGTGCTGTTATTAATAATAATACAATAGCTAATGGAAGAACAATTAATGATAGTCCCCTTAGGTATTTATAATCAATCAAGTGTGTTGTATACATAATTATAATTCCTATAAAAATTATTGCAACATGTTTAAAAACACTTGAAAAAACCATATTTACTCCAAAGTTTGAGCTAGCACTGTAAACAGGTAAAAATGAAAATATAGATAATGCTAATACAACTATCCATATTATTTTATCACCTTTTAAACTATTAATCAAACTCATAATTTCCTTACTTGATCTTTAAATTGATTTCCTCTGTCCTCATAGTTTTTGAATAAATCAAAACTTGCACAAGCTGGTGACAATAAAACAACATCGCCAGGCTTAGAAATTTTGTAAGCACTATTTACAGCTTCTGAAATATCATCTGTACTAACTATCAAATCTGTATGCTTAGAAAAAGTGTCAATTATTTTATTATTGTCCTTGCCTAAGCATATAACTGCTTTTACATTATTTTTTACTTTTGGTATTAAATCTTTATAGTTATTTCCTTTGTCGATACCTCCAACAATCCAAACAACTGGCTCTTTAAATGAATCTAAAGCATAAAATGCTGCATTAACATTAGTAGCCTTTGAATCATTGATATATTTCACTTTTTGTATTGTTAAAAAATGTTCTAATCTGTGGGGTATATTTTTAAAAGTTTTTAAACTTTCTTTAATTTTTTCATTTGAAATTTTCAAAACTTGAGCAACGCTAATAGCTGCCATTGAATTTTGTAGATTATGAACTCCCTTTATTGGAATATTATTTATACTTATCATAAATTTTTCTTTATTTATTGATGAATTTATTTTATGCTTGTTTAGGAAAATTTGATTTTTATTTTCCATGTTTTTGTCAATTGAAATTGAGATACAGTTAGGCTGGATATTTATTTTATTTAAAATATTTGTTGTAGCAACGCAGTTATTATTATATATAAATAAATCATTTGTGGTTTGATTTTGAATTATTCTAAATTTTGATTCAACATACAATTCAAAATTTTGATTGTATCTATCTAAATGGTCAGGTGATATATTTGTTATTATTGAAATATCTGGCTTAAAATCTACAATATGATCTAATTGAAAACTACTTATCTCTATTACATAATAATCATATGAATAATCACAAACAGATGATGCAAAACTTACACCTATGTTACCAGCCAAGCCTACGTTTAATCCATTGCTTTTTAAAATATGGTATATTAAATTAGCAGTTGTAGTTTTTCCGTTAGAACCAGTTACCCCAATAATGTAAGCATCAGTATACCTGCTCGCAAACTCAATTTCTGATATGAATTTTTTCTTATTAATATCAGGATGTAATTTTTTTAAATTTCTGAATGAGATACCAGGGCTTATAATTACTTCCTTTGATTCAATTAACTTATTATTATTATGACCATTTTCTTCAAATTCAATATCGTTTTTATAAAAATGTTTTTTAGTCTCAATATTTATTTTTTTACTATCTGAAATAAAAACATTAAACCCCATTTTATTGGCTAATTTTAATGAACCCATACCGCTCAAACCAGTTCCTAAAATCATTATTTGATTGTTTTTTATCATCTTATTTTTAATGTTATCAATGATAGAATAGCAAGCATTATTGAAATAATCCAAAATCTAGCTACAATCTTACTTTCACTATATCCTTTTTTTTGAAAATGATGATGTATTGGTGTCATCAGAAAAATTCTTCTACCAATACCAAATTTTTTCTTTGTATACTTAAAAAAACTTACCTGAATAATAACTGAAAGAGTTTCAATTAAAAACACGCCACATAGTATTGGTAAAATAAGCTCCTTTCTAACTAGTATTGCAATAACTGCTATTATTCCTCCTACAGTTAAACTCCCTGTATCACCCATAAATATTTGAGCTGGATATGTGTTGTACCAGAGAAAACCAATCAATCCTCCAAGTAAAGCAGCAACAAAAACAACAATTTCACCAATGCCAGGTAAATACATGATGTTTAAATAATCTGAAAAAATTATATTTCCAGATATCCAAGAAAATATTCCAAGAGTAAAAACAATTATTGATGAAGAACCTGCAGCTAAACCATCTAATCCATCAGTTAAATTTGTTCCATTTGATAAGGAAACAATAATAAAGGTTACTATGAATACATAAAAAATCCAATTGAAATTTTCTGAATTCATTTTAAATACTTTTACATAATCTAATTCATTGTCTTTGAAAAAAGGTACAGTTGTTCTTAAAGATTTATTTTCATTTTCATCTAAAGTTATTTCTATCTTTTTATCATTAATTTCATTATTTCTAGTTGTAATGTCTGGATGAAAATAAACTGTAAATCCAATAAATAAACCCAGAATAACTTGGGCAAGAATTTTTATCGAACCCTTTAATCCACTTTTATTTTTTTTAAAAACTTTTATGTAATCATCAACAAAACCGAAAATTCCTAACCATACAGTAGTAATAATTAAAACTATTATATATATATTTTTAAAATCAGCAAATAAAAGTATTGGAATTATAGTTGATAAAATGATAATTATTCCCCCCATAGTAGGAGTTCCTTTTTTAGCATTTTCTCCAGGAAGGTCTAACTTTCTTATGTTCTCATCAATTTGTTTAGATTTTAAAAAATTTATAATTTTTTTACCAAATATTGTTGAAATGAATAAGGCTAATATGAATGTTATTGCAGATCTAAATGATAAGTATTGGAATAAGCTTGCACCAGCTAATTGATAATTTTTTTCAAGATATTCAAATAAATAATAAAACATTACACAGCTATTTTTAAGGTTTTTGTTAATACTTCTTTATCATTAAATTTTATTTTTTTTGATTTAATAATTTGATAATCTTCATGTCCCTTTCCAGCTAACAATAAAATATCATCTGGGTTTGCAATTTTAGAAGCCTTTATTATAGCTTCTTTTCTGTCAATAATATTTATAACTTTTGATTGATCTTCAATATCAACTCCACAAATCATGTCATCTATAATTGATTCGGGTTCTTCATCTCTAGGATTATCAGATGTAAAAATTACAGTATTACTATATTTTGACGCAATCCTTCCCATTTTTAATCTTTTTTCTTTATCTCTTCCACCTCCGCATCCAACTACAGTAATAATAGAATTTTCCTTGTGTTTTATTTCAATTATAGTTTCTAAAACATTTAATAATGCGTCCGGTGAATGGGCATAATCGACAATTCCGATAATACCATTTTCAATAATTACATCAAACCTGCCATTTGGGTTTTTAAGCATACTCATTTTTATTAAAATTTCATCAAAATCTAAATTGAAAATTTTAGCAGTTGAAAAAACAGTTAATAAATTATATGCATTGAATCTTCCAATCAATTGTGTATTTATTTCTTTATCATCAATTTTAATTACTAAACCATTAAAACTGTTTTCCAAAATTTTTAATTTAAAATCAGCATCAGTTTTTAACGACATTTTATATACTTTAGATTTTGTGTTTTGTATTATGTAATTAGAGTTTTTATCATCTATGTTTATTAATGATCTTGATTCTTTTCCTAGACAATCAAAAAACTCTTTTTTGACATTTAAATAATTTTTGAAGGTTTTGTGATAATTTAAATGATCATGAGAAATATTTGTAAAAACTCCTAAAGAAAATTTTAAACCTGAAATTCTTCTTTGATTTATTGAGTGAGAAGAAACTTCCATAAAACAAAATTTGACTTGCGTTTTGACCATTTCATTTAAAAAATAATTTAAATCATAAGAGTCAGGTGTAGTTAAATTTGTTTTATAAGATTTTGAGTTTATAATTATTTCATTAGTAGAAATTAATGCACTCTTAATATTATTTAAACTAAACATTTGATACAATAAAGTTGAACATGTAGTTTTACCATTTGTTCCTGTAGTTCCTACAAGATTTAATTTGCTACTAGGATTATCAAAGAAATTACAGCATATTCTAGAATAAGTGTCTTTTGAAGAATTTGTTTTTATGAATGTGATATTTTTAGTTTTGGTTTCAGGAACTACCTCACAAACTATACATTGGACTCCTTTCTTAATTACATTTTTAATATAATTATGTCCATCAAATTTTTCGCCTTTAATAGCAATGAATAAATCACCTGGATTTACTTGATTAGAGTTATTTGAAATTTTTTTAATATTTAAATCACTAGTTCCTATAATTTCTATATCTCTAATATTTTGAACTAATTTTTTTAACTCCATTATGAATCCAAATTATTTTTAGTTATGACTTTAGAATTTGTTTCAGTTAATTTTATTTTTTCTAAAATTTCTGAAAAGTTATATTCCTCAATTTCTGGGAATCTAGATGATATTTTTTCTGCAATTCTTTTGAAAACAGGTGCAGCTACATCAGAACCGTAATATCCAATTTTTTTATTTGGTTTATGTACAACGACTATACAAGAATATTTAGGATTATTAGCTGGAAAATATCCAACAAAACTAGATATATAGTCAACTTGATCAGTACCATATCCAACTTGAGCAGTTCCAGTTTTTCCTGCAATTTTAACATTGTTAGATCTTATATTTTTTGCAGTTCCATTTTCATGATTAATAACGTCATACAACATTTGCTGAACTGTTGCTAAAGTATTTTTAGAGCAAATTGCTGGGTTTAATACAGATTTTTTAAACTCTTGATTTTTATTAATTGAGCCAAATTTATTAGTGCTTTCTAAAAATGTTGGCTTCAACATTTCACCTTCGTTTGCAACTGCATTGTAAAATGATAAAATTTGTAATGGTGTTAATAATATTCCATATCCATAGGACATCCATGGGAGTGATAATCCATTCCAATTTGAGTCAGATGGGTGAGGAATTTTTGGTTTTGGTTCTCCTTTTATTAACATATCAACAGAGTTGTTTATCCCCATATTATATAATCTATTGACAAATTTTTCTGATTTTCCATTATAGGCCTCGCTTATGATTTTTACCATGCCAGTATTTGATGAAAGTCTAAATATGTCCATTGCGTTGATTTTTCCATATCCACCCTTTCTAGAGTCACGCACTTTATATCCATAAAAGTCTACAACACCATTTTCTGTGTCAATTAATTTTAAAGTATCAATAACCTGGTCCTCCAAAGCCGCAATCATTGTCATTAATTTAAAAGTTGAGCCAGGTTCCATTAATTCTCCAATACCATAATTTAACTTTTCATAATATTTTCCATTTTCTGTTCTTCCAAAATTTGATATTGCTTTAATTTTTCCAGAATTAACTTCCATTAAAATAGCAGTTGAATGGTCTGCCTCAAATTTTTCTGTTTGCTCAAGAAGATAGTCGTGAACTATGTCTTGCATGTAAGTATTTATAGTTGTATTAATGTCAAGTCCATTTATCGGATCTTTATTTAAATCGTTATCCAATACTTTCCATTGCCCATTTGATATTTTTCTTTTAATCATATTACCATTTTTCCCTCTTAAAAATTTGCCATAAGCATGTTCTAATCCTACCCCCCTGTAATTTCCATTATCATCTACTCTTTCATATCCAATAGTTCTTTCTGCAACTTTTCCTAAAGGGTATTCCCTTTTTATCTTAGACTCTACAATTAGACCTCCTTTTATAGAACCATATTTAAGAATTGGGAAGTTTTTAATTTTTTCAACTTTATCTCTTGAAATATTTTTTAATAATGGTAAATACCTTTTGTTTTCTCTCTTTCCATTATTTAAATATTCAAACCAATATTGATTGTCTTTATCTGAATATTTTGATAACTGTTCAGATAATTCCATTAACTCAGATTCAAACACATTATTTGCAACAGTTTTTGAATCAAAAAATATATCGTATTTAGTTGTGGATGTAGCTAGCAAACTTCCATCATCTGAGAAAATATTACCTCTTACTGAGTTAACAACAAAGTTTTTTAAAGTCTTATCTTCTGCAATTTTTCTGTACTTATCTCCTTCAA